>JBILYP010000040.1:0-21088 GCA_044377675.1 Crocinitomicaceae bacterium
GAGGAGCAAATCAAACAGCTGCAGGAATTTATTTCGATACACTTTCAACCAACAAAGGCTGTGATTCCGTTTTGAGAACCACGTTGATTGTAAATCCAATTTACTTAACGAATCTAACAGCAGAAATTTGTCAAGGCGAAAGCATCTTGTTGGGAGGATCAAATCAAACCACAGCAGGAATCTACTTTGATACACTTTCAACCAACAAAGGCTGTGATTCAGTATTGCGAACCACGTTGATTGTAAATCCAATTTACTTAACGAACCTAACGGCAGAAATCTGTCAAGGAGAAAGTATTTTGTTAGGTGGATTAAATCAAACTACAGCCGGAATATATTTCGATACACTTGCAACAAACAAAGGCTGTGATTCGGTTTTACGAACTACGTTAATTGTCAATCCAATCTACTTAACGAACCTAACAGCAGAAATCTGTCAAGGCGAAAGCATCTTGTTGGGAGGATCAAATCAAACCACAGCTGGAATCTATTTCGATACACTTTCAACCAACAAAGGCTGTGACTCAGTATTAAGAACCACATTGATTGTAAATCCAACTTATTTGACCAACCTAACAGCAGGAATCTGTCAAGGCGAAAGTATCTTGTTGGGAGGATCCAATCAAACCACCGCAGGAATTTATTTCGATACACTTTCAACCAACAAAGGATGTGATTCCGTTTTGAGAACTACATTGATTGTCAATCCAATTTACTTAACGAACCTAACAGCAGAAATCTGTCAAGGAGAAAGTATTTTGTTGGGAGGATCAAATCAAACGACAGCAGGAATCTACTTTGATACACTTTCAACCAACAAAGGTTGTGATTCAGTATTGAGAACTACATTGATTGTAAATCCGGGACATGTGGTTTCTGTTTATTCATCAATTTGTGAAGGAGAAAGTATTTTCCTAAGTGGTTCAATCAGAACAACGCCGGGTGTTTATATAGATAGTCTTCAAACAGCAACTGGATGTGATTCAACGGTTTATAATGTCTTAAGCGTGAATCCAACCTATGATTATAATTTAACTCTGACTATTTGTGAGGGAGATAGTGCTTTGATTTTTGGACAGTATCAACAATTTTCAGGTACTTATATACAAAGTTTGACTACGCAATTTGGTTGTGATTCAATAAGAACAATAGTTTTGGAAGTAAATCCTATCGAGAATACAGTTCTGAGTGTTTCAATCTGTGAAGGCGATAGTTTAAGCATCGGAGGAGTTTATCAAACTCAACCAGGAGTTTACTACGATGTATTTCAAACCTTATCTGGTTGTGACTCTGTTACACAGGTTAATCTACTTGTAAAACAGAACATTATAACAACGATTTATGCTTCTATATGTGAAGGAACGTATTATATGTTCGGAGAGCTTATGTTGACGAGTTCAGGATCTTATTTTGCATCAGTTCCTTCTGTAACGGGTTGTGATTCAATAATAAATACCATTTTAACAGTTCATCCAAATAAAGAAGTTTTCATCAATGCATCAATTTGTGAAGGGGATAGTACATTCTTAGGAGGAAATTATGTGTTTGATGCTGATACTTACTCCGATACATTATCTACCAGCACGGGGTGTGATTCAATTATTATTACCAAATTGAAATTAATTCCTTATCCTACTGCCTTGTTCTCCGTTGAGACGATATCTGAAAACTCATTTAATTTTATCAATCAATCGACAAATTCAAATTCATATTATTGGAATTTTAATGACAGTCAAAACAGCGTTGAGCAGGATCCATACCATACATTCAATACAACGGGAAATTATATAGTTGAATTGATTGCAACCAATAAATGTGGATCAGACACATCGAGTCAAGTTGTAAATGCTAAAATTGACATTGATTTTTACAATGGATTTTCACCAAACTCGGATGGTAAGAACGATTACTGGAACATTCCAATCTTAAATTATTTTGCCGAAAATAAAGTGACAATCATAAATCGTTGGGGAAATGAGGTTTGGATTACTGAAAACTATGATAACGAGATAAACCGATTCGAGGGTAAAAACACCAATGGAGAAGAACTCGCAGATGGAACTTATTTCTACATCATTGAATACGGAGAGGAAGAAAAACGAGGCTGGGTATTTATTAAAAGATAAATCGTATCTCGACATAAAACGGCAAACTCTCAACAAGTCGCTCGACACTCAAAAATAGGAAGGTCGAGCGGAGTTGAGGGAAGCGAAGTAAGTTTAAAGACAAAGTATAGCGACAAGAAAACGAAAACAAGAAAACGAACAAATCATGAAAACAATAATCATCATAAGTGCATTCATCGTTGCTTCTGCAGTGCATGCGCAACAAGACGCCAGTTTCTCGATGTATTTTTTTAATCCAACATTTATAAATCCTGCTTATGCAGGAAGCAGAGAAACATTTTCTGGAACGTTGGTTCATCGCAGTCAGTGGGCTGGAATGGAAGATGCCCCTAGTACTCAAATCTTGAGTTTACACAGTGCTGTTCCAAATACTAAACTGGGACTGGGATTGCAAGTGTATAATGACAAAATTGGTCCCATGAGAAATACAGGAATCAATTTGACTTATGCGTATCATATTCCAGTAACAAAAACGGCAAAATTATCCTTAGGAGTGACTGGAATGCTCAATAATTTAAATATTAAATGGGATCGAATTCACGTGGAAGATCCCACTGATTTATCTTTCTTAGATAATCCTGCCAACAGTTGGGTTCCAGATGCTGCATTTGGAATGTATTTTTATCAAAAACGCTTTTATGCCGGACTAAGTTCCAACCACCTCATGGAGTCTAAATTTGGTTTCACGAAAACTGCAGGGTCTGATCAAGCGCGATTTTTTAGACAGTATTTTCTGACATCAGGAATTGTATTGCCCTTGAAAAGTCAGCTAGACTTACGTCCATCCATTTTAGTGAAATATGTTCAAGCTTCACCGGCGGTTATTGATGTGAATGCAACATTGATTTTCAGTAAACGCTATTATTTTGGATTGGGGTATCGCTACGGAGATCGAATAAATATGAATGGTTCCGATAATATGTTGGTTGCCCTCGTTCAATTTGAATTTTCGAATTTATTGCGCTTGGCCTATTCTTTTGATTATTATATCAATCAAACAGGTTCTTACAATAGCGGAACCCATGAAATCATGCTGGGATGGGATTTAAGTCCTGCTAAAACCAAAATGTCAAATCCACGATTTTTTTAATCAAAACCAAAACACAATGAAAAATATATTTTTTACGCTGCTTATTCCATTTATGGGATTTGTAGCAAACGGACAAACTGCAAAATCAGATCGAAAATTTGAGCACTGGGATTATTTTAAAGCAGCTAAGTTGTATGAAAAAAAAGTAACAAAAAACCCCAATGCTGATGATTATTACAAATTGGGTGAGTGTTACCGAAAAATGAACAACTACAAAACGGAAGAACAAGATGCGTATGATCATGTAAATTCTTATGGTCGATATTCGGATCCGGAATTTTATTTTCATTACGGCCAGGTTTTAAAAACGAATGGGTTGCATGAACAAGCAAAAAAAGCTTTTCTCAATTTTCAACTGGCTAAGCCCAACGATCCTCGAATTCCACACATTCAAGAATCATGGAGGATTTTGGAAGAGGATATTCAATCAGATCAACCAGTGGTGATAGAAAATATGGTTTTTTCCAATACCGAGTTTTCCGATTTTAGTCCTGTACTTTATCAAGAATCTGTAGTTTTCACATCCTCCAGGAAATCACAAACCCACTCTAAAAAAAATGGATGGAATGGACAATCATATTTTGATTTATACCAATCTAAAATTGAAAGCGATGGAAAAAATTTGTTGGAGGTAGTCCCTTTTGGTGGAAAAAAAGTCAACAAACGATACCACGATGGTCCGGTATGTTTCTCGAAAAATTATGATACTATGTATTTTTCTAGAGTTGATAAATTTTTAAAAGGGAAGGATAGAAAGGACCTTGAAATTGAGCGCATCAAACTTTTTAGTTCAGTTAATCAAAATGGAAAATGGTTAAAAGCAAAACCATTGCCATTTAATAGCGATATTTACTCCGTTGGAAATCCATGCCTAACCGCGGATGGAAAACGCTTGTATTTTGTTTCTGACATGACATCAGGAAGGGGAGGGACAGATATTTTTTATTCAGAATTGACTAACGGTACTTGGAGTAAACCAATCAACGCAGGAACATCTGTTAACACAATAAATAATGAGAATTTCCCCTCATTGGATGCTAATGGGAATTTATATTTTTCCTCGGATGGATATGCTGGATTTGGCGGGTTTGATCTTTGCGTTTCAAAAATGGAGAAGAACCAACTAGGAAAGGCTCATGTACTAAAACAACCCATAAATTCTGCGTATGATGAAATTGGTTTAATTTCTTTCAGCGATAATAAAAAGGGGTATCTAAGCTCGAACAGAAAAACTCAAATAAATGGTGACGACGACATCTATTATTTCGATTTTACCGATTTAAAAGATACTAACTTACTTTTATCAGATTACATTATTGGATGGAAAGAAAAGAAGGATACGGTGATAGTAGCGAAAGTAATTGACAGTTTGCCAGTGGTTGTAAAAGTGACCGATTTTGACTCGTTTGTTGATTCATTGGGTTACACAACCAAAGATGGAATTGACTTTATCATCTATTTTGATTTCGATAAGTATTTTATTCGTCAAAATGAAAAATCGAAATTGGAACAAGTGAAAGCAGAGCTTTCTAAAAATCCATCATCGATACTAGTAATCGGTGGTCACACGGATAGTTACGGAACACCAGAATACAATATGGTTTTATCCAAAAATAGAAACCAATCCGTCATGAACCATTTAGAAAAAAATGGAATTGATCCCAATCGCATCCAAGCAACAGCCTATGGTTTAACCAAATTAGTTAATAATTGTACCGAAGGGGATCGTTGTTCCAAACAAGAGAATCAGCTCAATAGAAGGGTTGAAATGAAATTAGTTAAGAAAAAACCATGATGAGTTTAGAACGAAAAGGTGATAGCTGATAGTTAAGCATCGCGATAAAAAACAACAGACTCATAACAAGTCGCTCGATACTCGTTCAGTTATATAGAAATAAAAGCAGAACGAGCGGCTTGTTATGAGTTATCGAAGTTGGTCGAGATCTGCTCCGAAAAAAGCTTAAAACTGTTTGATTAAACTATAATATTCAACACTTTTCTGCAACTTGTACAAAGGAAGTGTTTCCATTAATTCTTTCGCTCTAGCTTCGTCAATGCCTTTAAAAATTAAGATAGCTCCATTTTTGGAATGTCTTAAAAATAAGCTTTCTAAAACACCTTCTTCTTTCCATTTTGCCACGACTTCTTGTTCGTGTTTAATTATTTCCTGAAAGTTTGCAGGTAAGTTTTCTGTGTCAATGGTTAAAATTGCTTGAATTCTGTTTTGTTCCATTTTATTTATATTAGATTGTGAATGAATGTTATTTGAAAATATTAATATTACGAATAGTAATGAGATTTGGATATTTTTTTTTGTCATTAGTTTACAAATTTATTGTTCTAAAAAAGGATAATCAATATACCCTTGATCTTTCCCACCATACATCGTAGCTCTATCTGGTTCGTTCAGTTCCGCATTCAATTCAAAACGTTTCGGTAAATCAGGATTGGCTAAAAACAATGTTCCATATGAAATAAGTTGTGCTATTCCTTTTTCCAATTCAGCCTCTCCGGTTTCTCTATTGTAACCACAGTTTGCAATGATTGGATGCTTAGAGATTTTTCCGAATGTCTCGACTGAGTTCAAGGGATATTGTGGGAATTTATCGGCAGGAAAGGGAACGTTCATAATATGAATGTATGAAAGCGGCATATTATTTAATTCGTTTATAAGTAAGGTGAATTGTTCTACCGGATTTTCGTGTGAAATAGAATTATAGGTACTTGTTGGGGAGATTCGAATTGCAACCATATCAGCACCAATTGCATCAACCATTTCTTGCATTACTTCTATTACAAAACGGTTTCTATTTTCAAGGCTTCCACCATAGTTGTCCTTGCGTTTATTTGAACTTTCAGCCAAAAACTGATTAGGTAAATATCCAAAAGCAGCGTGAAGTTCTACACCATCAAATCCTGCTTCCAGGGCATTCGTTGCGGCTTGTTTGTAGTCTTGAATAATTCTTGTTATTTCCTCCTCAGTAAGTTCTCTCGGAGTTTCATAGTCTTTCATACCTTCCATGGTGAAATGTTGCTGACCTTCAATTGCTATCGCAGATGGTGCTTCCGGTAAATTACCATTTTTTACTAAGCTATGACCTACACGACCTGTATGCCACAATTGGGCATAAATAATACCTCCTTGTTGGTGTACAGCCCTTGTGACTTCTTTCCATGCTTCAATTTGCTCTTTGCTATAAATGCCGGGTGTAAATGGGCTCCCGGCTGCTTGTTGGCTAATATTTATGGCTTCACTTATGATTAATCCTGCACTTGCTCGCTGAGAATAATAAATACTTGTTGAATGGTTCACTATTCCGTTGATGTCTGCTCGAGACCGAGTCATTGGTGCCATGACCATTCTGTTTTTTAATATCTTATTGCCAATTTTTGTCGATTCGAGTAATTTCATTTTCATTTTTTTTAATAAATATAGTGCGAATCTACGCTCAATACTTTACTTTTAAAAGTAGTTACACGAATGTACAGTAGTAACCTGTAGTAAAGCAATGAACAAAATCAAATAGTTATGACAAATAAAAAAGTAAATATTTCTGAAAATAATTGCTCTTTAAAAGATGTACTCGATATAATTGGCGGAAAATGGGCAATGCCTATCATTTATCATTTATCAAAGGGTAAAATGCGTTTCAAAGAATTAGAAAGAAATGTAGAAGGAATTAATACAAGAATGTTAGTCAAGGAATTGAAAAATATGGATGCCAATGGTATAATTACAAGAGAAGTTTTCGCAACTGTTCCTCCAACCGTTGAATATACGTTAACTGTTAAAGGAGAAAAGCTATTACCGAGTATCACGTCTTTATATAGTTGGGGTCAAGAATTTATTGACTGAAATACTTTCTCATGTAGCAAAATAAAAGCCTTCGGTATGCAATCTATTAATTGTGTGGCACTCATAGAGTCTTCTGTAAATTGTTCTTGTGCACTATCTCCCGCTAAACCATGAAGAAACATTCCAATTGTTGTTGCTTCAAGCGGTGAATAGGCTTGAGCCAGTAAGGAGCTAACCATTCCTGTCAATACGTCTCCTGATCCACCTTTTGCCATTCCTGGATTTCCGGTTGAATTGAAATAAACTTCACCTGAAGGAGTTGACAAAGAAGAATGTGCCCCTTTTAGTAAAATATAAATGGAATGTGCTTTCGATTTTTCTAGTTGCTTTTGAAGTCGGTAATAAGCAGATTCAGAGTTACCAAACAATCGATCAAATTCTTTGGGATGAGGTGTCAAAACGGTATTTTTTGGAACAAATTTCATGAAATCTCGATGATCTGATAAAATGTTTAATGCATCAGCGTCTATAACCAATGGGCAATTTGCTTGTTGAATGATTTTCAAAACCATTTCTGAAGTGCTAGGTTGTGTTCCAATTCCCGGACCAAGACCAATTGATTGATACCCTTTCAAGTCAATCGCTCCATCGATGAAATCTACCTCGTTGGAAGTGACACACATGGCTTCCGGACACGATGTTTGTATGATGTTATATCCACATTGCGGAACAAAAGTCGTGACTAGCCCAGCACCTGAATGCAAGGCTGCTTTGGTAGCCAATACTGCAGCTCCCATTTTTCCTTTCGAACCCGTAACTAATAACGTATGTCCATAACTTCCTTTGTGCGAAAACTTATTTCTTTTTTTAAGCAAAGGTTGAATATAAGACTTTGTCAAAAAGAAATATGGAGTATGCAATCCATCTATAAATGGGTGATTCAACCCAATCGATAATATTTCCCATTCGCCCGCCTTTTCTCCAAAATCACTTAGTAAAAATGCTAGTTTAGGTCGTTCGAAAGTCAATGTGTATGTTGCTTGAACGATAGAACCTGAGTTGTTTTGAGAATTGTCTTCACAAAACAATCCGGAAGGTAGGTCAATGGAAATAACGATATAATTGGATTGATTGATTTTATTAACTACTTCTTTTTCCAGTCCTTCAATGGGTCTGTTCAATCCTGCTCCGAAAATAGCATCCACAATAACACAGTCATGTTTCAATTCTGGAATTTGTTCATCTGAATGAATATGGTTGATGGGTAAAAGGGTTGCGTTTATTAAATTCGCTAATTGAAATTTGAAATCATCGCTGCTTCTATTAGAATCTCCCACAACATATACTGAAACAAAGCAATTATTTTTACCGAGTATTTTTGCCAATGCTAATCCATCACCACCGTTATTTCCAATTCCGCAAAAAATAACAAAATGTTGTTTGAGATCCATTTTTTGTTCAATCCATTGAAAACAAGCGAAAGCAGCTCTCTCCATGAGCTTCGGCGAAGAAATTGGTTCGTTTGTTAGAGTAAATTGATCTGCTTCGCGCATTTGAGAGGCTGATACTATTGAAAGTGGTTTATCTTCCATATTTCAATAATATGGCAATTTGACCGCTGTGATAGGCAGTATGTGATACTATTCTACCAAAGGCTTCTGCTTTTGTTTTTGTTCCGAATTCTTTAGTTGTAATCAACTCGCTCCATGAATTATCGGGCTGGGTTTTAATTACTTCAATCAAGCTATGAAATGCTTCTTGTAAATACGTCTTGATTTCTTCTAAATTAGTCCAGGTACCTGAATCTTTACCATCAATGAGGGTTTTGGCAACTACATGAATATCACTGCCATGAAAAACATTTTTGGCAAATAACAATTCTACATCCCCAATATGCCTCAATAAAAATCCAACACTATTTGGAGCCGGCTGTAGTTTTTTGGTTAAATCAATTTCAGTGATGATTTCTAGTAAAGTTGTAAGTCGCGTTCGTGCTTCTGAATAAGCCTGATTTATTAAATTAGTTGTCATCTTTTTTAGCGAAAATTAGTTGTTTTGAACTAAAAATCACTCCTATTTTTCATTCATTTATTTGCATGTTTTTGATGCGGTAATTTGTTACAAAACCCCATAGGCTCGCGTTTAAACCCGAGCCTATGGGTAAAATATATATAACCATGAAAAATAGTTTCTACCATTTATTAATCCAACACAAGTCTCATTATCCCTTTAATCCTTTTTTTGCATTTGACTTTGAAACAACTTTTTGACCCGTTTTTGATTCTAGTTCTTTTCTAGCAACCTTGGCAACATTTCCTCCTTGTTTAGCTACATTTTTACTTTCTTCTAGATTTTTTGGATTCGTCGCATTGGAAATATCTTTGGTTGAAGCTTCTGCCAACATATTTAAAATTAATTCAGTATTTGACATGTTGTCTCTCAAATTTTCCTTTTTTAATCCTTTTAAGATTTTGTATTCTTTAGTTGTTAACCCTGCCCAGTTTTTCGTGATAATATCAGTTAATGTAGCAAACTGAGCACCTTCTTGAACTCCAACTCGTTTCCATTCATCAGTTAATTCTTTTCGAATTTCAATACTTTTCAAGCGCTGGTTTATCCAATTTTCTGAATACCCCAAACGTCTATAATTCTCGAGAGCACGATCAATGCTAATTTCTGGATCCTCCATTTCATCAAGCCGTTCACTTCCAACTTGTGCGAGCCATAGTTTAAAAGGCTCTGCTTTTGGAGATGGGATAGATTGAATCAACCTAAAAAGTTGTTCAGTGTCTGCGACATCTGTTTTATAGTATTTTCCATCCGAAGAAATCATTTTCAGTTGGTTACAATTTGTAACCAACTCACTACCTTCTTTTCTTAGTCTGTGTTTTAGCACCTTCCAATAATTATTTGGATTTGGGCTATCCGTTAATGCCGCAATTACATCCACTATTGAAAAATACCATCTGTTTTGTTCGTCGATCCAAGCTGTTCGAACAGGTTGTTCATTGAAATTTCGTAAATCACTCATATTATAGCTTTGCTACCTAAATATACAAAAATTCACTGAATAAATGAATTAATAGTTGGAATAAAAAGCCCACCTCGACATGATTCGATAAACTCATCATGTATTGCTCGGTGGACTTTGATTTAAATTGTCAGTGCCTGAAATAAGTTGACCGTTATTAAGAGATATTTTAACTTTTAAAAATGAATATAAAAATGGCAACAAGACAACAATTTGAGTTAAGCACAGCAGAGCGCAGAGCTCGGACTTTTAGCGAAGACTTTAAACGACAAAAAGTGAAAGAGATTGAACGAAAGCAAACTACCGTTTCAGAGGTAAGTAGAGCGTATCAAGTTCGATCAAATAATGTTTATAAGTGGATTGATAAATATAGCTTAAAAGACAAAAATGGAGTACGTTTGGTAGTTGAAATGGAAAGTGAAACAAAACGAGTTTTAGCACTTCTTCAAAAAGTTGCTGAACTGGAACGTATCGTAGGTCAAAAACAAATTGTTATTGATTTTCAAGAAAAGATGATTGAATTAGCAGAGCAAGAATACAATGTAGATATTAAAAAAAAATTCGATTCCGAACCATCCTTTTCTACTGGTACAACAGAGAAAAAATAACCGTGAGTTTGAATAAGTTTTATGGCGCAATTGGTTTTACAAAGCAAGGCCTTCATCAGCACTTGAATAGTCAATTAGAACAACAAAGTATGTTTGAAAATCTACACAAAATTGTTTTCGAAGTTAGGAATGATCACCCTACACTTAGTTGTCGCGCTATGTATTATAAAATCAATCCAGATGGTATTGGTAGAGATAAATTTGAAAGTTTGTGTTTTGAATGGGGAATGGTTCAACAACGTTTAATAAATAGAGCCAGAACTACATTCAGTACTGGAGTAATTAGGTTTGACAACTTGTACAAAGGGCTGATAATCAAAGCTATTGATCAAGCGTATGTAAGTGATATTACATATTTCGATGTGCAAGGAACTTTTTATTATTTAACCTTTATAATGGACGCTCATAGTAGATACATTTTGGGATATTGCGCTAGTAAAAGACTAACTACAGAACAGACAACTTTACCAGCGTTAATGATGCTTTTGAAGTACAAAAAGCATAAATTAAAAAAAGGTATTATTCTTCATTCAGATGGTGGTGGACAATATTATGACAAAGAATTTTTAAAACTTACTAAGCAATATAACTTTCAAAATAGCATGTGTGAATTTGCGTATGAAAACGGAAAAGCAGAACGCATAAATGGGATAATAAAAAATAATTACTTGAAACATAGGAACATTAGAAACTACCAAGAACTAGTTAAAGAACTTGACCGATCAGTGTCTCTTTATAACAATGAAAGACCTCATAAAAGTCTTAATTTTAAAACACCCAAAGAGATAGAAAAAAATAGTATTTTAGCAAAGGCAAACAAAGCCTCAGAATCTAGATGTATTTTCTGAAATATTCTAGAGATAAAGAGGACGAAAACGGTCAAGCTTTTTTAGGCATTAACAAATAATAATTGAAATCACCCTCCTCGATCCTCCCTCAAGGGAGGAGGTTTGGTTTCCCTCCTTGAGGAGGGACTAAGGGAGGTGATACCAAAGAAATTAAATTTACTGCAACGCAATCTACCTAACCGCTGCTCAAAGCCACATAAAATTGTAATTAATGAATAGCATCTTGAAAACTTGCAGATCGTGTTGAACAATGATCGTTTATTCTTCAAGTACTTAGAAATAATGCTCCGAAGAATTTTTGCAATTCAAATCAGATTTAATGTAAGCCAAAAGTAGCCACACCTTTTAAACTTTGCATCAATTATTATTCACTAAAAAATGAAAAGATGAAAAGAAAAATTACGCTCTTAGCCACGGGTGTCTGTTTGTGGCTATCTAGTGGGCAGGCACAAACACCTTGTGCTAATGACTTTAACGGATTTGTCGCGTCCAAAAATGTGGGGGCAACGGGTTACGTCCAATTAAAAAACGGGTTTGAGGAAAAAGCCTCTCAAACCTACAATTATCAAGGTCCAGGCAAAATTGTGAGCGTGAGGGTGTATGGAAACAATCCTGTTTTAGGTTTTTTATCTGGCGTACCTTTACGAATTGGGGTTTATAACGTAGATTTAAGTGGTAAACCAACCACTCCTATTGCTACAGTAAACCATACTTGGTGGTCTTATCCAGACAATGGAACGGGTTATATAAACGTAACTTTTCCTGGAGGAGTAAACGTTAATAACCGTTTTGCTTTAACAGTTGAGATCATTAGTGGTTTTCCGTTTGGAAGCACATTCGATCTTAAATATACTGGAAATGCAGAGGGCTTGGGTCAAGATTTGGCTTCTCTAGCAGGTACATCAACCGGGTACAATTGGACTAGTGCCATGACTAGTTTTGGTAAGGATGGTGATTTTTACCTCATTCCAACTATGTCAAATACGAATAATCCATTATTTACTACAGCTTCCAACTGTTATCAAACAAATGGGGTGGTTTCCTTTGAGAATGGATCTCAATTTACAAAAGATAGCATGTTTAACTTAATTGGATCCACTCAATATATGGGGTCAAATTATTTTTATTCATGGGATTTTGGTGATGGTTCTCCCGTTTCTCATGTTACTAATCCAACACATGCTTACGCTACAGGGGGTGCTTACACCGTTACATTGACTACTACAATTGTGGGATGGAATGCTGTTTGTACGCGTACTTTCTCTAAAACAATTTCAGTTGGTTTAGCGGTAAGTGCTACAAGTGTTGTGAATGCAACGTGTTTTAGTTCAGCAACTGGAAGCGTTACAGCGGTTGGTTCTTTTGGATCTGCACCTTATTCGTATAATCTAAATGGGGGAGTTTGGCAATCAAGTGCCAATTTTACTGGTTTGACAGCAGGAATTTACACATTGAATGTAAAAGATTCAAAGGGGTGTACTTCTTCAATAACCTTTACAATTACTCAACCTGCTAGCATATTATTTAATACGATCCCAACCACCAATGCAACGTGTGGTTTAGCAAATGGTGCTTTTACTTGTGTTGCTTCAGGAGGAGTTGCCCCACTTCAATATAGATTAAATTCAGGATCTTTTGTTTCAAGTGGAACATTTTTGAATTTAATTGCTGCAACGTATCAACTTACCGTAAAGGATGCCAATGGGTGTACTGTAAATACAACTGTATTTATCAATTCTCAAGCTGGTCCTTCTTTAGGTTTTCCGAATAGTACCAATGTAAGCTGTTTCAATGGAAATGATGGAACAATTACCTTAACTTCAACCGGTGGAACAGGAGCAGTTCAATATAGCGTGAATAATGGGATAAATTTCCAATCTTCTGGTGTATTTACAGGTCTTACTGCTGGAACATATTTGTGTTCAGTTAAAGACAATGCAGGATGTTCAAGTTACGCTAGTGTTGTCATTTCACAAGGACAGGAATTGAATTTAACTGCTAATGCGGTTTCTCCTAGTTGCCATTCAGGAAATAACGGAACGATTACGGTTGCTTCAACAGGAGGCACTGGAACACATAGCTTTAGTGTGAATGGTATCAATTATCAGTCGTCGAATTTATTTACTAATTTGTTTGCTGGAACGTATACAGTTTATGTGAAGGATATTACAAGTTGTATTAAAACTGCTACTGTGGTTGTTGGTCAACCAGCGACTTTAACGATAACTCAAACTCTTGCAGCAGCGTCTTGTTTTGGTGCGGCAACTGGATCAATTCAAGTTGTTGGTGTGGGTGGTACATCTCCTTATACTTATAGTATTGATGATGAGAATTTTGAAACATCCGGATTGTTTGAAAATTTGCCAGCAGGAACATATGGTGTTACAACGCAAGATGCTAAAGGTTGTGAACGAACTGATTCTTTAGTAATTGGTCAACCTGCAGCACTAACGGCAACAATAAATACAACAAATGCAACATGTACATCCTCTAATGGATCTATCATGGTAGTTGCAGCTGGAGGTAGTGGATCAAATTATCAATATAGCTCAGATGGTGTAAATTTTTCATCTAATGGATTATTTGCAGGTTTAGATGCAGGAACTTATTTCGTTGTAATAAAAGATGGATCCAATTGTAAAAATACCGTTTCTGGTGTTATTGCTTCTTCTGGTGGTCCAACAATTGCTGCATCTACTTCCCAAAACGTTTCTTGTCACGGAGGAAATGATGGTGCTATTTCAGTTACGAGTGTAACAGGCGGAACGGGTATTCTTCAGTATAGTAGAAATGGTATTAATTTTCAGACTTCGCCAAATTTCACAAGTTTGATGGCTGGGAATTATATTATTCAAGTGAAAGATGCTAATGGTTGTATTGATACAATTGCTAAAATAATCACTCAGCCAAATGCTTTCCTAGTCGTAACGTCAGTTTCAAATGTGCTTTGTCATGGAGCATCAACAGGAACGGTAAACATAGCGGCATCTGGTGGTGCAGGATTCTTTGTTTATAGCATAAATAATGGATTTACTTACCAATCTGGTTCTGCCTTTAATAATTTGGATGCTGGTGTATATACTGCTATCATTAAAGATGCAGCTAACTGTAGCACGACTAAAAACTTTATTATAACTGAACCTTCTCCAATTCAATTGAATACTGCCGTATTAAATGTAACTTGTTATGGACAAGAGAATGGAGCAATTACAGCTTCTGCATCAGGTGGTGTTTCCCCTTATGTTTATAGTATTGAACAAGGAGCATTTTCAACGAGCTCAGTTTTTGATAGCTTAGAGGGTGACATGTTTTATCAAGTACGCGTGCGAGATGCAAATAATTGTATTTTAACCGTTTATCGATTTGTAAATGAGCCTTCGTTATTGAATTTGGAAGCCGAAGTATCTGATGTTACTTGCGCTGGTGGAGATAATGGTTCTATTTTGGTTGCTGTAACTGGTGGATTTGCTCCTTATTTGTTTGATTGGACAAATCATGTTAATAGTCCAGTAAATACAAACTTAGGTGCAGGAACGTATGCTTTAACTGTTACAGATCATAATGGTTGCACAGGATCACAAACCTTTACAGTGGATGAGCCAAACTTTCCATTGGTTTTGAATGCCAATATTACAGATGCTTCAGCTATTTCTGCTGCAGATGGTGCAATTGATATCACAACAACTGGTGGAACTGCTCCTTATGCTTACCAATGGTCTACAGGAGTTACAACCCCAGATCTTACAGATTTAACCGCAGGAGCATATTTGATAACTGTTACAGATATAAACGATTGTTCAATATCAACCACTTTTGTAGTAGATGTTACGTCTGGAGTATCTGATATCGATGAAAATCAACTTGTAGTTTATCCAAATCCATCAGCTGATTTTATTCAAATTGAATCTACTGAAGATCAGATAAATCAAGTGAAATTGTATGATATCATGGGTAAACTTGTTTTTGAACAAACAATCAATGATACCAAATATACAATGAACGTAAGTCAGTTTTCAACTGGGTTATATCAGTTGAAATTGAGTTTTGCTACGGGTGAAATATCTAGAAGAATAGAGGTAAGAAAATAATTGATATTTTCCACTTCTTTAGCCGCTCAGAGAAATCTGGGCGGTTTTTTTTTATTCTTATTTTGAGTAATCAATAGTTATAACTTTTTCAGTTTAAATTGTAAGCTAAAACCCTTATAAATAAAGGAAATTTGTAGTAGAATAATTTATTTATCATTTAAAATTTAATGTATGAAATCAAATGAAGAATTGCAATTAGATGTGCAAGATGCTATCAAATGGCAACCGTTGCTTAAGGCAGCAGAAATTGGGGTAACAGCAAAAGATGGGATCGTTACCCTGTCTGGAATTGTTAATAGTTTCACTAAAAAAATGGAGGCAGAGAATGCCGCGAAAGGTGTTATTGGAGTGCGTGCTATTGTAGAAGAAATAGATGTAGATTTCCAGAATTCGTTGCGTAAAAATGACGAGGAAATTGCAGAAGAGGCTTTATCTGCAATGAAATGGAATTGGTCTGTGCCTGACGAACGTATTAAACTGAAAGTAGAGGATGGATGGGTTACCTTGGAAGGTTCTGTAGAGTGGAATTACCAACGTGAAGCGGCTCAAAAATGTGTTTCAGAACTAATCGGAGTTAAAGGAGTTACCAATAAAGTTAAACTAGAATCAAAAATTCCGGATGTGGTAGAACGAACTGATATTGAAAATGCACTTTCCCGTAGTTGGTTAGTGGATGATCGTAAAATCAAAGTTCATGTTGCTCAAAACCGAGTTACCTTGAAAGGATCAGTTGAATCATTGTTTCAAAAAGACGAAGCAGAAAGACTTGCGTGGAATGCACCAGGTGTTGTGGATGTTGTGAATGAATTAGCAGTTTATCAAGACTAAAATAATTTTAGTTTTAATGGATGTTATCACAACATCTACAGTGATGCCCAAAGAGTTCGTTTTATACCGGCTCTTTGGGTTTTTTATGCGTTTTAGTGTAGCAATAATCTGGTTTTAATACCATTTATAGGTCGGCATACTTTTGTCGCGCCACAAGAAGTAATTGTTTAATACTTTATTTGTTGGTTAGAAACAAAAAAAATCCAGTAACAAATACATGCTACTGGACTTTAACCTAAATCAAATGTTTCTAAAGTTAAATTCCTTAAAAACTATATCGGTAAATTAAACTAGTTCACTACCGATGCCATCAATGGGAATTCTCACCTTTCCATCTTGTTGTTTATAAAAGGAGGGTGTTATTCCCGTCACTTTTTTAAATTGATTAGATAAATGGGCTATGCTACTATAATTTAGTTTGTACGAAATTTCAGATAAGTTTAGCTCACCGTATAAAAGCAATTCTTTAATTTTTTCAATTTTATTGATAATTATAAACTGCTGAATAGTCATTCCATTTATAGACCTAAAAACATTGGATAAATAGGTGTAATTATGGTTCAGTTTATCACTTAAAAACACAGAGAAATTAACTTTTATAGTTTCATCTGAATAGTGAACCATTTCAATGATAATTAACTTGATTTTTTCGCTCAAAATGGTTTTGTGGTCGGCCATCAATTCGAACCCGACTTCTTTGAGTTGCCTTTTTAATTCTAATTCTTGAATGAGGGATAATTCTCTGGGTATGTTTACTTCTCCTAGTTGTAGATCAGTGTACTCAATTCCCATGTTTAAAAGTGTTTGTTGAACCTGTGCTTTACACCTGGAACTTACCATGTTTTTTATGTGTATTTTCATAATCGTAATTTTTGCTTGTATATTTAAAATTACACTGAATTAGTATATTTCTGTTTACACTAATTTCAGGGAAATTTACAAATTTATTTTGTAATAATCAATAAACTTCAAAATTAATTTCTTTTAGTATCTGTTTGTTAACCAGAGGTTTTTGCGACCAATGACTATTGTCTATTTTGTGAAAAATCTCAATATCTAAATCAAAGTTGTTTTTTATATTTTCTTTTAATTGACTAACGGACAACTCGTCATGTAAATAAATATAACCAGTTTTATCAGAAGATCTACATTGCTGGATAATTGCTTCTTGATCCCGAACTAATTGCGGTGGATAAAAAGCCGTATTTGGGCAAGCAACTTCATAGAAAAGAATGGTTAAATGGGGGAAATATTCTTGAAATTCATCTTGGATTTCCGCCAATTTCCGACTATTGTTCAGTTCTATTTTGTACATTTTTTTGGATTTAGTAAGTTGAATACGAGCTGTCTAAAATTGTTTTGTTCGATATTCGTTCTATACAATTTCGAGCAAGTAAATAAGTAATTGTTGATTCAGCACCTTGATTAAGATTTATTCTATCGTGTTCCAATCCATCGCAACAACCACCTGTTAAAGGATTGTATATAATTTGTTTCAGGTGATTATCTCCTAAGTACCAATTAAAAGCCTTTTGAATTTTCTCATCATACTTATCTTCTGGAAAATATTTTGAAAATTGTTCCAAAGCAATAATCGTATATGCAACATCAATGGGTTGTTCACCAAAAGCAGAAACTTCTTGGTTCAGTGTATACCAGGTTCTGTTTGAAATTGTTCGAAAGTGATCTTTCTCAAATAAAATGGTTAACAAAAAGTCAAAAGTTTCCTTGGCATATTTCAAAATGGTTTTATCTTTTGTTAAGCTGTATGCGTAGAGTAAAACTTCTGGTAAAATGGCATTTCCATACGTAATCGTCTCCTCAAACCAAAACCAGTCCTCTTGTTTTGTCTCTTCATAAAATACAACAAGCCGATTTGCTAATTCAATTATTTGACTGCGGATTACAGGACTATTAATGGATTCGTTATATTGATAAAGACCTTTTAACGTAAAAGCAATCGAACGCGGTGAATTTAGTTTTGAAATAAGTGGGAGGGAGCATTCAATAAGGGTAGTGATTCGATTAGAATACGTATCGCTAAAAAGGTAACGTTTGGAATAAAAATGACCCAAAGAATTTAGCGCTCGCCCCATAGAGTCCTCTAAATTTTCTTCGAAATTTTGTAATGTGAATTCCCCTTGCTGATTGATATAATTTAAAAAATCGCCTGCTGGTTGTTGCATCTTTTCAATGAATAAAAAATAGGTTTCAATGTTATATAAAACAGAGTTATCATTTGTTAATTCATAGTATTCTGTTATACTAGTTAGCGCTCGCGCATTGTCGTCTAAAGTAAAACCGGATTCTAAGTCTGGTTTTTCAATCAGTGAAAATTGTATTATACCAATATCAGTTGTAGAATTGTTTATGTGATTCAGGTTATAATCAGGTATATTGTATTCAATATTGTTAGGTTCAATCTGTAAATGATTAGTGAAAATAGACATATGTTTTAACGCTACATTTTGCCATGCCGAAGGTCTAATTTTTTGAAGCGCATTGATTCTCATTTCGTTCAATATGTGTGAATTCCTAAACAGATAATTAGTGGATTGTCCAAGTTGTACGGAGTCGTTGAAATTGATCACAATTCCAGCATCTGTTAAATAATCTATCGCTTGTGGAATTTGGGTTGAAATAATTGGGCAATTGCAGCCCATTGCATAGGAAAATGTTCCACTCACCGCCTGATTGGGGTCTTTAGAGGTAAACAAGTATATATCAGTCAGTTGTAAATAATCTAGTAGTTCTTCGTTGGAGACAAACCGGTCGATAAATAGAACATGGGCATTTAATTTTAAATCATCAATAATTCTATTGAGGTATTCTCTGTATTTTTCCCCTTCCTTTTTTACGATTTCTGGATGTGTTTTTCCAATGATGAGGTATATGCAATCTGGGTTTTCTTGAATGATTGCTGGTAGTGCCAATAAGGCTGTTTCGATTCCCTTTCCTTCACTAAGTAGTCCAAAAGTTGACAGTACCTTCTTGTTGCTTAAAAAGAATTTTGTTTTAAGAACTTCCTTGTCTTGCAATGAAATGAGGTGTGTTCCATGCGGTATTATTTCAATTTTATCTTCTTCAATGGCGTAATGATTGGATAAAAGCTTGGAGCTATGGTCTGTCATTACGATTATCTGATCCGAAAAATCGGCAATTGATTGTACAATAAACTTCCTCTTGTCCGTTGGATTTGGTAATATCGTATGAAAAGTTGTAAAAATTGGTTTCTTTAGCTCATTCAATAATAGTAAGATATTTTCGCCATATTCACCTCCAAAAAGACCAAATTCATGCTGAATTAATACGGCATCCACCGCTTCATTATTATTTATGGCTACGGCTAATTCTTTATAGCTCTTGATCGAATTTGATTCGAGAATATATTCCACCGGAAAGTCATAATTATGGGTTGATTCTGCTGTGTCAATGGCACAGATTGAAAAATGAATTGATTCACCAAATTTGGCAACAATTCCATCGCGTAAATCTTTGGTAAACGTTGCAATCCCGCATTCTCTTTCTGGAAAAGAGGTGAGGCAAACGATCTCCATTATTTTGGTTTTGCTTTCAGAATAAGGGGCGACTAGATTTTCGGTTTGCTCAAGGATGATTGATTCGATTGCCATTTATTTTAGTTTTTTAAGTATGTAAATTCTTTAAGAAGTTCTTTTAAATTGAATGAAGCACAGGCGATACATTTGTCAGCTGCACCATAATATAGAAATATCGTGTCCTCTTTTAGGACTGCGCCTGTTGGAAAAACAACATTGTTGACATTACCAATTTTTTCCCAATCCATTGTTGGTTCCAGTAATGCATAGGGTAAATAAGCTAATACTTTTTGAGGATCGTTTAAATCGAGTAGTGTGCAGTGTGCTTTGTAAACTAAAACATTGTTAATGCGATAAACTGCATGATAAATAAACAGCCATCCATCAGGGATTTCAATGGGTGGACAACCCGCACCAACATACAATGCATCTGTATTTCTTAATTTTTCACAATCTAAAGTATGGGTAAGGATTTCCTGCAAATAGGTATTCCAAAATTCCGTAGTAATATCACTTAAGTTTGAAACATAGACGATTAAAATACATGGCTTTATCCGGTGAAAAAAACAGATTTTACCTTTGATTCTTCTAGGGAAAAACACAATGTTCTTATCCCAAATAAATTCAGCATTTGGATTCTTTTTTATTTCTATGTGATAGTTGTTTTCTGTTGTGACAGCATTAATGGGCAGGCCATGATTTAATTTTTCCGGGGTTAGTATAAGTGGTACAATTAATCCCCAGCGATAAAATTCGCGTAAATTAGAAGACAGTGCCAAGGCACCAAGTGCATTTGTACCATCAAAAGCTGTATAACTCAGAAAATAAATATCATCCAATTTTACAATGCGCGGATCCTCCATCCCTTTTGATTCATAATCGCGTGATGGGTTTATAAGCGGAAATTTGGAGCGGTGTTTTATGTGTAATGGATTATCTAATAAGCAGTAGCCAATACTAGAATGTTTCCGTTTGTTCAATGCTCGATAAAAAAGATGTATAAAGCCATTTTCCTGAAAAACAGCTGGATTGAAAACTCCTTCGTTCTCAAAATACAAACTTGTTTGAGCGAGTATCACTCCGTGTCTGGTAACAGTTAACATTTTAGTTTCAGGA
>JBILYP010000017.1:0-62689 GCA_044377675.1 Crocinitomicaceae bacterium
ATTTAATAATCCAGTATTGAAAGGAACCATTCCTGTTTTTATGTTTTTTATGAATCGAATGGGAGTTGAGTTGACGAGTATCAAGCCAATCATGTTTAATGAAAAAGGAGAAATTGTTGATGCGAAAGATTATGCGAAAGGTGTTCGAATAGGATTTATGGATGGGGGTAAAAACAAAGAGTTATATTATTTTTCTGGCGATATTTCTGATACCGGATTGAAAGACACACCCGGATTGAAAAACATGATCAATTCAATTTCAAAAGATGCTACAACCATGATGAAATCAGCTTCCTATTTATGTCATTTACCTGTTTTTTCAGGAGTGAGAGATATTATTTTAGCTAATTCCCATTCTGTCATGCAAGACGATACGGGTATTCCTTTCCGTTTCTACGATCAAAACAAATGGAAAATTCAATTTTATGGAATTTATACTCAGCCGATTCCATTGTTTGCAACCCGAGGACAAGTTGATTTGCGTGCTGCCGTTGTTGGCAAAGAAAAACCGATTAATTTCAGGTATGGTTACAACAACCCTCCCAACTTGATGGTGGCTACAAGAAAGTAAAAGCGTAACTTTTTAATTGGCTTTCGTTTCGGGATAAGTTTAGTTTTAAATCCCTAATTATATGAAACGAATGATCCTTTTGGGAATATTATTCTCATGCCTAGCTTTTGCTTATAAAAAGACATCTAAAAGTTTAGAATCTCATGAAATAAGCAATCTTAAAATAAATTGGTCTGCTCCAATTGGAAACGTCTCATTTCGCACAAACATTGATTTTTTAGCTGGTAATTTGATTATTGGCTCCAATGGTGGAAATTACATGGATTACTTTATTGATAAAGGAAATGGAGTGTATATCCTTGATCCCAAAACCGGAAAAATTCAATTGAATTTTGCAAATGAAAGTTTTGGTGATATGGATGTGAATGGTGTACTTGTATACAATGATCGTATCTATTTTGGGAACGACAATGATGAGATAATCTGTGCTGATTCAAAAGGTAAAATTGTTTTCCGTCAAGATGCTTCGGGTGATATTGAACACCGTCCAATTCTAATTCAATCTGCAGAGAAAACGCAACTCGTTTTTGCCATGGAAACCGGTGAGGTTAGGTCTATTGATCCGACTAATGGAAATATCAACTGGTCGTATTACCATCCAAAATTTCAAGGTCAAAAGGTGGGTGATAATCGAACAATGTTTAAATTGAAAATGCATTTTTATTCGGGTGATAAGTTCTTTATTGAGCCACTAATTCGAGATGTAAATAATGATAAAGTACTGGATTTGATTTACATCGCTGAAGAAATTGACGTCTTTGTAATAAATGGAAAAACCGGTAAACTAATCACTTCTATATTAAATGAATATCCCGATCAATTTTATGGGACATTTCATTGTACCCTTTCACACAGTAGTCCTGCGATTATAGAATCGGATAATCAACTTTATCTAGCTCTACCCTTTGAATGTAATTTCGAAGAAGATTTTGATGGAAAAAAAACAATCAATCAGTTACGGATTTTTAACCTTAATGGCAAGGAGGTTAAGCGAATAGACCTTGGAAAGGAGCTCATGACCTACAGCAGTTTCCAACGTAATAATCAGATATTTTTTGGAGGGAAATGGATTGATTTTTCAAATGGATTAGATAATTATTCCATACACGCCTATGATCCAGATATAAAAAATTATTCTGCTCCTAGAATTGCTCAAAAAAGCTTAACCATCGATGGAGATGAATGCTTAGTCCTTTGTTTTGAGAATGGATTTAGGAAAGAAGAAACCTATGATAAGGCAACAATTGGTATATATAATCTTCGAAAAAAAACATTTGAGAATTTACATCATGTAAACGTTACCAGTGAATTTATTCCTGTTCTTGGGGATATGAACAAAGATAAAAAAGCAGATATACTTCTCGGTTGTCACGATGGAGTCTTATACAATTTTGACTTGAATTTGCCAGTTGAATCAATTAACCATTAAAATTTAAAACATGAAATCAAACGAAAAAAATAAATTTCATAGAGAACTTATTTTAGTTTCCTCTTTGTTCGCTTTGTGTGGTTTTGCCTTATATCAATTTTCTGAGATCAATAAAGAAAGTCCGAAGGAGAAAACTAAAATGAACAAGAATGTTCGAGCTGCAAAGATTAGTGCAGGTATTCACGAACCCTTGGATAAAAAAATTGCATTTACTGAATTTGAGTTTGATGTTTTGAATGGTATTGAATTTCATCAACCAACAGGCACACATGTCGTTATTCCTAAAAGCGCTATTGTTGATGCCAAGGGAAAGTTAATTTCAGGAAAGGTAAAAGTGAAATTCAGAGAAATTCATGATGCTAAGGCAATATTTCTTTCCGGAATTCCCATGCAAATAGAAGCTAATCGAGGGTTGTTTTTAGAATCGAATGGTATGGTTGAAATTCGCGTTTTTCAAGGAGAAACAGAGCTTTCCTTAAAAGAAGGAAAACAAGTTCAATTAGATTTAGCAGCAAAATCTCGACCATCCAGCGATTTTAAATTATGGGTTTTAGACAAGGATAAGAAATGGTTGAATGCAGGAACTTTTCAAACTGTCACCAATAGTCGGCGTGATCAACAATTAATTCAATTGGATGATAAAAAGAAAAAGCGCAAGAATAAAACCACACCAAAGAAAACAGATTTGCAATTTGAATTCAATTCCAACTTAAAAAATTTCCCTCACATGGCAGCTTGGAAAGGGGTGAAATGGAACTTAATTAAAGAAGATGATAATTTTCCAACGGTAGATATTTCACGAGTCGATTGGACTGATATTACAATGAACAAAATTGAAAATAATTCATATGAATATGCGATTAAATTAACTTTTTCAAAAGAAGACTACTCAGGGAATTTAGTTCAAAAAACTTGCTCAATAATAGCGGGCCCAACAGATTTATCCAGAAAACAACTCCAGGCTAAAAACGATGAGTTTGCGGATTTGAGCAAGCAATATGAAGAATTTCTAATTTTAGCTCGGAAGGAAGAGGAAAGGCTGCGCGCTGAATCGGCCTTACTCAATCAATTTCGTGCAAATGGATTTGGAATATATAATGTAGATAAATTAACAAATGCTGAACAACTGGTAAAACTTGATGTGCATTTTGATTTTGAAAACGAAATGTTACTATCTAAAAATCCTATTCAATTAGTAGTGATTTCACCTGATCGAAATACAGTGCTGAATTTTTTACCAGCGAACTGGAACAATATACCGTATTTAGGTCCAAAAACTGAAATTTTCGCTTCGTTACCTGGTGGTAAATATGCCTTTGTCGATGCTAACATGTTTGCTGAAGCGGTTAATGAAGAAAAACTTTCTAAAACGTATCAAAATAAGGTATCCTTTAAAACACGAAGGCTATCCAAAGAAGAGATAAACAATTATTTCTGACATGAAAAGTATTTAGGCAGCATAGTTGTACTTTTGTGTCATGTTTATAGAAATAAATCCGTTTAATATTGATACTCGTTTGATTAATCAGGCTGTACAATGTTTTAAATCAGGCGGTATTGTTATCATTCCTACTGATTCAGTGTATGCGATTGGTTGTGATTTGCGCAGTAAAAAAGGCTTGCAAAAGCTAGCAGATTTTAAAGGTGTCAAATTAAATAAAGCTAATTTTTCTATCATTTGTAGTGATTTATCTCATCTTTCTGATTACACAAAACAATTGGATCGATCTATTTTTAAACTACTCAAACAATGTTTACCGGGACCGTTTACATTTATCTTGGAAGCGTCACAGGAAGTGCCGAAATTATTCGATTCAAACAAAAAGGAGATTGGTATACGTATTCCAAATAATCCAATCACCCTTGCTTTGGTAGAAGCGCTCGGTAATCCAATTGCGGTTACCTCATTACACGATGATGAAGATGAAATCATGGAGTATTTTTCTGATCCCACGGCCATTTATGAACGTTTGGAAGATGAGGTAGATTTTATTATTGATGGTGGATATGGTAATTTAAAAGGATCCACAATAATCGATTGCACCGATGGAAGTCCAGTCGTCGTGCGAGAAGGCTTGGGAATATTACCCGATTAAAAATGAATGGATTCAGCTTGAATATCAATTCCTAAAAAACGAGCTGCATTTACATTAAATATCTCCGAATTTTCGGTGGTTAAATAATGAATGCCACCAGACTTACTGCATTTTTCTTCAATTTCGGGGTGATTTGTAAGGTAACTACTCAGTTTTTCAGCAACAATCTTTCCTTGTGAGATAATAGAAATGTCATCAGAAACAAGAGATTGCAAGTAAGTTTCAACGAGCGGATAATGCGTACACCCTAAAACAATAGCATCAATTTCAGGATCTTTTTTCAAAAGGGTGTATAAATCATCAGCAATGATTTGTTTCCCAGCATCTGATTCGTGTTTATTGTTTTCAATTAACGGAACCCAGAGTGGGCAAGCATGTTGGTTTACAATGATTTCGGGTGCAAATTTTTGCAGTTCAAGGATATAAGAATTGGATTGAACAGTTCCTTCAGTTGCCAATATACCTACATGTTTTGAATGGGTTTGTCTTCCAATTTCTTCTGCACTCGGTCGAATCACGCCTAATACTCGCTTGTTGGGTGCGAGTGCTGGTAAATCCTGTTGTTGGATACTGCGAAGTGCTTTTGCTGAGGCCGTATTACAAGCTAAAATCACTAAATGGCATCCTTGGTCGAAGAGTAATTTTACAGCTTCCAAAGTATACTCATACACGACATCAAAGGAACGATTTCCATAAGGAGCCCTGGCGTTATCACCAAGGTATAAATAGTCGTATTCAGGCATTAATCTCCTGATTTCGGACAAAATGGTTAATCCCCCATATCCTGAATCAAAAACTCCTATGGGATTTTTTCCTTTCATGAGAATCCCTTAAAGTTGATTTAAAAAAGTGCAAACATGCTGTTCAATCCGCTTATCTATTGCTTCAGAAGTACCTTTTTCAAACGATAAACCCGTAATTCGTTCATACAACTCAATGTATCTTTCCGTAATTGTTTCCACAAATTCATCGGGCATATTGGGCATGGTTTCACCTTCTTTTCCTTGAAAATTATTTTCCATTAACCACTCACGAACAAATTCTTTTGATAATTGCTTTTGTGGCTGGTTAAGGTTTTGTCTTTCCTCGTAACCCTCGGCGTAAAAATAGCGTGATGAATCAGGTGTATGGATTTCATCAATTAAAATTACTTCACCATTTAAGAGTCCAAATTCATATTTTGTATCAACTAATATGAGCCCACGTTCCTTTGCCATTTCACTGCCTCTTTGGAACAGTGCTCGGGTATACGCTTCCATGGTCTCATAGATTTCTTTTGAAACGAGTCCTTGTGCAAGGATTTCAGCTTTAGAAATATCAATGTCATGTCCTTCATCAGCTTTTGCTGCTGGGGTGATAATCGGAACGGGAAAAGCATCGTTTTCTTTCAGTCCTTCCGGCAATTCAACTCCGCATAATTCGCGTTTTCCTAATTTGTATTCTCTTGCTGCATGTCCGGCTAAATAACCGCGAATAACCATCTCAATCCGAATAGGTTCGCATGCTTTTCCAATAGCTACCATAGGATCCGGAGTAGCCATCAACCAATTAGGTACGATATCTTGAGTTGCATTAAGAAACATAGTTGCAACCTGATTTAAT
The DNA here is from genome assembly GCA_044377675.1 of Crocinitomicaceae bacterium. Taxonomy (GTDB): domain Bacteria; phylum Bacteroidota; class Bacteroidia; order Flavobacteriales_D; family Crocinitomicaceae; genus UBA952. Next base: position 5,699 of record JBILYP010000017.1, read on the forward strand.
ACTTGTCCTTTAAATGGAATTCCCTTGGGTAAAATATGGTCAAATGCAGATATTCTATCGGAAGCAACCATAATAACAAGTCCATTATTTAGGGTGTAAACATCCCGCACTTTACCGTGATATACATGGGTTTGTCCTGGAAAATTAAATTCTGTCTTTGTTAATGCGTTCATTTTCTTTTTTACTTTTTTCTTCTGCTTCCGCTATTTCAAATGCTTCAATTATTTTTTTCACCAATCGATGACGAATCACATCGCTTTGCCCCAAACGTATCACACCAATTTCATCGACATCTTTGAGGTTATCTAAGGCAAATGCTAATCCGGAAGTTTGTTTATTGGGTAAATCAATTTGAGATAAATCACCAGTAATTACAAATTTCGCAGTCATTCCCATTCGTGTAAGGAACATTTTCATTTGCATTTTCGTGGTGTTTTGCGCTTCATCCAGAATTACAAAAGCTTTATCTAGTGTCCTTCCACGCATAAATGCAAGTGGTGCAATTTCAATAATTCCGTATTCGAGCATATCAGCTAATTTTTCACCCGGAATCATATCCCTTAATGCATCATACAAAGGCATTAAATAGGGGTCAAGTTTTTCCTTCAAATCTCCTGGTAAAAACCCTAGATTTTCTCCTGCTTCCACGGCTGGCCTTGTCAAAACGATGCGTTTTACCTCTTTGTTTTTAAGCGCTCTAACGGCTAAAGCAACAGCAGTGTATGTTTTACCTGTTCCTGCTGGACCAACGGCAAATACCATATCAAATTCGTTCACAGCTTGAACCAATTTCTTTTGATTTACTGTCCGCGCTTTTATTTTTACGCCACCATTTCCATGAACCAAAGTTTCAGATCCATCTGCGTGTGATAGCATTTTGGATCCTTCTTCGAGCATCAAATTGTCAATATTATTCTCAGTAAGCGAATTAAATTGGTTAACATGCGCTAGAAGCAGATTAATTTTCCGTTCAAATTCATCCATCGTTTCCTCATCGCCACTGTAGGAAAGAACATCCCCTCGAGAAGCAATTTTTAAGGTAGGGAAAAAATTCTTAATGTGCTTTAAGTTCGAGTTGTTTGCTCCAAGGAACTCAGCTGGATTTATTTTTTCTATTTGTAAAGTTCTTGTTAGCAATTCTCTAATTATTCAAAGGTTTATTTGACTTTTTTGCCTATTTCAGTTACATTTGGGTCAAATTTAAAAAAACTCCGGCAAAGGGGAATCTTTTTGTATGCAGATTCTTACACTAACAACAGATAATGGAACAAAAGATCATTATGTTGCCTCGATCAAAGGCAAGGTTTTGAGTTTGTATTCATCCGCTACAATTATAGACATTTCGCATGACATTCGACCATTTGATATTTCTGAAGCGGCTTTCCAAGTAAGAAATTGTTTTCGAGATTTTCCAATGGGAACGGTACATGTAATTGGCGTAGATTCAGAACCACAAATAGCTCCCGGAACGGATGATGGAATGTATCCTAGTATATTAAAGTTCCAAGGACAATATTTTATATCCAATGACAACGGTTTTTTTGGAGCATTTTTACATCAAGATGAACCCGAAGAATTTTATCAGGTTTCTAGTATTATTGAGGATGGGAAATATTATTCATTTCCAACAAAGCAATTATTGATACCGTTGGCTTGTAGAATTTTAAATGGCGATCAGATAGCTAGTTTCGCTCAACCTAGGGAGAAGTTCAAAAGGGCATATTCGCCAAGTGTTTTGGTTGAAACAAATGTTATTAAAGGATATGTGGTGCACATAGATGCATTTGGTAATTTGATATCCAATATTCACAAATCTTATTTTGAACGGTATAGTAAAGATATTCCTTACACCATTTATTACCGAAATAAAGAATATTTCATTGAACAAGTTTCACCGGGATATAATGCTGTGCCTCCAGGCGAAAAAGTGGCCATTTTTAATAGCAATGATTTTTTAGAGATTGCCATTAATCGGGGGGCTAATGGTACGAGTGGGGGAGTTGAACAATTGTGTGGTGTTCGGGTAGGAGATATGATCCGAGTAGAATTTACCCCACGTGGATCGCATGAAAATTTTGATTCCCTTTTTGGGCTATAACAAAAAAGGCGACCGAAGCCGCCTTTAAAAAGTTTGTATTTTCAAGATTAGAATCTCCAACCAATACGAGCATTCCCGATAAAATTATTTCCAAAAGAACTTGATTTAGTAGGCTCAGATAAATTTGTTGTAGTAGAACCACCTGTTGTAAATTCAAATTCTCCAGCTTTACTAGAAATTGACTGGAAGCCAAGACCTAATTCAGCACCGAAATAAAAATTCTCAGCGAAATAATAATCCATTCCCGCAACTAAATTTAATCCAATCATGGAAGTAGGATTTTTTGCAGTTGCTGTATAGTCTGCATTATATCCTGTACCATCAAATTTATCCCATTTTGCTGATGAGTTACCCATTCCAAATACAAAATCTGCTCCAACATATGGAGAAAGTTTATCAGTACCTGCAAAATGCTTTTCAGCACCAAGAGAAATCATAGTTAATGATAATTTGTTCACTTCTGTTCCTTCGCCACCTCCATTATTCGCTAACTCGTAGTAATAATCTTTTGTTGAAGAATTAGCTATTGTTAAAGAAACTCGAGCTGCCATGTCGTCTGCCCAAAAATAACGCATTCTTAGTGATGGCGCATTAAAAGAAAGAGAAGATGTATTATAACTCAATTGACCTTCAATTGAAAACGGATTGTCCGCTGTTGGTTTTTGAGCGAATAATGATGAACTCAACACTACTGCCCCTGCTAAAACGATTAACTTTTTCATAATTGTTTATTTAAATTGTTTCGGCAATGATACATAGGTTAAATAAAAAAAATGTTGCACATTTAAATAAAATAGTTAATAAAAAAATTATATGTAATTGATAATCAAAATGTTAAAATTAAAATTAAAAATTACATTATTTACGGGTGCGAAAAATACAATTCGTTTGGCTAGTAATAAAAAAACGTAATTTTGAACACATGTCAGGCATCTATATCCATATTCCTTTTTGCGCTAAAAAATGCTCCTACTGTGATTTTCATTTTTCGACATCCTTTGCTGGGTATCGTGATAAAATGATTCATTCAATTCAACAAGAGTTAGAAACTCGATTAGCTGATTTAAAAGATGATTCACCTAGCACACTCTATTTTGGCGGTGGGACACCTAGTTTATTGACAGAAAGCGAGCTTCAATTACTTTGCACAACAGTTAATGGAATTAAACCACTGATTGAATTTGAGGAAATTACACTTGAAGCAAATCCTGAAGATATAACGGAGTTGGCTATCGCAGGATGGAAAAGATGTGGCGTTAATCGCTTGAGTATTGGAATTCAATCGTTTAATCCGGAAGATTTGTCATGGATGAATCGTGCTCATACCGTGGAGCAAAGCAGAAAAGCAGTGAAATTGGTTCAAGCTAATGGATTTGATAATTTAACTATTGATCTGATGTACGGATTACCAAACATGACCATTTCGCAATGGCAGGACCATATTCAAGAAGTTTTGAGTTGGAATGTTCCGCATATTTCATCCTATTGCCTAACGATTGAAAAAGGAACATTACTTGAAAAAAAAGTGCGATCGGGGGAGATAATTCAACCACAGGACGATGATGCCATCGCACAATTTGAAGTATTGATTGAATTATTGGAAGCTGCCGGTTATGATCATTATGAGATATCCAATTTTGCAAAAAAAGGACAACGATCCAAGCATAATTCATCATATTGGACCGGTAATTCCTACATGGGGATTGGTCCTTCAGCTCATTCATTTGATGGTAAAAAACGCAGGTGGAACGTGTCAAACAATTCCCTTTATATGAAACGCCAAGACTGGTTTGAGGAAGAGGTACTGACCGAGAAAGAACAATGGAATGAGTATGTATTAACCAGATTAAGAACAGCGGAAGGTATTTCTCTTTCTTTTTTGAAAAATCAATTTACACTAAACTACGATTTTTTTGAAACAAAAATGAAATTTATAGAAGCTAATTGGTTGGAAGAAAATAATGAATATTTATTCCTCACGCAATCGGGTAAATTGAGAGCTGATTATATTGCTTCTGAATTTTTTCGGGTGTAATGTTCACTGAGTAATTGCAAACCGTAACTTTGTTTATGCACATTTCCCAACTGCATTTAGTGAATTTTAAAAACTACGAGGAAGCTAATGTTTCCTTAGTGGATGGAATCAATGGATTTGTTGGACCAAACGGATCAGGTAAAACGAATATTTTGGATGCAATCTATTATTTGAGTATGTGCAAGTCTTACCTGAATGTATTGGATCGTCAAAACATACGATTCAATGAACCTTTTTTTTCCATCATGGGAGATTGGATAAAAGATGATCAACTTGCTCAAATTCATTGTGCGGTTAAACTCAATGCAAAAAAAGTTTTCCGTAAAAACAAAAAAGAGTACGATAAATTGGCGGATCATATTGGTCAATACCCTGTCGTGATGATTTCACCGTATGATCGAGATTTAATTGCCGAAGGAAGTGAATTGCGCCGTCGGTGGATGGATGGAATTTTGAGTCAGTTAGACCGAGAATACTTGGATCAAATTCAGCGGTATTCCAAAGTGCTCGATCAGCGAAATGCGTTGCTGAAAAACATGCACGAGCATCGATTATTTGATAAAGAATCAATTGAGCCGTGGAATGTTCAGTTAGCAGCATTGGGAACCGAGATACACCGTAAAAGATCTGCTTTTGTTGAACAATTCATTCCGTATTTCCAACAGTTCTATGAGAACATAAGTTCTGGAAGTGAGCGAGTTGCTTTTACCTATAAATCCCAATTAGATGAGGGAGAAATGCTTGAATTGTTGATCCAATCAGAACGTAAGGATGCCATCACTCAATTCACGCATGTAGGAACACACAAAGATGATTTGCTTTTTACGATAAATGACCACCCCGTAAAAAAATTTGGTTCACAAGGGCAACAAAAATCGTATATAATCGCATTGAGATTGGCGCAATACGAGTGGTTGAAAAATCACCTCAACATGAAGCCTGTTTTACTTCTCGATGATATTTTTGATAAATTGGATGCGTTACGCGTTGCTAAATTATTGGAATTAGTATCAAATAATTATTTTGGTCAAGTGATAGTGACTGACACAGATGAAGAGCGATTGTCATTGATATTAAATCAATTACCGATTCAAACAAAGATGTATCGAGTTAATTTTGGAAGTATTTCTGAACCTGAAAAAGTAATCTAATGAGCAATAATGATTTTTTAAGAGATGCGGATGACAAGCCATTAAATGAGCTGGTTGATAAAATCATGCGAGCATACGGATTAGAAAAACGCATGAAGGAGATGGATATATTGAAAGGTTGGCCTGAAATGATGGGAATAGCTGTTTCCAATCGTACCACAAGTCTTCATATATCTAATCGAATATTATATATTACCATGGATTCATCGGTTATGCGTGAGGAATTGCGTAATGGCAAGCAAATAATCATTGAACGTGTTAATCAATTTGCTGGAACAAAAATTATTGAAGATGTCTGGTTTCAATAACTCGATTTTGAGAGTAACTCGAATGATAATTCTTTTGAACGAATGATTTTCACCACTTCAGGCAATAAAATTTTGAGTCGTTCAAAACTTTTTGGATTATCATGAAATACCAAAATGTCCCCACCTTGAATTTTCTTAGCTGATTTTAAAATTCGCTCAATGGATACATTGGAATCATAATCATAAGACAACCAACTCCACATTATTACTTTATAGCTAGAAGAAATTTGATAGGCTTTCCAAAAAGGTAAACGTCCATAAGGAGGTCTAAACAACTCACTTCCTATCAGTTTGTCTGCTTGTTTTATTGAATTTTTATATGCGGATAATCGTATGTCACTTCCTCTGTCATGGTGCATGGTATGATTGCCAATATCATGTCCAGCTTTTTTTACTCGTTCAAAAATAGATTCATTATTCTGAACATTATTACCAACACAAAAGAAAGTCGCACCAATTTGCTCTCTTTCCAGGAATTGTAAGATCCAATCGGTTATTTCGGGTTGAGGGCCGTCGTCAAAAGTTAAAAAAACTGACGTTTTAGAATCCATTTTCCATATTCTCCTGGGAAAAAACCAAGGAATGAAAAATGGAATTCTAAAGTATCTCATTCATTATCTCTTTTTGATTGAATCTGTTTTTACTTTGGCAGCATTCATCATTTGACGCATCATAGCAGTATCCATTTTTTCTTGTCCGGTCATATCCGCTTTCGGAGTAGTTCCTTTGAGTTTTCCAAAGTGAATACCCATTAATTCAATATAAACATCAAATTCAGAATTTGAATTTTCTAATTGTTTAATTTCCTCACTCATTCTTTTAAATTCACCACCATACCAGTTATCAATTTTTTTCGAGGTATATGTAGCTAATTCACCTTTAGGATTGTACAATTTGGCAGCTTGTTGCACTTTGAAGAAGGATGCAAGATTGGCGTAAAAGTCTTCTGCATTTTCAGAAGATGCCATGAAACGAATTTTACTTGTTACAAAATAGTTAATCACACTTTCTACTTGTCGCGCAATTTCCTTACCATATTTTTCAGCGGATTTAACATCTCCCGCTTGATAGAACAATTCAATGTAATCCTGAATAACTCCATCTTGGTAACTTTGTTTTTCTCGTTCACCATCTTTGTATGATTCTCTGCTTGGATTTGGTTCTCCACCATCAAGCACAGTAGCAAGAGGCATTACCTCTAATGAACGATTCAATAAATTCTTAGCTTTGTCTTTATATCCTTGAATTCGTGTTTTAGCAGACGCTTGTCCATCCAATAAGAATTTCGCTTTGGCTTCCTCTCCGCTTCGTTTGTAATATTCAGCTGATTCCGCTGGATTTTTGTAAAATGCCTCTTCTTCTTCAGCCAATGTTAAATAATGTTGTGCTAAAGCCATGAATTGGAATCGATATTGTGAAGTGTGTCTTCTTGCATAATAATCCGTTAGTACAGAAGGATTATCCATATGACCAAAGTCGTATTTTTTCATTAAATTGGCATACATTTCCTCGTCATCAAAACGGTTTCTTCTGTCATTTATTGGCGTAAATACATAAGCAACCCCGTTCTGTTTGATATAACCAGACTTGTTCAAGGCCATCGCCACATCAGATCCTCCTGGACTTGAGAAGAAAATACCGCGTTTCCACTCATTATTCGCCATGATATCTAACATCATTACTTGTTCTCTAGTCAATCCTTGTTCGTCAAATTGAAATTTAATTTCTTTAAAACAACTGCCTTTTTGAGCGGCTGAAATAATTCCTGATTTAACAGCATTATCAGCATTTACAGGTAAGATAAATCCAGAAGATGGAAAAACACGTAATTTACTTTGTCCTTCATAAACAACTTGGTTCTCGTCATTACGAACAAATTCCATGGCAGTGCTTAAATTGGTATAATCCCAAGGTTTCTCATAATTTTCAAATTCTTTCTGAAGCTGTTTCATCAATTCTTCAGATCCTTTAAATTGGCTATTGCTCATCCCTTGAATTAATTCCAACGTACCGTATGTTTTAGCAAAAGCATCATTCACCATGTTAGTAGAATCTAAGGTCAAAAACTTAGCCTTCACCTTATTTAATAGTGCTTGGTTTTCTCCTTCAGCCGTAATTGTATTAATTAATGGTTGAATATTATTCATGAATTTTTTGGTGCTCAACAAGGCCTCATTGGGCATTTGATTCAAGCGCAAACCGATGATTTTTTTCAAAACGGAATCTCCTGCATTCATATTTGCTAGCGATAGTAAGCTAGAAAACAAAACCTGATCTGTATTTCCGGCATACATCAAAACTTGATCTTCTCTGAATTTAATTGGTAATGGATCAGAAGTGTAGGCCTTCATTTTCATTTGTTCCGTGTACCAGTCTGTTTGCATTAACGAAAGATTACATACGCGTACGTCAGTTTTCATTCCTTCTACTTCTTGCATATACCAAAGTGGGAAAGTATCATTGTCTCCATTTGTGAATAAAATAGAGTTTTGGGTACATGAATTCAAATAATTAGAAGCTAATTCATGCGCGGAAGTCTTACCACTTCTATCGTGGTCATCCCACCCTTGCATTCCCATTATCAGTGGGGCTGTAAGACCAAAAACAGTTGCCAGGATGGCGCCTGAATTCTCACTCGGTAATACATTTTTCAATATTCTCATGAGTAAAGTTAATCCAATACCTCCTGCAGCAATTAGAGTCCACGTTAAGGTAGATGAAAGACCACTATCTCCTTTTGTATCAAGGATAGCAAAAACAAGCATTCCTCCCAAAAATGTATATACTAATCGTAAAATATCCTTTGTAGCAAATCGTGTAAAAGTTTCATATAGTGCATAGACACTAATACCAATCCAAAACGCAAAGAAATAGAATGAACCAGCGTAGGCATAATCTCTTTCTCTTGGTTCAAAAGGTTTTTGATTCAAATAAACAACAATTGCAAGACTGGTAAAAATAAAGGCAAGGAATAACACAAAGGCATCTTTTGGCGCTTTATAAAAATGAAAAAAGAGGCCTAAAATTCCAAGGATCAATGGAATTAAAAAGAATTTGTTGTTTGATTTATTTTCTTTTGTAAAGTATGGAGCATTTTCCTGACTTCCCAAACGCATTTCATCAATGAATGAAAAACCGCTGAGCCAGTTACCCCGCATAGCATCTCCGTGACCTTGAATATCATTTTGTCTTCCTGCAAAATTCCACATGAAATAGCGCACATACATCCAGTTTACTTGGTAGTTAAAGAAGTAGGATAAATTCTCTCCCATTGTCGGTAAACGTTGACCATCTTTTCCGATAGCCGTTTCATCACCTGAAGATTCATCATAGCCTGACCAACGCTTGTAGCCATCAATTCGCTGTTGTTCTTGATTCCAATACATCCGTGGAAATAAAGTTGCCTGATCTCCTGAGTAAGTGGCTACACTTTTCTCACGTACTGACGAGTTACTTTCAAAGTATTTTTCTTGAACTTCACCACCTTCCTTGGAAGCAAAAGCTTGAGCATCGGTTTCATTTTTAAATGCTTTAATTTCCAAATCACCTTTAGAAACGACAAATCGTCTTAGGTAAAAAGGAGACAAGCTTTTAAATTCTTCTCGATCATTTTCAACTGAATTCCAATGTGGACCAGAAATTAAAGGTGCCGAACCATATTGCTCTCGTTTCAAATAGGAATGAAGCGTAACAAGGTTTTCAGGATCATTTTCATCTAATGGTGTATTTGCATTCGATCGGATAACAATTACTGCGAAAGAACCATAACCAATTAATAATACAATCAATCCCATAACGGCATTGTAAATGATATGTTTTTTCTTTTTTCGAGCAACTCGAATGGCAATAACACAGACAACTAGTAGTAAAATAAAAAAGAATATTGTTCCAGAGAAAAAGGGTAATCCCAATGAATTTACAAATGCAACCTCAAAAGCCGAAGCCAAAGAAATGGATCCGGGAATGATTCCCTCTTGAATAAAACCGAGAACAAAGACAGAAATTATTGCTGTATATATAAGCCCTTTGGGTGTTACTTTAGGTTGATATCTGAAATACAAAATAAAACCAATAGCTGGAACAACAAGAATTCCTAATAAATGGACACCAACAGCAAGTCCAAGCAAGAACATGATTAATATGAGCCATCTTGCTTGTCCGTCATCCGATAATTTTCTATTATCTTTAATTAAACTCATTTCTTCGTCCCATTTCAAAGCTGCCCAAAAAATGATAGCTGTAAATAAAGACGCCATGGCATATACTTCCCCTTCAACTGCTGAAAACCAGAAAGATTCTGAAAAAGTGTAGGCCAAAGAACCAACAACAGCACTACCAAAAATGGCAATTTGATCTCCCATTGAAAGTTCTTCTTTTTTCATTAACACCATTTTTTTAATCAAAATAGTGAGTGACCAAAACATGAATAATATGGTGAATGAGCTCGAAAGTGCTGAAAGGCGGTTAATCCATACCGCAACATCAGTTGGATCTGCGAAGAAGGTAAACATTCTACCAATGACCATAAATAAAGGTGCGCCAGGAGGGTGTCCAACTTCTAATTTATATGCAGCTGTAATATATTCGCCGCAATCCCATAAACTAACGGTATCTTCAAGTGTAATGAAATATACGGCGGTTGCGATTAGGAAAACTAGCCATCCTAAAATCGTGTTTGTTTTTTTGTAATTCGTCATTGAAGTTCCAATTTGTAAGTTGCGAATATAATAAATACTTGGTTTGAATATGTTAAAAGGTGTCAAAAGCGTACACGAAAATATGTTTAAAACAGCATTCAAAAAAAAGAAATATATTTTTTTGAATTTTTTTTTCGGAATTTCGAAAGAAGTTTTTAAATTTGCAGCCCGTAATGGCCCATGGTGTAACTGGCAACACGTCTGTTTTTGGTACAGAAGAGTCTAGGTTCGAGCCCTAGTGGGCCAACAAAGAAGGAGCGTAATAGCTCCTTCTTTCATTAAATAACACTTATTTTTATTTATTCTCGTAAAAAAGTGTGAAATTCCGAAAAAATCAAACAGTATCTAAAACCAGCTAAACAGTTTTATAATTACAACAATTCGAGGATATAAATTTTGTTGTAGTTTTCAACTAATTAGTAAGATAGTTACTTCTCCATGCTTTCCAGTTTTTTCTTTTTTTTAGCCTCTCTAAAAAAGAACGTAGAAATTAGTGGGAGGAAAATGGTAAATACTGTTAGCCCTCCGGGAATGCTATTGTTATTTCTCCATGTTGCAACGACAATAAAAATGAAAAAAAATAAAGCAAAAATCAGATTTAAATATCCAAGAAGTTTTAAGGTTTTTACAGATAGATTCATATTCTTTTTTATTGAATGATTTTCGAAGAATAATTTCTTCATTGTTTCGAACTACGATTTTCAAATGTAAGATATTTTTAGCGTATTGTTTCAACCTGATCGAAAGATGGCTATGTTTACCGAATAAATTCTTATTTTTGATTAAACAATTTAATCAATATGAAACCAATCTTTTTTAATCAACTGTTTTTTTTCTTGTTTATTTCTCTCGTTTTTTCTTCATGTGGAGATTCTAACAACGCTTCGAATAATGAATTGGAAAAGCAAAAATTAGAATTAGAAAAAAAGAAATTGGAATTGGAGGAAGCAAAATTGAAAGATGGTCAAAATAATTCATCGAATCAAGGGGAAGCTAATTCAGAGGATGAAACCAAAAAAACAAACTCTGTTAAAAGTGAGTACAAATATTTACTAGGTAAATGGAAAGGAAAATTACGGGACAAAAATCTAACAATAGTAATTGAAAACATTGATGGAAAAACGGTTACAGGTTATAATATTGCTGGATCGAATAAGCGGGCTTTGAAAGGGATGATTTATCCGGAAGATAGAGATCGAGGTGGCGATTGTTTTGATTGTACTGTATACAAGCTGGTGTTATCTGAACCTGGTGATGATAAATGGGATGGGGTGTTTACCGTGTATTTTCAAGAATATGAAGAAGTAGATATTGATGGCGGTGGATTTACCTATTCTGGTTCAGGCAAATGGAAATCAAATAACGGAAAATTGTCTGGCGATTTAGAGTTAAGTAAAGATTAAAATTTTATTTTCATTAACCAAAAATAAATGCGGCGTTAGGGTGATAATTTAACACCAAACTATGCGCTCAATATTTTGCCTCCTATTCATTCTAACATCTTTCAATTCTTTCGCCCAATACCGCGAAGTATATTCAGGATTTTCGTTAAATAACTATCATTGGAATGCATCAAATTCCCAATGGAATAGCAATCAATATAGTCCCGGATTTCAACTCGGAGTTATGTTCAGTCCCAAATTAAAATTAATACGTAAAATCGGTAAAGGATTGATTTCACCCTATGCATCATTCGAATATACCTACTTTGGTGTCGAGCTTGCATCTCAAGATATACTACAAATTCATGGATTTAGAACGGCACTTCCAACCCGAGTGAAAATATATTCCTATTTCAAAAAAAACAACAGCATATATGCTTTGATAGAGCCTGGGGTGAATCTATCTTTTCTTCAAACAGCACCTTCAAGATTAACTTCCATTCCGAAAATGAATCCAGTTGATTTTTATATTAATGCCGGATTAGGTTCAACGATAAATTTCAAGAAACAAGAAGTTAAGAAAGCTGGATTTAAATGCTCCGGAATTAGCTTTAGTGCCAGTAAATATTTACCAATTGGCTTGTTTCGACCTACAAATTATTCAACCACCGGTAATTTAGATCAATTTCGGTTCAATGTTGGAATGCGATTCACTTACATGGAACCAGTTAAGAAAAAGAAGGGTTTTTTTGAAAGATTATTTGGAAAATAATATGCGAAGCAACTTTTTGTAAGTAGACTTCGTCTTTTATTCAGAAGTTAACAACGGTTAATTGATTTTTGGTTTACATTTACTTGCAGAAGACCTGAAAAGTGTGACGGCATCAAATAGATTCTTTCGCTTTTTTCAGGTTTTTTTATGCCTTAAAATGAGTAAATTCAAAGTTTTAGATGACCTTTTCACTATTTACAATTCATTTGCTTATTTTTGCCGCGTTAAATTAAACTATGTTAATTCAAGTCGTTAAGTCAAAAATTCATCGTGTTCGCGTAACTCAGGCAGAATTAAATTATATCGGAAGTATCACTATCGATGAACGGTTGATGCAAGCATCCAATATTATAGAAGGGGAGCGCGTTCAAATTGTGAACATCAATAATGGAGAGCGATTGGAAACTTACGTAATCAAAGGAGATTATAATTCAGGGACAATTTGCTTGAACGGACCTGCTGCTCGAAGAGTTTCAGTGAATGATAAAATTATTATTATTGGTTATGGATTTATGGATTTTGAAGAAGCAAAATCGTTTAAGCCTTGCCTAGTGTTTCCCGATGAAGAGACTAATTTAATTGATTGATGATTAAGAAGACCAGTGTTTTTTTTCTTAAAACAATTCTACCTCTTGGTCTCGGCATTTATTTATTTTGGTATTTCTTTTCTGCCATGTCAGAGCAATCGAAAAAGTTGTTTTTCCAAGCGCTGAGCCAAGCAGATTACCGTTGGATCTTTCTATCACTTCTCATTGCTATAGCTTCCTATTTTTCCCGTGCTTATCGGTGGAAATACGCGCTGGAACCCATGGGTTATAAAACAAATAGCACTAACCGCTTTCACGCTTTAATGATTGGATATTTAGTTAATTTAACACTTCCGCGAGCTGGTGAGGCATCTCGAGCAATGGTTATTAATCGATCGGATGGTGTGCCTTTTACCATCGGATTTGGTACGATTATCTCGGAACGAATTGTGGATATTTTCTTTTTAGGTACAATAACATTTACTGCGCTACTTCTTGGAAAAGATGATTTTTTCAAAATTAAGTCACTTATCGAAGCGCAATTTGGTTCTGATTCATCCCAAAACTCAGGTTTTATTTACTACGTCATTCTAATCATTCTTGTTTTTGGAATCATTGCCTTGTTATTTCAGAAGATTCGCATAAAGGTATTTCGTATTGCTAAGGAATTATTTCAAAGCACCATTTCTATCTTTCGCACAAAGAATCCTGTTGCCTACATCGCTCATTCATTTTTTATATGGATTTGTTTTTTACTTATGTTTCTTCTTCCTTTTTATTCTTTAGAAAGCACGAAAGATCTTCCTATTTCTTGTGTCTTATTTTCTTTTATAGCAGGTTCGGTGGGTATCTCACTAACCAATGGTGGTATAGGAAGTTATCCTCTTTTAGTTGGATTAGTAGTTGGATTTTATTTAACAGATTTACCGAGAGAAGAAGCATTCGCCATAGGAAATGCCTTGGGTTTGCTGATTTGGGTATCTCAAACGGTATTGTTAGTTTTGATTGGATTAATCTCTTGGATCATTGTTCCAAAAACAAACGTAAATAATGAACAGATTTGATTTTATTGAACAGAAAATCCTTACGGTAGAACAAGCCAAGCAACGCTGTTTATTGTGGAAATTGAAAAATGATAAAGTCGTTTTTACCAATGGTTGTTTTGATATCCTTCATGCCGGACATGTTACTTATTTGGCCCAGGCCGCATCCCTCGGTAATCGATTAGTTATTGGACTGAATGATGACCAATCTGTTCGTTTGCAGAATAAGGATGTAAATCGTCCAATAAACGATGAAAATTCACGGGCATTGGTTTTAGCCGCTTTAGGGTTCGTTGATGCAATTGTTTTGTTTACTGAAACGACACCAGAAAAACTGATTCTGGAATTATGTCCGGATGTATTGGTAAAGGGAGGGGATTATAACGCCAATGAAACAGATAATTCTTCTAGTCAATTTATTGTAGGGTCTGATTTTGTCAGATCTAGAGGAGGATTAGTTTCAACAATAGACTTAGTCCAAGGATTCTCTACCACAATTATTCTGTCCAAATTGGAAAAATAGGCTTCTTTTCGTCAGCACTAAGTATTTCCGCTTAAGCTTCTCTCTATAGCATCGTGTAAATTCATGTTGTTTTCATTTATTTCTTTTGACATTGTTTTTTATGGGTACACCTTTGTCTCATGAAACATGAATTGAAAACAATTAATACAAATGTTATGAAAGCTCTTACACTTACTTTTTTATTCATCGCTGCCTGTTTGTCACCAATGAATTCTATCTCTGCTCAACGAAGTGTTCCTGTTGCGCAAGCTGCATTCACTGTTGTTAAGGTTTCAAAAAATCCGGTAACTAATGCAATAACCGTTATGTGGAACGACAATCGTTTCGATGAGTTAGAAATTGTTATGGAAAGCGGTGAACTTTTTATGCCGTCTTTTCCAGTTTTTGATGCTCAACAAATTAGTTTAAACGAACTGAACGATGGATATTATTATATAAAATTCATGGGACAAGGGCAACTTCTTGAAACGAAAGTCATTCATATTCAAAACAATATGGTAATAGCTAAAAATTAAAATCTCAACATTAAAACTATGAAAACATCATCAAAAGCATTCCAATCAATTAGACCTTGGTAACATAATCAGATCCACAAATTGAATATTTGTCACTTTATAGCCCTCTTATGAGGGCTTTTTCGGTAATTTTGTATTTATGGCTTCACAAAGTAAATTAAACATCTCCATTTTTTTCCGTCTGGTATCTTACACGAAGCCTTATCGCCGTTTTTTTCTGATTTCTATTCTCTGTACTATTTTACTTTCTATTCTAGGTCCTTTACGACCAGCATTGATAGGGAATATGGTTGATTCCTATATTATTAAATCGCAAAATAAAGATGCTTTAATATTTTGGATCGTATTGATTTTGGGTTTATTGTTATTGGAGGGAGTTTTCCAGTTAATCGGTAGTTTTTTTTCCAATTTATTAGCGCAATCTGTTATTCATGATATAAGGAAGAAATTGTTTCAGCATATTTTGTCTTTTAGAATGAAGTATTTTGACCAAACTCCAGTTGGTGCATTGGTTACCAGAGTTGTATCAGATTTAGAGGCGGTTACAGAAGTGTTTTCATCAGGCTTAATGGAAATTGCAGGAGATTTAATTTCATTGATTTTCGTATTAATTTTGATGTTTTCAACAAATTGGGAACTGTCTCTGATGACTTTAATACCAATTCCGTTTTTAATTTTTGCTACTCGTATTTTTGCAAAAGCAATGCGTAGTTCTTTTCAGTTGGAGCGACAACAGGTTACTCGACTCAATACTTTTGTGCAAGAAAGATTGACAGGAATGACGTTGGTCCAACTATTTAATCGACAAAAGAAAGAGTTTGAGCAATTTCAAGAAATAAACAAGGGACATCGTCAAGCGCATATTAATGCTGTTTGGGCAAATTCAATTTTTTTCCCGGTTGTTGAAATATTAAGTTCCCTATCTATTGCATTTCTTTTAGTTTGGGGAGCTCTACAAATAGCTGGAAAGAGTGCCATAGAAATTAAAGAAATGTATGGTCAAATTATTGCATTTACCTTGTGGATTCATCAACTATACAGACCAATCCGACAATTGGCAGATAAATTTAATGTACTTCAAAGAGGTACAGTTCGTGCCGAGCGAATTTTTGAAATATTGGATCTCGATGAGCATATCCAAACTGAAGGTAAAGACACCCAAGTCGATTTTAATAAACCCATTTCATTTAAAAACGTAAGTTTTTACTACAAAGAACATGACTACGTTCTGCGCAACATTGAATTGGAAATTCAGCCAAGTGAAATGGTTGCATTTGTAGGTGCAACGGGTGCTGGAAAATCAACAATTGTGAATTTACTCGGTCGATTTTATGAATACCAAGAGGGCGAAATATTTATTGGAAATTCAAATATTAAAGAAATTGATCTAGCATTACTCAGAAAGAACATAGCAATTGTATTACAGGACGTTTTTCTTTTTTCGGACTCTATTCATAACAATATCACTTTAGGTAATCCATTAATAGATAGAGATCAAGTTGTTCTTGCTGCAAAAGCCGTTGGGGCTCACGAATTTATCGAGAAGCTCCCTGAAGGATATGATTATGTTATTGGTGAGCGAGGGGGAGTTTTATCCGTAGGCCAACGTCAATTAATTGCCTTTATCCGCGCATACATTTATAATCCTCATATTTTAATTTTAGACGAAGCAACATCTAGCGTTGATAATGAGTC
Source organism: Crocinitomicaceae bacterium (assembly GCA_044377675.1). Lineage (GTDB taxonomy): Bacteria > Bacteroidota > Bacteroidia > Flavobacteriales_D > Crocinitomicaceae > UBA952. Next base: position 22,445 of record JBILYP010000017.1, read on the forward strand.
AGAAGCATTGATTCAAAAAGCTACCGAGCGATTGACCGAAGGTAGAACATCAATAGTAATTGCACATCGTTTATCAACCATTCAAAAAGCGGATAAAATCGTGGTACTAGAGAAGGGTAAAATTGTTGAGATTGGCACACACGCTAGTTTATTAAAACAAGATGGTTACTACAGGAAATTGTATGAAATGCAATTTGTTGAAATAAAATAAGCATATGACAGGACTTAAAATTGGAGGAGTACCTGAACATTTTAATCTGCCCTGGAGACTGGCAATTGAAGAGGGAAAATTTAGTGAAATAGGACTTGAATTGCATTGGAGTGATATGACGGGTGGTACTGGTCAAATGATCAAAGGATTAGATATGGGTTCATTGGACATTGCCGTTCTATTAACTGAGGGAATTACGAAAGCTATTTTGGATGGTTTGCCAGCGAAGATCATTCAAGTTTATGTAAATTCACCCTTGCGCTGGGGAGTTCATGTTCCAGTGGATTCATCAGTTAACTCAATAAACGATCTGCAAAATAAAACGTTTGCTATTTCTCGTTATGGTTCTGGATCTCATTTAATGGCTTTGGTTCATGCAAAACAAGCTGGTTGGGATGCTTCAAGTCTAAAATTTAATGTTGTTGGGGATATTTATGGCGGATTATGGGCTTTGGCAAATCATGAAGCTGATGCGTTTTTGTGGGAAAAATTCACCACCCATCCGTTTGTCGAACAAAAGAAATGTAAATGTATTGGAGAGATCGTCACTCCTTGGCCTTGTTTTGTTGTTGCAGTTCGCAATGAGATTTTAGAAAATCATGCTGAAATAGTAAAAGAAATGTGTCAAGTTGTTGCTCATCGAGCAAAACAATTGAAAGAAGATGAACAAGCTTCAAATACGCTTTCTTGGCGTTATCATCTTGATAAAGAACAAGTTGATTCCTGGCTAAATGAAACGGAATGGAATTATACTATGCAATTGGATACATCATCATTTACTGGGGTGATATCCATTTTGCGAAATTTAGATTTGATCACTGATGAAGGGGCAAATAATGCTTTAGATCTTTTGTTTGAAAAGTCAAACTAATTTTTTTTGATCTTTTTTTGTGACCAGATTTTATAACGCAAACTCGAATAAAATGCATTCGTTTTAAGATTATTATCTCTAGGAAATAGAAATTGATAACCTGTTTGAAAATGAAATTTACTAATTTTTATACCAATCGCTGGAGAAAATCCTGCTTTTGAAGAAACGAAATCCGTTCTAAAAAGTATGGATCCACCATATGTAATTCCTAAAAAACCTAATTTTTTCCATCCGCCAATGTCTGCACCGATTACTCCATTGAATAGGTTGTAGTTCATTCCACCATAAAGAGCACTAGTATTTGATCCAAAGAATTTTAAATCTTTCCATTGTCGCTCAAAACCCAATTCTAAATTGAGGTAATTCCCTTTCTGAATGCCAATATATGGTCCTGTTCGGATAATATCAAAAGATGGAAAATGCCATTTCTGCTTTTGAGTCCAACTAGTTGAATAAAAAAAAATCAGTATTAAAATGAGGAGTACTGTTTTCATGATTAATCATTTTGAGAGGACTTACCCATGGAACAGTTACTACATCCTTTTTTTGTAAACCATTGTTTATAGTAGCGATAGCCCAAATAAAAACTGGCTAAACAAACGGTGATTAGAGCAAGAATGGATTGAATCATGATAAGATTGAAAAAGTTAAAAATGCTGCAGTATACGCCATAACCCCCATAAACACTAGTTGAATAATCGGCCATTTCCAAGAACCTGTTTCTCGTTTAACAACTGCCAACGTGGACATACATTGCATGGCAAAAACATAAAACACCATCAGGGAACAGCCTGTTGCCAAAGTATATGTTTTAGCTCCATCTTTTCGAACGTCTGCACGTAATCTATCAATTAGTAATCTATTTTCTCCTCCATCATCTTGAACCGCGTAAATCGTCGCAAGTGATCCCACAAAAACTTCTCGCGCGGCAAATGAAGTCAATAATGAAACTCCAATTTTCCAATCGTAGCCAATTGGTTCAATAAATGGCTCAATAGTTTTTCCCATCATACCCATATAGGAATTTTCTAGTTTTGCCGAGGCAATAAATTGTGCTTGCTGCTCCGTAGGTAATTTTCTTTTTATTCCTTCATCTGTCGCTTGTTTTTCTGCATTTCCTATCGAATTACCGGGTCCAAAGGATGCTAAAACCCATAAAAGAATTGAAATTGCTAAGATGACTTTTCCAGCATCCCAAACAAAAATTCGTGCTTTTTCAAATACGGTAATAAGCACATTTTGAAGTCGTGGTTTCTTGAATGAAGGAAGTTCAAGTAATAAAAAACCCGATCCTTTGCGCTTTATAAATCCTTTTAACACAATAGCAACAAGTAATGCAGATAGTAAACCTAAGGTATATAATCCAAAAAGAACCAAGCCTTGAAGGTTTAATATTCCACCAATTGATTCATTGGGTATAACCAAAGCAATTAATAGGGTGTATACAGGAATACGTGCGCTACAGCTCATTAGTGGAGCAACCAATATGGTGATTAATCGCTCGCGCCAATCAGATATGGTTCGTGCTGACATTACTCCAGGAATTGCACATGCAACACTAGATATTAAAGGCACAATACTTTTTCCATTCAGTCCAAAGGGGCGCATCAATCTGTCCATAATAAAAACTACGCGCGATAAATAGCCTGTTTCCTCAAGAATGGAAATAAAGAAAAACAATAGAGCAATTTGGGGAATAAAAATCACCACTCCTCCCAATCCAGGGATTATTCCTTGGCTAAGTAAATCGGTGAAAATTCCTTCGGGGAGCTTTTCTTGTGCGAAATTCGACAGTGTAGAAAACAATAAATCAATGGCATCCATTGGATATGTTGCGAAGGCAAAAATAAATTGGAAAACGATTAGAAGAATTGCTGCAAAAATTAAATAGCCCCAAAGCCAGTGAACTAAAATTTTATCCAAAAAATGTCTTTTCGGTAGCTCTTGTATTGCTTGACTTTGTATCTGAGGCAAAACAGAATCAATCCACGCAGCTCGTTTTTTTGTTTCATCAATTTGCTTTTGTGAATCAGAAATACTAGCAGGAATATATTCCGTAGGTTGATCGGTTTTCACCAAAGTAAAGTTAGAAATGGCATCAATTAACCGATCTTTGCCAAGTCCCACGCGGGCATTAGTAGAAATTACTTGTGTTCCCGGAAAAACAGCAGCAAGTGCATCTAAATCAATGGATATTCCTTTTTGTAGCGCTACATCACTCATATTTACCACTAAAATGAGTGGTATTTGCATGTCGTAAAGTTGACTACATAAAAGTAAATTTCGTTTTAACTGCGACGCATCTAAGATAACTAACGCAAGATCAGGAAAATCGACATGTTTTTTATCTGTTAGAACCTTATATACTACTGCTTCATCATCTGTTCGTGGGTAAATACTGTATGTTCCAGGAAAATCAATTAGTTGATGTTCGGATTTTCCTATGCGCAGGCTACCCGATTTTTTATCTACTGTTACACCTGCAAAATTTCCAACTTGTTGACGCAATCCAGTCAACAAATTAAATATGGAACTTTTTCCAGTATTTGGATTACCAAATAGAGCAATTTTCACCTGTTGTTAAAATTAATTACCATACAAATTGGTTACTACAAAAGTAACACAATTCAATTAGCTCCAAGAAGCTATTAACAGTATTCTACGGAAATATGATTATTTCTTTAAAAAAAGAAAAGGTATTCGAAAATTGTTTTTCAACAGCAAATATGCTTTCAGATTTTATATTAACTTTAAGGTTCCATTTTTGAATTTCAATGCACTTAATTTTTGATACCGAAACCACTGGTTTACCTAGGGATTTTAAAGCCCCAATAACTGATACTTCTAATTGGCCTAGGGTTGTACAAATCGCATGGCAATTGCATGATGAGATGGGAAATCTTATGGATCAGCGCGATTTTTTAATTCGTCCCGATGGATTTAATATCCCTTACGATGCAGAAAAAATTCATGGAATTTCTACCGAGTTAGCCAGTCTTTATGGTGATTCTTTATCTGATGTTTTAACTATATTTCAATCGGTTTTGGCCAAAGCTCAATTTGTTGTTGGGCAAAATCTAAATTTTGATTTAAATGTACTTGGGTGTGAGTTTATTCGACTGGGAATGGATTCTCCACTAACAAAATATCCAGTTTTAGATACTTGTACGGAGAAAACAGCTGAAATGTGTAAGCTTACCGGAGGAAAATCTGGAAGGTATAAGTTGCCAACATTAACTGAATTACATGGTCATTTGTTTGGTTCCCCGTTTAATGAAGCGCATAATGCAACCGCTGATGTTGAAGCAACTACACGATGTTTTTTGGAATTACTGCGCAGGGGTAATTATTCCGTCGAAGAATTAAAGCAATCACCAGAATATTTTGCGCGTTTTCAAACAGCGAATCCAAGAGTAATTGAACCACTTGGTTTAAAACACATGAATCTGAAGGCTGAGGCAGAAAAACTGCGCGATCAAGCCAACAAAAAGAAGGGGTCCTCCAATGTTACAGCCTCATCAGTTGATTTAAAGGATGTTAGTTTTGCGCATTTACATGTTCATTCGCAATATTCTATTTTACAGTCAACGGTTGATATTCAACGACTTGTGGATAAAGTTGCTGAGCTGAATATGCCTGCGGTTGCATTAACGGATACGGGAAATATGATGGCAGCCTTTCATTTTGAAAAAGCAATTTCGGGCTACAACAAAAAACTGAAAGAAAAGCGAAAAGAGGCTGCAGAAAAAGGAGAAGTTTTTGACAAACCAGATATATTACCCATTATTGGTTGTGAATTTAATGTTTGCCGTAGTTTAAAAGATAAATCTCAAAAGGACAACGGATACCAAATTGTATTACTGGCAAAAAATAAAAAAGGGTATCAGAATTTGATTAAACTTGCTTCAATTGCTTATACACAAGGGATGTATTATGTTCCGCGTATTGACAAAGAAGCTATTGAGCAATACAAGGATGATTTAATTGTACTTTCAGGTAACCTCTTTGGTGAAATTTCAAGTTTGATTTTAAATGTTGGTGAGAAACAGGCGGAAGAGGCTTTAGTTTGGTGGCAAGAAAAATTTGGTTCAGATTTTTATCTCGAGATTATGCGTCACGACATTGAAGTCGAAAATCGTGTGAATGAATCATTGATTTCCTTTTCCAATAAACACGGCGTGCGCTTGGTGGCATCTAATAATATTTATTATTTGAACAAGGATGATGCAGAATCTCATGATGTTCTGCTATGTGTGAAGGATGGCGAACTTGTTTCTACTCCTAAAGGACGTGGGCGTGGTTTCCGTTATGGACTCGATAATAATGAATATTATTTTAAGTCGAGCGAGGAAATGAAAGCGCTTTTTGCGGATCTTCCGGAAGCTATTTTATCTGTTCCTGAAATTATCGATAAATGTGAGCCATATACCCTAGCTCGTGAGGTTTTACTTCCGGCGTTTGATATTCCTGAAGAATTTACGGATTCACTAGATGTAACAGATGGTGGAAAAAGAGGGGAGAATAATTTTTTAAGACATTTAACGTATATTGGAGCTAAAAGAAGGTATTCAGAAATTACACCCGAAATTGAAGAAAGAATTGATTTTGAATTAAAAACGATAGAAAACACTGGTTATCCAGGCTATTTTTTAATTGTTCAAGACTTTTGCCAAGCCGCTCGTGAAATGGGTGTTTCTGTTGGACCAGGTAGGGGATCTGCCGCTGGATCGGTGGTGGCTTATTGTACTGGAATCACCAACGTAGATCCTATCAAGTATGATTTACTCTTTGAGCGTTTTCTCAATCCTGATCGTATTTCAATGCCTGATATCGATATTGATTTTGATGATGAAGGTCGAGGAAAAGTGATTGAGTATGTAATCAATAAATATGGTTCAAATCAAGTAGCTCAAATCATTACTTATGGTACGATGGCTGCAAAATCAGCAATTCGTGATACGGCAAGAGTAATGAATTTGCCCCTTCCAGATGCAGATAGATTGGCAAAATTAGTGCCCGATATTTCCTTGAAGAAACTTTTTTCTTTTTCAGATATTGAGTTGGCAGATAAATTTAAAATTAGCCAGGAAGATCTACAGTCCGCAAAGGAGTTACGAAAAATTGCTGAGGGAGATGACTTATTAGCTGCTGTATTAAAACGTGCAAGAGATATTGAGGGATCGGTCAGAAATACGGGAATTCATGCTTGTGGAGTTATTATTACGCCAGATGATTTAACCAATTTTGTTCCTGTAGCAACGGCGAAGGATTCAGACATGGTGTGCACGCAGTATGACAACTCTGTTGCTGAATCAGCTGGATTATTGAAAATGGACTTTCTTGGTTTAAAAACCTTGACCTTAATAAAATATGCGGTTCGCTTTGTCAAGGAAATTCGTGGAATTGACTTAGATCCTGATAATTTCCCGGTAGATGATTTAAAGACTTACGAATTATTTCAGCGAGGAGAAACAGTAGGGATTTTTCAATATGAATCTCCCGGAATGCAAAAGTACATGCGGGAATTGAAACCCACGGAATTTGCTGATTTAATCGCGATGAATGCCTTGTATCGTCCGGGACCATTAGAATATATTCCAGCATTTATTAAACGAAAACATGGTGAGGAACCCATTGTATACGACGTAGATGATTGTGAAGAATATTTGAAAGAAACATACGGTATAACGGTATATCAAGAGCAAGTGATGCTCCTTTCACAAAAACTGGGTGGTTTTACAAAAGGTGAAGCGGACACATTGCGAAAAGCAATGGGTAAGAAAGATCGTCCGACACTGGATAAAATGAAACCTTTGTTTCTAAAGCAGGGAGGAGAAAAGGGACATCCGGTTGATAAATTGGAGAAAATTTGGCGCGATTGGGAGGCTTTTGCTTCCTATGCCTTTAATAAATCTCATTCCACCTGTTATGCTTGGGTGGCATACCAAACAGCCTTTTTAAAAGCAAATTATCCTGCGGAATATATGGCCTCTGTGTTGAGTAACAACATGAATGATATTAAGCAAGTATCCTTTTTTATGGAGGAATGTAGACGCATGGGGCTGCAAGTTTTGGGACCGGACATTAATGAATCAAATTATTCCTTCACGGTAAATCAAGAAGGTGCGATTCGTTTTGGATTAGGGGCTATAAAAGGACTTGGTAGTGCGCCAGTTGATGCCTTTGTTGAAGAAAGAGTAACAAATGGGTTCTTCAAATCTATATTTGATTTAACCAAACGGAGTAATTTGCGCATTTGTAATAAGAGAGCAATTGAAAGCTTGGTAAATGCTGGTGCATTGGATTCATTCGGGGGTATTCATCGGGCTCAGTATTTTGCGGAAGATCAAAATAACCGTTCATTTATCGATAATGCAATTCGTTTTGGTAGTAATTTTCAGGGAGAACAAGAATCAGGACAAGGGACAATTTTTGATCAACCAGATATGATTCAAATACCCGAACCAACCATACCTTCCGCCGAAGAATGGAGCTCCATGGTAAAATTGAATCGCGAAAAGGAAGTTGTCGGGATTTTTATTTCTGGTCATCCTTTAGACGATTACAAATTAGAAATTGATTCGTTTTGCACCGGTAATGTTTCCATGTTAAAAGATCTTGAAACTTATAAAGGAAAAGACATTGTGCTGGCTGCAATAGTAACAGATACAGAGCAACGATTAACAAAAAAAGGGGACAAATTTGGTTCTATGGTAATAGAAGATTATCATGATTCATTCAAACTATTTTTATTTGGAGAGAGTTTTTTACGTTTTCAGATTTTTCTAACCCCTGGAATCTTTGTTGCTATTAAGGGCAGAATTGAACCCAATCGATTCCGAAATCAATTGGAGTTTGCAGTCCATTCTATTGAGCTTCTAGATCAATTTAGGGATAAACGAGCCAAAAATTTACATTTAAAATTGACTGTTTCTGCCTTGAATAATTCTTTAATCAGTGATTTAAATACATTATTTTTAGCCAACGAAGGTACATGTAATGTTCAATTCACCGTTTATGATCCTGTGGATAAATTGGACATACAAATGAATGCTAAAAACCTTAAGGTAAATCCAAACATACAAGTTACCCGCGAACTTGAGCGCTTACAAGTAGCGTATAAATTATCTTAATTTCTATCTAAATTTAGTTTTAAATATTCTTTTGTTTGAAGGATATTTATTGCTTTTTGCAAGATTTCATTGCGACTATTATAGATTTCATAAAACTCAGAGTAGTCCCAAAGGTTTTGGGCAATTTCAGCTTTTAAACGAGTTTGAATTAATTTTTTACTAAGTTCAAATTCTTCTGCATTAAATTTTAAATCTGCTTTTTCCTTTTCTACGTGTGCTAAAAAGGCATTCATAAATGCTTGGTCTGCTTTAAAATTCTTTTTAAATGTTACAAAATCAGGATATTTACTCTTTAAATTAGTGCGTTGGCTATTCACGTAATTCAGTCCGAAATTATTAAACATTCCGCTTCTATTGAGTGAGGAAAAATAATCTGTAATATCGGAGGTGTCTAGGGGTACAAAGAAATCCGGTACGATACCTCCTCCTGAATAGACATCTCTTTTGGTAATCATTGTTTTGAATTTTAATGAATCCGGTAGTTTGATTGAATCTGCATGCATCAATTCCCCACTCAAATAACGTTGCGCAATATCCTTTTTATATCTTTCTGCATCGTCATACGGTTTTTGGATAAAACGACCCGTTGGCGTATAGTATCGGGCAATTGTTAATCTGATTTCTGACCCATCAATTAAATCAATAGGGCGTTGAACCAATCCTTTTCCAAACGTTCTTCTTCCCACAATGGATCCTCTGTCCCAGTCTTGTATTGCGCCCGAAACAATTTCACTAGCAGAAGCCGAAAACTCATCCACAAGAACAACCAATTCACCTTTTTCAAACATTCCATTTTTATTTGCCCTTAGCTCAGATTTCGGTTGCATTCTTCCTTCTGAATACACAATTAATTTATTGCCAGATAAAAATTCATCCGCCAATTCTTGCGCTACATTTAAAAGTCCGCCACCATTGTCTTGTAGATCCAAAATCAATTGTTTCATACCTTTTTGCTTAAGGGTGGTAAGCGCATTAGTCATTTCCTCCATGGTGCTTCGAGAAAAACTATTTAGTTTTATATAACCAATTTTATCATCAATCATATAATAAGAATCAACCGAAAAAATCGGGATTTTATCCCGTGTAATAGTGAAATCCAATAGTTCATTTGTTCCTTTTCGTTTCACGGTTACTTTAACTTTAGTGTCTTTTACACCCATCAGTTTTTTCCGAACATCACTATTTTTTAATCCAATTCCTGCAACAAGTTCTCCATCAACATGTATTAATTGATCACCTGCTTGAACTCCAATTTTCTCTGAAGGTCCACCTGGAATTGTATTAACAAACATGATGGTATCTTTCACGATTTGAAAACGAACACCAATTCCAACAAAGCTTCCGTCAATTTGTGATTGAGCATCAGCAGCTTCCTCTTTGGAAATGTAGGTGGAATGCGGGTCTAATTTTTCGAGTAATCCAATTATTGCATCTTCTGTCAGTTTTTCAGTTTCAACAGGGTCAACATACATATTTTGAATACTCGTAATGACTTGATCAAATTTCTGAGAAGTACCGACTCTGCTATTTCCCTTTTGTGCCCAAATAATTGATGTCGAGGTAATTAAGAAACCTATAAAAAAAGTGTATGTGCGCATATTAAAGTTGTAAATGATAAGAAGAACGATTAATTTTTTAAACAGTACAAAAATCATCCCTAAATTATCAAAAACTGCTGAATTAGAAATTTTTTAAGATAAGTTTGTTTCGATGTATTTCAATTATTCCTTTATTTTCCAACTGTTTCAGTAATCTAGAAATAACAACTCTAGAGGAGTGTAAATCGTCGGCAATTTGTTGATGGGTGTGATTTAACTCTAATGTTCCCAATAACTTAGCTTGGTCTGTTAGGTATTTTAAAAGTCGCTCGTCCAAACGCATAAATGCCATGGCATCAATTGTTTCCATTAATTCTGTAAGCCGTGTATGGTAATTTTGCAAAATATATTCGCGCCAGCTTTTATATTTATCCATCCATTCTTCCATCTTAGCTACCGGAAACATCATAAGTAGTGATGGCTCCATCGATGTCGCTTTTATGTGGCTATCTATCTTATGAACACAGCATTGGAGAGTCATCGCACAGGTGTCGCCACCTTCAATATAGTATAAAAGTAGTTCGTTTCCCTCATCATTTTCTCGAGAAACTTTTATTGATCCGGAAAGTACGATAGGAATCATTTTAAGTTCATCCCCAACGTGCATAATTATTTCATCCGATGTAGTTTCTCTAATCCTACCCACTTCACCCATCTCAACAATAAGTTCAGGTTCTAGTAGATAGCCAATAGCATCATGAATGAGTTTTTGCTTGTCGGTCGAGTTTAGCATTTGAGTCGTATTGAATGAAAAAATTTGCCCAAATAATTTTAGATAAAGCGAAAAGATATGGGCCTAACAAAATGGAAAATAACACAACCAATCCTATCTGGAGCCAAACTGAAACATCGTTAAAAAACAAATTACAAGAAGCCCAAATCGTCACAAAAAGAGCAACACCTAAACCATAAGAAACATACATTGCTCCGTAATAAAACCCTGGTTCTTTTGAGTATTTTACTCCGCAGATATCACATTCTTCCCGCACATCGCCAACCTTACTTAAATCATAAGGAGTAGAAACTAAAAAAGCTCCTTCCTGACATTGAGGGCATTTGAAATGCAGAATACTATAAATTTTTGTTCCTTTTTTCATAGCTTGAATGATTTCTTACAAAGTTATCTACTATGCTTTTTCTGAATGTAACATGAGTTACTGTAGATGCCATTTTTTAGGAATCCGTTTGTTTAATTTTTTTCGGTATTTTTTTAAAACGATGTTTCTATCTGAGATACCTTCACACCTCATTATATCTCTGAAAATAATTTTATTATCTCTGAAGAAAGTAAATTCAAAAGTCACCGACGTCGCTTCATTTCTGTATAGATGAAACAAATTTCCAAAACCCAATGCTTCTTCTAATGAAACTTGTCTTTCTGATTTTTTAAAACGTTTATCGTAACCCCTAACTGAAATGATCATATAGGTATCAAAACCCTTTGACCTCACAAGTGCTTTTAAAGAATCCGTACTCAATAATTTTGTGTCTGCTCCAGTTTTGAGTAAATTTAACGAAGGCATAGCCTTAATACCATTGGCAACAAGTAATTCTGTGGTATTAATCTCAATAGAAAAGCGATCTTCAGCTTTATCAAATTGCCCAATGACCACTGCATTTGTTAGGTCATTATTTGGTTGCTGTGAAAAACAATTAATCGCAGTAATTAAAATGAGTAAAAGTAAAATATTCTGTCTGATTGATTTAAAAGACTTCATTTGCGATTGCTTTAACGGAAGTGGAGTTAGACATTGTGTAATAGTGAATACAAGGAACGCCAGCTGCTTTTAGTTCTTGAGATTGTTTGATTCCCCATTCAATACCGACTTGTTCTACAGCTTTGTTGTCTTTGCATTTTAATAAAGCATTTGAAAGTTGATCGGGAAAATCAATTTTAAAAAACTTCGGTAAAAACGTGATATGATTTAGGTTCTTAATTGGCTTTATACCTGGAATAATAGGAACTGTAATTCCGATTTCTCTGCAGGATTTCACAAAATCAAAATACTTTTCATTATCAAAAAACATTTGCGTAACAATATATTCTGCTCCTGCATCTACTTTCCCTTTCAAATAATGCAAATCGGTAGTCATATTCATGGATTCAAAATGCTTCTCAGGATAGCCTGCCGTTCCGATACAAAATGCTGTTGGCTCTAGTTGCACATCATCTACAATGTAATTTCCGCTATTCATTTCTGAAACTTGGTTGATTAGATCAACGGCGTATGCATGACCATCTTTATGCGGACGGAAAGTGCTCTCAGTTTTAATTGAATCCCCTCTTAAAGCCAAAACATTATCGATTCCTAAAAATTGTAAATCAATTAATGCATTTTCTGTTTCTTCCTTACTAAATCCACCACAAATTAAATGCGGTACAGCGTCAACGTCGTATTTATTCATAATTGCAGCGCAAATACCTACAGTGCCTGGTCTTTTACGAATAGCAATTTTTTCTAATAATCCGTTTTCCCTTTCTTTATAGATATATTCTTCGCGGTGATAAGTTACATTAATGAATTTCGGTTTAAATTCCATTAAGGGATCAATTCCATCGAATATTGATTGAATACTTTTACCTTTCAATGGTGGAAGTATTTCAAATGAAAAGAGCGTGTCTTTTGAGTTATTTAAATGATCTATAACTTTCATTAATCTCTAAAAATTTTGCTTTAGTAAGTTGTATTATTAACCCGGTTCTATTATTTCTTCTTCTCTAATTTCTTACAGGCATTCACAGCGGAAACAAGATTGATAACTCCCGCATTTTTAGCATATTGACCCAATTCTTTGTTATATTTCGCTGAGCTGGATGTTAAAACCAATTTAATTTGAGTCATTGTTAGAGTTGGAAAATATGACTTTAGAAATGCAGCAGCACCAGCAACCATTGGGGCAGCCATTGAAGTTCCTTGCAAATCCTTGTACTTATTATCAGGAAGCGTGCTGTATATTTCTTGTCCTGGTGCAAAAACATCTACTGTTCCAGTACCAAAATTAGAGAATTCAGCTTTCAACTTAGAGATACTATTTGTTGATGCACCAATAGTTAAGAAATTTTGAAATTCAGTTGTTTGAAATGCATATTTTGGAGTTGGGAAATTTGATTCAATATCCACATTTTTATTATCATTACCGGCAGCATGAACCAACAATACCCCTTTTGAATCTGCATATTGAAGGGCGTCATAAACCCACTGTGCATTAGGTGAATATGCTTTACCGAATGACATGTTAATCACCTGTGCGCCATTATCAACAGCATATCGAATTGCTAGAGCAATATCTTTATCATGCTCATCTCCATTTGGAACAGCACGAAGCGACATGATTTTTACATCATTAGCAACCCCATCACCACCTTTATCATTTCCGCGAATTGCACCAATAATACCAGCAACATGAGTTCCGTGCAATGCATCTGGACCTTCGTAATTGTTGTTTCCATAATTTTTGTCATTAATATCTTTGGCATTGTCGCCAATGATTGATCGATCATCAAAATCAGGATTCAGGTTATATTTCAAATTGTCATCGTAATATTGTTTGTATTCTGGATTTGCATCAATTACTTCTTTGTATTGTTCGTACTCAGCTTGCATATTTCTGAATTGTTCTCCAACTTCCTCAGCAACCTTTAAAAAAAGTTTATACTCCTCATCTTGCTCAATCATAGTTGCATCAACGCCTTCATATTTGTCTCTCAATGCAGCAAAAATCCTTGTCTTTTCTAAACGTGTAGCGTCTACATTAATCCCCTTGGCATTCCCTAGAAAATTCCACCCGTGAATATCGTCAACGTATCCGTTCCCATCATCATCTTTACCATTTCCAGCAATTTCTTTCGGATTTACCCATATTTTACCTTGTAGATCTTCATGTTCTACATCGATACCAGAATCAATAACAGCCACAACAACAGTAGTTGATTTTTTCTTTTTCACGAGTTTATATGCCGATTCTGTATACATACCGGTTCCTTCACCATTGTACCAATTTTTTGAATTCTGACCAAAAACAACGGTTGAAAAAATACCGAGGGTAAATATGGATGCGTAGATAAATTTATTTTTCATATCTTTTTTTTTCAAAAGTAAGGTTTAATCAAAGAATATCAATAAAGTAATACAAAAATGTGATTATAATTATGCTAATAATATTTAAAATAAAACCAATTTTTGCCATTTGATGAATTTTAATTATACCAGAAGAAAAAACGATGGCATTTGGAGGTGTTCCTACGGGTAGCATGAACGCGCAACTTGCTGCTAATGTGAGAGGAATACAGAGTACTTGAGGTGACAAGCCTAATGTTATAGCAAATGATCCAACAATTGGAACCATGAATGTTACTAATGCCAAATTGGACATTATTTCAGTTACAAAAATCCCGATAAATACAACAATAAATAGTACGGCAATCAAGGTGTAGCTTGTGTAATTTTGCAAAACTTGATTAATCGATTCAACAATGCCATTTTTTTCAAAAATGGTTGCCAAAGCTAAACCGCCTCCAAATAATAACAAGATTCCCCAGGGTAATTTTTCGGTGTCTTTCCATTCCAGTAATGGTTTTGAAGTTCTATTAGAAGGAATTAAAAATAAGGCAATAGCACCAATTAATGAGACACCCTCATCTCCGTATTTGAATCCGGTCAGATCGACTATTAATCCTCTAAAAATCCATAAAAATATAACAATCCCAAATATAGCTAAGACTTTAAATTGTTCTTTAGTCCAAGGATTTTTTGGGATGTCAAAATGATGCTTCTCTTTGCGCTCTTTCCCTAAAAGCACTAAAAATAGAAAATACATACCAATGGAAATACATAAACTAATCGGAAAACCCACCTTAAACCAATCCCAAAACGTAATTGAAATATCAAAATTTTTATCCAATAAGGCAGCCATTTGTGTATTTGGTGGCGATCCCACCAATGTTGCCATTCCGCCAATACTGGAACTATATGCAATAGTTAGCAGTAATAAAAGAGGGAATTTTTGTTTTTGTTCAGTTTTTGGCAGGGCATGAATTACTGCTAAAGCCATGGGTAACATCATTAATGCAGTGGCAGTATTTGAAATCCACATACTTAACAGATAAGTACTCGCTGCGAAACCTAATAATATGCGCTCAACACTAGAACCAAGGATATGTATGATTGAACGCGCAATTTGCTCATGAACTAGCCATTTTTCAAGTGCTAACGCTAATAAAAACCCACCAAAGAATAGAAAAACATTGCTGTTTCCATAAGAAGAAGCTAATTCAATTGGTGTAATTAACTTTAAGGGGACTGCAAAAATTAAGGGGAATAGTGCTGGAATATAAATAGGAATCAATTCAAAAACCCAACAGATAATCATTAAAGCACCAAGAGCCGAAGCACTCCAGAAAGGAAAATTATTTCCTGTTAGTAGCAAAACAGTAATAAATGCGAATACTGACATTGCAAACAGATAAACCTTCCAATTGAATTTTGAAATTATGTCCATCATATTAATTGATCTTAAAGATATCTATTTCTAAAGAAATACAGGCTTTTATCGTAATTTAGCTTCATGAAACGGGTTGTTGTTGGACTTTCTGGTGGCGTAGATTCAAGTGTTGCTGCATATTTATTGAAGGAACAAGGATATGAGGTGATTGGGATGTTTATGCGAAATTGGCATGATGAATCAGTTACTCTGTCTGACGAATGTCCTTGGATTGATGACTCCAATGACGCTCTTTTGGTGGCTGAACATTTAGGAATACCGTTTCAAGTGATTGATTTAAGTGTTGAGTACAAGGAGCGTATTGTTAAATATATGTTTCATGAATACGAACAAGGCAGAACGCCTAATCCGGATGTGCTTTGCAATCGTGAAATTAAATTTGATGTCTTTTTAAAAGCAGCTCTGCAATTAGGAGCAGACTTCGTTGCAACAGGGCATTATTGTAGAAAGGTTGAAAATCAAGATGGTACGTGTTCTTTATTGGCAGGAAAAGATAAAAATAAAGATCAATCTTATTTTTTATGTCAGGTTTCACAAAATCAATTGCAAAAAGCGTTATTTCCCATCGGCGAATTGGAAAAATCTGAGGTTAGAAAGATTGCAGCTGAACAAGGCTTGTTGACTGCTGAAAAAAAAGATTCTCAGGGCTTGTGTTTTGTAGGGAAAATTAGTCTACCAGAATTTTTACAACAGCAATTGAAATCCAAAAAGGGAAGTGTAGTAGAAATTCCAGCTGATTTGCCAAATCTGATTCAATATCATTCAATACCAGTAGTTCAAGAAAATATCGAACAATTGGTGGAACCTTTTACCTTTAATATTAATCAAGGAAAAGTTGTTGCTGAACACCAAGGCGCACACTTTTATACAGTGGGTCAGCGTAAAGGGCTTCACATAGGTGGACGGCCATTGCCTTCTTTTGCTATTCAAATTGATGTTGCGAATAATATTGTGTTTAGTTGTCAGGGAACTGATCATCCGGCCTTAAATAGAAGAGCATTATTAATGGAAACAGATTCCATCAATTGGATTCAAAAACCAGAATGGAGTAGGGAGGAGTCTTTTGCTGTGCCAATAAAAGCAAAAATTAGATATAGACAGCCTGTACAAAAAGCAATATTGATCAAAAAAGCAGATAAATTTTACCTGCTTTTTGAAGAGCTTCAACGTGGAATTACTCCTGGACAATTTGCTGCGTGGTATGTCAATGAAGAATTAATAGGTTCGGCGGTAATTGTCTCCTAATTAGTTTTTCATAAAGGTTATCGTTATCTTTTTACCACTCGGTTTTTGAATGGAGGCATAATAAACACCATTAGACCAATTGCTAATACTAATTTCATTTTCACCTGAAATTAATAGGCTATTCATAATTGATCTTCCTTGAATATCAGTTATTTTTAGTTGTAATTGCTCCTTTTCACTTGAAATAAATTTTATAAAATCAGTCGCAGGAACAGGATATGCCATGATATTTACTGTCTCATCTAATTCTGTTACTAAAGCCTCACAATTGTTGGTTGCATTTGGAGTTGGCGTAGTAAACGAAAAAACATTGCCATCAGGACAACGTGCATATGCAATATCAGCTGTTTGAACCCCAAAGACTGCTTGGTCATAGATTGTGGCACCATTGCTGAAAATTAAATTCTCACCCAAAGAGCTTAATTTAAAGTTGGTGTGCAATCCTGTTTGGCCCATATCATTATCACACCATACCACTAAATATCCATTGGCCGGAATACTTGTTCCGATTGGAAAAGTCCATTTCATTAAAATAATTGGATCATCGGATAAATACATTCCCGATAAATCAATAGCACTAGATGTAGTATTGAATAATTCCACCCAATCATCATTTTCACCATTTGAATCATATGCTGAGGTACTATTTGAAGCAACAATTTCATTAATTAAGATATCTCCAATGTTACAAAATGGAATTGTTACGGTTAATGAATGGTATTCATGCTCTGCCCGTTGCGGACTAAATAAACCAGCGTTCGAATTTTCCGCATATAGGTAATATTCAAAGAGCGCACCGTTAAGTGTTATTGGAAATCCATAAATATGATCTCCTGCTGCCCCATCACCATGAGTTCCGTCATCAAACATTTGAACACGGTTGAATTTTAATTGGTGATTTAAACGATAGCCTAAATAAACAGCTGATTCATTGGAACAAGTTGTTGTGATGTATATTAATTCACCAAATACAGGTGTGTTATTACTTGCCCCAAATGCAGAAATAGTTGGTGCAACCAATACATAATTAGAATTTGTGGAAAAATAAGTGGATCGGGCACTCATTAAATTTTGTAAACCCGGAATTGATGATCCTGGAGGTCCTCCACCAGCAATATCGGTTGTCAAACTGTTTTGAAATTGGGTGTAGCTATAAAATTTGTAAGGATCCGATTGAACGGATACATCAATTGTTGCGCGCAATGCGTTTGCAGTAGTTAAATAATCTTGTGAAGCAAAAATTTCCTGAACAATAGTTCTGATGTGCGCCATGTACATTCGTTTGAATAATGGATTTGCCATCATTTTTACTATCAACGGATGATTTGTTGATGTGCTATTCGACATCGGGTCAAGAGTAGTTGCTGTATAGGCACCAGAACCAGTTCCACCAGGGAACCCTCCAAAACACATATTCAAATCCCATATTGTTGGAACAAATCGAGCGTTTAAATCCCAAGTCAAATAATAGTTTTGACGAAATGCACCGTTATATGAATCAAGATTTACTAGCACATTATTAAATGCTAACATCCATAATGCTCTGTCTACATCTAGTTTGGATTCAATATTTGTTACGTTATTATTTAATGTATTGATGAGGTCCACTAAGCGGTTCCAACCGTATGTAGATTTTAATTCATACCCATTAAAATAGGCAGAACTATCCATGCTGATATATTTTAAATCAGGATTAGATGTAGAGCCAGGTCCTGCACCTCCAATTGGGTTGCATTTAAAAAATGACTCGTTGCTCATGTAATAGTGGTCACCATTGAATTTTTTATTGATACTTTCCGCATTAGAATATAATCCGCGTAATGTTCCATTGATGTATACGTTGGCGAAATTTACTTTCGGGCAATCCATGTATTGTTCCAAAATTGAATAGGATAACACTTCTCGAATCATAGATGGATCTGAGTATCCATTTTGAAGTTTGACATCCGTATATCCTTGATAATCTTGGTTGCCAACGATATGATCTAATTCTAGGTGCAATGGGTTTTTGTTGTTGTTGGGGTTATAAGAACTATTTCCTTTGTATTTTACTCCAACACTATCAAAAGTAATTCCATTGATTCTAACCGAATCTGCTACTATGTATACATCAGTAGAAGTGGCTGCGTCTAATTGGCTATCCCAATTTGTGAATCCAAAGAAAATCTCAATCGTTTGTACCGTAGCACGATCATAGAAATTCTGACTAAAAAGGCTATTTCCAAAGAAAAGGATAAAGGTAATCAGAGCTGTATATTTCATGTTTTAAATTTGTATGTTTTTATTTGAAGCCAAAACAATGATTGTATTGCGCGACTATTAAATTAATGTTAAGTTAATAAATAATTCGGAACGAATGTTTTATGCTTTCAGTTCGAAAGATGTGCCTTAGCTTTTGAAACAACATCTGCCAAGTTCCCAACAAATATGGATTGCTCATCGATTAAAATTGGGCGTTTAAGAAAAGTGTATTCTTCTAGAATTAATTTTTTGAAGTCAATTTCAGAGAGATTTTTTTGATTCAGACCAAGTGATTTGTATTTCATCGCTTTTTTAGAGAAAAGAGCTTCAAAACTTCCAGTTTTTGATTGGAGAAAATCCAAAGTTTCTTGGTCAATATTTGTTTTTTTTATGTCAATTAACTCAAAATGGGTTGGTAAATTGAGTTCCTTTAAAATACGTATGCAGGTACTACAACTACTTAGGTAATAAAATCTTTTCATAAATTACAGAGTTACTTCAGTAACAGATCCATTTCCAACACGAAGCACCCGAGCAGGAAATTTTTTGACCATATTTAAATCATGAGTCGCCATAAGAATTGCCGATTTTTCCTCTTTTGCAACTGCGATGAGTAGGTGCATTATTTCTTCTGATGTTTCAGGATCAAGATTACCAGTTGGCTCATCTGCAAGCAGTAATTCTGGTTGATTTAACAAAGCCCGAGCAATTGCAACTCGTTGCTGCTCACCTCCAGATAAAGCATGAGGCATAGCATTTGCTTTTTGTTCAACCCCAACTAATTGCAAAACACTTAAGGCCCGTTTTTGCATCAATATTTTATCCTTCCATCCCGTGGCGCCTAAAACGAAAATCATATTTTGAATAACGGTGCGATCCATCAATAACTGAAAATCTTGAAAAACGATTCCAATTTTCCTGCGGAGCATGGGCACATCGGTTCTCTTTAAGTTGCGCAAATCAAAACCAGCAACACTTCCTGTGCCTTCTGTAAGGGCTAATTCCCCATATAAAATTTTCAGTAAGCTACTTTTTCCACTGCCGGTTTTACCAATTAAATAAGCGAATTCTGTCTCATTTAAAACGAGATTGATATCCTCCAATATTTTTTTGTTGGATTGGTAGATGGTTACTTTATTCAATTCAATTATTACTGCCAAAGTGATTTATTTATGGACAAATATCTCATTAATTGTAACTCATTTAAAAGATTTAATTATTTTCTCTTAACAGAATTGCGTTTAAAACTTTTAACTACCTCTATTTATCGACTAGCTACCAATTGTAATTTTACTTGCCTTAAACTGAATACATGAAACAAGTTATTTTTATTGTTTTCCTTCTTTTCACACTGGTTGGATTTACTCAATCTACTCAAAAGTACACCGGTGACTACGAAGGTTTTTATCGAGCAGAAGAACTTTTTGCTAAGCGCCAATTTAGTGCGTCAAAAATGGAATTTGAATCTTTTATTGGCAAAATAAAAACCACCACAGATCCATTTCATGTTAAGTCGCGTTATTATATTGGTGTTTGTGCTTTAGAAATGAATTCAGATATTGAGGCAGTTCGACTTTTCATGCAATTCAATAAAGATTTTCCAGAAAACATTTACAAGAATCAGATTTCATTCCGATTGGGTAATTTTTATTTCAAAAATGAAAACAAGAAAGCACGTGAATGGTATTCGAAAGTAATCGCTAATGAACTTCAGTCGGACCAAAAAGATGAATTTTATTTTAAATACGGTTATACTTTTTTATTGCTAAAAGAACCTGCTAAGGCGAGAGCAACCTTCATGAATTCTAAAGAAAGTAAAACAGATTACGGATATTCATCGAAATATTATTATGCTACACTTTTGTTTAATGAAGATAAAAAATCAATGGTTGTTTTTTCTGAATTTCAAGATTTAATTAAAGCAAACAAATACTTAGATCAGGCATACAATTATCAAATTCAAATTAAACATCAATTACCAAATTATCAGGAGTGCATTGCACTATTTTCTGTTCCGGAGGTAATTAAACATTTAACATTTGAAAATCGATTTTTAATTGGTGATGCTCATTATCAACAAAAAGAGTACGAAAAAGCATTACCCTATTTCGAACATTATGATTCAACAATGCGCGCCCAAAAATCACGAAATCTAGATAGGGATTTTAATTATTCCTTTGGTAATGCGTACTATCAAACAAGAAAATTGGAGAAGGCAATTTCAAAATTTAATTTTGTTTTATCTGTTCAAGACAGCCTTTCCCAGTTAACCTATTATAAAATCGCAGCTATTTTTAAGGAGCAATATGAAGAGACTAAGGATGTTAAGCATTTAATTAACGCCCGAACTGCATTTGAAAAAGCTTCTGATATGTCTTTCGATCCGATAATTCAAGAAGATGCTCTTTATAATGCCGCGGTACTAGCTTTCAATGTGGATGATAGCCCATACTATGAATCAGTTGAGATTTTTGAGAAATTCATTAAATTATTCCCAAATTCAGACAAGAAAAATGACATCTATCAATATTTGGTGGAGGTATATCGTCGAACAAATAATTATGATTTAGCCTTAACAACCATTGAGTCTATTGATAAAAAAGATACGCGTCTTAAAACGATGTATCAATCGATTGCTTTTAATTATGGTGTTACTTTGTTTCAGCGAAATGAATTTGACAATGCCATCTCAAAATTCAAATTAGTAGATAAATACCCAATAGAATTAGCATTGAAAAGCCAGTCAAAATTTTGGATTGCAGAATCTAAACTCCGTCATTTCGAGTCGATTCCGAAGAAATCGGTTAAAGATTCATTAATGCTTGATGAGTCTACAGAAGCATTTCGAAATTATTTGAAAGATCCATCCGGTAGCCCCACGGAAATGCGGCACGAGGCATACTATCATTTAGGTTATATTTATTTAAAGCAACAGAACCTTCTTGAATCTATTGAAATGTTTCGCGTTTATATTAAATCAGGGACAACAGAAAGAAAAAAATTGTTGGATGCGAACTTACGCATCGGTGACTCATATTATATGACTCGAAAAGACGAAGAGGCAATTAAGTTTTACCAGGATGCCTTAGATTTAAAGGAAGGGAGTGAGGATGTGGCATTGTATTACATGTCTAAATCAAATGGGTTTTTAGAGAAGAATGATAAAAAAATTGAATTGTTATTGAATTTAACAAACAATCATAAAAAGTCGAAATACATGCTTTCAGCGCTATATGATCTTGCTTTAGCTTATAAAGATGATAAAGGAGACTATACCAATGCATTGAATTATTTCAAGAAAATTTTAACAGAATATCCCAAAGCTTCTTTTTACTTAGATTGTCAAGTTGAAGTGGCAGATATTTACTATTTGAAAAATGATTATACGAAGGCTGAGGGTGAATATCAACGTATTTTGGATGCCAACATCAACAATAATGCAATTTGTTTGAAAGCTGCTACTGGATTAAAAAATGTGTATGCAGCACAAAATCAAACGGATAAAATCGCAGGATTGATTGATAAGTATCCGTGTGCTCAAATTTCAACAGAGGAAATTGAAAACTTGTATTTTGATCCAGCAGATAAGGATTATGAGGATAGTTTATTTGTTGCCGCAATTCCGAAATTTGAAATCTATTTAACTAAATTTCCAAAAGGACGTTATGCAACTGAGGCCTTATATTTCTTAGGAGATTGTTATGGAAGAAATACAAATAATGCAAAAAAGGTAGAATTATATAAACAATTGCTTTCTTTTCCTGTGAACACATACTCTGAGAGTGCTGCCGCTTATGTGTCGCAACAAGCGTATAATTCAGGAGAATACGAGCAAGCGATTCACTATTACCTTGATTTGGAAAAAGTTTCAACGAAACCTACCACTTTATATACAGCGCAACTTGGGGTTATGCGGTCGAGTTTTTTACTCCAAAAATATGATACAGCAGCTGTTTATTCTAAGTTGATTTTGGAATCGAGTAATTTAAGTAATTCTGTGCGCATTGAAGCAGAATACTCGAAAGGTATCTCCAATTTTAAAATGGTAAATTACGCTGAAGCATTGCCTTCATTAGGCTGGATTACAAAAAACACCACCACTTCATGGGCTTCTGAGGCACAATATGTAATTGCTGAAATTTATTATCTACAATTAGAATACACAAAATCTGATGCAGAGGTGCGTTTGTTATTGAAAATGAAACCAGCATATAATTTCTGGATAGCAAAATCACTTATTCTTCAATCACGCATTTGTATTAAGCAAGAAAACTTGTTTCAAGCTGAACAAACGATTGAATCTGTTTTGTCTCATTATCCAGACAAGGAAGATGGAATAATTGACGAGGCAACCGCTGTAAAAAAAGAAATAGAAGACCTAAAAAATGGAGGAAATTAATATGAAATCACGATTTTCAATCATTCAATTTTTCGCACTTATTGTAAGTTGCTTTATTCAATTCATCTCCTTTGCACAACCTCCTATCGATAATGGAGATGTGATTATTATTCAAGGATCGGGTTTGCGTGAAGTTGAATCTGCATTTCGATTGCGTTCTAATCCTAAGTTAATTGATACGACAATCACTTCCACTTTGCCAGAATATCCGCTGATGTCACCTTCTTATGCCACTCAAGCTACGGTGAGCCCAATAAAGGATTTAGCATATAGCAATAAGACAAATAGAACGGAGAAATTAACACCATTTTATGCAAAGGTTGGAATTGGTTCGCAGGTTATGCCGTTGGGCGAAATTTATTACAACTCAATTGGTAAAAGTAATTTTCAATATGGAGCATACGCTAAGCACATAAGTAGTTTTGGAAAAATGCGCGATTATGCCCTTGCACAATTTGATCGAACAAAATCTGGCTTATATGGAACGTATTTTGCGAAAAAATTCAGTATCTCGTCAGATGCTCACTATGATAATTATGGGTTTCATTATTATGGCATTTTAGACACTGCTGGTGTAGTGGACGCTAAAAGTATTGCTCAGCGTTATCAAGATGCAGGTGGTGCAGTTAAATTCTCTTTACACAACGGTTTAAGAGATAGTTCAAAATTAAACTTGGATTTAGGTCTTAAGTATAATTTCTTTGGCACTAAAAAACCTATTGCGGATTCATTGGCAGATTGGAAATCACATGAACAGTATGTTGCATTTACTTCAAGGGGTTCATATAAGGTTGGACGAGAAGTATTTTCGCTTGACTTAAATGTGTTTAACAACAGTTTTAATTATGGCATTGCTGGTGATTCATTAAGTACAATTGATACTGGAATTGTACAGAATGATTTGATTTTGCAATTGAAACCTGCCGTTGTTACACAATTGATGAATGATAAGTTGCGCGTTTCTGTGGGAGTAGATGTGACTGCCAACGTTCGATCAACAACTAAAGTGTATGTTTATCCACATGCTGAAATAAAATATTCCATGTTTGATGATATTTTCATTCCCTATATTGGAATTCGCGGGGGTTTAAAACAAAATACCTTGAGAGGATTGGCGAACACGAATGAATTTATTTTACCAAATTCCCAGTTATTGAACGAAAATAAAGTGTTTGATGCTTATGCAGGATTTAAAGGAGTATTAAGTCAGCGCACTAGCTTCAATATTGGAGCCAGTTATGCCCGAGTTACCAATAAGGCACTTTTTGTAAATGATACCTTGTTTTCAAACCGAAACAAATTTGCTGTGATTTATGACACAATGAATATTATGAGTATTGAGGGTTCAATGTCTTATCAAATCAACGAAAAATTGAAGGTGGATGGAATTGGACGTTTTTTCTCTTATGAAACAAAAAGTCAAGCTTTTGCATGGAATTTACCGCAACTGCAATTTGTACTTAGAGGAAATTATAGGCTGAAAAATAAGTTTATTTTTAATTTGGATATGACACTTGAGACTGGTCGAAAAGCATTGGTTTATGATTCAACAATTGCCAATGTCGTTATTGAAAACGGTCAATTTGCAGCTCCTTTAAAAACCTTTGCTGATATAAACTTAGGTTTTGAATACAAGTACAATAAAAGCATATCTGGTTTTTTGCAGTTAAACAATATGGTTGCCAATCGTTATGCGCGTTGGTATAACTATCCAGTAATGGGATTCCAAGTAATGGGTGGAGTTACGTTTAAGTTTTAGTTGGCTCGTAACTTTCAATATCAAATTCACCAAATCCAGCATTTATAAGTCTTTCATGGAATTTACTGGATTCATTTTTTTCAATAAATATAGATAGAGAAGCACCGTAAATGCTATCGTTTTTAATAAAAAGGGTGTCTTTGGGTTGAGAAAAGCCAACTATTGGAAAATAGTAAAGTAACTAAAATCAAATGCTGTTTTTTCACGTAATAATTCATTAGAACGTAAAAAACCCCAACTATTCGAAAACGATTGGGGTTAATTTACTAGTCAAAGGTGGAAGCCCATTGACAAGTTTCAAGAATAAAAAAAGCCCCGACAAAAATGTCAGGGCTTTGTACTCGGGGCGGGACTTGAACCCGCACGCCCAAAAGAGCACAGGATTTTAAGTCCGGCGTGTCTACCAATTCCACCACCCGAGCGAGTGTGTTGAGCGAGAGAAAGGATTACTAAAAAGACCCTTACTCTTCTCTCTGAGCGGGAGACGGGATTCGAACCCGCGACCCCGACCTTGGCAAGGTCGTGCTCTACCAACTGAGCTACTCTCGCTTATTATTTCAATTTTATTGTTTCTCGTTTAAAACAAGTTGATTCTTTCGAATCGGGGGACAAATATATAAAAAATCTTTTTCATCACAAACAATACTACTGTTTATTGCATAAAAACATACATAATAACATTTGCTCCCATTTTCAGAGCTTGCTGTCTTTTTTCAGCGGTGTCATTATGAACTGATTGATCTTCCCATCCATCCCCTAAATCAGTTTCGTGTGTGTATAAGCATAATATTCTGCCTTTATCAATGATAGCAAAAGCTTGAGCTCTTTTACCATCGTGTTCATGTATTTTAGGTAAACCATTGAATTCATATTTTTGATGGAAAATTGGGTGTTCTGGTGGCAATTCAATTAAATCTTTATCCTGAAAAATTTTTTTGATCTCTGCCCGAATATATTGATCCATTCCATAATTATCATCGATATGAAGAAATCCACCGGATTGCATGTAGAGTCTCAAATTTTCTGCTTCAGCTTTGCTAAAAACTACATTTCCATGACCAGTCATATGAACAAATGGATACATGAATATATCTTTGCTACCTGCCTCAACATAGGGAACATCCTTTGAAATCGTCGTTCCAAAAGTTTGATTGCAATAGCTTATTAAATTTGGCAATGAGGTAGGATTAGCATAATAATCTCCGCCACCATTGTATTTTAATACTGCTAGTTTATAAGTTCCTTGTGCTTGAATAGATCCAGCACTGAGAATAAGAAAGTATAAAAAAATTCTAAAATTCATTTTACCAAATACGAGCTAATTTTTTACCTACATTCCTCATTTTATCACCTTCCTTCACGTTGAACGCTTCAAAAAACTCAGGGCAATTCATTAATGGGCCATTTACACGATACATTCCTGGTGAATGTGAATCATTAGCAATTCGATTTTTCATTTCAGCATCAGTATATTTAATTTTCCATAGTTGTGCGTATGAAATAAAGAATCGTTGTTCAGGACTAAAACCATCGCGTTTAATAGCATTTTTGCACTCGTCAGTAAGTTTGTAAGCATAAAAAGCCATAGTAAGACCACCTAAATCAGCTATATTTTCTCCCATCGTTAGATCAGGATTAACACAATGCCCCTCAATTGGACAAAATCCAGAAAATGTTTCACCAAGCATTTTTGTTTTTTCCTCAAAAAGTTTGCGATCTTCTTCGGTCCACCAATTTCTAAAGGAACCATCTGCTGCAAACTTAGATCCCATATCGTCAAAACCATGCGTAAATTCATGTCCTATTACCATTCCTATTCTACCATAATTGACAGCATCTTCAGTATTTTCATCAAAGAAGGGAGCTTGCATAATTCCAGCTGGAAAAGCAATTTCATTTAATAAAGGGTGATAATAGGCATTCACCATGTGTGCTGGCATTCCCCATTTTTCTTTGTCAATCGGTTTGTTGAGTTGAGACAAATTCTTGCGCATCGAATAACGATTCATTTCTCGAACATTTTCTACATACGTTCCATTTGAAAAATTCAGTGATGAATAATCTTCCCATTTGGATGGGAAACCTAATTTTCGGCCAATTGAACCTAACTTAGTTAAGGCTTGTTTTTTCGTCACATCAGACATCCAATCTAAATTTCCAATGCGCTGTTTGAATACCAGAAGTAAATTATCTACCATGACATTCACACGATCTTGAGCTTTTTTTGAAAAGTGTTTTTCTACAAATGCTTTGCCTAAAAGTTCCCCGATTTCAATTCGTGTCAATTCATCAATACAAGATTCATTTAAAGGTTTACGGACTTTTTTCCCTGAGAGCGTTCGACCATAAAAATCAAATCTTAATTCAACAAAATCCTCACCTAAATGACCAATGTACGAATTCATAACATTCCATGAAAGATAAATTTTCCAAGTATAGAGATCCTCTTGACGGAATAAATTAGATATTGTTTGAGCAAACTTAGTTGTTCCAACTATTATAGTATCAAGCTCATTGAGTTCGAGTTTTTCAAAGTAAGTTCCAATTTGAAAATCACCAAAAAGATTGAATGTTTCAATAATACTCATAGGATTATAAGTCGTTTCTGGTATGCGAAGTTCTGAAGGGGTTAACATCGATTTTGCTAAATTTGTCTCAAAATTCACTACTATGTCAGCATTTTTAGTGGCTTCATTTATAGGGTATCCGAATTTTATAAATACATTTTTCACATATTCTTTGTAGGCGCTAACTATAGTTTTTTTATTCTCTTGCAGGTAATATTCGCAATTTGGCAATCCTATTCCTCCTTGGCTCAAATAAGCAACATTGCGGTCTACATTTTTTAAATCTTGATCAATTCCAAAATTAAATAGTGAACCAATTCCATTTAGGTGTTGTACGGCAATAATTGCTGGTAGTTCGTCGGTTGAGCTTATTGAATTAACCAGTTCTAAATCAGACTTAATCACTTCCGAACCTAATTTATTCCGAGTCTCCATATCCATATACGAATGGTAATAGTCTCCAAGTAGCTGGTTTTGAGATCCTTTGTTGCCAGGATTTTTTTCTGCTATTTTTAATAGTTCAGTTAATTTGGACTTATTGTTTTGTTCCAGCTCGTTAAAACTACCCCAACCAGATTCAGAAGCAGGGATCTTATTTTTTTCAATCCACTTTCCATTAGCATACATGAAGAAATCTTCAGTTGGCTTAATTTTATTATTGATATAAGATTTATCAAATGTAGTTAGAGTCGTTTGACTCATTATTATTCCTCGCGTCATGAGGAAAATTGTTGCAATAATTAATTGTGTTTTCATTCTTTGTTTATCTAGGGTTAAATAACATTTCAACATGCGGAATATCATCTTCCAAATATTCTTTTCCAGTTGAAACAAATTCATGTTTGTTGTAATAGGATTCTAAATGCTTTTGAGCTGAAATACGAATAGGAGAAAGCCCGAATTCATCTTTACAGAAATTCATGCATTCGTTCATTAACACATGTCCTATTCCTTGTCCGCGCGTATTTTCATCCGTCACGACTCTACCAATTGAAATTTCAGGATATGAAAGTCCAGCAGGTAAAATCCGAGCAGTTGCAATAATATTTCCTAATCCATCTCTACAAAGTGCATGATAACTTTTTTTATCTTTTCCATCCAAGTCGAGATAAGCACAATTTTGTTCTACTACGAATGCTTTTAACCGAATGGCGATAATATCATGAAACTCATTCAATGACAGTTCAGTAAAGTATTTAAATTGCCAATAATAATTCATAATGAGATTGATTTAGGATGCTAATTTACGAAAAACTGGACGCTTTGCGAGTAAAAAAAATCAAATTCTACTATATAGGATTGCATAATTAGAAAGAAATCGACTATATTTGCATCAGATAAACGGAGGTTGTAGCTCAGCTGGTTAGAGCGCCTGATTGTGGTTCCGGAGGTCGCGGGTTCGAACCCCGTCTTCCTCCCCAGATATCTAAAAGCTGTCTAAATTAGGCAGCTTTTTTTATTCCTCCTTGTAAAAAAGAATAAAATATCCACCAGCATCTTCCGTTAAAACAGAAACACGAGTGGCTCCGTTAGATCCTGGCTTGGCATTAATTGACCAAGAATTTTCATCAACTAATGTATATTTTGAGTTGTATTCAGCGATAAATTTATCAAGAGTTTCTTCATCATTCGGAATTATGCAAGAGGAGATGCAAAAATCATTTATAAAATAATGAATAACTTCACCGAAACTTGCCGTTCTACTTAGATAGTATGTGCCATCCTCTGACAAACCATCCATAAATTCATAATTTTTTGTTACATAGTCGTTAATCACTTGATCTTTTGTAAAACCAGTTTTATCTTGTGCTTTGAAAACAAATGTTGTACAAATAATAGCTAGTGTACAGAGTATTTTTATTAATTTCATGAACTTATTTTAAGTGAATTTAATCATTGTTTCGTTTATTTCCAAATCCTTCATTCGATATATACGCGATGCACTCGTTTTGAAATACTTGTCATCAGTTCATACGGTATAGTTTGCATTTTTTCCGCTAATGACTCAATGGACTGATTTTTACCTATAATTTCAACACATGTTCCTTCCCCAACCGTTAATCGCTGAATGTCAACCATTATCATATCCATACAAACCCTTCCAACTGTTGGGCAAAAGTGATTATTAATAAAGACTCCTCCTTTTCCATTACCCAAGCTTCGTTTGAAGCCATCGGCATACCCTACTGGTATTATTGCAATTGTTGTGGCTTTTGTCGCCCTAAAAGTGCGTGAATACCCTACACTTTCTCCTACCTTCACGGACTTAATTTGAGAAATAGAGCTCTCCCAGCGTAAGGCGGGTCTCATTATTTTTTGAATATTGATATTACCAGAAATACCGTACATTCCAATACCAATTCGAACCATATCCATTTGTAGCTCAGGGAAATTAAAAATAGCTTCTGAATTAGCTAAATGCCTAATAAAAGAAGTCCCTAACTCATCAGCTAACTTTTTGCAGACGGCATTAAATGTAGCTGCTTGAAGAAGTGTAAATCGGGTGTCACGTAAATTATCTGCATCTGCCAAGTGTGAATAAACCCCGGCAACACGAATTTCGGGTTGAGACTTGATAACATTAATTAATTCTGAAAGGTCTTCTGGTTCAAAGCCAAGGCGCCTCATTCCTGTATCAAATTTTATGTGAACGGGGAAATTACTTTGTTTGCTGAAAATCAATTCTTTAATGAAATCATCTAATTGATTAAACGAATAAATTGCTGGTTCTAATTGATGTTGAATGCACAAATCGAATGATTCTTGTTCCGGATTCATGACCAGTATCGGAATTTTTACACCATTTTTCCGCAATTCAACTCCTTCGTCTACATAAGCAACGCCCAGGTAATCAATCCCTTGTTGCTCTAGAAATGAAGCCGTTTTCTCGAGCCCTGATCCATAGGATTGGGCTTTTACCATGGCTAATATTTTAGTTTTTGGTTTTAGCTTTTTCCGCACAATTCCAAGATTGTGTCTGATTGCTGATAAATCAATTTCAACAAATGTTTTGTGGCGCTTTAACCGAAATTTCTGAGCCACTTTTTCCATGTTTGAATTGCGTGTTCCTTTAATTAGGATAACGGCATTTTCATAGGCATAAGAAACATCAGCAATATCATCTATTAATAGAATTTCATCAGGTTTAAATCGTTCAATTATCGCAGTTACCTCCTTTCTTCGATTCTCATTTTCAGTATCCATTCCAACAAATACGACACGTTTCTTTTTTTTAGCAATCAACTTTTGATATTCTAAGGAATATTCAAGTGCATCTATATCTAGGTTGTAGGTATCATTGATAATGATTGATTGATTAATACCTTCAAAGGTTTCTAACCGCAATGCTAATTGAGGAGTCGTAGGGATTTGTTGACTAATTTTTTTAAGATTTACCCCTAATTTCAACGCGACTTGTATGGCTAGTTTAATATTGTTTACAGATGCGCTGTCCTGATATGGAAATTGACCCAAAATATCATTAAATGCATCATGTGCAACAACAGTTCCATTAATTTGAGAAAGTGTTTCAACAGGAAGTTTTGTATTAACACCAACAACAGTTTCAGGAATGCCTTTAAAAAGACTCATTTTTTCCTGGTGTAAATCGGTAATTGAGGCAAAGTTTTCACTGTGGGCTCTACCTAAAGTGGTTAAAACACCAAAATCTGGCTGAATCATTTCAGTCAAAACCTGCATTTCATTTGGTTCAGAAATACCCGCTTCAATAAGAGCTATGTCATAGGTTTCGTTTAATTCCAATAAGGATAATGCCACTCCTAATTGTGAATTATAGCTTTTTGGACTTCGAATTACTCGTTTGTCCTGTTTTATCAAATGATAAATCCATTCTTTGACGGTCGTTTTTCCAGAGCTTCCCGTGATAGCAACAATGGGATAGTTAAATTTTTCACGATGCTTTTTTGCGAGTTGCTGCAATGCAACCAGTGTATTATTCACCTCTATAATAAATGCATCTGGATAAAAAGTCGGGTCAATTTTTTGATCAACAACAAAAATTCTTACACCGAGATCGTACGCTGCATCAATAAAATGGTGTCCGTCACGAAAGGATCCTTTGAGGGCAAAAAAAGCAGTGTTTTTTACTTCTGTAATTTTACGGGAATCATAGCAAACACGATTAACCAGGGGTAATTTTTTATTTGACAGCTCTGAAGAGACCCCCCCACAGTGCAAGCAAAAATCAGTGTATGTTAGGCCTAACTTCAATGTGCAATTTTGTTGAAACACGAACGGCAAAGAGGCTCGTACTTTTCAACAGCTCCAACCAAAACTTGTTCTTTTTCTTCCGCCGTTCGATGTGAATACTGTGCTAAGTTACCACAAGAAACGCAAATGGCATGTACTTTTGTTACATATTCTGCAATCGATAAAAGTTGCGGCATCGGACCAAAGGGATTTCCCAAGTAATCCATATCTAATCCGGCAATTATTACCCGAACACCTTTTTTTGCTAGTTCATTACAAATACCGATAATTTCCGCATCAAAAAACTGGGCTTCGTCAATCGCAACAACACGTTCGTTTTTCCAATGATTCCAAATTTCTCCTGATGAATTTACAAGTGTGGCTTGCAAAGCATTTCCTTGATGACTAACAACACTATCTTCGCTATATCGATTGTCTATGGAAGGTTTGAAAAGTAGTAATTTCTGATTGGCAAACTGGGCTCTTTTAATTCGTCGAATTAGTTCTTCAGTTTTCCCGGAAAACATTGATCCACAAATTACTTCAATCCATCCGTGCTGTCTACCCTCGGTAGGAAATTGTTCTAAAAACATGTTTTACTAGTTGTTAACATTGATTGTGTAAGAAATTTCAAAAAAAAAAGATTGCACTCGGTGTTTCTTTTTTACTTTTGAAGGTTAAATGTCGAAATTTCGTTTCGTTCAACAAGCGAAGCGTTAGCAACTTTGGCGAAATGTTGAAAAAATAACATACCTATGAAATCAAAAGTAAATGAATTAGTTGAAGGAGTTACAAAAATCGAGAATGGAACAATCTCATTAACTGAATTAGAAATCACCGTTGATGTTGCTCGCGATTTGTATGAAAAACTTGTGATTATTCGACATAAAGTGTACGAGCAATCTATTTTAGAAAAACCTTCGTATGATTTTAGTTTGATGGATGAGGTAGAAGATTCGTCCGACATAATTTCAGAAACACCATCAAACGGTGAAGAAAATACGGTAATTGAAATGGAACTAAGCGAGCCAGAAACGGAAACGTTATCTTCAAACACTGTTTATTTTTCTGAAAATCAAGCACCGATAGAGGAATCACTTTTCGACTCTGAACCATCAGTACTTGATATAAATTCAGATTTACTCGAAAACGAAAGTGAATTTGTTTCCCCGGAAGTAAATTCCGAAATAAATAGTATTGATTCAGTTGAACATTCTGAAGAAGAAGAAATTGTTGTAGAACAATTAGTTGAAGATACAATTGTTAATGAGTATTCCTTTGAAAATCCTGCAGATTTAATTGCGGAAAATAACTCATCTCAAACACCTTCAGACTGGCTAGTAAAATTGAAAGCAATGGAAGACCAAGCATCTGCTGATTTTGCGATGTCAAAATTAGATACGTTGATTGGGTCATTTGGTCTGAACGAAAGACTTCAATTTATTAATGAACTTTTTGATGGTTCGAGTGAAGCTTTCTCAGAAGCTGTAAAACTACTTGACGCTCGAACAGGAATGGATTCAGCCAGAGAAAAAATTGCAGAATTTGCTGAGGCAAATAACTGGAATGATGCGGATTCAGAGACCGTTGGTGATTTTGTTACCAAAATTAAAAGACGATATGCATAAAAGCTGTTTGATCGTTTTCTTAGCGATTTATAGCTTTTCCTTTACTCAGCAAATCGATTTTAGGAAGTTTACTGAAGAACTTTGCTCACCACAATTCCACGGTAGGGGTTATGTTAATCATGGAGATTCCATAGCAAGTAACTATATTGCAGGGGCTTTTAAACAAGTTGGATTAGAGCCTTTATCCAATTCCAACGATTCATTTTTTCAGTCATTTTCTTTTCCTGTGAATACTTTTCCGGGTGATATGGCGGTTAAAATTGATTCCATGCAATTAATACCAGGAATTCATTTCTTAATAGATCCAGCTAGTGCGGGATATTCTGGAGAACTTATATTAAAATTTGTTACTATAGCTGATCTCTATAATCAGCGAATTGATGCCAGTAAATGGCCTTCGAGCCACGCGTTAATTGCGCGAAACCTTGGCTTTAGCGGAGACACAATTCCTAAGGTGAAACAATACTTGCAAAAATTAGCGAATCAGATTCCCATTGTGGAAATCGTGAATTCAAAGTTAACTTGGTCCGTTTCATCCAGTAAACTTAATTTTCCTTATTTGATTATTCAAGATTCAGTCCTTGGTGCTACTCCAGAAAAAATAACGATGAATATTGAAGCTGAATTTAAATCAATTCATCATGCTCGAAATGTTATTGGTTTTCTTCCCGGATCTAAGAAAAATGCTAAAACTATTGTCTTTTCTGCCCATTATGATCATCTCGGTAGAATGGGGAGAGAAGTTTATTTTCCCGGTGCAAATGATAATGCAAGTGGAACTGCTATGCTGGTCTATTTGGCTAATTATTTTAAAAGAAAACCTGTCAAGTTTAATGTAGTTTTTATTGCTTTTGCAGGAGAAGAGGCAGGTTTATTAGGCTCTGAATTTTTTGTATCAAATCCGTTAATACAACTTCAAGATATTCGGTTTTTAATTAATTTAGACATCATGGGAAGTGGTGAGGAAGGCATTACGGCAGTAAATGGAACCTTATTTGAAAAGGAGTTGTTATTACTCCAAAACATCAATAAAAAACAAAAAGCCCTTCCAGTAATTAAAAAAAGAGGTCCTGCAGCCAATTCTGATCATTATTTCTTTACCGAGGCAGGTGTGCCAGCATTTTTCATTTACACCATGGGATTCAATAAAAATTACCACGACATTTTTGATACATACGCTAATTTATCTTTTGAAGCATTTGAGAAAATAGGGAAGTTGTTGATAGCATTTACAAAAAAATTAAATTAAACATGAGCAAGAACAATCAAATAAAAGTAAAGCAGTTATTGGAAGTGATGAAATCAGGAAATGAAATCGTTTTTTCAAAATCGATTATTGAATTAAATGGCTTGATGAAACCTGAATTATTGCCTGAATTAGTATCCATTTTGCAATCAATTGAATCAGATAAAAATCGGTATGAATTGATTCAGTTTTTTAATGATTTATCCGCAGATGGAGCGCAAGAAATAATGATGCAAACCATTCTAAATCCTAACTTCATTGATGTTAGACAAGAACTTCTAGCAACTATTTGGAGTAGTAGAATTGATTATAGTAATTATCTTGCTGAGTTTGTTGAAATTGCTGCTGAAGGAAATTATTTGGAAACACTGGAATGTCTAACAATTATTGAGAATTTGGATGGTCCTTTTGATGAGGCCGATATCTTAGAATCGCAATTACATTTAAAAGAGTATTTAGAATCATCGACAAAAACCGATGAAAAGTCAATTCTTATGAGTGAAATAGCTCTTTTAATTAAAAATATGAATGAAGAATTGGGAGAATTTGATTTGGAAGATATGGATTGATTTTCGAGCTATTTATCAGCGGTTTCTTGTTCCGCCAATTTAATTTCCGCCAGAATTTCCGATGGCGATAAGTAATATTCTTGATTCCGTTCTTTGTATTTTTTGAAGATTTTTGGGTTTTTAAATAGAAAAGTTACCCCTTCGTATAACGAGTAACCTAATCCCCGCTTCACTGTTTCTTTATCGGCTGAATTCTCAGTGTGTTTGAGGTGTTTTCTAGAAAATAAATAATGAGAAATAAATTGAATCAATTGACCATTGGATTTTTTGTGGTAATCTGTAATGTGAGCCAACTCATGCCCAATCCAACCAACTAGTGAATTAAAGCTAAGATCCTGGTAATTCATACCATTATATTCTTTACTTGAGTTTATCAAAATTCGATATTTTCGATCATTTCTTGATTTCACAATAAAATCAGCATCTGGTTGAGCCAACATCGTAGATTTAATTTTTTTTAGCCTCACACTGATTTTTGTATCTTTTAGTTCAGGGTAATAGCGCAAAGCCACATAAAATGCCAATTCTAGCATTTCTTCTTTTTTTTGAATTCGCTTCGATCGTTTGTAAAGCTTCCTATAATCGGAAAGAGAATCGATATAGTTTTCTTGTTTTAAAAAATGGGTGCTAATTTCTGGAGCTATTTCAATCGTATCTTGCGCAATAGCTTGATTCTCCACTAATAAAATGGACCAGCTGAAAAGGAAGATAAGGGAACGAAAATTCAGCATGCTATTGCTTTTAGCTAATATAACGAACATTTACCAAACCTAGTACGTTTTTCATGAATTAGATTATGTAATTTTGAAATATGATTTTTTCACGTAATTTTCGTCGCTTTAATTGGGTAGCCCTAGTCTTGATTTATCTAGTTGTTATTGCTGGAAGTTTTGTGCGTATTACCGGCAGTGGTATGGGTTGTCCAGATTGGCCCAAGTGTTTTGGACAATGGGTTCCACCAACAGAGGAAGCGAGTTTGCCTGCCAATTATAGAGATGTGTTTCTTCAAAAACGGACAAAAAAAGTAGAGAAGTTTAGTAAGTTTTTAACTGGAATTGGCTTATCTGAAACTGCTGAAAACATAAAAAAAGACCCTACGATTTATTACGAAGAGCAGTTTAATGCAATAAAAACATGGACTGAATATGTCAATAGATTATTAGGGTTTCTTGCCGGTAACGCAATGCTTTTTGCATTTGGATGGATGCTGTTCTATTACCGAAAATCGAAATTAATTTATCTCGCGGCATTCAATTTGGTTATTATGGCTTTTCAAGCTTGGTTTGGTTCAATCGTAGTAGCCACAAATTTAGTACCTTGGACTATCACGGTGCATCTTTTCCTTGCTCTTGTTATAATTGGAATACAACTGTTTTTAATTTATAAGTGTACATCCCCGAATTCCAAAAATCTTATCGCTTTACCGAAGTCAATTATACTTGGATTCTATTTTATTTTCTTTGTAACGGTTTACCAACTATTTTTAGGAACTCAGGTGAGAGAGTATATCGATGAGTTAACAAAACAAGGTTTTGGAAGAGAATCGTGGACCGATAAACTGGGATGGTCTTTTTATTTTCATAGAAGTTTTTCTTGGCTTGTTCTAATTTTATTAGGCGTAATGGTGTTTATCAATGAAAGGAAATACCACTTTAATCAAATTCGATGGGTTTTTTATACCTTGTCGATGGGCTTGATTTCAGGAGTATTGTTGGCTTACGCTGATATGCCAGGGTTGGTACAAACCGCCCACTTATTATTTGCAACTATATTGTTTGGTCAATTACTG
This sequence comes from Crocinitomicaceae bacterium, assembly GCA_044377675.1. Taxonomy (GTDB): domain Bacteria; phylum Bacteroidota; class Bacteroidia; order Flavobacteriales_D; family Crocinitomicaceae; genus UBA952. Next base: position 59,412 of record JBILYP010000017.1, read on the forward strand.
TATTTAATTTTCAAACTTCGTGTGCAAAGAGTATAAAAAGTCAATTATTTTTTACTGTCCTTTGTTCAAGAATTGTAGTTAATTTTGAGAAATTATTAATAACCCTAAAATAAAATAAACATGGCTTTCGAATTACCACAATTGCCTTATAGTTATGATGCCCTGGAGCCTCATATTGATGCTCGAACAATGGAGATACATCATTCAAAACATCATCAGGCATACATTACAAATTTAAATGCAGCGATTGCAGGAACGGATTTAGAAGGGAAAACAATTGAAGAAATCATGTTGGTTTGCAAGGACAAGCCTGCTGTTAGAAATAATGGTGGTGGTTTTTGGAATCACAATTTGTTCTGGGAAATTATGGCACCTAATAAAGGAGGTCTACCAACAGGTGATTTAGCTGATGCAATTAATTCAGCGTTTGGTTCTTTTGAGTCTTTTAAAGATGAATTCGCTAAGGCAGGAGTAACTAGATTTGGTTCTGGATGGGCTTGGTTGTGCGTTACCAATGGAAAATTAGAAGTATGTTCTACAGCAAATCAAGATAATCCATTGATGGGTGAGGGCTGCAACGGAACACCTATTTTATGTATGGATGTTTGGGAACACGCCTATTACTTAAATTACCAAAACAGAAGACCAGATTATATTCAAGCTTTCTTCAATGTTATAAATTGGGAGGTTGTTGCTACAAAATTTGCTGCTGCAAAATAAATCATGTTAACTATTGAAAAAAATCCACCTCAAGCAAGGTGGATTTTTTTTGCCTAGTTTCTTTTGAATTATTGTATTTTTAAGTAAAATGTAAAATTTATGGTATACCGTGAACATGTGCGTTTTGGAGTGAAGGAGGTTAAAAAAATATGGGGGTTTACCCCTATAAAAATGGGGGTTTTCATCTCGACTACGCTCGATGTAAAGTGGAAATTTAAAATTAAGGGTATACCCTGACTAAAATGGGTGTTTTCATCTCGACTACGCTCGATGTGAAGTGAAATTTTAAAATTAGGGGTATAACCTGACTAAAATGGGGGTTTAAATCTCGACTACGCTCGATGTGAAGTGGAAATTTAAAATTAGGGGTATACCCTGACTAAAATGGGTGTTTATCCATTATGTTTTATACTAAATAATTTTTAATTTTACTAAAATAATATGCTAAAAAGAGAAGGTTGATGCGCTATGATGTAGCAATAAAGACAGGTATAGAAAAAATGAGGATACAAGGGGTCTGCTTGCAGAATGTGACTGACTACTCTCCGTTTGGCGCAGCCCTTGATGGGCGTACGATGCAGGGAGATGCGTATAGATACTCCTTTCAAGGGCAAGAGCACGATGATGAGGTAAAAGGGGAAGGAAATAGCGTAAATTATAAATACCGCATGCACGACCCGAGAGTTGGGAGGTTTTTTGCTATGGATCCATTATCTCCTAAATATCCGCATAACTCACCGTATGCGTTCTCTGAAAACAGGGTTATTGATGGTGTAGAGTTGGAAGGGCTAGAAGTTAGATTAATCGTAGAACCTGACCAATTTCAAAATGGAAGTGTTGGACATACCTTCTTAGCAATTGGAAATGGTGATGATATGGTTGTGTACACCTATGGTAGATGGGCTGGTACAGATGGTTCTAGTGGTGGTTGGGGTTCACATACCTTTCTGAATAATGGAGATGGTGTAATGATAAAATTAAACGGGAATGATGCGCTAAAAGAAGTCCAAAAATACGTAAGAGATTTTGGCTCCTTTGTTTATGAAATTGAAAATGCCAATGAAGCGAAAACAATCAAGGCAATGGAAAAAGAGTTTAAGAAAAGTACAAAAACTCCAACCAACGGTAAGTATAAAGGTGATGATCGAGCCCATGTAATTGATAAATACGACCTTACAACAAACAATTGTACAACTAAATCATTGGACGGGGTTAAGGCTGGATTAGGTGGTGGAAATTTAACTTATAAAAAGGATAAATATTCGTATGGTCGAGCAAACATAAAAGTTAAGACTGGAACAACTACTGATACAGATACTCTTGACTCTATTAGTCCGGGAGGTTTAAATATGGAATTAAACGGAGCAACCCAGGATCAGAATTCAGGTGTAAAAAATGTTACGAAAGAATTTAAAAAAATATAGCAACTGATTAATCGTTTTCTAAATATAACTAAACGCGTCCTTTTTGGGCTAATTGTCTTTTATAACATTGGTTATGTTATGAATTTAGCCCTGAATAAGCAATATGCAGTAAGTGAAATAAAGTACATTGAAAATCAAAATCAGGCAGAGGGTATTTATGAAATAATAGAAAAAGATTATAAAGATGTGATGTTTTATTTTAGTATACAGATATTACTATTGCTTTTAATCTTAATAATCGACCTTATTTTGAGAGTACGAAAAACTAAACAACATTCGGTATTAGATGCTATTGATAAGGGAAAAGCGATTATCAAAAAGCAAAAAATCAAGTAATCAATGGAGTCGCCAAATCTCAAAAATTAATTGATAAATGGACAAACAAAATTGAAGAGAAGGGGTCATCAAAAAGACTTGAAGAAAGGAAAGCCTGTTATCATGTCTTTGATATTATTGCGTACTCAACACCAAAAGAGCCAAAACAAGCGTTAGAAGTAATGGATTTGAAAACAAAAAACTTGGCTTTATATTATTTACTTAAATCAAATGAAATGGGCTTTAAAAGTGCAAAGTATCAAGTAGCTGAAATTTTTGGAAAAGGAAAAGTGCCACCAAAATCTTTATATTATTTACAAGAATTTTCAAAAGAATGATTACTTAATCCACTCATTGTGTGGCTTTTTTGTTCATCTAAAAACATAGCTTAGCTGTGTTCAATAAAAGGGGCAAAAAACAAAAAATACAGTTTGTGTCAAAGCCACAAATTATAAATTAGTTCACATAAATATTTTTAAAGTCAGCATCAACAAGTAACGCAAAAACTATGTGAAAAACCGCTCATGTTGACCACCCAAAAACGGATTAAAGTGACCACCCGAAAACGGAGCATATTGACCACCCGAAAACGGATTATGTTGACCACCTAAAAACAGCTGATTTAAGTAAGCTTTATTCGCTAACTGATTAGACAATCAATTCTGATTAAAAGCATCTTCAATTTTTTTAATCACCTGAAGTATCTCTTGAAATGTAGGTTTTTCTCCATAAATCATTTCATTGCTCATTTCCTGATAGTCATTTTCCAGAGCTGTAATCATTTCAATTGAAGGAATGAGAGAGATTTTACCAATTTGA
>JBILYP010000018.1:0-62638 GCA_044377675.1 Crocinitomicaceae bacterium
CAAATGGATGTTTAGCTTATGATACTACCCAAATCAATCAACCTATTGCGCCTTTGACTTATAGTTTGGCTACCACAAACAACTTGTGTTTCGGTGCTGCATTAGGGACTATCGATTTAAGCGTTTTTGGAGGGACTAACCCGTACAATTATTCATGGTCAAACACACAAAACACACCTGATCTTGCCAATTTAACAGCTGGAAATTACCAAGTTGTTATTAGTGATGCTAATGGGTGTCAACTCACAGTAGATACAACTATTTATCAACCCACTCAAATTCAATCTACGGCATTAATGAGTCCTGTGAATTGTTTCGGTGGCAGCGATGGGTTTTTAAATATTACTGTTTCAGGAGGAATTGCTCCATACATGTATCTTTGGTCTAATGGTCAAACAACCCAAGACATTGACTCACTTTCAACGGGGAGTTATTCTGTTCAAATTACAGATTCAAATGGCTGTATTCGAAATTTCACCTATGCCGTTTCACAACCAGCACAACCCATAACACTTTCGTTAACTCAAACCAATGTTGCTTGTTTTGGTGAATCGACAGCCTCAATCAATTTAACGGTTGCAGGAGGCACACCAACTTATTCCTATTCTTGGAGTAACGGTCAATCCACTCAAGATATTTTCGCCCTAGATACTGGTATTTATCAAGTCATTGTAACGGATATTAATAATTGTCAAGACTCTATTTCTACGCTCATTACACAGCCCGCAGAACCCATACAACTAAGCGAGAGCCATCAAGACATCCTTTGCTTTGGAGCAGCTACCGGATCGATTGATTTATCGGTAAGCGGTGGAACGCCAATTTACAGTTATAATTGGTCAAACAACCAACAAACAGAGGATATATCAACCCTTGTTGCAGGGAATTATCAAGTCGTTGTAACTGATTTATTAGGATGCGACGATACCTTGGTAGTCAGTTTAAGTCAACCCCAAGAACCAATAGATGTGTTATTCGACATTGAAAATGTGGCTTGTTTTGGAGACAGTACCGGTAGTATTGAAGCAAGCATTATCGGAGGAACGGCGCCTTATCAGTTTACTTGGTCAACGGCAGATTCTACTTTATTTATTGATTCACTTCCTATTGGAGTCTATGCCATACAAGTCATTGATTCTAATAGTTGCACATACGTAGAAACTGCCATCATTTTTCAACCAGCAGCGTCACTGAACGCTACCTATTCAACCATAGAACCACAATGCTTTGGTTATTCAGATGGACAATTGATACTCAACACAACTGGAGGCACACCCGGCTATCAATACAATTGGTCAACAAATGATTCAACTTCAACAATAGACTCCATTCCTACTGGTAATTATTCAGTTCAAATTTCGGATGCCAATGGATGTATTTTCGATTTAGATTGTTTCCTTGACCAACCAGCACAAATTCAACCTTCATTTGATTCAGACATCCTTGTTGGTTGTAGTCCATTAGTGGTGGAATTTTTTAATACCTCAGACGCCGATTTTAATTGCGAGTGGACATTTGGTGATTCATTGAGTTATACTGGATGCGATGATGTTATTATAACATTTGATATTGGAGGAGTGTACGATGTAAATCTAATTGCCTATGATGCCAATGGATGTTTTAACGATGTAACCTACAGCAACTATATAACAGTTCATCAAACTCCAACAGCTAGTTTTACAGCAGACCCAACCATTCTTTTTCCAGAAAGCCCAAACACAAGCATTTTGAATACATCTATTGGTGGAGATTTCTACATTTGGAACATGGGCGTGGGTGATCCCGATGAAATGTATTTTGAACCAGGTGATTATCAATTCCCTGCCAATATTGCGGATACATTTTTAATTACCATGTACGTCGTAACTACCGAAGGTTGCGCCGATACAGCTTATCAGCAAATACTATTTAACAATGATCCATTCTACTACATTCCAAATACATTTATTCCGGATGGAGACAACCGAAACGAAGTTTGGCTTCCGATTTTTTCAAATTTAGATAACGTAAAAAAATACAATGTACAGGTATTTAATCGATGGGGAGAGCTTGTTTTTCAAACAAATGACCCGTCTAAAGGGTGGGATGGCAACTACAAGGGGAATAATTGTCAAGATGGCACATACACTTGGAAAATGCAATTTACTTGGTATGATCGCAGGGTATATGACAAAGCAGGGCATGTGAACCTAATCAGGTAAAATAGGATTGATTTCTGTTAATAGAACTCACATACGTTTCAACCCCACTCGTTTTCTTGCAGCATCTACCTCTAACACTTGAACTTGAACATGTTCATGCAAAGAAATAAATTGAGAAGGATCCTCCACATACACATCTGCTAGGTTCGATTTATGAATCAATCCATTTTCTTTAATTCCAATATTAATAAATGCACCAAAGGCTGTTACATTCGTTACGATTCCCGGCAAAACCATTCCTGTTCGCAAGTCATCAATCGTTCGAATTGTTGAATCAAACTCCAAAACCTTGGCTTTTTTTCGCGGATCTCTCCCTGGTTTTTTCAACTCTTTAATAATATCATCAAATGTAAACCCATCAATTTCGGGAAATTCATTTTTAGTAAGTTTATTCACCAATTGATCATTTCCAATCAATTCATCTACTTTAACCTTTAATTGTTTGGCCATTTTTTGAACCATCGAATAAGATTCCGGATGAACTGCTGAATCATCCAACGGATTTTCAGAATTTCGAACACGTAAAAATCCAGCTGCTTGTTCAAATGCCTTTTCGCCTAAACGATTTACTTTTTTCAATTCATTTCTGGATCGAAAAGAGCCAACCTCTGATCGATAAGCAACAATATTCTCAGCCAAAGTGGGCCCTAAACCAGAAACGTAGCTTAAAAGATAAGGAGATGCCGTATTTAAATCAACGCCTACTGCATTTACACAGGAAATAACAACATCATCCAAAGCATGTTTTAACGAGGATTGATTTACTTCATGCTGATACTGCCCTACTCCAATTGATTTCGGATCTATTTTCACCAATTCAGCCAAGGGATCCATTAATCTACGCCCAATTGAAACCGAACCGCGAACGGTGACATCATAATTAGGGAATTCTTTTCGCGCTATTGAACTGGCAGAATATATAGATGCTCCATCTTCTCGCACCACAAAAACCTCCAAATCACGGTCAAATCGAATGAGCTTAACGAGCGCTTCAGTTTCTCTTCCGGCCGTTCCATCACCAATAGCAATTGCATCAATTTTATAGGCTTGTACCCATTGTGCAATTTTTGATTTGGCCGCTGAAGCCTCATTCTGAGGGGCGTGTGGATAAATCGTTTGATTCATCAATAACGCACCTGATTCATCTAGACAAACTACTTTACACCCTGTTCTAAAACCAGGATCAATTGCTAGTATTCGCTTTGAACCCAAAGGCGGCGCCAATAATAACTGCCGTAAATTGGTGGAAAATACTTTAATTGCTTCTTTATCAGCGTTTTCTTTAGCCTCATTTAAAACTTCATTTTCAAGGGATGGACTAATCAATCGTTTGTATGATTCCTTACAAGCATCTGTAACGATTTGAGCACAAGCATCTGTTCCTTTCACATAATATCGTTCCAGAATATCAAGTGCCTCTTTTGAATCAGGCTGACTCTTTAGCGAGATAAACCCTTCCCGTTCAGCTCTTATTAGCGCTAACAAACGATGGGAAGCACAACGAGTCAAAGGTTCTGAAAAATCAAAATAATCACGATATTTGGCCGCTTCTTCCTCTTTTCCTTTAACTAATTTGGATACTAAAACTGATTTTCGTTGAAACAATTGACGCAATCGAGACCGTATTTGTAAATTTTCATTCATCCACTCTGCCATGATATCCTTTGCACCAGAAATAGCTGATTGTGCATCCTCAACCTCACCTTTAACAAACTTTTCAGCCATAAACTCTGGATCACCACCACGTTGAGAAATAATCATCTTGGCTAATGGTTCTAAGCCTAGTTTTTTAGCCTTTTCGCCTTTTGTCACTCTTTTTTGCTTGTAGGGTAAATACAAATCCTCTAAAACAACACTATCAAAACAGGAAACGATTTTTTCTCGTAATTCAATGGTCAATTTCCCTTGTTCATCAATGGTCGTAAGAATGGTTTGCTGCCTAGTAATTAAATCATCAAATTTTTTAGAACTATCTCGAATTAATGCGATCTTCACCTCATCCAAACCACTCGTCATTTCCTTTCGGTATCGAGCGATAAAAGGAACGGTTGAACCTTCAGTCAATAGTTTTATTGTATTCAGAATAGATTTGAATTGTAAACCAGAATTGGATTGAATATATTCCTCTTTTTTCATACACAAATCTCGTCATTAAGAATTCGTATTACAAGTAATTACTCAATAAATTATATCTTTACAACCAACATAAAAATCATGGAAATTCTTGTTGCGTGCCTTATTATTGCTTTACTACTCGGCCTTTTGTTTCGTAAAAAAGGGGATGGAATTCTTGATACAGTTCAATCCGGCTGTTGGATATTAGTCCTTATTGGAGTCATAATTCTTGGTTATTTAATATACAACGGAAGCATTTAAGACATTTAAACAATTGATTATCAAGCTAAAATGAAAATAATCATTCATCCACCAAACCCAATAAAAAAAATATCGTGGGCAAGCGGAACGAGTACCGAGCTATTTATTTGTCCTCCGGATGGCAATTTTCAAACAAGAGCATTTGATTTCCGCATCAGCACTGCAACGGTTGAAGCTGAAGAAACTAATTTTTCAGACTTTTCTGGATTAACTCGTATCTTGTTAATTCTCAACGGTAAATTAACCTTGATACATGAAGGAAGATATTCCAAAGAATTAGACACCTTTGACCAAGATAGATTTGATGGCTCATGGAATACAAGAAGTAAAGGGAAGGTGCAAGATTTCAATATAATGTTCAATGAAAACTATGATGCAAGCGTATTACATTTAGCTCTTCAAGCGAATAAAAGTCATGAAATTACATTAGATGAAAGTAAAACTTTCCTTTTTATTTTTAATGGCAAATTTGAAATTAATGGTCAGCTTGTTTCAGCCGGTGACCTGATTGAATTTCAAAATGATTATCCAGAAAAAATGAATCTTTTTTGCATCGAATCCGGAAATATTATTGAAACAATAATTTAAAGAATTTAAATCTATGCTTATACAATTAGATTTTGACGGAACGGTCGTTGAATTTGATTATCCCAACATCGGATTATTGAATCCGGGATCAGTTGAGGTAATTGATAAACTTAGAAAAGCCGGGCATGAGATCGTATTAAATACATACCGAGCCGATTTAAATGATGGTACATTAGAAGACGCTCATGCCTTTTTGAAAGAAATTGGAATTTTCCCGAGTAAGGATCGAATTCCAACCAATGAGAAAAAAGTAAAATCTCCCGCTTGGAATTTAACCAAATTCATGGGAGACAACATTTTATTTATTGATGATGACACCGAAAACATTCCCCTAAGACCATGTATTGGCTGTCATTTATTGATGGTTGATTGGCTAGAATTGGACAAGCAGTTTAGGGAAAAGGGAATTTATTAAAACAAAAAAAATCCCGATTGTATTTCACAACCGGGATTCTATCATCTAAAATCTTTTACTTTTTGATAAAATGTGCTTTCGCTCCATTTACCTCAAGCACATACATTCCTTGATTTAAACCACTAACATTCAGAATATTATCAGTAGATTGGAACATTAATTTTCCTGTCAAGTCAAAAATATTCTTTACTCCCTCCTTAGCAACATGTAATTCATCTACAGTCGGGTTTGGATAGATGGAAATAGACTCATTAATTTCTGAAACACCCACTGATGAACGTACATCAAAAACAATAGTACCAGGCGAAACTCCTGCATCGAAGTTGCTCAATTCATTGTTATTTGCATCAAAAAGATGAACTTTTCCAAATGAAAAATAATCGGTTTCACTCGCATAAAAATTACCAGAAACAGGCTCTTGCGCTAAATCATAATAATTGATTGAATGCCCGCTGATTGGCCCCACATTATTCATCAAGTTTAGATCAAATTCATTTAATGTTGTTTCCATTGAAAGTTGGTAAACAATTTTATCGTCTCTCAAAGCAGATGTCCCGCAACCTGTTACAGCTGCAGAGATGTTTGTCGTAATCGGATTTGAACCTCCAATTGCCAATTTAGAAACAGAAGCTCCTGACCAATCTTTATTATTTACTGTGTAAAGTACTCCATTTGAAATAAACATATTATCTGGATTTTTACCATCAACGCCCAAATCAATTTCGTTCCCGTAAGTTAGGTTGGTCAAATCCAATGTTCCGATTAATCCCTTCTCATTCCCCCATTCATAGGCATTGTTTACTGCGATATAGGCATAGGCGCCATCCACAACAATATTTTGTGCTGCCCATTTTGGACCTTGAACAGTGTCAATCGCAGTAATCAATGACATTGTTGCAGCATCATACACATGTAAATAAGAGTTATATGTTGTTAAGTACTCACCGCGTGTTGCGACCAATTTGTTTTGATAAATGCCTAGATTTCTCACTCCGGGACAAGAAACTGAAGCCAATTCTTGGTGCGTATTCAAATCCATTTTGAAGATCTTGGAATCTGCTGCAACGAAATAATAATTTCCATCTATCAGCACATCGGAACCGAAACGCATTCCTTCCAAAGTATCGACTACCTGATACGTTTGATTTGCCGGATTATAACTCCCAACAGTTACTGGAACTAAGATTTCATTCGTTTGATAATCAAAGTAACCTTCATTCAAAATAATTGCTTGATGTACATAATTTTGTGCTTGTACAAGCGTAGAAAGGCCGAAGCCAATTGTAAATAAAACCTTTTTCATTCGTTCTGTTTTAAACGGTTAATAAATAAACTAAAAAAACATGAAGAAGAAAAAAGAGGGCAAGGCATGGGTGCAACTCTCCCACAACCGAGTCCGACTTTAATCTGAAGTCTTCTCTCCGCTCATTGGCAAGTCTTCTGGCTCACACCAACGCTAGTTACCTTCCCGTTTTCACAGTGGTTATCAACCGCTTACAGTGCTTACAGCTGCAGATACAGCTCCGGATTCACACCGGATTCCTTATTAATTCCAACTGAATGGAAACCAAAGAACAACGCAAAAATACAACTTTTTTTCATTTTACATATACTAAATTTAATTTAATATCGTAATATTGCAATATATAGATGTGATATGGGGATTAGTAAAACGGAAATGTATTCAGAAGCTGAGCTAGTTAGAGCCAATCAATTTAAAGCATTGGGTCATCCAGCGAGATTAGCGATAGTCGCTTTTTTATTAAAACAAAAAGACTGTATTTGCAATGACATCGTGAATGAACTACCCCTTGCACAACCAACGATTTCTCAACATTTAAAAGAGTTAAAAAACGCTGGAATCATTCAAGGAACGATCGAAGGTAAAACGATTTGTTATTGCATTAATCCAAAAGTTATTCAAGATTTGGTAAACTACTTCCAAATAATAGTAACGAACTTGCCTTCAGACAATCAATGCTGTCCTTAACAATTAATAATTAACATTATGAAACTAGAGCAATTAAAAGAAATTTTAACCGACATCAATACAGTAAGATTTCAATTACCAAACGGATTAATGGTCCCAATTCATTTTCATGTAACCGAGGTGGGACTGATTCAAAAAAAATTCATTGATTGCGGAGGAACAATTAGAGAAGAACAACTGGTGAATTTCCAATTGTGGGAGGCAGATGATTTTGACCATCGCCTGGCTCCTCAAAAACTAAAATCGATCATTGAATCCGCTGAAAAAACCTTGGAATTACCTAACACTGAAATCGAAGTTGAATACCAGGGTGAAACGATTGGGAAATATGAGTTAGCATTCAATGGCTTATCCTTTTTATTAGTAAATAAACAAACTGCTTGTTTAGCTGAAGATGCTTGTGGGATTCCGAATCAAAAAGAAAAAGTGAATCTCTCAGAATTACAAACCAAAAATAGTTGTTGTGACCCTAAAAGCGGTTGCTGTTAAAATAAATTTTATGAATAAAAAAATCAATAGCTTGTGCGAATCGTTGTCTACTCAATTCGATTCCATACCCGTAAAAAGAAAAGAAATCTTATTGAAAATCACACAATACATTCAACAGCGCAAAGACTTGAGCAAGCCCATTTCGTTGGTTTATATCTGCACACACAATGCAAGAAGAAGTTTTTTTGGACAGATTTGGGCACAAACAGCCGCGAGTTTCTACGGTATTGATAATTGCACAACATACTCAGGAGGAATGGAAGTTACACGATGTCATCCGAATGCTATCAATGCACTACAAAATCAAGGATTTGAGACACATAGGAGCTCAGATTCAACTAATCCATTGTATGAGATAAATTATGGGGAAAATGATAATCTGCTTTGTTTCTCCAAGCTTTTTAATGATTCAAGGAATCCAACACAGGATTTTGCCGCTATCATGGTTTGCTCTGACGCAGAAACGAATTGTCCATTTATTCCCGAGGCTGCGCTGCGCATTTCAACAACCTATGATGACCCCAAAGAGTTTGATGGAACTCCATTGGAAGAAGAAAAATATCTAGAAAGAGCGAACCAAATTGCACTTGAATGTCTATATGTATTTTCTAATGTGAACTAATATAATATGAAAGCAAAGCGTTTAGGTTTTTTAGATCGATTTCTTACTTTATGGATTTTTCTTGCAATGGCTGTAGGAGTTTTACTGGGGTATTTTGTTCCAGAAGTATCAACTTTCATGGACAAATTGACCTACAATACAACCAATATCCCTTTGGCCGTTGGTTTAATCGTAATGATGTATCCACCATTGGTTAAAGTTGATTTCACAAAACTTCATTCCATTCTAAAAAAACCGAAACTTCTTTCACTGTCTTTTTTTATCACTTGGATTTTCGGACCTTTTTTGATGTTTCTGTTGGCAATTACATTTCTAAAAGATAATCCGGCTTACATGTCTGGATTGATTATCATTGGATTGGCTCCTTGTATCGCTATGGTTGTTGTTTGGAACGAATTAGCACAAGGCAATCGTGAATTGGTAGCCGGCCTAGTTGGAATTAATAGCTTACTGCAAGTTTTATTCTTCAGTTCCTACGCCTATTTCTATTTGAAAATCATGTTGCCTTTATTCGGATTTGAATCTCAAGTTTTTGATATCGCATTTTCTGATATTGCATTAACAGTTGGAATTTATCTTGGCATTCCATTTTTACTAGCCGTTATTTCGCGCACAATTATTGTAAAAACAAAAGGAATAAATTGGCTAAATCGAAAATTTATTCCAGCTATTTCCCCTATTACCTTAATAGCTTTACTTTTTACCATTATTATTATGTTTAGCTTGAAAGGAGCAATGATTGTTTCCATCCCTTTGGATGTAGTTCAGGTAGCGATACCATTGGTGATTTTCTTTGCAATAATGTTTATCCTAATGTTTTACTTAGCAAAAAAATCAGGTGCAGATTACGCAGAAAACGTGGCCTTATCTTTCACTGCATCAGGAAATAATTTCGAATTAGCCATAGCCGTATCCATTGGAGTTTTTGGTATCAACAGTGGACAAGCCTTTGTGGGTGTAATAGGTCCATTAGTAGAGGTGCCCGCTTTAATTTTGATGGTTCGACTGGCTTTTTGGTTGAGATGCAAGCTTTATTAATCTTTTGATTAATAAAGCTTTACTGTAATGGAAAAGTGTACATTTACAAAAAATTCAACGATGCCATATCGGTTTGTAGTTTGTGATGATCACCCTTTAATTAATGATTCCATTGAACTATTTTTCAATCGTAAAGGACATACATGCTTAGCAAAGTTAACCTCCACAAAAGACTTAAAAAAATTTTTTTCAACCAATAATGCTGAAGTCTTAATCTGTGACTTAAATATCGATCAAGATAATACATTTGAGGCATTAGAAATGATTAAAGGGCAGCATCCTGATATTTACATCGTGATTTTCTCTGCATACTCAGACCGAATTTTCATTCAAAAATCAAAAGATTTAGGAATAAAACTTTATATGTCTAAGATAACAGAGCTTAATGAACTATACAAGTATATTAATTTTTTAAACAGAGAATTCTACACAAATTGTCAATATGAAATAGGCAAAACCATGTTTAGTGTTCGAAAAGTTAGATTTGAAGAACTTCCATTTAAAATTAGTGAACAAGAGAAGAAAATCATTTCCTTAATTCTTCAAGGCGTTACAAGCGATGGAATAGCCAAAAAATTATTTATTAGCAAATATACCGTTGACACCCATCGAAAGAACATTAATAAAAAATTAAATGTGTCTGGGTTAATTCAATTACATGAAAAAGTAACTCAATATAACATTTTGTGAAATATCGATTTCTAAATTTATTTGCCGCTTATTTACTGATATCACTACAACTTGTGTTATCACAAACCTTTTATTTTCACCACGACCGAACAGGAAATAAAAACTTAAGCGCGATTTTGGACAAATCAACCTCTTGGCAAAAAGTTGAAAACAACATTATTGAAATGGGATTTGTAAAAAATGATGTTGTTTGGATAAAGGTAACAGGTAAAGTCAATAAAAATGATTTAATCGTACTCTCAAACGCCGGTTTGGACAGTGTGACTTTTTTTGCAAATCAAATTAAATATTATACTGGTGACAGGGTTTATAACCCAGAAATGGATAATCCTTTCCCCATTTTTCCAATCATTGACTCGATTCAGTACATACGCGTAAAAAAGGAATATTCAGTACTAAAAATCCCAATAGAAATAAAGGATAAAAATAAATTTTTAAGGATACAATCGAGGTATACAATGATTAATTTTATTGCACTAGGTATATTTTTATCCTTTTTGATTTATTCTTTTTCGCTCTTTTTATTCAGCCGCTCAACAGTTTTTTTATTTTTTTCCTTTTTTATTACCAACACATTAATTTATTATTTCACCTCAAGTGGAATGCTGAAAACAATATTTTTTCCTGAATTCTTGCATTTCAGCGAAATAAGAGTCTATAGCAGCTGCTTTGGACCCCTAGCTTTATTTTGGTTTAACCAAAGTTTGATTGGATATAATCCAACTTTAGTGAATAGAATTACAAAGGTTTTGTGGAGGTTTATACTTTTCTTAATCCTGTTTTCACTTGTTATTTATGATTACCTCAAGGCGCATTACGTTCAAGAATACCTTACTCTTGTATATATTCTTTGCTTTATTTTAACATTGTTTCTTTTGTACAAAAATATCAGAGAAATAGTTAAGCCAAAAAAAGAATCAAAAAAACACTTTGCTTATTTATTTATTTGTTCAATTCTAATTGTCATTATTTTAATATTGCTAGACTGGAGTAAAGTTGAACGGATGCCCGATTACGACTATCTATTATTAATTTGCTGTCTTGAGATTGTAGTATTTGGTTTGTTTATTTCAATAGACTTTATTGGCAAGTTTAAAAAAAGCGAACAAATCGCTTTAGAGTCGTTTAATTCAAAAAAGCGTGCATTGGACGAATTAAAAACAATCCAGCTCAAGGAACGAAAAAAAATTGCTGCTATACTACATAACCGGTATCAAAGTAAACTGACCGGATTTCGGCTTTATCTTTCAAATATCTTACCCCAAAAAGAGGAGATTCTACATGAAATGAAATCTTTCGAAGAGGAAATTCGCGATTTTTCACATCAAATTTTACCAAAAGAACTAGAAAACGGACTTTTTAATGACGCTATTTATCGAAAACTACACTTTTTATCAAAAGTATATTCCAAGTGGGATTTTACGTATCAAACCTTTGATGTAGAGGACAACTTAACTAAAGAATGGGTTGATGAATTGTATTTAATTTTAACCGAATTACTTCAAAATTCCATTAAGCATTCCGACGGATCTGAAGTAAATATAGAATTCTACAAACACGAAAAGGAATATATTTTAACGTATTCAGAAAATGGAAATAATTTAAATCCAAATTTTTTTTACGAGGGATTTGGTATTTCATTAATAAAAGATCAGGTGGAGCATATAGGGGCACTAATACGATTTGAATTGGGACCGCCGTTATTTATAATTATTACAATTCCTAACTAAAAATACCCATTGATAGGTATTGTTTTCTTTTTTTATTCTAAAGATTTTTGTAAAAAAAATATGAAAAGAGAATTTAAAAAAATTGGATTAGTCGCAATTTTGACTTTGATTAGTTTCGGTGGAGCGAATGCCCAAGAAGGAACGAAAAAAAATGTAATTGGAGCTGGAGTAGGCTTAAATTTATATTACGGATTTGGAGGGAATCTTTCTTACCAAAGAATGGTTTCTCCAAAGTTGGGGCTGGGGGCTAGGGTTGTTGCAGTACCCTTAAACTATAGAGACTATCTTGGAACATCTTTAGATTTTACCAATTATAAAGGTTTCTATACCGACATATCTGTTGGGGCAACGTATTTCTTTGTAGGTGATGCAACTGAATCTAAATTTAGCATGTATAGCGGATTAGGACTTGGTTTTATAATGTATAAAAATTCAAACAACATAAAATACAAAGAAAGCAATGTTCCATTTACAGAGACCCAAACTAAAAGTGGATTCTCTGGAAATCTTACACTTGGAACATCCTATAAAATAGGCCCTGGTAAATTATTCCTTGAGTTTATGCCTTCATCTATAATAACAGGTAAAGCTAAAGCTATTTATGACTACCCTGCAGGAAGTTTAACAGATGCAAACGGAAATGCAATAAGTGCCAGTTTTATAGATTATGAATATAAGCCTAATTTCGACCCTACTTTTACATGGACATTAGGATACACTATTTCTTTCTAATTTTTCAACTTATAAAGGGTCGGTCATTTCATTTTGATCGACCCTTTTTTTTTAAAAAAAATACCCATTGATAGGTATTGTTTTCTTTTTGCATTACAAAGATATTTGTAAAAAAATATTATAAAATATGAAAAAAATTAATTTAGTTGGTGTGGCTGCCATTGTAGTCATTTTCTTTGCATCGTGTTCAAAAGATTACACTTGTACGTGCGCAAAAAAAGATGCTTCAGGAGCATCACTTCCTTCAGTATCATTTACCATAAAAGATACTAATAAAGGTGCGAAACAAGCATGCCCAAATATTGGTGATATTCCCGCTGGAGAAACTTGGGATTGCACATTGAAATAAACATCAAATTACGATCTAAAATAAAAATAAAATCCTTATTCTTTCTAATTTTTCAACTTATAGAGGGTCGGTCATTTCATTTTGATCGACCCTTTTTTTTTAGAAAAAAAATACCCATCGATAGGTATTGTTTTCTTTTTTTATTAATGAGTACTTTTAAAAAATTCATTTTCGCTAAAAGATTATTGTTAATTCAACTGACAATGAGATGAAACAATTGCGATTTGTGAAGCTGTAAACAGATAAAAGAATCAAATCCTCAAAGAATTGGTCTGGCATAAGGGAATCGTTTCACTAATTGGGATACGGAATAGCCATCCAAACCATTAATTGAAACTACTTTCCCTAAGTCTAATTGAATAAATCCATCGTCTTGCAACAGTAATTCATCAACATATATTTTTTCAATAGAAGCAATAATTTGAATTGTTCCATTTTCCTTTATTTCATATTCGTTGACATATTTACAGAGTAATTTCAGTGGACTTTCTCCAACAAAGGGAACTGCAATAGTATCGAGGTATTCTTTGGACAAACCTGCCTTATCAAATTCGGAAATTTCTTTTGCATAATTTGCCGAAGTATGATGAGCTCCTTCTATCATAGTTTCAGTTATGGAATTGACAGTGAAGTATTCAGTTTCTTTGATATTTGAATATGTATGTCGCGGCACTATAGTTGGCCTTACAATAAAACCTAACAATGCGGGATCACTTCCTAAATGAGTGACACTTGAAAAAATGGCTAAGTTTGTTGATCCTTCCTTTGATTGAGTTCCGATTAGATTGGCAGACTTATATCCCATGCAAGTATTGATGAGATTTATTTTAGGTATTTTGTTCCAAGTGGAGAAGTTTTCTTTCGATATACCAATCATCGCTTACCGATTTTATTATTTGAAATAGAGCGCTGACGAGAACATTTAAATCGATTGATATCAGCAACACGCGATTTGCTATGTTTCGTATTTGAACATTCGACGCGCTCGCGCCACAAACGATAGCTACTAAATTTCAGTTCTTTTTTCATCAAATTTCGAACAGCTTGTTCATTCAATCCAAACTGATGTTTTATGGCATCAAAAGAAGTACGGTCTTCCCAGGCCATTTCTATGATACGATCAATGTCACTCGCCGAAAGAATATTCTCTTCTGGCTTTTTCTCCTTCACATAAGCCATGGGTGAAGGCAAATCGCTGTAATGACAAATTAGTTTATGTTCCATGTGTTTTGATAACGTTTATCTCTATCATATTGTTCTTCCTGTTTGTCTGTATTGAATTTTCGACCTGCGCGAGGATCATTTCCCACTCCAGCAATGTATGCCCAATTGCCCCAATTAGATGAAACATCATAATCTATCAACTGTGACTCAAAGTAAGCCGCACCCACTCGCCAATCTTGGTCTAAATCGTAAATAAAATAACTCGCCACGATTTGTCGCATGCGATTCGACATCCAACCTGTAGATTTTAACTCAAGCATGGCGGCATTCACAAAATTATTTTCTGTTTTTCCTTCAATCCAAGATTCTATAATTCCAAAATCTCGATTTTCTTTTCGTTCCGATCGTCCTAGAATTCCATGTAATTGATAATATTCAATTGGATGCTTTTTAAATGAAAACCGAAAAAAATCACGCCAAATCAATTCAAATATTAACCAATAGGTTGAGTCATTGGCTAAAAATGCATTTTCAAAACGCTTTACTTCATGGTAAATGAATTTAGGCGATAAACAACCTAAGGCCAACCAAGGTGATAGTTTGGATGAAAATTCAAGTCCTAAAAGTTCGTTTCGCGTTTCTTTGTAATGAAGAATGGATTGTTTCTCAAAAAGATACCAATTAAGATGATGTAAAGCGCTTGTCTCACCCTCCATTTCAGGTAAGGAATGACTTTTTCCGTCAGAAATAACGTTTTCTTCTTCAATCGATTCAATCCACTTTTTTGGTAATACCGGACAGTTAATTTTGGTAGGAGTTGGAATTAGTTCGCGCACTTCGACTTCCTTCTCCACGATTTTTCGAAACTTAGTGAATACCTCGGGTATGGATGAAATCGAAAAGGGCATATCAGAAGGATGAAAAACGGTGCTTGTGCTGTATTCTTCAAAATCGACTCCTTTTGTGAGTAATAATTTTTTTATGCTATCATTTTGTCTTTTTTCTTCAATTCCCACCTGTTTTTTAGTATACACTTTATGAATGGAAAACTCACTGATAATCTCAGTAATTACATCAATAGGGTTTCCTTTTTTTACCAATAAATAACCTCCAATTTGTTTTAATTGACCGTGTAAGTCTTGTAGGATTTTATGTAAAAAGCCTTTTCGAATGGTTCCGAGTCGAGGAAATCCCAACTGCCCCTGATTCATGTATTCTATATCCCAACAGAAAAGAGGAATCACCAAATCATTTTCTTTAATCGCCTGATGCAAGGTTGTGTTATCGTGAAGTCTTAAATCTGAGGTGAATAGAATGATGCCAATTTTCTTCATAATGTTTCAATATTATCCAGATAATAAGACGCTTGTTGTAATATTTCCGTTTTCTGATTTGGACTCATCTTTTTCCAAACATTGAGCATCATTCCTAGTCTTGGATTAGATTTCAATTTTTCTTGGTGGGCGTCATAGAAATTCCAATACAAAGAATTAAAAGGACAGGCTCCTTGACCAATTTTCAAGTCTTTCTTGTAATGGCAATTTTGGCAATAATCGCTCATTTTATCGATATAACTTGCCGAACTCACATATGGTTTGGAACCGACAATACCGCCGTCAGCAAATTGACTCATTCCACGAGTATTTGTAATCTCCACCCACTCGAAGGCATCAATATAAATCCCAAGATACCATTGATCAACCTCATCGGGATGAATACCAGCAAGTAAAGCAAAATTTCCTGTGATCATCAATCGTTGAATGTGGTGGGCATAAGCTTGTTCAAGTGATTGTTTGATTGCATGTTTCAAGCAATTCATCTTCGTTTCACCTGTCCAGAACCAATTTGGCAGTGGATTTTGATGATTAAAAAAATTCAATGTTGCATAATCCGGCATTTTTGCCCAATAAATTCCACGCATGTATTCGCGCCAACCGAGAATCTGTCGAATGAATCCTTCAATTTGATTTAATTCATACCGATTAGGGAAATCCGAATAAGCCTTTTCAGCGCGATGAATTACCTCTAAAGGATTAAGCAGCTTAACATTCAAGGCAAAAGATAAACGTGAATGATACAAATACCAATGCTTTTCAGTCATAGCATCCTGTAAGGTCCCAAAATACGGTAGTGCAATTTCCACAAAATCATCCATCAAGGATAATGCTTCTTGCCTTGTTGTGGTCCAAGAAAAAGAACTTGAATCTATCTCACCTAAAGTTTGAATTCCAGCCTCTTCAATTTCAGCCAATAAATCAGCGCAATTCTTCTCGAGTAAAGGCGTTGTTAAAATCTGGTGATTTTTGGGAACTTTCTTCCTGTTTTCTTGATCATAATTCCATTTACCTCCAATCGGCTTTTTAAAATCATCCAATAAAATGGAGTATTTTAAGCGCATATACCGATAAAAAGTTTCCATGAGATAACTCTTTTTTCCTTCAAAAAGTAACCCAAGTTCATTCCTAGTTGTCAAAAAATGATAGGTATCAAAAGCTTCGACAGAAATTCCAATTGTATCAGAGAGGGATTTCAATTCTTGATCTACGCGGTATTCATCCGGTAGTTGATAATGAATTTCTTCAGCACCAAATTGATTTACAAGGCCTTCCAAATTTTTCGTGAATGATTGTTGATTATCAAAATCATTAATTTTAAAATACTTTACATGATGACCTTTGGCAACCAAAACCTCGGAAAACTTACGCATGGAATCAAAAATGGCCACTACTTTTTGAACATGATGTTTTACGTAGTCTGTTTCACTGCGCACTTCCATCATCACGAACAAGTTATTTGAATCAACACTTTCAAACCACGGATGCTCGCTATTTAATTGGTCACCTAGAATCAGTTTGATTGATTTATATTTTTTGAGCATGTTAACTAATATAACATACTAACAAAGCACGAGAAGGTATGTTTTGGAATAGATTTCATTCATAAGTCTATTTTGCAAAAGATTATTTGAATTTCTATTAGATTTGAGACCTATTTGCTTGCTAGTTCTAATACTATTTTGACATTCAAGTAAAAACAATTAACTTTGAGTATGAAAATTGACGAATCTAAAATAAAGCAAATTGAAGAACTTTGTAAAACCAATAATGTTAAATCACTTTTCGCATTTGGCTCTGTAACAAGGGACGACTTTAATGAAAATTCTGACGTAGATTTAATTGTTGACTTTAACGAAAAAGATCCCTTCAAATATGCAGACCTTTATTTTAGTTTAAAATCTAAGCTCGAAGAAATTTTGAAACGCCAAGTAGACCTTCTGGAAGAGAGAGCAATTAGAAATAATATATTTCGACAACAACTCGAAAATACCAAGATTAAAATCTATGGATATTAAAATTAAAACGTGGTTATTCGACATCAAGCAAAGCATTGAAGAAATATTTCTTTTTCTCGGTGAAGAAAGAGACTTTGTAGCATACAAAGCCGACCTAAAAACTAAAAAGGCTGTTGAAAGAAATCTTGAAATAATTGGAGAAGCAGTTCATAGGATTCTTAAGCAAGACAATACTTTTCAGTTGAAAAACGCAAAAAACATCATCGGAACTAGAAATAGAATTATTCATAGCTATGACAATATTTCTGACGAAGTAATTTGGACAATCGTATGTAGGGAATTACCTGATCTTAAAATTCAAGTTGAAGAATTGTTGAATGGTGAATAGAAATACTGATTTTCATCAAGAATCTTATTCGAGTAATAGAAGAATGTTTGGTTTGATTCCTTTCTTAAGACAAATCGTCCAATGATTTCTCTCATAATCAGCCATTTTTAAACTTTAAATGTGTTTTTTGGCTGATTAGTTGAGATAAATTTAGTTTATATGTTTTTGAGTAAAAAACTATTGAACCGAAATTTCCAATAACTTACAGATACGAAACAAGGTTTTCATTTCAAAGTTTGATCCTTTTTCAATGCGCCAATACACAGAACGACTCATGCCCAACTCGTATGCAAAATGTTCATAATTGTTGAACCCTTTTTCTTTTCGAAGCTCTTTTAAACGCTTTGAAATCCATACAAAATCTTGTTCAAAATCATCGGGCTGCTGCATACACAAAATTGTTTTGCAAGTGCAATAAAATTTTCAGTAAACGATTGTTGATTGTCTAAGTCGTTTATTTTGAAATAGGTTACTTGATGTCCTTTTGCAATCAAAACCTCGGCAAAGTTGCGCATGGCATCAAAGATTGCTACAACTTTCTGGATGTGATGTTTCACATAATCCGTCTCGCTGCGCACTTCCATCAAAACAAAAAGCACATCCTCATCGACTTTATCAAACCACGGATGCTGCTCGTTGAGTTGATCGCCCAGTATTAGTTTGATGTATTTGTATTTGTGCGGCATTTTTGCTAATATATTTTACTAACAAAGCAAGGGAAGGTATGTTTTGACGGTTGGCGCCTAATTATTTTTGAAAATAGAAAAAGTTAAAATCACCTCCCCATTATTCATTCTGAGCGCTGAAATTAAAAAACTCCTGAACCGAAATTTCCAATAACTTACAGATACGAAACAAGGTTTTCATTTCAAAATTGGATCCTTTTTCAATGCGCCAGTATGCAGAGCGACTCATGCCCAGCTCGTATGCAAAATGCTCATAATTATTGAACCCTTTTTCTTTTCGAAGCTCTTTTAAACGCTTTGAAATCCATTGAAAATCTTGTTCAAAATCATCGGGTTGCTGCATACACAAAATTCAGCATGTTTGACGTTATTTAGTACTCTACTATATAATGTACTTTTTATAGTGTATTTGTAAAATTTTAATTTATATTTGTGGGAAAAAAAAAGATAAATGATTACAGAAAAGCAATATTCATCACTTTGGATGACGCATTTTCACGAAATTGCTAATCAAGAGATGCCTTCGTACAAGGAGTATTTAAAAAGGGAAGAGTTTTTTGAAACTTATTTAAAAACGCTTTCTGGTTCAGAGGTAAAATACATTTTAGTTGCCGAAGCAGCGCCATTTAGCGGTGCTTATTTCTACAATTACTCAAATGTTGAGGGTTTAGCTACTCCATATTTCAGAGCGCCTTGTGATCTTTTTAATATCTCAAGGACACCATTAACGATTGATACAGCAAAAAATGCCTTGTATGAGCTAGCAAAAGAAGGTGTTTTGCTCTTAGATCTGTTTCCTTTTGCTCTCAAAATTGACTCACACTTAAGAAAAAAAATTGCCGGGCGAGGAATTCTAAAACATTTTTGGGATGAAGATGATTATTCCATAAAAACGCAAATTAAAGATTTATGTGAAGGTCATACTATTAAACTACACGCTGAATGGGATTTATGTTTGATTGCTCCTCCATTAATTAGCTGCCATCTAGTAGGTGCCTATGATGAATTAGATCTAACTCCCTTGACGAATGGCCTACATAATAATACCGCCTTTAAATCTCTTCAGCCAAATAACTTACGTGGATGTGACCATAAGAAAGTGGCTGTTGATACTTCTGGAAGTCCGAATAAAACGCTGATTAAAATAGCCTTTGATTTATAAACTAAATAATAAACAACAACAATGAAAAAAATATTTCTTTCTCTTATTTTGGTTATATCTTGCAACACCTTCGCACAATTTCAAATAATAAATGGCGATTTTGAAGCACCAATAATCTATAATGTTTATCCAGAATTCCCGAATCTTGCTACAACTACTGGTATATATGACGGGGTTTTTCAAGCAGAAACTAATAATCCTGCACAAGGTTTGCAATCTTTGCGACTAGAGTCAATTATAGATCCTCTTCTTAATGCGATTTTAGGTTCTTCCACTGATACTATTCCCGGATTTTTTCTGTATGAAACAAACGTTGTAAATGTTTCCACATGGCAAAATTCAACTATACTTTTTGAATACAAACAGCAATACAATTCAATTGACACTGCAATATTTAGAATTCAAGTTTTCACAAACCAAGACATATTGTTGGGAGAGGGGATTTTTTTAAGTTCATCAAATGTTTCTAATTGGACCACAGCAAGTGTAACAATAAATCCAATAAGTGGAGCTATAGGGACAGCATCTTATGTTAGAATTTCTTTATTCACATCCAAGTCTGGATTGCCTATTTTAGGGAACAAATTTTGGATCGATGATATCAGGCATTGTAGTTTACCAAATTCCATAGCTGCATCATTTTGTAATGGAGGAGTTTACAATTGGAATGGTCAACAGTATTCACAGCCGGGTCAGTATATCCAAAATTTCACTAATCAGTATGGATGTGACAGTACTGTGACTTTAAATTTGACTTATAATGTAACGAATATTTCATCACAATTTTCTGATACAATTTGTAATGGTTTGTCATATAATTGGAATGGTCAACTATACAGCACGACTGGTCAATATCAACAAACATTTACAAATCAATTTGGCTGTGATAGCACGGTAACATTAAATTTAACTGTATTATCAAACAATTTCAATCCAACCTTCTCGAGCGCCCAACAATTGTATACAGCACCTCCATTTGCAGTACAATTTAGCAATTCAACTTCCAACGCGTCCAATTACTCATTTACGTGGGATTTTGGAGATGGTACAACACTTGCTTCAAATAATGCTTCGGTATTTCACCAATATTTGTACAATGGTCAATACACGGTTTCATTAATTGCTACTAACAATGCCACTGGTTGTTCAGACACTACAACCCTTTCAGATTATATTTTCTGTACGGGAGGTATAAGCTGTACACATCCAGCCACAATCAACCAAACTAGCCCACAGCAAGCGTGTCAAGGAACACCTTTTTGGTTATCTTGTAATAGTGATCCTTCTTTCTCTTACCAATGGAGAAGAAACGGAGTGCTTATTTCGGGTAATAACAATGATAGTTTGCCAGTAACTCTATCAGGAACATATTCTGTTATTATTTCTGTGAATAATTGTCCTGTTACGTCAACTGATGTGGTGGTAAATATTCTACCAATTCCAACGACTCCGATAATTACATCTACAGGAGCAATTCAGCCATGTGTGGGAGGTTCAGTAACCTTAAATACAGGAAATTATTCTACTTACAACTGGTCAACAGGCGCAGCTTCACAAAGTATTAATGTTACCTCTTCAGGAACTTACTCGGTTTCTGTAACTGGAGCTAATGGTTGTTCGGCCTCTTCTGCTCCATTTAATGTAAATGCGTCTTTTGTTGCAGCTCCACAAGTTTGTATAGTCGGAATGGATTCATTAACAAACGAAAATCGCATTGTTTGGGAAAAACCAATCACCACTGGAATCGATTCTTTTTATGTGTACAAAGAAACAAACGTATCGGATGTTTACACGAAAATTGGCGCAACTGATTACAACGTTTTAGCAATATATTTAGATGTTAATTCAAATCCTGCGGTTCAAGCTTATCGTTATAAAATTTCTGCTTTGGATACTTGTGGCGTTGAAACCAATGTCGGTGATTTCCACAAAACAATTCACTTAACTATCAATCAAGGAATTGGCGGTGCATGGAACTTAATTTGGAGTCATTATGAAGGAATCAATTTTGGTAGTTATAATATTTATCGTGGCACTGACCCAACAAACATTAGTCTACTTACAACCATTCAAAGCAATTTGAATTCATATACGGATTTAACTCCCCCAACAGGACCGCTTTATTATCAGATTGAAGTTGTAAATCCAATAAACTGTGACCCTACAAAAATTATTAACTACGGAGTTTCAAAATCGAATATTGTAAATAATGGTCAGATTGGTTTAAACGAAGAGATAACCTCAACATTGCAAGTTTATCCCAATCCAACGAATGCTAATCTTACACTTGAAGTTTCTCATGATTTGGTAGGAAAAAATTATTTCTTTACTGATTTTGCCGGACGAATTATTCATCAAGGAAAAATAAATTCATTGAAAGAGCAAATTGATTTGCAAGCTCTTTCAACAGGATCTTATTTCTTACAAATTGAAGGAAAGGCAATCAAGGTTGTAAAACAATAAGTTCTATTCTATTTTCATCTCCCATCAACCTCAATTGGCGGGAGTTTTTTTATTAAAAAAAACATATCCCCCACCTATTTTTCGTATAATTTTCGATTCTATTCCAAAATAAAACGTTTTTTTTTCGATTTCATTCTAAAATAATACGAAAATTGATTAATTTTGTTCAATATGATTGAGCGAATTATAAAGCAAAATATTATTACTAAACTCTTCAAAGGAAAAGTAATAATTCTTTTAGGTCCTCGTCAAGTGGGCAAAACAACCTTGCTTAAAGAAATAATCAAAGATAGAAATGATGCACTTTGGCTCAATGCCGATGAACCCGATATTCAAGCTTTATTTGAAAATGCAACATCAACGCGCTTCAAGAATTACTTTGGTAATCATAAAATTATCGTTATTGATGAAGCTCAAACAATTACAGACATCGGAATTAAGCTAAAAATCATTATTGATTCATTGCCAGAACTTCAAGTTATTGCAACAGGTTCTTCAGCTTTTGAAATAAAAAATAAAACCAATGAGCCACTAACTGGTCGTAAATGGCAATTTCAACTCTTTCCTCTTTCGTTTTCAGAACTCGCAAATCACCATGGTTTAATAGAGGAAAAACGGATGATTCCTGTGCGGTTACTTTACGGAGCATACCCAGAAATAACCTTACATCAAGGTGAAGAAAAAGAGCGATTGAAATTATTATCAGAAAGCTATTTATACAAGGATATTTTGATGTTTGAAGGTTTAAAAATGCCGGAAAAACTGGTTCATTTACTACAGTTATTAGCATTTAGAATTGGAACAGAAATCAATTACAACAACTTATCTAAAGAACTTAAAATTGATAATGCAACCGTTGAGAAATATATTAAATTGTTAGAGGAGAGTTTTATTATCTTTCGGTTAAAAGCATTAAGTCGCAATCACTCCAAAGAATTAAAAAAAGGACGAAAAATCTATTTTATAGATAATGGAATTGTGAATGCGCTATTGGGAAATTTCAATCTCCCTGAAAATCGAGCCGACGTTGGTGCATTGTGGGAAAATTACGTTATAAGTGAAATTTACAAGAAATACCACTACGAAAATCGTTGGGCCAATTTCTATTTTTGGAGAACACAAGATCAACAAGAAATTGATTTAGTGATAGAGGAAAATCAAGTTTTCCATGCCTTTGAAATCAAATGGAATCAAAATGTAAAAGCTCGTTTGAGTAAAACGTTTTCAAGAAATTATGAAAATCATCAATTCAATGTAATTACCCCATCTAATGTGGAAGAATTTTTATTGTAAAAGATTCGATTTCCCCTTTCGGCATGTATCACTGCAATACTTGACCTCATCCCAGTTCTTCTCCCACTTTTTTCTCCAGCTAAACTCCCTTTGACAAGCTTTACATTCTTTCGAAGGAAGGTAAGATTTATTTCCTTTGTGGCTCATACCTTCACTGAGGACATTCCACCATCGAGATGCAGTATTTGTCCTGTCATCCACGCAGAAGAATCACTCAATAAATAAACAATCGACTTCGCTAAAACGGCTACGGAACCAACTTTCTTCAAAGGATGTCGTTGTGCTACCGCATCAATCTTTTCAGGAGTGCTCAAGAACTTTTCAGCCATTTTAGTATGCGTCAATGAAGGAGCGATACAATTCACTCTAATTTTTGGAGCAAATTCCGCCGCTAGGGCTCTTGTTAATCCTTCCACAGCTCCTTTAGCCATGGAAACTGCACTATGAAAAGGCATTCCCACCTGAACCGCCACAGTACTAAACAATACTACACTTGCACCTTCGTTCATGCGACTTGAATATTTTTGTAAAGCGTTTATAGCTCCTAAAACATTTATTTCGAATTCAGTTTGGAAATCAGTAGATTTCAGCGAACGAAAAGGTTTTAGCCTAATACTTCCCGGGAAATAAACCAAACCATCAAACGTAGATTCGATTTCAGGTAATTCATTTAAAACTGGGTTTCCTTCAATAAAATCAGGGAAATAAGTATTTTCTGAACGGGAAATTGAAATGACTTTGTCACCTTGCATTTCCAATAATTTCCGAGCTTCAATAGCCATATCAGAATTGGCTCCAATAAATAAGAATGTTTTCATTCTCTCAAAACAAGCCTAGCAAGAATAATGTTTGCTATTCGGTAAAAGAAATTAAAAAAAGGTTAACTGGATAAAAAAATACAACTATTGTATCATTGGTTACAAAGTAAAAATACAGAAAATCTTAACTTCGTATTATGAGTAATTTTAATCAAATAATCCAATCCAATATTCCCACCCTAGTTGATTTTTACGCAACATGGTGTGGACCATGCAAAACGATGCATCCAATTTTAGATAAATTAAAGGAGAAGTACGGAGAAAAAATCAGAATTTTAAAGATTGATGTAGATAAAAACAAAGCGATAGCAGCACAATACAGAGTACAAGGAGTTCCAACCTTTATTCTTTTTAAGTCTGGCGAGAAAATCTGGCGAGAAAGTGGTGCTTTTCCTTTATCTGTTTTAGAAGGGAAAATCAAACCTCATTTTTAGGATTTTCTTTTTTAAATTTTCTTTCTGCAAAATACCACATTGAGCCGCTGTAAATTAATCCGGCAATTATGCCTGAAAGAATAAGTGCAATGAAATTTATCTTATTGCCCTCTTGCCATTTCAAAAAAAGCTGAACTGATGTGAATGGTAAACCAAAGAACAATAATCCTCTAATCAAGAAAAAATTAAGGAACCCTTTTTTTCGTATTGATTCCCAATTTTCTTTTCTGAATTTCATTATTTTAAAAATAACTTAAGTGATAAACTCAATTTCTCACGGATTTCAGTTCGGTCAATGATATAATCTAAAAAACCATGTTCTAACAGAAACTCTGAAGTTTGGAAACCATCCGGTAAATCTCTTCCAATTGTCTCTTTCACTACTCGTGGTCCAGCAAATGCGATTAAGGCTCCTGGCTCAGCAATATTAATATCTCCAAGCATTGCAAATGAAGCAGTTACTCCACCCGTTGTTGGGTCGGTCAAATAAGAAATGTAAGGCAATTTCTTTTCAGCCAATTGACCTAATTTGCCAGAAACTTTAGCCATTTGCATCAATGAAAAACCAGCCTCCATCATTCGTGCTCCACCCGATTTTGAAATAATCATAAATGGAGAATTTAACTTAATTGCTTCATCTATTGCTCGACTAATTTTTTCTCCCATAACAGCCCCCATGGAACCACCAATAAAAGCAAAATCCATTGCAGCAACAACAAAATCATGACCATCCAATTTACCATGAGCGGTACGAACAGCATCTTTTAGTCCCGTTGCTTTTTGAGTAGAACTTACTCGGTCGACGTATTTCTTTGTGTCTTCAAAACCTAATGGATCACCAGAACTTAAGTTTGCGTCCAACTCGGTATATTTTTCATTATCAAAAATCAAATTGAAATAATCTGCCGCACTAATTCTTTCATGATGCGAACATCTATTACAAACAAAATTATTTTTAGCAAAATCATTCGAAGTAAAAAGAGTTTTACAATTCGAGCATTTTACCCATAACCCTTCAGGTGTTTCTTTCTTTTCTTTCGTGGAAGTTGTTATCCCTTCCTTATTTCGTTTAAACCAACTCATAATTATCTTTTTTTGTGCATCCTCTATTTTGATAGAGAATCCACATTGTTTAAATCGATGAATGCTTGTTCCAAGCGTTTAATAAATGTTAACTCAGATTCTCTGATCCATTTTCGCGGGTCGTAATATTTCTTGTTCGGTTGATCGTCTCCTTCTGGATTGCCTATTTGTGTATGTAAATAATCAATTTTAGACATTATATAATCCCTAGTCCCTTCTGTATATGCAAATTGTAAATCCGTATCAATATTCATTTTAATGACACCATACGAAATTGCTTCACGAATTTCTGCAACAGTTGATCCTGAACCACCATGAAAGACAAAATCAATTGGATTAGTTCCAAGATTAAATTTTTTCTGAACGAATTCTTGAGAATTTTTCAAAATTATCGGAGTTAACTTTACGTTACCTGGCTTGTATACACCGTGAACATTACCAAAAGCTGCGGCAATTGTAAATCGAGGAGAAATTTTCATCAATTCTTCGTAAGCAAAAGCTACCTCTTCCGGTTGGGTATACAATTTGGATGAATCCACGTCAGAATTATCCACACCATCTTCTTCCCCACCAGTTATTCCTAACTCAATTTCTAAGGTCATTCCCATTTTTGACATTCGCTCCAAATAGCGCTTGCATATATCTAAATTCTCATTTAACGACTCTTCAGACAAATCAATCATATGTGAACTAAACAAAGGCTTTCCTGTTGATATAAAGTGTTTTTCACTTGCTTCGAGCAAACCATCAATCCATGGAAGTAATTTTTTGGCGCAATGATCGGTATGTAAAATTACTGTTGCTCCATAGGCTTCAGCCAAAGTATGAATATGTTGAGCTCCGGCAATTCCACCCAATATTGCTGAGCGTTCATCGGTATTAGATAGTCCTTTTCCTGCATTAAAAGAAGCTCCTCCGTTTGAAAACTGAATAATTACAGGTGAATTTAATTTCGCAGCAGTTTCCATAACCGCATTTACCGTGCTTGAACAAGTTACATTAACTGCTGGTAGTGCATAACCATGTTTTTTGGCATGCTGAAAAATGGCTTGAACTTGATCTCCTGTAGCTACCCCAGATATTATTGACATAAAACTCTATTTTGTAGACAAAGATAATACTTTGAATGATTTCATTACCATTGAATCCAAGGATAATTTTGTTCAATTTCTTTAACCAACTGATTTGTTTTGTCATCCAATAGTAACTGAATATCTGACTGATGAGACAAACGCTTTCTAATCTGCTTTATCTTCTGTATTATTACTTGTGTTTCTGCCGGAAAATAAACATCAGAAAATCGCTTCCACACATAAGAAACTGCTTCCTCATTGGGATGAATTCGGTCTTGTTTGAAAAACCGATAATCACGCAACTCATCCAGTATTATTTCAAAGGAGGGAAAATAGCCTACACCATATTTACTCGTTAACTCAGAAACAACTTCAATTAAACGCGCTTTGCTAATCGTGTTTTCAATAATTCCATCACGAATATGCCGCACAGGACTAACCGTGAATACAATTTCTACGAATGGATTAAATTCACGCAAAACATCAATCGCTTCTATCCAATTAGTTAACAATTCATCTTTTGAGGCTAATTCTTTGAGAAACAAATGATGAGGTTGTTTGTGGCAATTTGCGACGATTTGGCTTTGTTCTAAGCGATAAATATAAGCAGTACCAAATGTCACAACTAATAAACCTGGTTTTGAAAGTTGCGCGCGCAATTGTTGACGTTTCTTCGATAGTAAATCAGTAATTTCCTGGGGAGAAGACCCAACTAATTTAGTTGACGCATCCCAAGAATAGAATCTTGAATCTCTTTCTAGCAGTGGAAATTCTTCCGAATTATTAATCGCATTTACTATTTGCTGAGACAACGAAATGGGATTGAATATTGTACCAAACGGATTCGTTAACACATCAAATCCAGACAAAATAGCTTCCGATCCAATTTCATCAGAAAAACAACTTCCTAAAAATGTAAAAGCCTTTTCATGACTAATTTTTTGATCGGAAGTAGCAATATTAAAAGGTAGAAAGAAGTTATTCACTTAGTTCAAAATTAAATTCTTTGCGTTCTCTATAGCTGCTTCTGTGATGGTTTCTCCACTCATTAAGCGGGCAATTTCAATTATTTTCTGTTCTGGAGTTAACCAGCTTACTTTGGAACTGATTCTCTCGCCTTTTTTTTCTTTGATCACTTTCGCGTGATGTGTTGCTTTTGCTGCTACTTGAGGTAAATGAGTAATTGCTATTAATTGAGAATTCGCACTCATTGAACCCAGTAATGCTGCCATTTTATGAGCGACTTCACCAGAAACACCCGTATCAATTTCATCAAACAATATGGTTGGCAATTGGCGTTTTTCAGAAATCAACTTCTGTAAAGCTAACATAACACGAGATAATTCACCACCACTAGCCGCTTTTTCAATACCAACAGGAGCAATCCCTTTATTAGCAGAAAACAATAAATTTATCTCCGTATTTCCAGAAGATGAAAGCACCTTGCTTTGCGAAAGTTGAAACAGTAATAATGTATCTGGCATTTTTAATTCCCCCAGAATATTTTGAATGTTACTTGAAATCAGTGATATTGCGCTTAGACGTTTATGATGTAAAACCCCAGCGAGAATAATAAGCTCGTCTTGCTCTTGTTGAAAATCGGCTTCTAATCTTTCCAAATTGTCACGCAACTGATCTGCATTGTACACTTCAGAACTCAACTCATTTTGGAATTGAAGTAACTCTTCTTGCGATTTTTTCTGATGCTTCGATAATAAACGATTATATGCGTCCAAACGAATCGTATTTTCGGAAATTTTATCCGGGTCCATTCTCAATTCCTCAGCAAAATTCTCTGCTTCTTCACCAATATCTTTTAATTCAGGAAGCAAAGCATTTAACCGATTTATAAATTCTTCCAAGGTTGTATTTCGCACACTGCTTTTTTCCAAAGTAGATTTTAGCGACTGTATTTTTGAATACACTCCATTTTCGTCAATCAAAACTTGTGAAATCTGATACGAATTCACTTTTAATGACTCGACGTTTTGCAATGTATTTAGTTCATCTTCGATCGATTGGTAATCTAAATTAGCCAAATCTAATTCACTCAACTCTCCTAACTGAAATTGGTTATAGTCGATCCATTTTACTCGTTCTTCAAAATCTTTCCTTGTCGATTCTAAGAGTTGTTTTTTCGATTTCCAACGATCAAACCTTTCTGTGAATTGACTTTTCTCATTTTCCAAACCAGCCAAACAATCCAAAACATCTAATTGAAATGCCTTTTCCTTTAGCTCTAGCGTATTGTATTGAGAATGAATATTGATTAATTGAGCCGTTAAAGAACGTAAAAGGGTTAGAGATACTGGAGTGTCATTGATAAAAGCTCTTGATTTTCCGAGTGTGTTTATTTCTCTTCGAATAACAGTTGAGGAACTAAAATCTAAATCTGCGGACAAAAAAAAGGATTGAAAAGTATCATTTAAAGTAAATTCTGCTTCAACAAAACTCTTTGTGCTATCTGGGCCAATGACCGAAAAATCTGCGCGAGCTCCAAGTATTAAGTCAAGTGCATTTAATAAAATTGATTTTCCCGATCCGGTTTCGCCAGTAATAACAGCAAATCCCTTATTGAATTCGAGTTCCAAAAAATCAATTAAGGCAAAATTAGAAATACGAAGACAGGTTAGCATTATTGTAGAATTTCCTCGTATTTTGAAGCATTCGAAGGATCAATTTTTTTCATCAAATTCACAATATCTGTTTTGTCCTTTTGTTCTGCATCCTCTGATATTTCTTTAATCTCAGTACGTTTTGCTTGCACAAAATTGATTAAATTAATGGAGTTCGGTCTAGCTTGGGTTACAGTATTTAACTTAGCCAAGGCATCAAACATTTGTTTTCTTCCTGCTACTTTATCTTCGTACAACTTATCTACTCCTTTTCGGTGATATTGATAATTACATTCTCTCAATGGCTCAAATAGTTGGTGTAAAACATTATCAACCAACCAGAAACGATTTCTCTTAGAACTCTCATTAGACTTCCAACCCGAGGCACCCGAACTTTGGGCTAAAGAGACAATTTGCTGTGCCTCATTGAAATAAGGGGTCCCTCCTTTTAACGAAAATGAATCGTAATCCATTCCGATAATGTAGTAAGCATAAAATGCCAAAATGGAAGTCAAATTGTCTCTATATTGATTTGGCGCATAAACTAGCAGTGCATTTCGAGAAAAACTAAACGCTACATTTTCATCTAAATAATTAATAACTGTTGTATTGTATGATGAATTGAATACAGGTCTGGTTGACTGCACCTGCAAGGATCCAGAGTACGTACCTGTTGAAGGTTTCTCTTTTATCTGTAATTGAAGAACACAATTTATGCGTTCCTCCACTTTGAATTTATCTTTGGACCATTGGGTGTTATTCATCATATCAGTGATGGTCTGCTTCAATTGAGCAATTATATCCTGATCGACAGTGGTTAATTCCAACTTTGCATCAGCTACAATGGTAACTTGACAATTTAATTCTTGCGAAAAAAACGGTGTTGAAAAAACCATCAAGGCTATAGAAAGTAGAAATTTGTTTTTCATTGGCCGATTAATTCTTCTAAATATAAAACGATCTCTTGTGCAATTTCGTATTTTGATTTTAAAGATAATTCCGATTTATTTTTTTGTTTATCTAATATAGTCACTTTATTTGTATCGGTTGCAAAACCAGCACCTGAATCTTGCAAAGAATTCAAAATTATACAATCTAAATTTTTGCGTTCCAATTTTTGAGTAGCATGAGCAATTTCATCTGTAGTCTCCAAAGCGAACCCTACCAAAAACTGGGAATCATTTTTCATTTGACCTGCCCAATGCAGAATATCTGGATTCTTAATCAATTCTAACAACAACTCGTTCGAATTCTTTTTTATTTTATCCGTTGAAACAACTTTCGGTCGATAATCTGCAACTGCCGCCGAAAATATTCCGATATCTTGATTAGACCAATGTTTTTTCACCTCTTGAAACATCTCTTCAGCTGAATTTATGGAAATTAGCTCAAGATTATTATCGACTAATTCCAAATTTGTTGGGCCAGTAATTAATTTAACATTTGCTCCTTTTTTGAGAAATACTTCGGCTAAAGCAAATCCCATTTTTCCGGTGGAATGGTTTCCAATAAAACGAACGGGATCAATAGCCTCATAGGTTGGTCCAGCTGTAATCAAAACACTTTTACCTGTAAAAACACTCGTGTTTTTGTCCGTTATTAGTTGATTTAGCTCCTTGAAAATTGTTTCCGGCTCTGCCATTCTACCTTGACCGGTTAATCCGCTTGCCAAAGGGCCAAATTCAGCAGGAATTACAAACACTCCGTCATTCTGTATCATATCTAAATTCCGCAAAACTGTGGGGTGTCGATACATGTCTAAATCCATTGCAGGAGCAACAATCGTTTGAGATTTCATGGAGAAATAAACAGATAATAGAAGATTGTCACATATTCCGCTTGCCATTTTAGCCAATGTATTTGCTGTCAATGGAGCGATAACAAAAAAATCTGCCCATTCAGCTAACTCAACATGGTTATTCCATGTCTTATCTTCATTGATTAATGTTGAATAAACAGGGGATCCACTGAGAACAGACAGAACCAATGGACTAACAAACTCTTTCGATTCTGGTGTAATGACACAGCGCACATCGTAACCTACTTTTTTAAATAACCTAACTAAAATAGGGATTTTATAAGCAGCAATGCCAGCAGTAACACCAACCAATACGCGTTTTGGGCGCATTATTTTTCTGCTTCCGGATTTCTTATGAAAAGTTTGTCTTCTAATAATTCTTGAGTTGCAATAGCCGTTGGCTTTGCCATTTTCTCATAATGACGAGAAATTTCAATCTGCTCACGATTCTCAAAAATCTCTTCCAAATTATCAGTCGTTGTATTAAACTCTTGTAATTTCTGAGTTAGCTCTTCTTTCAAAGTAGAACTAATTTGATTAGCTCGTTTTGAAATAGCTGCAATAGACTGATAAATATTTCCAGTCTTCTCTTCTATGCGAACGGTATCTCTTGTTACAGTTGATTTCTCCGCAGTTATGTTTTTGAAATTCATTGCTCTGACTTTCTTTTGGTTAATACATTTAATCCTTTTTCTGATTCTTCTACCACAAAATCCAATGATTTCACATAGTATGAATCAGGAAAGAGGGAAGCAAAGTTACGATATCTTTCGATAGTTTGCTCAAATCGCTCGCTTTTTTTGTTAGAAATACTATTTTTAGCTAAGTAAAATGAATTTTTTATTAAAATCGCCCAAACTTCCTCGAGGGATTTTGAACGAGGATAATGCTCAAGAAAAAGTTGTGAAGCAGTAACAGCCGCCTTAAAAGATTCGGTTTTACTGTACAATTTAACCGTTTCAAGTTCTTTTAATTCTATCTTAAAACGTAAATTATCAATGATTTTATTGCAACTATCTACCAGTACAGAATTGGGATATTCATTAACAAATTGTTGGATGTTATTTATGGCAACATTTGTTTCATCTTGATCCAGGTGAAACTCTGGCGAATTTTTAACACTACACATAGCTACCATAAAAAGACTTTCTTCCACTTTGTCACTATACGGATATCTCTGTATAAATGAATTGAAATAATAACCCGCCATGTAGTAATCTTTCAAATTATAGTAGGATCTTGCCAATCGATAGTATGAAACTTGACCTTGATCCGTTTTGGGTGAATTCTGATAGATTTGCTCATACAATACGATCGATTTATTGTACTTAGCATCATCAAAGAATTCATTTGCTGATTTAAATTTCTCCTGATAATCGTCTGACTTTACAATTTTCTGATAATCTGAGCAACTCACAAAAACAAAGCAAACTAGTCCAATATATATACTGTATCTCATCTATATTTTATTATTTAACCCTTAAACTTTTTCCGATTTGTAAAGATGTGGAAGGCTTTATTCCATTTAATTTGCAAAGCGCCGAAACAGTAGTGCCATATCTTGAAGCTATTTTAGATAAATTATCACCACTTTTCACCTTATAATAAAGGACTGTTTCTTTTTTTACTGGCTTTGGTTTAACGGGGATAGTTTTCTTGGCTATTTCCTGTTTTTCAGCGGGTTTAATATACTCTATTGGTTTCGTTCCAGGACTAAATAAATTTTTATGAATAAATAATTTGTCCATTTTTAATTTCTTTGAAAGAACATCAATATATACTTCTGGATTAATTGGAGCATCAAAAAAACGAACTTCAAAATGAAGATGTGGCCCAAAAGAATGGCCCGTATTTCCACCAAGACCTAATACCTCTCCAGCCTTAATCTCATCATTTGGTTGAACTAACAACTTGCTCAAATGAGCATAATAAGTCTCAAGACCATTGTAATGCCTTATTATCACCAAATTACCAAATCCGCCTTCATTAAATTTCGCATACCTAACTTTACCTGACCATGCAGCAACAACTGTATCTCCCACATTCAAATTTAAATCAACACCATTATGGTTTTTCCCCCATCGAGGACCAAAAGGAGAAGTTTTTACACCTGGAACCGGCATGGAAAAAGATAAATGTTCTTCATTTGCTACATTCAACCACAATGTATCTTTCAACTGGGAGGGGTCAGATCCTTTCGAAGATGTAAAACATTTTTGATTATCCCAACTTTGCGAAAACTCAACAGGGCTCATCATTTTTAAACTTGAATAGATGCCTGGATTCAAAACACCATCAAAACCCTTGTCTTTTAAATATTCCCAGGTGCGGTTCGAATAAAGGACAATGTCTCCGTTCGGAGTTGAAAGTGTGTCAATAATTTTTTGCGAATGACCTTGATAAGCAAGGAAATAAAAAAATACAAAACAAAAAGAAAAATATGTTCGTTTCAAAACAATCATTTAACAAGTAGTTGTATTCAAAGATAACATTATTTCGACTATTTCGAAATCACATCAATTACTTGAATTGAATAAAAAAGACATTCCCTTGAATCAATTTTTCTTTCTAGACCTTTGATTTGTGCAACATCAGCAGGTGACAACAGCAAGAAAATGCCTTGTCCCTTTTTAGCATTTGTTAACGCTTTCTTCAAGGATGGAGGAGCGATTTCATCTTCAAACCTATTGGATATTAACATATTTTTCGCAAAGGTATTTATTACTCCAATCTCAGATGTTGAATTTGCAACTACATGAAATTTAATGGTTTTACGTGGGCCAAAACTTAAATCAGATTTCTCGTTTTTCTTCAAACTCCAGCGCCAAATTTTACTGCCATTTTCAACTAGTGCCGGTTTTATTTTTTTTATGACATGTATTTGTAATAAATTATCGGAATTTGCTGGTACAACTTCTCCCAATGAGCGATCTGATCTGCCTAACTCAGCAGGTATCACAACCGTGGCAACATCCCCAACATGCA
Organism: Crocinitomicaceae bacterium; assembly: GCA_044377675.1. Taxonomy (GTDB): domain Bacteria; phylum Bacteroidota; class Bacteroidia; order Flavobacteriales_D; family Crocinitomicaceae; genus UBA952. The sequence goes on from JBILYP010000018.1 coordinate 34,475, forward strand.
TAGACATTAACGCCTCATCCCACCCTTTTGTTTGCATATTATACCCCACCATAAAAGGCAAATCCGATTTGGTGATTTTTGAATTCCCGTCAACAAGCTTACCATTTGGAAGTGTTACAACATAATTAATGAGTACTACATCCCCTTTCTCAATAGCCTCTCCCTTTCCCTTGTATGCCCATTTTATCTTTAATCCATTTGAATTAGATAATGAATCAAGATATTTAACATTTTTCGAAATTGGATTCGATTTTCCTTTCGGTACTTCTGGATTCTTCGTTTTTTTTACCGCTTCACCGCATGAAGTAATAAGAAGAGAAATAACAATGAATAATCTTATAATCATTACCTATTTTTTATTTTTAATAACTTTAATCAATTCAATATTAACTACAATAGGAGACATTGGAGGGATTTTCTCAAAATCACCCAAAAGACCATGTGCTAAATTACTCGGTAAAATGAATAACGCCTTTTCACCTTCTTTCATATATTTCAAACCTTCTTGAATTCCTGATTCCACAGTGCTTTTATCGACTAAAAACTGATCTACATCCAGTGAGTCAGTTTGGTAACAAAAAGATCCATTTAAAAGAGAGATTTTCAAAGAAACCTCAACAGAATCTGATGACTCAACTCCTACTCCTTTATTGGTTTTATATATATGATAGCGCAAACCTGTTCCAGTAGACTGAGTTTTGATTTCTGAGTGATGATTGAGGTATAAATTAATTTGTAATTCCTCCTCTTTCATTCTTTCTTGATTGAATTTAACCGAAGTACTGTCACTCCAATTTTTACCAACAATAACTGGTTCTGTTTTTTTGTCCCCGCAGGAAGCAAGACAAGCAATAATTATCAAAAAAAATAAGTTTCTAACTATCATATTGAATTGTAAAAACCAGATAAAACAATAGCCTTGAAACGTTCTTTTGTCAAAAAGATACTCTCTGCACTAAAACCTCCAGCAGCATACTTATGACCACCACCATTGAAATAAACAGAGGCTAATTCATTTACAAAATATGACCCTTTGGATCGAAAAGAAATTTTCACTCCTTCTTCTGTTTCCACAAATAAAGCAGCAACCATAATATTTTCAATTGACAAAATAGTATTCACAAGGCCTTCAGTATCTCCTTTTTGATGGTTAAAGCGTTTTAGTTCTTCATTTTCAAGAAAAATAATACCGATAGGAAGTTCTTGCAAAACTTCTAATTTTTCAACAATTGCGTAGGATTTGAGTTTTAAACGATTCAAGGAATTAGCATCAAAAATAGCTTCATGGATTTGCGCATGTTGAAAGCCTGTTTTCAACAATGACGAAACAATTTCATGTGTTCTTGATGAGACGGAAGGAAATCGGAAAGAACCGGTATCGGTCATTATCCCCAAATAAATATACTTGGCTATCTCTGCATCAAGGAATTCTCCCAATCCACTTTGCTCAATTAATTCAAAAATCAATTCAGATGTGGAAGCAATGGATGTTTCGGAAATGGAAACAACTGCAGGAATAGATGGGTTTTGATGATGATCAATCATCACTTTTTTTGCCGTGGAATTTTGCACAATCTCACCAAATTCGCTCCCTAATCGATCAAATGAATTGTAGTCAAGACAAAATATAAGATCAGATTTCTCAACCATCGAACATACTAATTCTTTATTCTCTTTAAATAATTGAATTGAATCAATATCTATTAACCAATGAAACGCACTTGAAGATTGATCGGGATGACAAACTAAAACATTGGTGTTTATTTTCTTAATAAAACGAAATAAAGACAGAGAACTTCCTAATGAATCCCCATCGGGTGACTTATGGGATGTGATGACTATATTTTTCGCCGATTTAATTAATTCAATAATGGTTAGGAATTCTTTTTTTCGATCGTGCATAGAAGTTGAAATGTATGGTATAGACAAATTTAGCATTAATTAAAGCCTAGATTCAATTGTCCCCGTAAGTTTTTAATAAAAATTAATTATTTTTGTAATACTAGGCAACCAATTAAGCATTTTAAACGTTGTACAAAGAACTAAACTATTTCATGAAAAACACCTATTCAATTTTTGTTTTCATACTCTGGATTTCTGCTATGAATCTTTCATTTGGACAACCGGTTAATCTTTGTCTTGGAGATGATGCTACCATTTGTGCAGGGCAAACTGTCTCTATTAGCAACTGTAATTCTGGAAATAATGCAAACAACGCAGCAGGCCTATATTTAAATACACCAACGAATGTAAGTTTAACGGATGATGTTTGGTCAGGAGTTGTTAATGTTGGATTTACCTTCAATTTTTATGGTCAAAACTATACACAGTGTGTCATCGGATCTAATGGCTTAATCTCTTTTAACACGAATCAAGCTAACCAATATTGTCCATGGTCATTAACGGGAGGCCCACTTCCTAATGCTATCTTGACAGGCGCCAGAAATTCAATAATGCTTACCTATCAAGATATAAACCCAAGTTTGGGAGGACAGATACAATATCAAACTATTGGCACTGCTCCAAACCGAAAGTTTGTCGTTCTATATAAAGATATTTTCATGTTTAGCTGTACTTCACAATGTAATTATATGGCGATCGTCCTCTATGAAACTTCCAATATTGTTGAATATCATATTGGAAACAAACCCCAATGTCCTACATGGAATAGTGGTTTAGCAATTCAAGCTACGGAAAATAATGCAATGACTGTTGCACATTTTACACCTGGTAGGAACAATACAGTTTGGGGTGCAAATCAGGATGGAAGAAGATACACCCCGACCTCTCCGGCAAATACAAATGCATATACGGTTACTCAGATTCCCTATTTAATGGTAAATAGTCCTGGTAGTAATTTTGTTTGGCAAGCGGTGAATGTAGCAGGAACAGTTCTAGCAACCTTTCCATACAATAATGGCGTCCTGAATTTACCATCAACAAATCCAAATTATAGCATACCCGCTGGAACTTCTGGTTACTTTTTATCCGGTTCAGCATGTGGAACGAGTATTGGATCTATAACAAGTGATACAACTTGGTTAACAGTGGCTAACCCAGTGGTTTCAGGTACGTCAACACCAGACATATGCTCGCAATCTTTAGGTTCAGTAACTGCAGTTCCAGGAGCGACATCTCCACCACCTTACACCTTCAGCTGGCCACTTTTAGGGGCTTCAGGTCCGACAGTTAATAATGTACCAGCAGGTATTTACACCGTATTTATGACCGATGGTAATGGATGTACCGGCAATGGATCTGTAGTTGTAGGAGATACGCCAGCGAGTTTTACTGGTGCAATCACACAAGTAAGTTGTCCTGGAGGTATTAATGGAACAGCCACTGCAACAATGAATCCATCATTAGGTATTGTTTCTTACTTGTGGAGTGATGGTCAAACCACACAGACGGCAGTTGGCTTATCTGCTGGAAATTATACGTGCACTGTGACATCTAGTATAGGTTGTTCAGGAACAGTGGCGGTTACGGTAACTGAAATACCACCCCTTCTATTGAGTATTACAAACCAAGTGGACGTGACCTGTAATTCAGGATCTGACGGTATTGCCGTAATTAATGTAACGCAAGGTACTAATCCTTACACGTATAGTTGGGACAATTCTACATCAACAACAAATACAGCCAATGATTTAAATGCAAATACACATATTATCACCGTTACAGATGCTAATAATTGTACTCAATCACTTTCTGTTATAATCGGTGAACCAGATCCGTTATCAATTAGTTTTATTACTCCAGATTCAATGATTTGCCCAGGAACAATTATAACATTAAACGCTGCAGGTATCGGTGGTTCATCACCTTACACTTTTACTTGGTCAGAGAATGGGACAGTGCTTGGAACAGGAGGTAGCTTCCCGATTGAACCAAATGCATCCAATACTCAATATTGTATTACATTATCTGAACAATGTGGATCTCCCACAACTCAGGAATGCATTGTAATAACGTTCCCTACACCTATTATTCCAAGTGTTGTACCTGATAAACCAAAAGATTGTATACCAGGTGAATTTACTTTTACAAATACATCTACAAACTCAGGTGCGGTATCATTTACCCAGTATTCTTTTTCAAGTGGCGATGTATACAACTTAATTGGAACCGAAAATATTACTGCTATATTTCCTAATGTGGGAGTATACGACGTACAAATGACGGTTACATCAAATTATGGATGTGTTTATGTCAGTTCTATAGAAGATCTTATTGAAGTTACCCCTGTACCAACTGCGGATTTTACCGTTTCTAAAAACCCTGCAACATGGTTTGAGACAGCTATTCAAACTTCAGATATATCACTGGGCAATATCACTAATTGGAATTGGTCGAGTCCAGGAGCAGTATCTATCGCATCTAGCGGATCAAGTGCGTTAATTACTTATCCTGAAGGACAAGTTGGTACTTACCCGATAACACTAACGGTTACTACCGGAGAAGGTTGTTCAGATTCAATTACACTCGAAATAGAAATTGTGCCAGATATAATTCTATATGTTCCTAATTCATTCACACCGGATGACGACGAGCATAATCAAAATTGGTTTATTCATATTGATGGAATAGATTTTGAAAACTTTGAACTTGTTTTATATAATCGTTGGGGTGAATTGATTTGGGAATCACATGACGTGAAAGAAAGCTGGGATGGAACTTACGGTGGTAGAATTGTTCCGAATGGTACGTATATTTGGAAAATTTCCTTCAAAGAAAAGGATAATGATGGACGTAAGTTTTACACAGGATATGTAAACGTAATAAAATAAAAAATGATCAAGAGTTTATTGGGTATAGTTTTAATTGTTTCTTTGATTTCATGCGATGTTATAAATAGTGCAATGCAAAGTGTTGATGTATCTAATAATAACACTAAACCAGGATTAACTAATGATGAAGTCATTTCTGGATTAAAGGAAGCATTGAATGTTGGTATTAAGAATTCAGTAAGCTTGACCTCTATTACTGATGGTTTTTTAAAAAACGATGTTATACGTATAAATTTTCCTCAAGACGCTATTAAAATAAAAGAAAAAGCAATTGAATTTGGGATGTCTGGACAAGTTGAAAAATTTGAAACTACACTTAACCGCGCTGCCGAAGAAGCCACTAAAGAGGCCCTTCCAATTTTTAAAGATGCTATTTTATCAATGTCAGTACAAGATGGATTTAGTATTTTGAAAGGAGGAGATGGTGCTGCTACAAAATTTTTAAAAGAACAAACGACTACTAAATTAGTGTCAGCATTTAGTCCAAAAGTGAAAGAAGCAACCTCAAAAGTGAAATTAACAGAATCATGGACACCTATTATTACTAGATATAATCAAGCGATGACATTAACGGGAGGTCAAAAATTAAATCCAGATTTAGATGCATACATAACACAAAAAGCAATCGATGGATTGTTTATCATGGTGGAAAAAGAAGAAAATAAAATCCGAAAAGATCCTGCTGCTCGAGTAACAGATATTTTGATGAAAGTTTTCGGAAGTATCACAAATAAATAGAGTTTGGAATATCCACTCTCTGAACTAGTTTTAAATGACACTGGCCAAGTGTATCACTTGGGTTTACTTCCGGATAATATTGCTCATAAAATCATATTAGTTGGAGATCAAGAACGTGTTGGATTAATCAGTCAGTTTTTTGATACTATTGAACATCAATCTAAACACCGTGAATTTGTTTGTCATACAGGCACTTATAAAAACAAAAGAATATCAGCTTTATCGACAGGAATAGGAACTGACAACATAGATATTGTTATCAATGAATTAGATGCCTTAGTAAATATAGATTTAGAAAAGAGAACAAATAAATCTGTGCATACTGCATTAGAAATTATTCGTATCGGTACCTGCGGCATTTTACAGAAAGAAATCCCTATTCATTCCTGGATTGTTTCAACTCATGCATTTGGACTGGATAATGTTGCACATTTTTATAATATTCAATTTTCAGAAGAAGAGGTGGAAATAGAAAAGAAACTGACAGCACACCTTGGACTTCCCGAAAAAATTAAACCTTATTTCATAGAATCATCTCCAAAATTAACAGAAAGGATAAGCTCTTCAAAAACAGTTAATGGTATAACAATAACAAGTTCTGGTTTTTATGGCCCGCAAGGAAGACAACTAAGGCTTCGGAATAAAATTATAGATTTACAATTAAAATTTGGTCAATTTGAATCAGAATCAAAAGTCCTTAATTTTGAGATGGAAAGTTCTGCATTATTTGCATTAGGAAGAGAGTTAGGTCATCAGTGCGCTACAATTTGTTTAGGAGTTGCAAATAGACCAAATATGGAATTCTCTAAGGGGTATCAAAAAGAAATGGAAGAATTAATCGAATATATTCTTGATCGAGTATAGTGAATAAATAGGTTTCCCTATCACATTACGTTAAAATTTCAATCATTATTTCTGTTAAAATCAACATTTCTCATTTGAAAAAATAAGTAAAAAAAAAAGGCTGCCATTACTGACAGCCTTACAATTAGTATCCAAAAATTAAGCTTGTTCTTTTAATTTCTCAAGTTCTTCAGTCGAACCAACAATTTGATTTTGGAAATTACGAACACCAGTACCAGCAGGAATTAAATGACCAACGATAACATTTTCTTTCAAGCCTAATAACCAATCTTCTTTTCCGGAAATTGCTGCTTCATTCAACACTTTAGTTGTTTCCTGGAACGAAGCCGCAGAAATAAACGATTGTGTTTGAAGTGAAGCTCTAGTAATACCTTGAAGTAAAGGACGAGATGTTGCAGGAGTTGCCTCGCGTGCTTCAACCATTTTCTTGTCAGCACGTTTCAGTTGAGAATTTTCATCTCTTAATTTACGTGAAGAAACAATTTGTCCCGCTTTCAAATTTTCGGAATCTCCTGAATCATCAACAACCATCATTCCAAATAATTCATCATTTGCCGTCATAATATCTGCTTTATGAACAGATTGACCTTCTAGAAAACGAGTGTCTCCAGATTCAATAATTTCATTTTTTAGCATCATTTGACGAACAATCACTTCAAAATGTTTATCATTAATTTTTACACCTTGAAGACGATAAACCTCTTGTATCTCATTTACAATGTATTCTTGTACTTTAGTAGGTCCTTCAATATTCAAAATATCAATTGGAGTTATAGCTCCATCAGACAGAGGTGATCCAGCTCTTACGTAATCATTTTCTTGAACCAGAATGTGCTTCGAAAGTGGAACCATATATTTTTTCTCTTCTCCAGTTCTGGAAATAACAGAAATTTCACGATTACCACGTTTGATTTTTCCAAATTGAGCAGTCCCATCAATTTCAGCAACAACAGCTGGATTAGAAGGATTACGCGCTTCAAATAATTCCGTTACCCTTGGAAGACCACCGGTGATATCACCAGTTTTCCCAGCTAATCGAGGAATTTTAACCAAAATCTCACCTGCTTCAATCTTAACACCTTCCGTTACAGAAATATGCGCATCTACAGGAAGTGAATATTCTCTAAGAATTTCCTTTGATTTTGGATCAATAATATGAATACTTGGACTTTTCTTTTTATCTCTTGTTTCAATAATTACTTTTTCTGTAAATCCGGTTTGCTCATCGACTTCTTCTCTGAAAGTAACACCTTCGATGATACTATCAAAAACAATCTTACCAGGTACTTCTGAAATAATCAAGGCATTGTATGGATCCCATTTACAAATCACGTCGCCTTTTTTAATTTTCGCACCCGTTTTAACCATTATTTCTGAACCATAAGGAATGTTGGCATTCATAACAACAATTCCTGTCTTATCATCTGTGATTTTAATTTCAGCAGATCTACCTACGACTATTGAACGAATTGAACCATCAACATTTGCTTTTTCGATAGTACGAAGTTCATCAATTTCTAATTTACCATTTGCTTTCGCTTTAATGTCAGAGATATCAGCAACATTAGATGCAGTTCCCCCAACGTGGAAGGTACGTAGTGTTAACTGAGTACCTGGCTCTCCAATAGACTGCGCAGCGATGACACCCACAGCATCACCCATTTGAGCTAAACGATGGTTCGATAAATTACGACCATAACATTTAGAACAAACACCTTTACGCATCTCACAAGTTAAAACAGAACGGATTTCCACCTCTTCAATTCCCGCAACTTCAATTGCAGTTGCAATTTCATCAGAAATGATTTCACTTGAACCTACGATTAGTATATCCGATTCTGGTTGATAAACATCGTGTACCGATGTTCTACCTAAAATTCTATCAAATAACGGCTCTACAACCTCGTCATTTTTCTTCAATGCTGTTGCTACAATCCCTCTAAGGGTTCCACAATCATGGGAGTTTATAACCACATCTTGAGCAACATCAACCAAACGTCTGGTCAAATAACCAGCATCCGCTGTTTTCAGGGCTGTATCAGCTAAACCTTTACGAGCACCATGAGTTGAAATAAAATACTCTAAAATGGATAATCCTTCTTTAAAGTTAGATAAAATTGGGTTTTCAATAATTTCCTGAGCACTTGCACCTGATTTTTGAGGTTTTGCCATCAATCCCCTCATACCTGAAAGCTGACGAATTTGTTCTTTTGAACCCCTCGCACCAGAGTCAAACATCATATAAATTGAATTGAAACCTTGACGATCACTTTTCAATTGATCCATCAATGTCTGTGTCAATTTAGCATTTGTGTGTGTCCAGATATCAATAATTTGGTTATAACGCTCATTGTTAGTGATAAGACCCATGTTATAATTTGCCATTACTTCCTTCACGTCAGTATCAGCTTTTAACACTAATTCATCCTTCTCTTTCGGAATAATAACATCATCTAAGTTGAAAGACAAACCTCCTTTAAACGCCATTTCATAACCCAATCCTTTAATATCATCAAGGAATTGTGCAGTTCGCGATGTACCAGAAATTTTCAATACATTTCCAATAATATCACGTAACGCTTTTTTAGTCAAGACATCATTAATGAAACCTACTTCTCTAGGAACCTTTTCATTAAACATAACACGACCGCATGTGGTCTCAATCAACATCAATTGTGGTTCACCGTTCTCATTTAAATCATAAGATTTAACTTTGATATGTGAATGCAAATCGAGTTTATTTTCATTGTATGCAATAATAACCTCTTCCGGAGAATAGAAAGTACTTCCCTCACCTTTAACAATTAGTTCAGCTGTACTTTTCTTACCTTTAGTAATATAATACAATCCCAGAACCATATCCTGAGAAGGAACAGCAATAGGAGCACCATTCGCAGGATTTAAAATATTATGAGAGGCAAGCATTAACAATTGAGCTTCTAAAATCGCTGCATTACCCAATGGTAAATGCACAGCCATTTGATCCCCATCAAAATCCGCATTAAACGCTGTAGTTACTAAAGGGTGTAAACGTATCGCTTTACCTTCAATAAGTTTTGGTTGAAATGCTTGAATTCCTAATCTGTGTAATGTTGGTGCTCTATTCAAAAGCACTGGATGTCCTTTCAAAATATTTTCTAAAATATCCCAAACAACAGGCTCTTTTTTATCTACAATTTTTTTAGCGGACTTAACTGTTTTAACAATTCCACGTTCAATCATCTTACGAATGATAAACGGTTTGTATAGTTCAGCTGCCATATCCTTCGGTAAACCACATTCATGCAATTTCAAATCTGGTCCAACAACAATTACCGAACGAGCAGAATAATCAACCCTTTTACCAAGTAAATTTTGACGGAAACGACCCTGCTTACCTTTCAAGGAATCTGACAACGATTTTAATGCACGATTAGATTCAGTTTTAACAGCACTCGCTTTTCTAGAATTATCAAACAATGAATCTACAGACTCCTGAAGCATTCTTTTCTCGTTACGCAAGATAACTTCAGGTGCTTTAATTTCGATTAATCTTTTCAAACGATTATTACGGATAATAACCCTTCTATATAAATCATTTAAATCAGATGTAGCGAATCTTCCACCATCTAATGGAACCAAAGGACGTAATTCAGGCGGAATAACCGGAACTACTTTTACAATCATCCATTCTGGTCTGTTGTCAATACGTTTTTGAGAATCACGCATAGATTCAACTACTTGAAGACGTTTTAAAGCCTCATTTTTACGCTGAACCGATGTTTCATGATTTGCTTGATAACGAAGATCATAAGACAATTGTTCCAAGTCAAGATTACGCAATAAATCATGTAATGCCTCAGCACCCATTTTTGCAATAAACTTATTTGGATCGTTGTCTTCCAAATATTGATTTTCTTTTGGTAGGGCATCTAAAATATCCAGATATTCTTCTTCTGTTAAGAAATCTGTTGCCTTAAAATGAATTCCCTCTAAAGTATTGGCTAGACCAGCTTGAATTACAACGTATCTTTCGTAATAAATAATTTGGTCAAGTTTCTTTGTTGGTAGGCCCAACATATATCCAATTTTATTGGGTAAAGAACGAAAATACCAAATATGCGCAACAGGAACAACCAAGGAAATATGTCCCATTCTTTCTCGTCGCACTTTCTTTTCCGTTACTTCAACACCACATCTGTCGCAAACAATTCCTTTATAACGAATTCTTTTGTATTTACCACAGTGGCATTCATAATCTTTAACAGGTCCAAAGATACGTTCACAAAACAAACCATCTCTTTCAGGTTTATATGTTCTATAGTTTATGGTTTCTGGCTTCAATACTTCCCCGCTTGATTGTTCAAGAATCAATTCAGGAGAAGCTAATGAAATGGTAATTTTATTAAAACTACTTTGTTTTTTTGGTGTTTCTTTTCTAAAAGTCATTTTTACTTTATTTAGTTAAGACTTAATTAATCTAACGAAATGTTTAAACACAAACCGCGTAACTCATGCAGTAATACATTGAAGGACTCAGGAATACCCGGTTCTGGAATGTTATCACCTTTAACAATTGCTTCGTAAGCCTTGGCTCTACCAACAACGTCATCCGATTTTACAGTAAGTATTTCTTGTAGGATATTTGATGCACCATATGCTTCAATTGCCCAAACCTCCATCTCACCAAATCTTTGTCCACCGAATTGAGCTTTACCACCCAATGGTTGTTGTGTAATTAATGAGTATGGTCCGATAGAACGAGCATGCATTTTATCATCTACCATGTGAGATAATTTCAACATGTAGATAATACCAACGGTAGCAGGTTGATGGAATTTCTCGCCAGTACCTCCATCATAAAGATATGTTTTACCAGATCTTGGAACGCCTGCCTTATCTGTCAACTCATTAATTTCTTGTGGAGTAGCTCCGTCAAAAATAGGAGTAGCAAATTTAACACCTAATTTTTCACCAGCCCAACCAAGAACAGTTTCATAAATCTGACCTAAATTCATACGAGATGGTACACCCAACGGATTCAATACAATATCAACAGGTGTTCCATCTTCCAAGAAAGGCATGTCTTCCTGACGAACGATATTTGCAACAATTCCTTTGTTACCATGGCGTCCTGCCATTTTATCTCCAACTTTTAGTTTTCGTTTTTTAGCCACATAAACCTTAGCTAATTTTACGATACCCGCAGGAAGTTCATCTCCAACTGAAATGTGAAATTTCTTACGTTTATAAATTCCTAAAAGGTCATTTGCTTTAATATTGAAATTATGAAGCAACCTAATTACAAGTTGGTTTATATCTAATTCAGCAGTCCAATTTAATGGATTAACGATGGTGTAATCAATTGAAATTAAATTCTTTTGGTTAAATTTCGTTCCTTTTTTAATAATTTCCTCTTTGTAATTATTAAAAACTCCAGCTGCTTTATGTTCGCCAAGAATATGAATTAACTTTTCAACTAACTGATCTTTCAATTTCGCTAATTCAACCTGATATTCAGATTCCAAATGATCTAAAGCAGGTTTATCTTGTGATTTTGTTTTACGATCTTTAATAGCTCGAGAGAATAGTTTTTTATTAATAACTACACCACGAAGTGACGGACCAGCTTTTAAAGAAGCGTCTTTCACATCACCCGCTTTATCACCAAATATCGCACGCAATAACTTTTCTTCGGGAGAAGGATCCGTTTCACCTTTAGGAGTGATTTTACCAATTAAAATATCACCCTCCTTGATTTCTGCTCCAATTCGAATTAATCCATTCTCGTCTAAATCTTTAGTTGCTTCTTCACTAACATTTGGAATATCGGATGTTAACTCTTCCATTCCACGTTTTGTGTCACGAACTTCTAATGAATATTCGTCAATATGAATTGAGGTAAAAATATCATCACGAACAACTCTTTCAGAAATCACGATGGCATCTTCAAAGTTATATCCTTTCCATGGCATAAAAGCCACTTTAAGATTTTGACCAAGCGCTAATTCACCTTGTTGAGTTGCATATCCTTCACACAAAACTTGACCACGAGCAACACGATCTCCTTTTGAAACAATCGGTTTCAAATTGATACATGTACTTTGATTCGTTTTCATGAATTTGATCAAGTCATATGTAACAACTTCACTATCAAAACTCACTAATTTATCTGCATCAGTCCAGTCGTAACGAATAGTAATTTTATTAGCATCCACATATTCAACAACCCCAGTACCCTCTGCATTTATCAAAACACGAGAGTCACGCGCCACCAATCTTTCAATTCCTGTTCCAACAATTGGAGAATTAGGTCGTAACAATGGTACAGCTTGACGTTGCATGTTAGATCCCATCAACGCTCTATTTGCATCATCATGCTCCAAGAAAGGAATAGAAGAAGCGGCAATAGAGGCAATTTGATTTGCTCCTACGTCGATTAAATTAATTTTTTTCGGTTCAACCAATGGAAAATCTCCTTCAAATCTCGCTTTCACCAAATCACTCAATAATGAACCTTTGTCATCCATTTGAACGTTCGCCTGAGCAATCATTTTTTCATCTTCTTCCTCAGCAGCCAAATAAATCGGTTGTTTAGCCATTTGAACTTTCCCATTATCAACTTCGCGATAAGGAGTTTCAATAAATCCAAGTTTGTTCACCTTTGCAAAAACACACAGCGAAGAAATCAAACCAATATTAGGTCCTTCTGGAGTTTCAATAGTACACAAACGACCATAGTGCGTGTAATGAACATCTCGCACCTCAAAACCTGCTCTCTCACGAGACAAACCGCCTGGTCCAAGTGCAGACAACCTTCTTTTATGAGTAACCTCAGATAAAGGATTTGTCTGGTCCATAAATTGTGATAACTGATTGGTTCCAAAGAACGAATTAATAACAGACGAAAGAGTTTTCGCATTAATTAAATCGATTGGAGTAAATACCTCATTATCACGAACATTCATACGCTCACGAATTGTTCTTGCCATTCTAGCTAATCCAACACCAAATTGAGAATAAAGTTGTTCACCAACCGTTCTAACTCTACGGTTTGATAAATGGTCAATATCATCAACGTCAGCCTTGGAATTAATTAATTCAATTAAATATTGAATAATAGAGATTATATCTTTTTTAGTTAAAACACGAGATTCTTCAGATTGATCCGTTTTCAACTTTTTATTCATTCTAAAGCGACCTACCTCACCCAAGTCATAACGAGTATCAGAGAAGAATAATTTCTCAAATACATTTTTCGCTGTTTCATAATCAGGCGGTTCAGCATTACGTAATTGTCTGTAAATGTGCTCAATCGCCTCTTTCTCACTATTAGAAGTATCTTTTTGTAAGGTATTATAAATAATCGTAAAGTCGATGTTAGCACCATCTTCTTTATGAAGAATAACAGCCTTCGCACCTGAATCCATAATTGCTTCAATGTGCTCCTCTTTCAAAATCGTTTCTCGATCTAATAAAACTTCATTTCGTTCAATGGAAACAACTTCACCAGTATCTTCATCAACGAAATCTTCGATCCAAGTTTTAAGTACCCGGGCAGCTAAACGACGATCAACTAACTTCTTAGCATTCGCTTTTGTAACTTTAACTTCATCAGCAAGGCCAAATATCTCTAGGATATCTTTATCAGCCTCATAACCAATAGCACGAAGAAGGGTCGTTACAGGTAATTTCTTTTTACGATCAATGTAAGCATACATTACACCATTGATATCTGTCGCAAATTCAATCCAAGAACCTTTGAAAGGAATGATACGAGCAGAGTAAAGTTTTGTACCATTTGCATGGCGACTTTGTCCAAAGAAAACACCTGGTGAACGATGCAACTGAGAAACGATTACGCGCTCAGCACCATTGATAACAAATGAACCTTTAGGAGTCATATATGGAATTGTACCTAGATAAACATCTTGTACGATAGTTTCAAAATCTTCGTGTTCAGGGTCAGTACAATATAACTTTAATTTTGCTTTTAATGGCACGCTATAAGTGAGACCTCTTTCGATACATTCGGCAATAGTATAACGAGGTGGATCAATGAAATAATCCAAGAACTCAAGAACAAATTGATTTCTAGTATCTGTGATTGGGAAATTTTCAGCAAAAACTTTAAACAAGCCTTCACTTTCTCTATTTTCTGGAGTAGTTTCTAACTGAAAAAACTCTTGAAAAGATTTCAATTGAATTTCTAAAAAATCAGGATATTCAAACTGATTTTTACTTGATGCAAAACTGATCCTTTCAGTTGTATTTTTTTGTGTTGCCAAGGTTCAACAGTTTTAATTTATTAAAAAAGAGATATGCGAAAAAAAACGTAACTTTTGAAACAGAACAAGGCATCCCGTAATCGGGACGCCTGACCTGTTTTATTTAATGAAATTATTTAATTTCAACTTCAGCACCAGCCTCTTCAAGAGACTTTTTAAGACCTTCAGCTTCGTCTTTAGAAACTGCTTCTTTTATTGCTGTAGGAGCGCTATCGACTAAATCTTTAGACTCTTTTAAACCGTTTCCAGTTAATTCTTTAACTAATTTAACTACAGCAAGTTTGTTTGGACCACCAGCTTTAAGAATAACATCGAACTCAGTTTGTTCAACAGCAGCATCACCAGCACCAGCAGCAGCACCTGCAACCATAACTGGAGCAGCAGCAGCTGGCTCAATTCCATATTCCTCTTTAAGTACAGTAGCTAATTCATTAACTTCCTTTACTGTTAAATTTACAAGCGTTTCCGCTATTTGCTTTACATCAGCCATTTTGATTTGATTTTAAAAAACGTTTTACACTAATTATTTTTCTTCTAAAGTTTTAAGAATTCCGGCGATTTTCTCACCTGAACCTTTAAGGCCAGAAATAACATTCTTGATTGGACTTTGTAACAATCCGATGATATCTCCCACCAATTCTTCTCTGCTTTTAAGGAACTCAAGAGTTACTAATTGATCGTCTCCGATAAAAATAGCCTCATCTATATAAGCACCTTTTAAAACAGGTTTAGTACCTTTCCTACGGAACTCCTGAATTAATTTAGCAGGGGCGTTACCAACTTCACTAAACATGATAGATGTACCACCTTTCAATGTTTCTTTCAATCCACCGAAATCTTTCCCCTCAACACGATCCATTGCTTTTTCTAAAAGAGCATTCTTAACCACTCTCAAACGAATGTTGGTTTGGAAACATCTTCTTCGTATAGCATTAATCGTATCAACTGTTAATTCAGCTGTATCTGCAATATAGAATACACTAGCCGCACTAATTTCAGCTGCCAACGCATCTATGTAATTTGATTTTTCTTCTCTTGTCATTTTTTTTTAAATTTAAGCAGTGACAGATTTGGAATCAATTTGAATACCAGGACTCATGGTTGCGGACAAGAAGATACTTTTAATATAAGTACCTTTTGCAGCAGAAGGTTTCATTTTGATCAATGTTTGAATAATTTCACTTGCGTTTTCACGAATTTGATCACCACCGAAACTAGTTTTACCTATTCCAGCGTGAACAATTCCGTACTTATCCACACGAAAATCAATTTTACCTGCTTTAACTTCTTGAACAGCTTTACCAATATCCATGGTAACAGTACCCGTTTTTGGATTCGGCATTAAACCACGAGGTCCTAAAATTCGACCAAGTGCCCCAACCTTACCCATAACAGATGGCATAGTAATTATTACATCGATATCAGTCCAACCACCTTTGATTTTTTCGATATAATCATCTAAACCAACGTGATCAGCTCCCGATGCTTTTGCTTCAGCCTCTTTGTCTGGTGTACACAACACCAAAACACGAACATCTTTACCCGTACCATGAGGTAGAGCAACTGTTCCTCGAACCATTTGGTTTGCTTTTCGCGGGTCTACACCTAAACGAACAGCAATATCAACAGAAGCATCAAATCGAGTTGATGAAACATCCTTAATTAAATTACAAGCATCACTTAAGGAATAAGTTTTGGAGAAATCGTATTTCGCCAAAACCTCTTTGCGTTTTTTTGGAATCCTTTTCATAACTTGTATTATTTAGATTTTGGAGCTTCACCCCCTTTAACAGTAACACCCATACTTCTAGCTGTACCAGCAACCATTTTCATGGCTGAATCAACAGTAAAGCAATTCAAATCAGGAAGTTTGTCCTCAGCAATAGCCCGAACTTGATCCCAAGAAATTGAACCCACCTTAACACGATTCGGTTCAGAAGAACCCTTTTTTATTTTAGTATACTCTACAATCTGAATAGCTGCAGGAGGTGTTTTTAAAATAAAATCGAATGATTTGTCACCATAAACTGTGATAACTACCGGAACAACCTTTCCTTGTTTATCTTGGGTTCTAGCATTAAATTGCTTACAAAACTCCATGATGTTCACCCCTTTAGCTCCCAGTGCGGGACCAATTGGCGGTGAGGGATTGGCGGCTCCTCCTTTAATTTGCAGCTTTATTAGTGCTGCGACTTCTTTTGCCATTTTACTATAAATTATGTAGTCAAACGTGAAATATATCGGGAAGCTTTAATCGACTTTTCACTCCTACGGTTAATACAAATTATACTTCTTTTTCGACTTGCATATAGCTAAGTTCTAGAAGGTTTTTCCTACCAAAAATCTTAACCATAACTTTTAATTTCTTCTTGTCTTCGTTAATTTCGTCTATAACTCCACTAAAGTTATTGAATGGTCCATCTATCACTTTAACAGACTCGCCAATCGTAAATGGAATTTTCATTTCCTCTTCATTCTCTGAGAGTTCATCAACTTTTCCTAAAATACGATTAACCTCAGAAAGCCTCATTGGCACTGGACTCCCACCTTTGGCAGCACCCAAAAAACCTATAACATTTGTAATATTTTTGATCACATGGGCTACTTCACCTACTAGAGCAGCTTCAATTAGAACATAGCCAGGAAGGTATGCTCTTTCTTTAGAGATTTTCTTGCCATTTCGAATTTGAAATACTTTTTCAGTTGGAATAAGAACTTGAGATACATAATCAGTAAGGTTATGTCTACTTATTTCAAGCTCAAGGTATTCTTTAACTTTTTTTTCCTTTCCACTCACTGAGCGAACTACATACCAACGTTTTTTTATTTCTTCCATTCGTTCAGAAATTAAAACATATTATAAATCATTCCAACCAATCCTCTCCAAGTAGATCCTGAATCCCCTGTAATGCCAAATGCAAAATCCATTACAAAAATTGAAACTGAAAAAAGAACAGATGCAACAACCACAACTATGGTGTTACTTTGTAACTCTTTCCATGTTGGCCATGATACATTATGCATCATTTCGTTATATGTTTCAGTAAAATATTCTTTAATTTTCATCACAATTCAATTCGTTAATTCAATTTGCACGGGTGGTAGGATTCGAACCCACGGCCAATGGTTTTGGAGACCACTACTCTACCAGCTGAGCTACACCCGTTTGGTTTAAAAAGGGGGAGAAAAATTCTCCCCCTTAACTAGCTCATATGATACTTTATTAAGCGATAATCTCAGTTACCTGACCCGCTCCTACTGTTCTACCACCTTCACGAATAGCAAAACGCAAACCTTTATCCATTACAATTGGAACTATCAACTTAACATTAATAGTAACGTTATCACCAGGCATAACCATTTCTCGACCATCTGATAGAAAAATTTCTCCTGTAACATCAGTAGTTCTAAAATAAAACTGAGGACGATATTTGTTGTGGAAAGGAGTGTGACGACCGCCTTCTTCTTTCTTCAATACATAAATTTCTGCTTTAAATTCGTTATGAGGAGTTGACGAACCTGCTTTACAGATAACCATTCCTCTTTTAATTTGAGACTTTTCAATACCTCTTAATAACAAACCAACATTATCTCCAGCTTCACCTCTATCAAGGATTTTACGGAACATTTCAACTCCAGTTACAGTTGATGTTAATTTATCATCACCCATTCCTAAAATCTCTACTGGGTCACCTGTATTAATAACACCAGTCTCAATTCTACCTGTTGCAACAGTACCACGACCAGTAATCGTAAATACATCTTCAACGGGCATTAAGAAAGGCTTATCGATATCACGTGGAGGAAGTTCGATATATGTATCAACTGCTTCCATTAATTCGTCGATTTTAGCAACCCATTCTGGCTCACCATTCAATGCACCTAGCGCAGAACCTTGAATAACTGGAGCGTTATCTCCATCATATTGATAGAAAGAAAGCAACTCACGTACCTCCATTTCAACTAATTCTAATAATTCAGGATCATCAACCATGTCTACTTTGTTCATGAAAACAACCATTCTTGGAACACCAACTTGACGACCTAAAAGGATGTGCTCACGCGTTTGAGGCATAGGACCATCAGTTGCAGCTACAACTAAAATGGCTCCATCCATTTGTGCAGCACCTGTAACCATGTTTTTTACGTAATCCGCGTGACCTGGACAGTCCACGTGAGCGTAATGACGATTAACAGTTGCATACTCAATGTGTGAAGTATTAATAGTAATACCACGTTCTTTCTCTTCAGGAGCATTATCAATTGAGGAGAAATCACGAACAGCCGCCAAACCTTTACTAGCTAAAACGCTAGAGATTGCTGCTGTTAAAGTTGTTTTACCGTGGTCAACGTGACCAATTGTTCCGATGTTTACGTGCGGCTTGGAACGATCAAAATTCTCTTTTGCCATTTTTTAAAAATTGTTACGGTTAATAATTTTAGTTAAACCTTTATATTACAAAGCATCTCAAAGATGCTGTTGTTTCATTTAATACTGTAGAGCCAATGACGAGATTTGAACTCGTGACCTCTTCCTTACCAAGGAAGCGCTCTACCCCTGAGCTACACCGGCAGAAATTATTGAGCGGGAGACGAGATTCGAACTCGCGACATTCAGCTTGGAAGGCTGACGCTCTACCAACTGAGCTACTCCCGCTTTAATAATACTACCTTGGTGGGGGTGGATGGACTCGAACCAACGATACCAAACGGTGACAGATTTACAGTCTGCTGCAATAGCCACTATGCGACACCCCCAACACTCTGAGCCGATGGAGGGATTCGAACCCCCGACCAGCTGATTACAAATCAGCTGCTCTGGCCAACTGAGCTACATCGGCTTGTGTTTTGTTAACGATAACTTAAAGAACGTACCCCAAATTTTGGACTGCAAATGTATTACTTTTTTTTTTATCCACAATAAGGAATTGCTTTTTTTTCTAAAAAAACATCAAATCTATTTTTCACACACTATAAACACCTACTTTTTCACTCAATAAAAATGATCTTTTTGTTTAGCGAATTTACGATTGTTTAACGAAAAATAACTACCTTCAATGTTCTAAATCATTTTATGAAACAGTTGATCATTTTAATTTTTATCTTCAAAACAGTATTTACTATATCCCAATCATTCCCTAGCGACAAAGAGAAGTTCATCAAGTACCTTAATGAAATATACGCCGAAAATGAGTCGGAAAAGGTAAAGAATTTCGCAAACGATGTATTAAAGGTTAACCTTCTAAAAAATGGAATGATTGACGATGCTGCATTTACCCAAATGGCGAATACGTGTAACTCAATGCAAGAAAACTCCTTAAAATCTTATCCAGATATTTTTAATTATTTATATTCCTACAATCATTTAATTTCAAAGGAAATAAGTATCGACAAAATTGAAAATTGGCATGACATTATTGATAAACTGATTGAAAATAAAAACAAAAGCACTGATGACTTTTTAAAGTTTTCAATTCAATTTTTTTTAAACAGCAAAATTTCGGATGCTTCTAATTCAAAGTGGTTCTATACCAACGGTGATTTTTTATTCGAATATGGTGCATCTGTAAGTGTACAATTGGAAAATGGAAATCTTCGTTGCTTGATGACTGAAAAATCATCTGGTGCAAATGCTCAAGATAGCATCGTAATTCATAAAACAAATGGGAAACTAGATATTCAATTAAAAAAATGGGTTGGTTCTGGAGGAACTATTAATTGGTCTAAAACCGGTGTGGATGAAAATAAAATGTTTGCCACGCTGAAAAATAATTATCAAATTAACACGAAGAGTTCAGAAGTAAAGCTTGATTCTGTTTTATTGACAGCCCCCTATTTTCAAAATCCTGTTTACGGAACAATTGAGGATCGAACAGCCACTTATTTAAGAGATATTGATCGCATTTATCCCCGATTTTATTCATATACGAAAGAGGAAAAGGTTTCTAATATTATGGATGGGATTGATTATATTGGTGGATTCTTGATTGAAGGGGAAAAACTCATTGGAAAAGGGGATAACGAGACTCCCTCTCAGGTGATCATAAAAAGAAATAATAAACCTTTTATAATTGCATCGGCTCAAGTATTTCAATTTACCATTAATGCCATACAATCATCTCAAACGGCCATTAAAATTTTAATCGGACAAGATAGTATTTCTCATAACTCCATTAATTTCAATTATAACAATAGCCTGAAGGAAATTGAAATTGCACGTCCCTCCAAAGGAAGAGGTTTTGCCCCATTTGAAGATTCCTATCACCAATTAGATATTCATGCCCAACGAATACTTTATGGAATAGGGACTAATGAATTAAGATTCACCTTTGACTACGGTGCACCAATGGATTTACGTAATGCTAAATTTGAATCTAAAAATTATTTTGACGAGAAACTTTTTGAATCTTTCAAGGGCATGGATGCCATTAATCCACTTACATTAGCAGCAAAATATGCCTCAGACAAAAACACCAGACAATTCACTGAGGGTGAATTTGCCAATGCGATCAATAAATATATTACTCAATGTAAACCGTTAATGCTTGAAATGGCTGTTCACGGATTTATTCAGTACGACGTGGATAAAAAAACGGTGGAGATTAAAGAAAAGTTAATTAATTACGTTGAATACAAATCTGGGCAACGTGATTTTGATAATTTGAGTTTTGTAAGTGATTTATCCACTCAATTAAAGTCATTTTCTCAACAGGAATTGGAAGTCATTAAATCAGATAAATTGCTCTTGTCCGATTACAATCAAATGCTCTCTAATGATAACAGGAGAAAAAAATTACCGTTTTATGCCATATTAGACCTTAATACGTCAAATTTAATAATTGATGGTATTGACTATGTAACTCTATCAAATGCTCAACCATCCTATGTGTCCCCGACTGATTTACAAATAACACTTAAGGCAAATCGCAGCTTCACGTTCGATGGAATAATTCATTCAGGAAAAATGGCAATTACAACCGAAATTGGTGAATTTAATTACCCAACAAATTCATTTAATATAAAAAACGCTAAAAAAGTTTTATTAACTGTTAATCCATTTACTGAAAAGGAAAAAAATGGACAAACGATAGAAATGATTTCGGCCTTATCAAATGTTTATGGAACGCTGATTATTGACGATATAAATAATCGATCTGGGAAAAACACTTCCTTTACAGATTACCCCAAATTATCCATAAGTAAACCTTGTTCAATTTTTTACAACGACAAAATGAATGGGGCTTATGATTCTCTGAGATTCTTTGTAACCATTGATCCATTCGAATTGGATAGTTTAGATAATTTCAATGAAAGAGGACTTACTTTAAAAGGTGAATTAACCTCAGCTGGCATCTTTCCTAAATTAAAAGAAAACATTCGAATCATGGATGATTATTCATTTGGTTTTTCAACTCAGGCACCTGAAAATGGATATAAATTTTATAACGGAAATACAAATTACAAAAACAAAATCCTCCTTTCAGGGAATGGTTTACAAGGTGCCGGAACTATCGCGTTTCTACAATCCACTGCCGAATCAAATCGACTTACATTTCTCCCTGATTCAACTATTGGAATAGCTAAGTTTGTGAACAATCCAATTGAGGAAAAATTACAGTTACCCGATGTTTACAATGATCGATCCTACATTTGTTACCTGCCCAAAAGTAAAATCTTAAAAGCATCTTCTACAAATGAAAACCCAATGCGTTTATTTAATAATGAGTCACATTTATCTGGCACATTAGTTTTTTCGGAAATGGGAATGACGGGTAAAGGTGAAATGGGATTTAAAACTGCATCCATGTATTCAAAACACTATAAATTCAATAGATGGGAGATTTTAGCCGACACCTCAAGTTTCTTATTAAAAAACACATTTCGCGAACAAGGAGACGATCCATTGGCACTAAAAGCAGATGGAGTAACTGCCAAAATAAGTTTTAAAACTAGAAAGGGTGAATTCAATGCTTCTAAAACTAAACAAATAGAATTCCCCTCAAATCTTTATTATTGTCAGATGGATAAATTCTATTGGTACATGGATGAATTAAGCATCGATATGGAACGAAATAATGATGGACTCACCTCATTTGAAACAGATGCATCGGGAATTATTTCAAACTTTTTTTGTTACGATCCTAAAATAATTGATAGTACGAGAAAAATAAATTTCAAAGCGTTAAATGCGAGATATGATTTAAAAACACAACATATTTATTGTGATAAAGTAGTCAATCTACCTATTGGAGACGTTTTAATTCATCCCGATAGTAATAAATTAGTTATTGAGAAAAAAGCACGCATTAGACCCTTATTGAATGCTCAAATTGAAACAAATAATAAGAAGCATTATTTTGAGCAATGTACTATTAATGTTCTAGATAGGTCGAACTATAAAGCAAGTGGAAAATACAAATATATCGATGTAGATAAGGAGGAGTCACTTATTCAAATGGATGAAATTAACTGTAATAATTTCGACACTAAAGCAGTAGGAATAATAAAAGAAAATAGAGGATTTAAACTTTCTAAGCAATTTGAATATTTCGGAAATATGGAGATTTTAACGAAAGAAGACAGTATTCTTTGTGATGGCAGCACCCGCATTGTTCATGATTGTAAATACAAAAAATCTTGGATAGCATTTAAGGATAAAATTCAACCATTAAACATCCAAATACCTATCGGGAAAGAAATTAAAAATACGGATGAACAGTCTTTGGGATTAGGTTTTTACTGGGATAAAGAAAATAAAAATTTATACACCACCTTTCTTTCAGAAACCAATCTACCAGAGGATGAGTTGGTGTATTCAGCAACTGGTTATTTACAATTCAACTCGTCCAAAAATGAATTTCAGATTTCAACGAAAAAACAGCTCAAAGAACGGAGCGAAAACATTGCTATTGATGCATTAACAACCATGAATTTTTTGTCTATGGACCTAGAAAACAATAATTGTACTATTTATGGAGAGGGTGAGATCAAATTAGGACTGCCTTTAGGCGAAACGAATATTGAATCTTATGGCACAATTCGTTACGAAGCTTCAGGAAGTAAAAAAATCACATTATCTGTTTCTTCAAAATTTACCTTCCCAATAAACCAAGAATTAATGGAGGGCCTTGCTAAGAAAATGAAAGTTTCAGAGGAATTGATTTCTGTAAAAGAGTCAGACATAAATAAAACTAATTTTGATCGTGCGATGAAACACTGGAATGAAAAAAAGGATTATGATAAAATTAGAGAAGCCGTATTAAATGAAACGACTCCAAAGTTTCCTAAAACAATGGAGCAAACCATTGTAATAAGTGGCTTAGAATTAGAAAATTATTCAAAAAATGAAAATCGAGGACTGAAATCAACTTCACCTAAAATAATTTTAGTCGGCATGTATGAAAGACCTGTTTTCAAGCAAGTTCCCTATCAGTTTTATATAGATCTTTCCACTGAAGAATTAAATAAATATAACTTTAGCCTTAATTTCAACGTAGGAGTATTAGACTATTTCTTTGATTTAAAAACAGCTAAATCAACGAGAGACATGAAAATACTTACTAATGACGAATTGTTTAATAAAACGCTATTTGAAATTAAACCGAAAATGAAAAAAATTAAGAATTTCAGTTATGATGGTACTGAAAACCCAGAAATCAAAGAAACCTTTAATGAAATCTTTTAGTACTTTATGGATTATCTATTAGTATTTTTTTCTGCAATCATCGGGTATTTATTTGGCTCTATTCCAACAGCCGTTTGGATTGGACGTATTTATTACAATTTAGACGTTAGGGAGCACGGTAGTAAAAATGCGGGAGCAACCAATACATTTCGAGTACTCGGAAAAAAGCCTGGAATTATTGTTCTTCTTATTGATGTTTTAAAAGGAATTATTGCGGCCATATTCCCCATTTTATTTATGGATCTTCATGAAATGAGTTATGCTTTTTTGATATCCTTGAGACTGGTCTCATCCATTTTTTCAATGATTGGCCACGTACTTCCTGTTTTTGCGGGATTTAAAGGGGGAAAAGGCGTTGCTACATCACTAGGAGTATTGATTGGCTTACAACCCTTTGCTGCTCTTCTTTGTTTTTCGGTTTTTCTTATCGTTTTTGTTTCATTCAAATTTGTTTCGTTTGGCGCAATAATGTCGGCGGTTACCTACCCATTTATCGTCTATTCGGTTGACCCAAATGTGCTCTTTCATGAAATGATTTTTACTGTTATATTAAGTTCTGCAGTCGTTTTTACACACCGCAAGAATATTTTGCGATTAATTAAGGGCGAAGAGAGTAAAATGAACCTATTTAAACGGTAAATGTAAGCCCCACTTTATACTGTGAAGAAATTTCTAATTTATATTATTTTTTTTCTTTTGTCCTTTCATTCATTTGTATTTGGTCAGGCTAAGGTTGATATAAAAAAAATAAATAATTTATTTTGGAATGGAAATTATAAAGAGGTCATTTTAGATTACGCTACTCTTTATAATCAAGATCGTTTTAACCAAGATATTAATTTTAAATACGGAACTTGCCTGCTATTCACCTCGGACAGTTTATCTAAATTGAATAAAGCAATAGGGCATTTAACTTTTGCCTGCGCTTCAGATAATGCCCTAGCAGAATATCATTTTTATTTGGGAAGGGCCTTACATTTTTCCGGGGATTTTCAAGGAGCCATCAAGAACTTTGAACTTTACAAAACCAAATCCAATAAGTCAACAGTTCAACTACCAGCCGATTTGTATATTAATTATTGTACTCAATCGATCAAACTAAATGAATTAGCACGAGCTGAATTTATAAAAACAGGGTCTATTGATCCAAGTCAAATAGGTATTTCCCAATCATTGAATGAAATTGATTTATCCGGAAAGTTTTACCGTAGTTCTGAATTTCAAACAAAAGTGGATAAAAAAAGAAATTTTGCGCCATTAATTTATAAAGCTGAAAATTCCACGCTTAAGTTCTTTGCAAGTTATGGCGATAAGGACGAGGGACATAAAGACATTTATATTGTAACTGGTAGCTTCGATGATAAAAAGATTCAACGTTTAACCTCCTTGATTAATACAATCTATGAAGAGGATAATCCGGTATATGACGAAGTAACAAATTATTTATACTTTTCGTCCCTTGGTCACAATAGCTCCGGAGGTTATGACTTATTCCGATCAAAATACGATAGAGCAAACAACGAATTTAGCGCTCCAGAAAACTTAGGAAAAGGAATCTCTTCTTCCTATGATGACTTGTTTTTTATTTATAATTCAAAAAATAACAAAGCGTTTTTGAACTCCAATAAATTAAGTTTATCTGGAGAACTTTCAATTTACCAAGGAACCGTTTCATTTTTTGACTCCAAAGACATCCTACCCATTGCAGTAAATATTCAATTTAATAATGGAGGAAATAGTTCCATAAAGCTCTCAGAAATCACGGTAAGAAACACGTCCAATGATTCGCTAGTCTCAACCTTCCAATCGCTATCATCAGATCGTATTCAAATGAAACTCGATGCAGGAACTTATTTTTTCAATATACAATTAAATGGTAGTAAGGATGCATTTGAAGCAAAAATTACTATTCCAAAAAACGGCTCCGAAATTAATCAAACCATCGAATATTCGTTGGATGCATTAAATAATGAGCGGGTTCAGTTAGTCAATCTGACTGAATCAGAAAATCCGCAACTATTAATAGCTGAAAACAAACCTAAGAACGCGATAAAAAATAACGAATTAACCGTTGTAAACCCTGAAGCAGAAAAAGACGCATTGAAAAGTCTACAAATGGAAGATTATAGCCAAAGCGAAGTAATTGAGGCTGTAACTGATAAAATTGTTGAAATTGAATTAACGCAAAAGGAAAACACAGAACTTATTGACCGGTTAAATTCAGTAATTGTTCAGAATAAGGAGTACTATTTGGAACTGCAAAAAGAAATAGATTCCATTTCCCTGAAGTTTGATGAATATACGAATATTGAAAAAATAGATAAACTAAAGAATATCCAAAATATTTTAGCTGAACAAGATGAAGTAAAAAAACAAACAATTTGGCTACAACAATTTAATGATTCTATCCGTGAGGATCAAATTAAGAATATTGCAGCTTTTAAATCAACAATAAATTTGGGCAATGAACTTCTTGAATTGGTTGCACAGGAAAAACAATCTGATGCTTATCAAAAGATTATTGAGAATCCGAATAAGGTTACCGCATTGAGTACTGAAACAGCGTTTGAAAAAACGTACAATCAATTATTAGATCTAGAATTAGAACTTTCACGAGTAGATAAAAAAAATATTTCAGTATCCAATGAACTAAATAAACTCAAAGACGATTTAATAGAAATTGAAATTTCCCTGCGAAATGCAACCAATAAGGAAAAGCTAGCACTTGAAGAAGCCAAATTAACTACAGAACAAAAGATACTATCCAAAGAAAAACAACTCAATCGATTGAAATTAGATAAAGAAGAATTGAATGTTTTGAAATCTGATCTTGAGTTAAAAAGAAATATTTTATCTTCAGTGAATAAGGAAATAGTTGATGAACCAACTTCCTATGATAAAGCTTCAAAAAGTTATTTTAGTCAAAATGATGATTCTAAAACAAATTCAGCTGAAATTAATAATCAAATCAAATCCCTTGAAGCTAATCTGCGTCCTGTTGAACTCGATTTTAGCGCAGCCAACAAATTATACACAACTCAAAAAGAATCCATTATTGCAACAGAAGATCAGGAAAACCAACTCATCCAAATTGAACAAGAATATTCAAAAAAAATTGAACAATTTATCCTTCAAGAAGGAAATACAGACACCTCATCTTTTGACCGTTATCTAAACGAAAAACTACAAGAAAGCCTTGCGAAATTAACAGCACTCAAAGAAGATCAAAACAAAAATATCGCGTATAATCCAATTGTGAAATCAGATGAAGAGAAACAAGTAGATAAAAATAATGCTGTTGAAAACCAAGAACTGGACAAACAGAATATCGCGGATAATCCAATTGTGAAATCAGACGAAGAGAAACAAGCAGATGAAAATAATCCCATTGAAAAGCAAGAACTCGACAAACAGAATATCGCAGATAATCCAATTGTGAAATCAGATGAAGAGAAACAAGCAGATGAAAATAATGTCGTTGAAAAGCAAGAACTAGACAAACAGAATATCGCAGATAATCCAATTGTAAAATCAGATGAAGAGAAACAAGCAGATGAAAATAATGTCGTTGAAAAACAAGAACTAGACAAACAGAATATCGCGGATAATCCAATTGTGAAATCAGATGAAGAAAAACAAAAAGATAAAAATAATGCCATTGAAAAGCAAGAGCTAGATAAACAGAATATCGCAGATAATCCAATTGTGAAATCAGATGAAGAGAAACAAGCAGATGAAAATAATGCTGTTGAAAAGCAAGAACTAGACAAACAGAATATCGCGGATAATCCAATTGCGAAATCAGACAAAGAGAAACAAG
>JBILYP010000019.1:0-59703 GCA_044377675.1 Crocinitomicaceae bacterium
CTCAACGAAAGACAGCACAAAATATTAAACAAACTATTGGATGGGTTTGAAGGCGTTTTGAATACCACCAAATGGGCAAAAATGGGCAAATGCTCTCAAGACACTGCGCTGCGCGATATACAAGACTTGATAGAAAAAGGAGTTTTAATCAAAAGTCCAGAAGGTGGACGAAGTACAAATTATGTATTGAAATTAACGGAAGAATTGTAAACTGGTGTACTCCTTGACCTCGTGTAAAACAACTTAACTTTATTGAAATCCATAATTTAATCCGATTAAATTCGTTGTTTGTTAACTTAAACAAGATTGAAACTTATAACATGGCAATAAAAAAGAAGATTTTACAATGTAATCTACCTCTCATGTTCTTGTTACCTCTTCTACTTTGTGGAAATCTATTTTCTCAATCCTGGAATCAAACAATGTCCTTTCCCGGAACTCCACGCGACGATGCTTCCTATTTCAAATTAGGTACTAAACACTACATTGGAACGGGTCGTGAAGTGGGTTTTGGATGTACGCGCGACTTTTATGCTTTTGATGAAAATACATTGACTTGGAATGCTTCAGCAGCTTTACCCGTTGGAAAGGAACGTCAATATGCCAGTTCGTGTTCATGGAATGACAAAGGCTACCTAATTGGAGGCGTGGATTGCTCTGGAACTTACCAAAATGATTTTTGGACCTACGATCCTGTAACCGATAGTTGGACTGAACTAAATGTGTTGCCTTCTGGAGGAAGAGCCGGAATGGTACAGTTTGTATTAAATGACACGATGTATTGTGTTGGAGGTAAAAATGCAACTGGAATACTTAATGAGGTTTGGGCATACGATTTCGTTTCTCAGACATGGATCCAAAAAAACAATTTACCTTCGGATGGAATCTGGAGAGGAATAGCGTTCACCTTTCAAAACAAGGGCTATGTTGGGTTAGGTAGAAACAACTTGAATAATCAAACCGGAATTAACTCGGAAATTTTGAAATATGATTCAAACCTTGATTCTTGGTCTGTTGTACCGAATTTAAACTGGGGGACGCGATCGTATATTGGTCATGCTCAGACAGATTCTTTACTTTTTTTATTTGGAGGACTTTCTGAAACCAATCAAATTTTAGTTTCGACAGAACGCATTCATTTGAACGATTTTTCTGTTGAAATTTTGGCTGATTTTCCATCTATTCCGAGAAAAGGAGGAGTCTCATTTTTAGTTCAAAATAATTTCTATTACTCAACAGGAGTTTCAACAGATACACGATTCAACGAAACATGGCAACTCGCTAATGTGTCAGCTTTGAAAGAAATAACATCGTTTAAAGTTCAGATTTTTCCGAATCCAAGTTCTACTGAAATCACGATAGAAGCCACTGAACCAATTCTTTCCATTGAAATTATTGATGAATTAGGGAGATTACAATTCGCTGAAAAAATCAATAATACTCATTTTCATTTCAGTACAAATCTTCTGGAATCTGGAAATTATTTTGTCAAGATTAAAACTAAAAACGGCGTATGGATAGAAAAGTTGGTTGTTGTCGCTAATTGATTCATACTTATTTTTTATATTTACATTTTATATTTATAAATCAAAAATATGTCAACTTTTACGAGTTCGTTGCCGGATGATCTTTTAGAACAACTTGCCAACAAAGCCAAAGAACTTTCCATACCTAAAAATACACTCATAGAACGTGCCTTACGCATCTATTTGGAGCAACTGAATCGTGCATCGTATATCAAATCCTACAAACGGATGGCAGAAGATACTGATATCAAACAAATTGCAGAAGAAGGAATGGCGGATTATTTGAGTCAATTGGACGAAGAATGAAACAAGGCGAAATTTGGTATACCAACTTGAATCCTGTGGAAGGAAGTGAACAAGCAGGTTTCAGACCTGTAGTGATTATCAGCGGAAACTTACTTAACCAATATGCCAATGTATTGATTTGTGCCCCACTAACAACTCAGATCAAAAACTACCACGGAAATCTTGTTTTAACCCCAACTTCTGCGAATGGCTTAGCATCAACCTCAGAGGTTTTAACATTGCAAGTTCGATCGATATCAAAAAGTAGATTAAAAAAACACGTTGGAGCAATTTCAAAAATGGAGTTGAAACAGATTCAAAAATGCCTCCAGGAGCTTCTGATATACTAAAAAGTGAGTAAATAAATTACGTATTCTGAATAACGCAATTTAAATAATGCAATTTGCGTAACGCAATTTGCGTAATACCTTAAAAGATTGTATATTTGCGGTATGAAAAAGCACGACAATCCATTTTTAGTAATTGGTTATCAAGGAGAAGAATATTTTTGTGGCCGAAAATCAGAAACAGAATTACTTAAAAACTACTTGAAAAACGGACAACATGTAACGCTTTTTGCCTTGAGAAGGATTGGAAAAACTGGCTTAATTCATCACGTCTTTAACTATTTAGAGGAAGAAAATATTCATTGTATTTATTTGGACATTCTATCCACAACAAACCTTGAAGATTTAATAAATCAATTGGCAAGTATCATTTATCAGCAATATCCACCTGAAAAAACAAAGAGTAAAAAAATCTGGGAAACCTTAAAGTCATTTCGTCCTGTATTGAGTTTTGATCCTTTAGATGGTCTTCCGGAATTAAGTTTGACTTTTGAGAATCCGGCACAACAACAAAAAACGTTAACTCAACTTTTTCAATTATTGGATGAACAAAAAAACAAATTTGTAATTGCTTTCGATGAATTTCAACAGATTCTAAGTTATCCTGAAAAAAATATTGAAGCACTTTTAAGAACGATTATTCAAAATCTGAAAAATACAACCATGCTTTATTGTGGAAGTAATCAAAATATCATGCATGAACTATTTAATTCAGCAAAAAGGCCATTCTTTGCAAGTTGTGTGAATATGCATTTAGGATTTATAGAACAGTCAATCTACCATGATTTTATAGCATCACATTTCAAAATCGGAAAACAAAAGATTGAAAGTGAGGCTATTGATTATATTATAAACTGGACCTTGACTCACACCTATTACACCCAATATTTTTGTAACTTTATTTATTCAAAAAAGCTTTCCACCATAACAATTAGTGATGTTAAAAAAATAGCTCTTGAGTTATTAACATTGCAAGAAAATACTTTTTTTCAATATCGAAATTTACTCCCAAACGCACAATGGAAATTATTAATAGCCATTGCAAAAGAAGAGAATGTAACTCAAGTTCTTTCGGGTGCATTTATTCAAAAATATAATTTAATCAGTGCTTCAAGTGTGCAACGAAGCCTAACTGCTTTATTAGAAAAAGAACTCATCTATTTTAATACATCAGAAGAAAAGCCCTATTATCAAGTCTATGATAAATTTTTAATGCGCTGGATGCAACATTCAATTAGATAGAAGAAATTGATTAAGGCAGAATTCTCATCAATACGCAAGTAATTTTAGAGAATAATACTTTTTAAAAAAAACACCTTGGAACAATTTCAAAAATGGAATTGAAACAGATTCAAACGTGTTTAAATGAACTGTTGACGCATTGAGTGGAGACTTTTGTTAAAACGAAGCTCAATAAAAATAAAAAAAGGCGTCCCAATGGAACGCCTTTGACTATAAAAATTGAAATCTCTTAAGCGGAAATATTCATTCCATCCAACACATCCATAACGCCTTTAACAGCCTCAGCAGATTCATTCAACAACGCTTTTTCTTCTGCGTTTAAATCCAATTCAATGATTCGTTCAATTCCATTTTTTCCTAATACAACTGGAACGCCTAAATAGATATCTTTCATACCATACTCTCCTTGTAACCAAGCGCAAACTGGGAAGATACGTTTTTGATCACGGATAACGGCCTCTACCATTTGAGCAGCTGCTGCTCCTGGCGCATACCATGCAGATGTACCCAACAATTTAACCATTTCACCACCACCAAATTTGGCTCTTTCAATGATCGCATCCAATTTATCTTTTTCAATCAATTCAGTAACCGGAATCCCAGCTACAGTTGTATAACGAGGAAGTGGAACCATTGTGTCTCCGTGTCCACCCATCAATACTGCTTGAATATCTTTCGGAGAAACATTCAATTCTGTTGCCAAAAAAGCACGGTATCTTGCTGTATCTAACACACCAGCCATTCCAAATACTTTTTTAGAATCCACTTTTGCAGTTAAATACGCGCAATAGGTCATAACGTCCAATGGATTGGAAACAATGATTAAAATTGCATCTGGAGAGTGTTTAATTACGTTTTCCGTAACGGTCTTAACGATACCTGCATTGGTCGCGATAAGGTCGTCACGAGACATACCTGGTTTTCTTGGTAAACCAGAAGTAATAACCACTACATCAGAATTCGCTGTTTTCGAATAATCATTTGTCGAACCAATTGTTCGTGAATCATACATATTGATAGGTGACGTTTGCCAAATATCCAATGCTTTCCCTTCTGCAAATCCTTCTTTGATGTCTAATAAGACAATTTCATTCGCAATTTCGCGATGAGCCAAAACATCAGCACATGTTGCACCAACATTTCCCGCTCCAACTACCGTTACTTTCATTGTGGTTTAAGTTTTAAGTTTAATATTAAAATTTGATGTTACGAATTTACTACTTTTCAGAAAATATCGCTTATTTTGACCTAAAAATATAAATACCAGGCAACCACTTCTAATCAACTGCGTCAAACAACCGATAACTTGGATAAAATTGAGGAACTTAGACATATCGTAGATGGATGTATCAGAAATGATCGTCGCGCACAAGAACAACTGTTCAAAATGTACTACGGAAAAATGTTAGCAGTTTGCAAACGATACATGAGTGATCATGATTCGGCTCAAGAAGTACTTCAAGAAGGATTTATAAAGGTCTTTGACAAAATTGGAATATTTGATTTTAAAGGTTCGTTGGAAGGCTGGGTGCGCCGTGTAATTGCCAATACAGCAATTGATGCAATCCGAAAAGCAAAAAGAAATCCTTTTTTATCTGATAACGATGTTCATTTCAAGCAAGAAGCTTTTGATGATATGATTGATAACGAAGAATGGGAGCTTACTGAATTAAAAGCAGAAGCAGCTGTGGTAGCCATTCAGCAATTATCACCGGCATATCGAACTGTTTTTAATTTGTATGTAATTGAAAATTATTCGCACAAAGAAATTGCAGAATTACTCGGTATAAACGAAGGAACATCAAAATCCAATTTAGCCAAAGCAAAAATGAATTTGCAAAAATTATTGAGAAAGAAATACAGTTCACACTTTTGATATGAAAGATAAAATGGAACATAAAATTCAAGACCTGCTACAAAATCAGGATTTGCCTTATAATTCGGCAGCTTGGGATAAAATGAAGCAAGTCTTAGACGCAAAAATGCCTGTAAACAAACCAACTAATTGGTACAAATGGTTCATGGGTGGCGCTGCCATTACTGTAATTGCGGTAAGCACGTATTTTTTCATTCAGAAAGATTCCTCAAACTCAACACAAAGTACTTCTTCACCCAAAATTGAAAAACAAATTCAACCTGCTAATCAAGAAAAAGTAAGCACCACTCAAAATACATCGGAAAAAAGTAATTTGAGCCCAGTTACCTCTATATCAACTGAAAAAACTGATTTAAGCCAAACAGATAATAAATTAACGGCATCAACGAATGATGATGTTACCAAAATGACATCAATATTGGAGCAAAGTATTTTAGTTGAAGAAGTTGTAATAGATCAAACGGATTTAGATCCAATTTCAAGCAAAAAAGAGATAACCGATATAGTTACAACTAATCAAAAAGAAGAATTAACAACCAATTCTACGTTGATTACTGCTGTAAACATGTGTTTGGGTGAACGCCAACTTCTTGAAAACAAGAATGATTTTGCTGTTTCTGTTTTTAAACAAAACTCAAACCAATTGATTGCAACAATTGAGGCTAAAAAATCAATGTCTTTTGAAGCAAAAGAACAAGGAACATACTTATTAGTGGAAAAGAACAAGCCAGTTATTGAAGGTGCAAATTCTTTTGAAGTTAAAAACAGTCCAAAACCTACCTTGGAAATTGAAAATGAAATCCGTTATGAAAAAGGGGTTCCTACCCTGAAAGCGAGTACCGACGCAACAAATTCAGTGCAATGGACGATAAACAATTTAGAATTGAATTCAACTAAAAGCGAACTAGATTTTAATCCATTTAAAGCTGGTACTTACTCTGTCTCTGTAAAAACATTAACAGAAGGTTGTATCGTTTCCCAAACTTCAAAAGTGAACGTAGATGAAGACTATAACTTATTAGCTGTTAATGCTTTTAATCCAAATTCTTTCGAACCGCGCAATCAAACTTTCATTCCATTTGCCTTAACACAGCGAGATGTAAAATTCACGCTATTAATTTTAGATCCGAAAGATGGTGGTGTAATGTATCAAACTGAAGACGCATCACAACCTTGGAATGGCATTGACAAAAGAACTGGACAGCTTGCACCTTCTAATCAAGCTTACATTTGGAAAGTGCGCATCGCCAATCCATTACCAGGTGAATCAACAGAATACAAGGGAACAATGACCAAACTGTAGCTGTTCAAACTATAAACAAGAGAACCCGTTTCGAAAGATTCGGGTTTTTTTATTGTATAACAAAAAGCTATTTCAATTATCTTTGCACCATGCGTATTGATATTTTAACCGTTTTACCTCAATTGCTGGAAAGTCCATTTTCAGCTTCCATTATGCAACGTGCTCAGGATAAAGGTCATGTCGAAATTCATGTGCATAATATCAGGGATTATTCAACGGATAAACATAAAAATGTAGACGATTATCAATATGGCGGAGGCGCCGGAATGGTGCTTTCTATTGAGCCCATTGCTGCAGTGATTGAAAAATTGAAAACCGAACGAAGTTATGATGATATCATTTACATGACGCCTGACGGAAAAGTATTGGAGCAAAGCGATTGTAACACCTTGTCTTTATCCAAAAATTTAATGATTCTTTGCGGTCATTACAAGGGAGTGGACGAGCGTATTCGTGAACATTATATCACCAAAGAAATTTCTATTGGGTCCTATGTATTGTCAGGCGGCGAATTAGCAGCAGCAGTTGTAGTTGATGCGGTTGTACGCTTAATACCGGGCGTGTTAAACGATGAAACATCTGCATTAACGGATAGTTTTCAAGATAATCTGCTATCTCCACCTGTTTATACTCGTCCACCGGAGTTCAATGGATGGAAAGTGCCTGAAATTTTACTGTCTGGAAATTTGCCTGCAATCGAAAAATGGCGAGAAGAACAAGCCTTGCAGCGCACTCAGGAAAGAAGACCCGACATATTAGATTAACACAAATGGATTCACTTACGCAAATTGTTTTAGGAGCAGCTGTTGGTGAGGCAGTTGGAGGTAAAAAACTTGGAAATAAAGCATCGCTTTGGGGAGCAATTGCAGGAACAATACCTGATCTTGATGTATTTTTACGTTTCGCTTATCACCCCATTGATGCGGCACTCGTTCATCGTGGATTTTCACATTCTATATTATTCGCTGTACTATGCGGTCCCATTTTAGCCTATTTGGTGCACGTATTTCATAAAAAGAAATTTGAATACCGCACCTGGTTTTGGTTATTCTTTTTAGGGATAATTACCCATCCTATGTTGGATATGTTCACCAATTACGGAACCCAATTTCTTTGGCCGCTTGATTACCGCATTACATTCAATACCGTTTTTGTTATTGATCCACTTTACACCATTCCTTTCGGACTTTGCTTACTAATTATACTATTTTTAAAACCAAGTAATAAATGGCGTCATCGAATTAATATGAGCGGAATTATTTATTCCTGCTGCTATTTATTATGGGGAGTAATCATTAAGTTATTTATTCTCAATAATTCAAGTGATTATTTCAGTAAAGCGAATTATAAAACTACAAATGAGATGGTTACCCCTATGCCTTTAACCAGTTTTTATTGGATGATTCTTGGTGAAGATGAAACCAATTATTATGTTGGTTATAAATCCATTTTCAAACCTTTTAAACCAAACGACATTGATATAATCCCAAAAAACCAATCAAAACTTGATTCATTGATGTGGAAAGATACCGATTATTCAGACCAACTTAAGTTCATTTCAAATGGCTATTACACCTTGGTAAATAAAAAGGATACGGTTTTATTTCAAGATTTACGCTTTGGAATTACGAGTCAACTAACCAATGGAAAAGTTAAATCACCGATAATGGGCTTCTCCGTTATTCACAAAGAAAATAAAGTTACTACCGTGGAAATGAGTCGAGGAAAAGATCTTTTCAAACATGTTGATTTCAATGCATACTGGAATAAAATTTTCAATTAGCATGGATAAAAGGCAATCATTCTGCGTTTCAGAATAAATCGTAAATTCGTATATTAAAATTAGTTGAATGACACAAGAATGGATTTCTGAATTCAATCCAGCCAGCGAAGAGCAATGGAAATTACAGCTTTTGAAAGAGTTAAAAGGTGACTCTGAAAAATTACAAGTCCAAAATGAATTGGAAGAAATAAATTACTCCATATTCTATCATCCTGAGACTCAAAAAAAACAAACATTGGACAACGATTTACTTCCTATTCAAAGAGGCTTTCAAAAAAGCACAAACCAGTGGCGCAATGGCATTCAACTAACAATAACCAACGAAAAGGAAGCAAACAAGAAAGCTTTACAAGCCTTAATGCAAGGATGTGATTTTATTCATTTTGTTTCAACTGACTCAACGAATTGGCAGCAAACCTTAGAAGGAATTGGTTTTGCGTATATTCACACAACTTTTACCTTAACAGATCCAACTGAACTTCAGGAGTTGATGCAAGTAATCGGACAAGAAAACATCAACCATTGTTCCTTTGACCTCCCTGAAGAATGCACAGACATTACTAAAATTAAAGATTTAATTAAATACAATCAATTTCCTGTTTTTCAAATAGATGGATTTTCAATTAATCAATGTGGTGCTAATGCAATTCAAGAGCTTGGGTTTGTTGCTGTTCAAGCACATTCCCGTTTAGTTCAAATGATGAATTTGGGACTTTCGATCGATGAAGCAGCTGCTTGTATTCATTTCCGTTTAGGAGTGGGAACAAATTATTTTGTAGAGATTGCAAAATTTCGAGCAGTTAAAATCATTTGGGCAAATATCCTTAAACACTATTCACCCGTTCATAATTGCTCTTATAATTGTCAAATTACTGCTGAAATTGGATGGGTAAACAAATCATTAAAAGACCCAAATACTAATCTGTTGCGGCAAACAACAGAAGCGATGAGCGCCATTGTAGGAGGTATTGATCGCATGATTATACATCCCTTTGATGCTTGCTCAGAAAACGGTTCATCTGAATTCACACAGCGTATGGCATTGAATATCTCAAACCTTTTGCAAGACGAGAGTTACTTTTCCGCTGT
Source organism: Crocinitomicaceae bacterium (assembly GCA_044377675.1). GTDB lineage: Bacteria > Bacteroidota > Bacteroidia > Flavobacteriales_D > Crocinitomicaceae > UBA952. Next base: position 9,452 of record JBILYP010000019.1, read on the forward strand.
AGCAGATCCATTGGGAGGAAGTTATGCCATAGAAGCATTAACAGAAGAAATGTCAGTTGAAAGTTGGAATCTTTTTAAACAAATGGACGCTCTCCCCGAGGAAACTCAAAAACTCAAGTGGAAAGAACTCGTTGAGGACAAAGCTAAACAGCGTATTGAATTTATAAGAATTTCTAAATCAATACTGATCGGAATAAATAAATTCATGAATCTTAAACTAGAAGATACTAATTGGGCCAAAGCCAAGACCTTTAATGACATGAATTTCTTACGCCTTGAAACTGAAATCCAATGAAAAAAGTAGATTTTAACAACATAGAATTAGACTTAAGTATCACTTCAAGTAAAATCAGTGAAACTAACTCATTTTCAACAGCTGAAAACATTGATTTAAAATCAATTTATAGTGAAAAAGACAACGTTGATCTACGTCATTTAAACTTTGTTTCAGGAATTGCTCCAAACCTTCGCGGACCATATGCTTCCATGTACACCGTGAAACCGTGGACCATTCGTCAATATGCAGGATTTTCAACAGCTGAAGAATCTAACGCTTTCTACAGAAAAAATTTAGCCGCCGGACAAAAAGGACTTTCTGTAGCCTTCGATTTAGCAACCCATCGGGGTTACGACTCTGATCATGAACGTGTTATTGGAGATGTTGGAAAAGCGGGTGTGGCAATCGATACAGTGGAAGACATGAAAATTCTTTTCGATCAAATTCCCTTGAATGAAATGTCTGTTTCTATGACCATGAATGGGGCTGTAATTCCAATTATGGCTTTTTATATAGTTGCAGCCGAAGAACAAGGGGTAAAACCGGAAGAGCTTGCTGGCACCATTCAAAATGATATTCTCAAAGAATTCATGGTGCGTAACACATACATTTACCCACCAAGTCCAAGCATGCGGATTATATCGGATATTTTCAGCTATACTTCCCGGTACATGCCGAAATTTAATTCCATTTCAATTTCAGGCTACCACATGCAAGAAGCGGGAGCAACTGCTGCTATCGAACTAGCGTATACTTTAGCGGATGGTTTGGAATATTTACGAGCCGGAATTCAAGCAGGAATGGCTGTAGATGTTTTCGCACCGCGACTTAGCTTTTTCTGGGCAATTGGAATGCATCATCACATGGAAATAGCTAAAATGCGCGCAGGACGCTTAATTTGGGCTAAACTAGTTAAAGGTTTTGATCCAACGAATGAAAAGTCGCTTGCCTTACGAACGCATTGTCAAACATCTGGTTGGTCTCTGACGGAACAAGACCCATTTAATAATGTAGCAAGAACTTGCATTGAAGCACTTGCAGCGGCATTTGGCGGAACTCAATCCTTACATACCAATGCGTTAGATGAGGCGATTGCCTTGCCAACTGATTTTTCTGCCCGAATTGCCCGAAATACACAAATTTATTTGCAGGAAGAAATAGGAATCACCTCAATCATTGATCCTTATGGAGGAAGTTATTTCATTGAAAACTTGACCAATGAGTTGGTAAATGAAGCTTGGAAGTTAATTGAAGAAGTCGAAGAATTGGGTGGAATGGCGAAAGCGATTGAAACCGGAATTCCTAAAATGCGGATTGAGGAAGCTGCTGCCAAAAAACAAGCAAGAATCGATTCAGGAAGAGATGTTATTGTGGGAGTTAATCGCTATCAGGTAAACGAACCTTCCACTATTGAAATTCGTGAAGTGGACAATACCAAAGTTCGCGATTCGCAAATTAGCCGATTAAACGACGTTCGAAAGAAAAGAGATAATCAAAAAGTAACAGAATTACTATCGGAACTTGAAAACGCGGCAAAAAACCAAGATGGGAATTTACTAGAAATTGCTGTAAAATGCGCCAAAGAACGATGTACACTCGGTGAAATTTCTGATGCTATGGAGCGAGCTTTTGGTCGATATCAAGCTACCATACGATCAATCAGTGGAGTATATTCAAATGAAGCTATGAAAGATGTAGATTTTACAAAAGCGAGAGCTTTAACCGATAAATTCCTAACATCAGAAGGAAGACGACCTCGTATAATGGTTGCGAAGATGGGACAAGACGGACATGATCGTGGAGCTAAAGTAATTGCAACTGCCTTTGCCGATATTGGTTTTGATGTGGACATTGGACCATTGTTTCAAACACCGGCAGAAGCAGCGCGTCAAGCAGTTGAGAACGATGTTCATATATTGGGAGTTTCTTCGCTGGCCGCAGGACATAAAACGCTTGTTCCGGCAGTGATTGAAGAACTAAAAAAACTCAATCGGGAAGATATTATGGTGGTTGCCGGAGGAGTAATTCCGCAACAGGATTATGATTTCTTATACCAAGCAGGCGTTTTTGGGATCTATGGCCCAGGAACTAAAATATCTTCTGCTGCAATTGAAATCCTCGAGTTATTGATAAAGAGTAATGAGGGTTAAAAGTTGAGAATGGAGAATGAAGAATTGAAAATTGAAAAGTGTAACGACTAATTCTTTTTTAATTCTTCAATAAATAACTTCGTTGAATTAATTTGCTCTTCCGTTAGTTCTTCTCCCGTATTTAGGGATTTTTCAGCAAATTCCAATGCTTCTTTTTTTCGATTCAATTTGAATACGATATGTGCATAGGTATCCAAATTATTCCAACTTTCTCCTCCTTCAGCACTAATTACATCTCTCATCCATTGCTCCGCTTTTTTGAGATAAAACTCATTGGAAGAATTTTCAGTGATCAAATAACTGTATCGATTTTTATTTTCTGCATCCAAAATGGAATCACCACTTGCCATGAGAAATGTAAATAATTGCTCCCAATCTCCTTTGCGTTCATACCCGTATATTTCTAACATCGGTGTAAGTGTTTTTATCGCTTCAATGGAAGTTGCTTTTGCTGAGCTTAACAAGCGATTGTATTTTACCTCCTGGAAATCAGGCTCATTCAGTAAATCAAAGGCAGTTTGCCGAATGGAATTAAACAAAAATGCATCCACCTCTTCACCGTATTTTTCTTGAAACTTAGGGGTGTTTTTAGCGATGTATTGAGTTACCTTATGATTGAAATCTGCCAAATGGTTTTGAATCAATTTCCAATTTTCTTCTTGTAAATAATCATCCTCCGTTAAGCGAAAAAGAAAGCTATCTAGGTCTTTTTGAAAATCAAGACAGGTATTTGATACCATTGTTAAATACTCTGCGAAATATGTCGTGTTTGTCGGTTCTTTTTTATACCGCTCCTCCACTCCTGCAAAACATTTTTTTGGATCTTTGGCTGTCTCACCTAGCGCGATGTAATATTGCGGATCTTTTTCAGCGCCAGCAGTTCGGTGAATTAATTTTCCCTCTGCATCGATAAACAATAAATTAGGGTAACACATTACTTGATACGATGACCCAATGCGTGTTCCTTCCCCTTGATCTTCCATATCAAACTTGGCATTGATGAAGTTTTTGTTATAATAATCAGCTACTTTAGGATCTGTAAAAATATTCGCTGAAATCCATTTACACGGACCACACCACGTTGTATATGCATCAATAAAAATTAATTTCTTTTCCTTCTTCGCTTTGGCTTTCAAGGCTTGAATGGTTGCATTTTTCTCGAAGTTAATTTCAGTTTGGGCAATAAGCTTAAAACCAACCAAGGAACAAAAAATAAAAAGTGCTATTTTCATAAAATATAGAGTTTAAATCAATTACAACGTCTTTAGCTGCTAAAGATACACGAATGAACTAATCTTTTTTAATTCGATCAGGATAATCGGTAATTATTCCATCCACTTTGTTACGAATCAATTTCTTTTGAATTTTTGGAGAATTAACGGTCCAAGCAAAGAGTTTCACCTCCTTACTATGCAAAAATTTCGAATCTTTTTTGCCAATTGTGGGATAATACATTCCCAATGCAAAAGGTTTAAATGTCAATTGTTTTAAAAAGCTCGAAGCAGATTTATAAGGCAAATAGGTTAAATAAACGCAGGGATAGGATGGATTTTTCCTGTAAATTTCTTCCAGAATTTGAGCATCAAAAGACATAAAAATCAAGTTCTCTTTATATTGAAATTGCGAAATTTCGTTCATGATTATTTCAATAAATTCAGGTGGGTGGGGTTGTGATTTTCCGTATTCCTTTGAACTCGATTTTATTTCAAAAAGAATTTTTGTGTTGGATAAATCTACCTTTTTAAAAAGTTCTTGAAGCAGTGGTTTGTGCACCTTGATCTTCTTCTGTTCTTCAAATCGCGGATGAATCTTGGAGCCACAATCAAATTGTTCTATTTCATCTTGAGTCATTTCATAAATATTCCATTGTTTTTCATTGATTATTGCATTTCCTGATGAATCCCAACAAAATGTACTTTGAAAATATGGTTCATGGGAGATCACCAACTGCTTGTTTTTGTTTACCACAACGTCCAATTCAATTCCATCAACCCCCAATGAAATCGCATATTGAAAGGATTCAATGCTATTCTCTGGAAGCAAGCCGCGACAACCACGATGACCAAAATAGAGCACCGGTTGAACCTGGGCGAATACCGCAAAGGGAATACAAAACACTATGAATAATCGAAACATAACAGCTATTTGAATCAAAAATACACCTTATCGTTTAGTTTCACTGCAAATAAGAATTAAGTTTTTGTAAACAAAATAGAATGATAGTCTTTGTGTTTGATTAGTTTTCTGTAATTTTGGTCAGCAAAAATTGAACTTTATGAATTATGATATAATTGTTGTTGGTAGTGGACCTGGAGGGTACGTTACTGCTATTCGCGCATCTCAATTGGGATTGAAAACAGCTATCGTTGAGCGAGAATCGTTAGGAGGTATTTGTTTAAACTGGGGATGTATTCCTACAAAAGCCTTGTTGAAAAGTGCAAATGTGTTTGAATACCTTACGCATGCTAGTGATTATGGTATTACGGTAAAGGAAGCAACTGCTGATTTTTCTGCCATGATAGATCGAAGTCGTGGTGTGGCCAACGGTATGAGCAACGGAATTCAGTTTTTGATGAAAAAAAATAAAATTGATGTCCTCAAAGGTAATGGCGTTATAAAAGCTGGTAAAAAAGTAAGTGTTACTGATGAAGCTGGCGCTACAACTGAATACACTGCAGATAAAGCACTGATAATCGCAACAGGAGCTCGTTCACGTGAATTGCCTAATTTACCTCAAGATGGAGAGAAAATCATTGGATACCGTCAAGCAATGACCCTAAAATCACAACCGAAAAAATTGGTAGTGGTTGGTTCAGGTGCGATTGGTGTTGAGTTTGCTTATTTTTACAATGCTATTGGAACTGAAGTTACAATTGTTGAGTATTTACCAAATATTGTTCCGGTTGAGGACGAGGAAGTATCCAAGCAATTAGAGAAATCCTTTAAAAAAGCAGGAATTAATGTAATGACCAAAGCATCTGTGGAAAGTGTGGATACTTCTGGAAAAGGTTGTGTGGTAACTATTAAAACAGAAAAAGGAGAAGAAAAAATCGAATGCGATGTTGTTCTATCAGCTGTTGGAATTCAAGCAAACATAGAAAATATTGGATTGGAAGAAGTTGGAATTATCGTTGATAAAGGACGAATTTTAACAAACGAATACTATCAAACAAATATCCCAGGCTATTACGCAATTGGTGATGTTATCCCTGGACCTGCATTGGCACACGTTGCATCTGCAGAAGGAATTATTTGTGTGGAGCAATTGGCCGGTCATCATCCGCAGCCTTTGGATTATGGTAACATACCAGGATGTACTTATTGTTCTCCTGAGATTGCATCCGTTGGTATGACTGAAAAAGCAGCCAAAGAATCTGGTTTAGAAATTAAAATTGGTAAATTTCCTTTCTCTGCATCCGGAAAAGCTAGCGCCGCTGGAGCAAAGGACGGATTTGTGAAATTAATTTTTGATGCTAAATACGGTGAAATACTTGGAGCACACATGATTGGTGCCAATGTTACTGAAATGATTGCTGAAATTGTAGCTATTCGTAAACTGGAAACAACCGGAGAGGAATTGATTAAAACCGTTCACCCGCATCCAACGATGTCTGAAGCAATTATGGAAGCCGCAGCAGTAGCCTATGGTGAAGTAATTCATTTATAATATTGATTATTTACAGTAAAGCCATCCGCATGGGTGGCTTTTTTTTATGTTAACTATATGGATTATTACGAAATAACATTGAATTGCTCCCCTCGTGAACCGTGGGCGGATATTGCTGTTGCCCTTCTTGCAGAATTACCTTTTGAAAGTTTTGTGGATACAGAAACAGGTCTATTGGCGTATATTCCAGCAAATGAATACGTTGAATCAGCAATTACTTCGATTTTCGCAGAAAATTTTACAGAGGAAGTTGAATATACCATTTCCAAGCGATTCATAGAGCAGGAAAACTGGAATGCTAAATGGGAATCGGATTTTGAACCGGTACACGTAGGCGAAGAACTTTCGATCATGGCTCCATTTCATGACAAAACACTGGCAAAAAAACGAATCATTGAGATTATGCCGAAAATGTCTTTTGGTACAGGCCATCACCAAACCACTCGCTTGATGTGTTCGTTTTTACTAGAAGAAGACGTGAAAAATAACAGAGTTCTAGACATGGGAACTGGAACAGGTATTTTAGCCATTTTAGCAGAACAATTGGGAGCTAGTTCCATTTTGGCTGTAGATATTGAGGATTGGTCAGTGGAAAATACGATTGAAAATGCCGAGCGCAACGCATGTACAAAAATTGAGGGTCGATGTGGTGATATGGATTGTATTTCTGAAAACAAGTTTGATATCATTTTGGCCAATATCAATCGAAATATTTTATTACGGCACCTTCCCTCCTATTCAGATAAACTAAAACAGCATGGAATATTATTTCTGAGTGGTTTTTTCAACTCAGATGCCGAAGATTTAAAACAAGCAGCAGCTGAAAATGGATTAACTTTTAGCACCCAAAAATCAGAAGAAAACTGGTGTGCGTTGAAGTTTCTGAAAGAATAATCGATTCTCTAAATGTAGATTAAAAAAAAAACGGGACAACCAAAAGGAAATCCCGCTTTAGAAAAGTTCAATGAACCTTAGTTATTTAAAATAATTTTAGTTGTTGATGTTGAATTTCCATCGTTAATGCTAAGGAAATAAATCCCATTTGATAAACCAGAGGTATTTATGATTGTAAATAATCCAGTTAGATCATCAGACCTTACCTCAACACCTTTTGAATCCATTAAAGTAAATGTAGCAGCTATTTCTTCATTTAATTGAATAGTAATTACCTCTTGAGCAGGATTTGGATAAACTAATAATCCATTTTCTTTCGCAAGCGTATTTACTGATAATGACGGATCAAAATTCATTCTAACCATAACATTAGAAGTTGTGTAATACCAAGTGTTATCCGTATAATCATAATAAAATGAAGTTTGAGGTTCTGATGCCCCGGAGGAAGCAGCAACCAGATCATTCGTTGCCCCACCATCGCCGTAAGAACCAACAACTGCAAGATAAGATTCATTTGCATTTAACGTTATAGGTGTTGCTAAAGGTAAGCTTACTGGTTGACCTAAATCGGCTTGAGTAATAACATGTGAAGAGGATTCTTCAACAAATATAAAGTCACCCGTAGCAGGATCTGTTGAGTAGAGTTTCATAAATATTTCTGCTCCTGGCTCAGACGAAGCGTTAATTACTGCATCAATTCCATATAATGTGGCGGAAGAAAAAACATCAAAAATGTGCCCAACCTCGTATCCCTCACCGGAGTTACTAATTCCGCCCAAAATTTGACCATTATCTCTGGCATAAATAAAAGGATTTACATTTATTTGAAAATTTGGGAGTACATTATTGGCAACATCTGGCTCAGTATTAGCTGTCGTTGCAGCAACTTGCACCGAATAAATTGAACTTGTAGCAGCAGGAGTAAACGTTGTTGAACAGTAAATGGTATCTTGTGTAGCAGCAGGAATAACAATTGGCCCACCAACTCCAGAATAAAAGCCACTAGCACCAGTTACAACCGCTGTAAATCCAGCATCGTTGATATCTTGAACTCCAATGTTTTTTATCACACCCCCAAAATTAATTGGTGCAATTTGAGCCGTTGGAATCTGAAAATAAGGTAAACGTGCTCCAAAAGCACCGTCTGTTCCAAATGATGTTGTTTGTAATTTTATATCATATTGATCCGTTTCAATAATTTTCATATCATCAATTGCCCAATACCAACCCCAGTTTCCTTGGTAATTGATTTGAACTTTCACATTGGCTTGACCACCCGCTACTGAAGATATATTGATGGAATACACATCTGGATTTGGAGAGTTTTGAGCAGTTGGCTCTGTTCCATCGGTTACAACAAAATCAGTCCAAATTACACCACCATCATTACTTACTCTTATTATTCGAGTATCTAAATAAGTACGATAGGATTGCTCGAAAACAATACTCACATTAGAATAAGCCGAACAATCAATAGACCCCGTATATGTCATGTTTGCATTTTGAGCACCACTTTGCCCTTGTGCATCTGAATTAATAAATGCAAACCCATTATTTACGGACGTAAAAACGGCCGGACTTAATGTTGTTACCGGAATAGTATCCGCATTTGTCGTAATTGTCCAATCCAAGTATGGAGATGAGGTGTTATCATACGCCCAATCAGACCCAACAGAAAAATCATTTTGCCAAATTACCACACCTTTCTGATGAGTTAATTTAGCTGGTTTAATCGGAGCCTCAAAACTCGCGTATTTATTTTTTGTTTGAATACTCTGAGTGGGCAATTGTGCTTTTAATTGAATTCCAAAAGTGGAACATAGCATCAATAAATAAATTTTTTTCATGCGATAATTTTATATTAGTTAGCATTCAAATGTAATAAAAAAAGGGTCGCTTTTGGCGACCCTTTCCTATTTTCTTAAAGAAATTATTTTTTGATAACTACTTTCTCAGTTGATACAGAAGTTCCATCAGTGATATTTACATAGTAAACACCATTTGATAAACCAGCAGTATTAATAGAAGTAGATACACCATTGATTGTAGTTGTTTTAACCACTTTTCCAGTTACGTCAAGAACAGTAATTGTAGCACTTACCTCTTTGTTTAATGTTACGTTAATAACATCAGAAGCAGGATTTGGATAAACATTTAATCCGAATACATTCGCTACTTCGATAGTTGTAGCAGTTGGATCAAAATTCATTCTTACCATTGGTGTAGAAGTTGTGTAGAACCAAGTACCAACCTCATCTAAGTAAAAAGATGTTTGAACACCAGAAACACCAGCAGTACCAACCACTAAGTCGTTTGTTGCTCCACCGTCACCTTCAGATCCTGCAACAACCAAATAAGACTCACCAGCATTTAACGTTGCAGCTCCACCGATAAAAGGCAAAGTTATTTTTTGACCTAAGTTAGCAGTAGTCAATGTATATGGATTTGATTCATCAACATAAAGAAAATCACCATTTGCAGGATCGATAGAGTATAATCTAGCATACATTACGGCCCCAGCTTCAGCTGCAGCATTAACAACAACATCAATAGCAGTTAAATCAGCAGTTGCTACAATGTCAAAGATATTTCCAACTTCGAATGCTAAACCTGAATTAAATGATCCAGAAGCAATTGTTCCATTATCTCTCGCGTAAATATAATTTTGAACTGCAATAGTTGCAGCACTTGTAATTGCGTTATTAGCTAGATCAGCGTCAGTAGCAGCTGAAGAAGCTGAAAGATTAACTACATGGTTCGCAGCAACAGCAGGAGGAGTTACTGCAACAGTAACTTCTAATGTATCAAAAGCACCTGCCAAAATTGTACTTGGAACTGATGTTCCTGTATATGCTCCACTTGCTAAAGCAGCAGTGAAAACAACATCAGTTTGATTCAATGCTCCTAAATTAGAAACGATACCACCAAAATTAATTGGAGCAACTTGCGCTATTGGAATTTGATAATAAGGTAAACGATCACCCCAGAAACCTGTAGATCCCCAATAAACACCAGTCATTTCTAAATCATAATCCTCTGGAGTAACAATTTTCACATCATCAACTGCCCAAAACCAATCCCAATCACCAGTGTACTTAAAACCAATTTTAACTGAATCTTGGTTACCAATTTGGCTTGATAAATTAACTTGTACTAAATCTGGATTTGTTGTATTGGTATTAGTCATCATATCAGCATTCACTTCTACTTCTTGCCATGTAGTACCACCATCCAAACTATAAATCACGAATGTTGATTCAGCGAATCTTCTGTGTGTTTGTTGGAATGTCATTACAACATTAGGCTGACCTGTTAGGTCGATGTTCCCTGTGTAATAAATCCATGCGTTTTGTGTTTGACCACCTCCAGCTGCATCTGAATTAATGATTGCATACCCATTAGCCGCAGTTGTGTGTCCAGCTGGAACCAAGGTTGCAATTTGAGCAGAAGCAGTTTGATTTGCAGAACCCAAATCTGTTGTAATTTCCCAATCACCAGCAGTGTGAGGAGGAGTTCCTGTACTTCCTGCATTTCCTGTAGCCCAATCTGCTTGATCTGAGAAATCATTTTCCCAAAGGGTAATTCCTTTTGGTTGTGCAAACACTCCTTTTGGTGCTTTTTCTTGAATAAACGAACTATTCTTACCATTAAGAACCGGTGAGTTTTTTTGAGCCACCAAAGTTCCCGCAGCAAGTAGTCCTACTAAACAAACGTAAATCTTTTTCATGTTAATTAATTTTAGGTTACGAAAATAAAAAGAAATTTGTTCTTTTACAAACCTAAATCATTAAAGTTTTGTTTGAATCATTAAATAAATTGAAAGTCAACCCGTCGATTCCGTTTTTTACCTTCCAAAGTTTCATTACTTTCGGCAGGTTTTTTTTCTCCTTTAAATTCATATTCTATACGATCTCGATTGAGTCCATTGGATTCTAAGTAGTGAATTATTGTTTCCGCTCGTTTGAGTGAAAGTTTTTCATTGTAGGAATCCGATCCATCCCAATCGGTATGTCCAATAACTTTCAGACGTAAATCAGTATGACCATTCACGACTTGAATTATCTTTTTTAAGTAGTTTTTAAATTCCTCTTTTAAAATCGATTCGGAAGGATCAAAATATACGGATTGAAACTGAAAATTCTTCCTTACCTCATCGCGTAAATCAGGAGCAACCAAACCTAATTTATATTCCTTTTGAAATAAATAGAACCAAGCGTGACTCGTTTCTTTTTTCTCCAACGCATCTATTTTTCCTGTAGATTTGAATAATACGATGCGTTTGGAGGAAATTGTTTTGTTGGCTGAAAATAATTCTCCTTCCATATACCCAGTAGAATCAATATATTTCAACCGCATACCCCACGGTTCAGCAGAAATTTGATCCTTAGACTTCTTATCCAACTGGGATTTATTAAAAATTAAAACTGAATCCAAAAATGTTCCTTGAGACTTGTATGTGTAAAATGACAATTCACCTTTTTCCTCAATTCGGATAAACGCTTCCAAATTGGATTTGTATTTACTTATCGAAACAATAACAACCTGCTCAGTTGAGTCATCAATTTCAGCGGAAAAAATAGCTCCTTTCCACAAACCGTTATACGTTAATTGACCCCAAGAAAGTTGCAGAATAAAACTAAAAATGAATGTAAGTGCTAGGAAATGAAATCTCATTAAATTCTTATTCGTTAAATTTGGAAAAAAGTTCCAGTTTACCAACTAAACTTTTTTGTTCTTACTTTGTTTCATTATTAAACTAAAAAAAAATGAAGATTTTAACCCTAATTTCCTTTACATGCCTAATAATGTCATGTAGCAACGGTCAAAAAGCCCAAATTAATTCAACAAATATGCAAATTACAGAAAAACAAAGTATTCATCAATTTACTGTAGAAACAATTACAGGTGAAAAAGTTTCCCTATCATCTTTCAAGGGAAAAAAAATAATGGTTGTCAATACCGCTTCAAAATGTGGACTAACACCTCAATATGAAGGTTTAGAGGCATTATACAAAAAGTATCAAGGTTCAAATTTTGTGATTGTCGGTTTTCCTGCAAATGATTTCGCGTCACAAGAACCAAAATCAAATGAAGAAATTGCGATATTTTGCCAAAAAAATTACGGTGTATCATTTCCAATGATGAGTAAAATCTCGGTTAAAGGAAAAGATATGCATCCCGTTTATCAATTTCTGACGGAAAAATCGAAGAATGGTTTAGAAGATAATTCAGTTCAGTGGAATTTTCAGAAATACTTAATCGATGAAAATGGATTTTTAGCGAAAGTTATCGGGCCACGTACAAGTCCTGATGATGCTGAAATAACTAGCTGGATTGAAGGGAAATAACCTTTCTTACTTTCCAATTTCGAAAATCATTCCATCGTAGGCGAAACCAGTATTGTCAAAAATATGTTTCGCCTCTTTTACATGATCAAGGTCAGTTGAATATCTGGCGCTAATGTGTCCCATAATCAATTTCTGAACATTGGATTTCAAGGCAATTGTTGCTGCATCAGATGCTGTGGAGTGGTATGTTTTTTTGGCTAGCATCTTATCCTTTTCAAGAAAAGTGGCTTCATGATACAAAACTGTCGCCCCTGTTATGTGTTCAATAATTCGTTCATCGAATTTAGTATCGGAGCAAAAGGCATAAGAATGAAGCTTTTTAGGAGGCAATGTAAAGTCTTTAAATTTCCAATAGGTTCCGTTTTCATCCAACACATCCTTCCCTGCCTTTAATTGATGGATTACGGCCAATGGAATTTGAAAATCAATTACTTTTTGTTTTTTAAGGTTTAGTTCGGTTGCTTTTTCCTTGATCAAATATCCATGAGTTTGAATTTTATGATTTAAAGGAAATGTTTGAATTTGAATTAATTTATCTTCAAAAACACATGAAACAGCTCCTTTTTCCAAAGCTATAAATTCGATATCAAAATCTAATTTACTGTAACCTATTTCCAATTGTGAACGAATAATTTCTTCCAATCCTTTTGGACCAACAATCGTTAAGCCATTATTTCTCCCCAACAAATGCATGGTACTTAATAATCCAACCAATCCAAAAAAATGATCTCCATGAAGGTGAGAAATTAAAATCACTTGCAAAGATTGAATTTTCACGCCATATTTCCGCATCTGAAACTGAGCTCCTTCTCCACAATCAATTAAAATACTGCGGTTTTTACAAGTTACAAATTGAGCAGTTGGGAACCTAGACGGAGTTGGAACAGCTGATCCACTTCCTAAAATAGTGACGGAAAAAATCACGAATGAAATCTCTCCAAGGAATTTTTATGCGACGGTTCAATATCAATTACCTTGTCTAATTGAGCAATCCGAATCATTTTCATAACCGTAGGCTGCACATTGCACAAAATAAATTTACCGTTGGTATCCTTGCACAAACGATTTGCCATAAGAATTGCGCTCAAACCAGAAGAATCACAATACTTCGTTTTAGACATATCAAAGATTACCCGATTGCGGTTATTTTTATTGATATATAAAAAGTGGCCTTTCAATTCAGGAGCCAACGTTGCATCTAGCTTTTCGACATGAGAAACTACTGTAACGATATTTTCATTGTGTTGCAATTCAAAATTCATAACACGATTGTTTTGTCAAATGTACTAAAAATCTAAAACACAAGATTAAATTTGCATCTTTGTCTTGAAACAATATTTGCATGGAAAAAATAGTATGTTTTCTTTTTTTAGTTGTTTATACTTCGAGTTACAGCCAACTCAAAAAGTCATTTGTTGGAACGCTTGTTTATGAAGTAACAAATTTAGATCGTCCGGGTGATGAACCGTTAGAAATGATTGTTTTTTCTCTTGATTCTTTGGTTCGAATTGAAACACCATCACCGGTTTTTGGCGCGCAGATATTCATTAAACACATTCCAAGAAAAAAATCGTATTTATTGATTTCATTGAGTGAAACAGATCATTATGCAATCAAAGATGATTTTAAAAATTTGGATAGCGCTAAAATTCAAGTGAAATACATTTGGAAAAAGAAACGGGGTAAAAAAACAATCGGTGGATTGAACGCTAAGAAATTGAAATTGACCCTACTTAAATCAAATCAATCGTTTGATTGCTATTACAGTAAAGAATTTGCTGCTAAATACCAAGATGCCTATCAAGATTTTCCGGGAATACCGCTAGAATATTATGTTGAAACGGAAGATGGAATAATAAAATACGCCCTTAAAAAACATAATAAGATTGCTCCCAACTACGATTTATTTGGAATACCCAGTAATTACAAACGAGTTACTTTTGATGAATTTGTTGATCTATTAAATAAACAATAATGTCAGTTTTCAAAAAAATCAGCGAATCAGAAACCACGCTCACCGAGTTAATGATTCCCAGTTACGCGAATTTTGGTGGAAAAGTACATGGTGGAATTCTGCTTTCGTTGATGGATAAAATTGCCTATGTCTGTGGAACCAAACACGCGGAAAACTATTGTGTTACCGTTGCTGTAGAAGGTGTTGAATTTTTAAATCCGGTTGAGGTTGGTGATTTAGTTCATTTAATGGCATCGGTGAATTACGTGGGAAATACCACGATGATTATTGGTATTCGCGTAGAATCCTTAAATCCCAGAACAAAAGTCACCAAACATACAAATTCATGTTATTTTACTATGGCGGCAAAAGATGAATCCGGAAAATTAACAGCTGTTCCTGGATTGATACTTGATAATGAAACTCAAATACGAAGATTTTGCGAAGGTAAATTGATCAAACAATTTTCGAACGAAAAACGAGAAATTCTAAAATCGGATCTTTTAAATCTATCCAAGAGCGAAATCTTAGCCCTTTGTGAAAATGAAAAATGTGAAATTAAGGCTTAAGCACGCTTTCCTAATTCAATTACTTCAAGGTCATGAATGCGATCAGCCGTGATTGAAAAGCGTAAAATGGTTCGAACTTGATGAAATCCTTTAATTCCACATGCTCCTGGATTCATCCAAAGCATATTGTAACGTGGATCCATTTTTACTAATAAAATGTGAGAGTGCCCACAAATAAATAATTTTGGAGCCCCCAATTGTAATTCTTCAAAAGCAGGTTTAGAATATTTACCGGGTTTTCCACCAATATGTGTGATTAGCACCTCAACGTCCTCACATTTAAATCGAAGAAATTCTTTCGTGTCTTTGCGTATAATATGATTATCTATATTGCCCCAAACGGCTCTCGTCGGTTTGAACACTTTTAGTTCATCCAACAACTCGATATCTCCAATATCTCCAGCGTGCCAAATTTCATCTACATTTTCAAAATGATGTAAGATTCGATCGTCCAAATAACCATGGGTATCTGATAATAATCCAATCCGTTTCATTCAGCTAGTTCTTGAGTGATTAGCGCGGCTAAGCTTGAAATATCCTCCTGTAAATCAAATGAATGTAAACAAATCCGAAGACATTCTTGTCCCTCAGGAACGGTTGGTGCAAAAATTGGTTTTACCATCAAACTACCTTCATGTAATTTTGAAGCCATTTTATGTGTTTTTTCTACATTACCAACCTGAATGATTTGAATGGGAGAATTTATCTCTGAAATACAAGCTTCATGCGTGAAATAATCTCGAAACAAAGCAATATTTTTTTGCAATTCCTTTTGTCGTTGAGCAACCAAATTCGATCCAACATTTGCTTGAATCAATTGATAAATAGCGTTTGGAAGCGCCGTAGTATAGATAAACGAACGCGCAAAATTAACTAAGTATTTTGTCAGATTTTCAGCCCCTAAAACTGCTGCACCCGCCAATCCATACGATTTTCCAAACGTTATTATTCGCGCAAAAACTTCATTTTCTAATTCCAATGCAGAAACTACTCCCCTGCCAGCTTCGCCAAAAATACCTGCACTGTGCGCCTCATCCACAATCAAAAATGCATTATATTCTTTGCAAAGCACTGTCAATTTTCGAAAATGAGTCATTGTTCCATCCATTGAATACAAGGATTCCACCACCACATATACCACCTTATCTTCAAACTTTCTAAGTTGACGCTCTAAATCAGTATAATCGTGGTGTTTGAACGCAAATGAATCCGCAAATGACAAACGCATTCCTTCTTTTGCACTGGCATGAATTCTTTCATCGTATAGTATTACGTCGCCTCTTTGCGGAACAGAACTCAGTAGACCTAAATTTGCCGAATAGCCCGAATTAAAAACTAAAGCGGATTCAGCCTTGAAATGGGAAGCTAAAAAAGTCTCGCAATTTACCGCTTCGAGTGAATTTCCAGAAATCAAACGCGAACCAGTTGCACCTTTTAAATGAAGTTGATCGTTGTTGTTTAGGGCAAACCCTAGGTAATCATTCGAGTAAAAATCAACGCAAGATTCACTAATACTTAGTTCACGCAATGTTCCAAGATGCTCCCGTTTATTGAGTTTATCTATGAGTTTTTGGTGCATTTATAGAGATTCAACAGAAGTCACTTTACGCGGTTCAAAACCTTGATTTATAGCTTCTTCGCGTGCTTCTAGTAGCTCTGCTTCGCGTAACGCTTCTTTTCTTTTTCGCTCTTCTAGTTGGGCATCTGGCAAAGTTACCGGTTGAACCGCATCTTTAAAGGGTTCTTTAGGTAAAAGTCCCAAAATATCAAACATTTCTTTATCCTCATTAAATTCAGGATTAGGAGTCGTTAACAATTTATCTCCAGCAAAAATAGAACCAGCACCTGCCATAAAACACAATGCTTGCCCCTCCATATTCATTTTAGTTCTTCCCGCTGATAATCGAACAATAGCCTCAGGAAAAAGGATTCTGGTTGTTGCCACCATACGAATCATTTCCCATTGTTCAATCGGTTTTTGATCTTCAAGCGGAGTTCCTTCAACAGCTACCAATGCATTAATCGGAATAGATTCAGGAGGAGTTTCCATTTTCATGTAGCTCATCAATAAACCAATACGATCTTCCACTGCCTCACCCATTCCAATTATTCCACCAGAACAAACAGAAATTCCTGCTTTTCTGGCGTTTTCAATCGTGTTTAATCGATCTTCATACTCTCTGGTTGAAATGACATCTCCGTAAAATTCGGGCGATGAATCCAAATTATGATTATAAGCAAATAATCCCGCATTTTTTAGTCGCAACGCTTGATTTTCGTTCATCATTCCTAGTGTACAACACA
The DNA here is from genome assembly GCA_044377675.1 of Crocinitomicaceae bacterium. Classification (GTDB taxonomy): domain Bacteria; phylum Bacteroidota; class Bacteroidia; order Flavobacteriales_D; family Crocinitomicaceae; genus UBA952. The sequence goes on from JBILYP010000019.1 coordinate 26,615, forward strand.
CTTCCATTCCTAGGTTATTCACTTCCTGAACCATTTCAACTACATTGTCAAAATCTTTGTTGTCACGCACTTCTCTCCAAGCCGCACCCATACACAATCTAGATGAACCATTTGCTTTGGCATTTTTTGCTTGTTCGATAACCGATTCAACTGTCATTAACTTATGCGCTTCCACATCCGTATTGTAACGCGCCGCCTGAGGACAATATCCGCAATCTTCTGAACAACCTCCAGTCTTAATACTCAGCAAGGAAGACATTTGAACTTCACGCGGATCATGAAACTGACGATGAATAGTGGCCGCTTCAAAAACCAATTCCAATAATGGTTTATTGTATAAATCAAGAAGCTGCTGTTTGGTTTGATATTGCGGATTCACTTTCATGTTTCAAATTTTGAAGTACAAATATAATGATTGTTAGTAGGAAGGAAAGAATGCTACAAAAAAAAGAGGCTACCGAAGCGACCTCTTTTTATTTAAACAAACAACAACAAACAAATTCCTAAGTATCTGAAACAGTTATTTTAGGAATACTTTCGTGCCTTTTGGCAAATGTTGATCGGGAGTAATACTGTTGTTTTTTCGTAAAAGCGTTTTTAATCGAATTCCCTTTTCCTGAGAAATTTCTCGCAAAGTTTTTTTCTCTTTTAAAACCAGTTGTTTTTCTGTTTTTGATTTCCAAGATTTCGGTTGAATGTAAATAATGTCACCCGGAACTAAACTCTCTTTGTTTGGGTGAAAATTATTATACCTTCTCAAAAGAGAGGTAGAGATTCCTAATTCTTGCGAAATTCGAAAAAAAGTATCTCCTTTCTTGGCAACAACGTACCGAACACCATTTGGATTGACATTCTGTTGATGCGTTTGGAATTGAAAACTATGCTGTGAAGCAACTATTGGAGACGAACTTGTCTGTGTATCATATTGATTCAGTTTTTCATCTTCAATTAAATTAATTAATGCATCCGCATAGGTAGAACTCGTTGCATAACCCGCGTCTTTTAGGCCTTTTGCCCAATTTTTATAATCGGTAGATTTATAATTGAATAAGAAAGCATATCGTTGATGTTTTTTCAGAAACGAACTATGATCCAAGTAAGATTCCTTCGCATTTTTGTATACACGAAAGCATTCATTTTTGGCGTCATCGTCTTGATACATTTTTTCACCTTCCCATCCATGACATTTAATTCCAAAATGATTATTTCCTTCTTTGGCTAATTTTGAATTCCCATTACCCGATTCCAAAATGCCTTGAGCCAAGGTTATACTGGCAGGAATTCCATGTACATTCATTTGTTCGATAGCAACCATTTTCCAAGCAGAGATATATTCCGATCGCGAAATCGTTTTTTCACTCCCTGCTGCACGAAAGACGGTTAGAACAAATAATATGTGAATTGTTATTTTCATAAGGTTTCAATTGGACAATACGCAACTTATCCTAGTTTCGTTACATTTTTCATTACCAAATTTTGGTTTTTAATGCGAACCTTAGTGAAATCAATCAAAATTGACTAGAAATTAGTAATTTTGACACCCTAGAAACAAACAGAATGACTCCAACCTTTCATGAGCTAACCATCAGTGACCTTCGACGTGAAACGGAGGATACCGTATCCATCGCTTTCTCCATTCCGGAATCGTTAAAAAGTGATTATCATTTTCATTCTGGCCAATATTTAACATTACGTACTACCATTGACGGAAAAGATACGCGTAGATCCTATTCCTTGTGCTCTTCTCCATTTGAAAACGAATGGCGTGTTGCAATAAAACAAGTAGAAAATGGAGTTTTCTCTACCTATGCCAATCATGACTTAAAGAAAGGAGATGCCCTTCAAGTGATGACTCCCATGGGTAATTTTAAAGTAGAAACCAATACTACTGCTAAAAAATCGTATGTTCTTTTTGCCGCTGGAAGTGGTATCACCCCTATTCTCTCGATCATAAAAACTGTTTTACGAGAAGAACCAAATAGCGATGTAACCTTATTTTATGGTAACAAAGGATTCTCAAGCATTATTTTCCGGGAAGAACTCGAAGCATTAAAAAGTAAGTATCTCAGTAAATTTAGAATCATACATGTTTTATCGCGTGAAAGTTTGGGGAATAAAATTCAAAAAGGAAGAATTGACGCGGACAAATGTTCTCAATTATACGATGCTTTTTTGCAAAACCAATCCATTGATGCAGTTTATCTTTGTGGACCGGAAAGCATGATTTTAGATGTGCAAAAAACACTTAAATCAAAAGGCGTTTCAGAAGAAAACATTCATTTTGAGTTATTTACAACCGAAGGAGGAAAGCGCACCATTGAAAAAAAGGAAAACATTGAACCATCCTTTGATTCAAGTGTTTCGATTATACTAGACGGAGATGTGTACGATTTCAATATGTCGTCACAAGGAAAATCAGTTTTGGACGCTGGATATGAAGCTGGAGCAGATTTACCTTTTGCTTGTAAAGGAGGAGTTTGTTGTACGTGTAAAGCTAAAATAGTGGAAGGAACAGCCCAAATGGATGTCAACTATGCATTGGATAAAGACGAAGTAGAAAGAGGATATATATTAACATGCCAAGCACATCCAACTAGTGATCGATTGGTAGTATCATTTGACGATTAATTATGGGATTATTTAGTATATTTAAGAAGAATTCAGAAGCTCCTTTGCATAAGGGTTTTCATGCAATTCAAGTAGTTGAAAAACAACAACTGACTCCTGATTCGGTGAAACTTGTATTTGATATCCCCGCTGAATTAAAAAAGGAATTTTCATTCGTTCCAGGTCAATACATTAATTTGATCATAACCGTGGAAGGTCAAGAATACAGAAGGTCATACTCGATTTGTTCCGGTCAAACAGAGCAACTTTCGATTGGGGTGAAAGCCATAGAAAATGGGAAAGTATCAACGTTTTTAGTACGTTCATTACAAGTGGGTGATTTACTGCATATTTCAAAACCGGAAGGTAATTTTGGATTGAAAGAAACGGACAAAACGATTGTTGCCTTTGCAGCTGGAAGTGGAATCACACCCATTCTTTCCATTGCTAAATCATTAGAGGGATCGAATAAGGAATTGACTTTGTTTTACGGAAATCGAAATTTTAATGAAATCCTTTTTCGTTCGGAAATTGAGGAATTGAAACAAACCAAAACTTCCATTTATTTAAGTCAAGAAAAGCGCGAGGAATATAAAGAAGGGCGCTTGGACGAAACGAATATTCGCACAGAAATTAAATCCAATTTAGACCTTTTGAAAGCAGATGCGTTTTTAATCTGTGGTCCGGAGGAAATGATTCAAACAGTTGATGAAAATTTACGGTTTTTTGGAGTTTCCAAAGATAAAATAAGGTATGAGCTTTTTACCACTCCTGTTTTATTGGCTACACAAGCCATTGAAAATGTACATTCTGATTTTTCAGGACAGAGCACTGTGAAGGTGATTTTGGAAGGAGAAACGGTTGAATTCAAACTACATACAGAAGGTGAAACAGTTTTACAAGCTGCTGAAAATGAAGGATTAGATGTTCCTTTCTCCTGTCGGGGAGGCGTTTGTTGCTCGTGTAAAGCGAAAGTGACTGAAGGTTCTGCCTCCATGAAACTAAATTATTCGTTGACAGATGAAGAAGTGAAGAAAGGATATATTTTGACCTGTCAAGCCCATCCAACCAGTGAAAACGTAACCATTTCTTTTGATGCCTAAAACGATTGTTGTTGTTGGAGCAAGCCGAGGAATTGGTTTTGAAATGGTGAAGCAATTTGCCAAGGCTGGACATTCTGTTTTTGCACTGTCGCGAGATCTCTCCAAAATGAATCATGCTTTCAAGGAGTATGAAACGGTTCATCCCATTACTTTTGATTTATCCCAGGAGGTAAGCGAACAAGTACAGGTACTTTCAGGGAAAATGGGTGTAATTGATATTCTCATCAACAATGCAGGTTATTTGGTGAATAAACCATTTGAAACCATTTCCCACGAAGATTTTCAGTTATCGTATCAAATAAACGTTATTGGAGTAATGGAAACGGTTCAAGGGTTTTTACCTTCGTTTCATCCAGATGCTCATATCCTAAATATCAGTTCCATGGGAGGATTTCAAGGTTCAATGAAATTTGCAGGATTGAGCGCCTACTCCACTTCCAAAGCTGCCTTGTGTAGTTTTACCGAATTATTTTCTGAAGAATACAAAAATACAGACCTTTCGATGAACTGTTTATGTTTGGGGGCTGTGCAAACCGAAATGTTGCAAGAAGCATTTCCTGGTTATGAAGCACCAACAAGTCCCGCTGAAATGGCTCAATTTATTGCAGATTTTGCTTTAACGGGAAATCGTTTTTTCAAAGGAAAAATCCTACCGGTATCATTGAGTACCCCGTGATGGTGTAAGTTTTTTTTTATCCCATGCTTTTATGATTATTTCTGAATAAACATACGGTTTTTAGTGATTCCGTTTGCTTATAACAAACGGTTTATGTTATTTTCGTTTGGTAAAACCAAATGGTTTTAATAAAAACCATTTGTTTATACCAAATGGTTTTGTTATTTTTGTTCTTGAATTACTAATTGAAGAGGCATGGACAAAGATCTTTATCGCTATAATCCTTGGTGGGAAGATGATTTTGAGAAATTAACTATCTTGAAGGAACGAACTGATTTTCGGAAGAGATTACTTCCAAATCTAACCAACAAACAAGTAGTTTTTCTGACTGGATTAAGGCGCATCGGAAAGACAAGTCTTATGAAATTAAGCATTAAACACTTGATTTTTGAGCAAAAATTCCCAGCAAAAAATATTCTATACATCAGTTTAGATGATTACTTATTGCAAGGAAAAACGATTTTAGAAATCGTTGAATATTTTCGAGAAATGAATGCACTGAGCATTAAAGATCAAATCTATTTGTTCTTGGATGAAATAACCTTTTGTCTAAACTACGAGCAACAGCTGAAAAACTTGTACGATGCTGGTAATATTAAAGTAATTGCGTCTTCTTCCAGTGCATCTTTATTAAAATCTCAAAGTGGCTTGCTTACGGGAAGATCTATAACGTTTGAAGTTTTGCCCTTGAATTACGAAGAATTCCTTGATTTTAGAAATATCAAAATATCAAAATCGGATGCTCATTTGCACGAAACTTATTTCAAGGAATATCTCGTAAAAGGTGGAATCCCAGAGTACGTTTTAACGAATGATGATGCATATATCCGGGAATTAATGGACAATATTATCTACAAAGATATTGCGGCAGTACATGGAATTCGTCAGATCAGTGTATTGAAAGACTATTTTCTCTTGTTGATGGAACGGAGTGGAAAAACATTGAGCATTAACAAAATTGCTAAAATACTAGGCATTTCAACAGAGTCTTCTAAAAGGTATTTTGATTTGTTTTGCGATACATTCATTATTTATCCGGTTTCACGACATGGAAAATTGAACGAACAACTTGTTTCTCCAAAGAAAATTTATTGCTGCGATACTGGAATTAGAAATTATTACACTGGTGAACGTGATTGGGGCGCTATGTTTGAAAACTTTGCTTTTTTGAGCTTGAAACAGTTGAATTTGAAATACATCTACGAAAATACAATTGAACTGGATTTTTATTCAGAATCTAAACTATTGATTGAATGTAAATTCCACAACGAAGAATTATCCAAAAAACAGCAAACCTTGTTTGATAAAGTAGACGCAAAGCAAAAATTTATTGTTCGAAATTACAAGGATGTACAGGAGGTGGTAAAATTAGTTAGGAGATAAACTATTACTCGCTTGGGTTTGGAGTTGTAAAGAATTCTTGAAATACAATTATAATTAGAATCAGTTTTTTGGATTATGTTTTCTTGGATTATAAACGCTTTCACTCGTGTTTAACTGACCAAAATCAAAGGTTACGTCAAAAATATCTGAAAGTGAAACATCAAGAGCAGCGGCAATTTTAGCGTACGTTAGTAATTGTGGATTCGAACGACCATTCTCAATTACTGATAAATTTGAAGACTCCATTCCAATGCGGTAAGCCAAATCACGAAGAGAAAGTTTCTTGGACTTTCGTAATTCTCTTATTTTGTCTCCAACCAAACGCAATAAAACTTCATCTGTATTTTTCGCCATGTTGGCAAATTGTTTGATTTTTCACCATAATTAGTTATGTATATACATAACTTTCATATATTTGCATAAACTAATAAAGAATTAACCATGAAAAAACAAGTATTAATCGCCTTTGCAGTTTGGCTTTGTTTGACAGTAAATATTTGGGCGCAAGTACCGAGTTATGCACCAACAAACGGATTAGTGGGCTATTGGCCGTTTAACGGAAATGCCAACGACGAAAGTGGTAATGGAAACAATGGTACCGTGAATGGCGCTGCGTTGACCACTGATCGATTTGGTGTAGCTAATAAGGCTTATAGTTTTGATGGGGTAAGTAATTCAATATTAGTAAATCATCAACCCATTTTTAATATGGGAAATAATTACACAATTTCATCATGGTTTAATTTGATAGATTTTAATTCGGTAAGGACAATAATAAATAAAAATATTACTGGAGAAGGTAAAAACGATTACTTTAATTTGAGTATTCTTAACAATTCAGGAATAATTTATTTACAATTTGGTGACGGGATTCTAGTTGATACAATTGGGACAACTGTTCCAATAACATTAAATACATGGCATAATGCACAAATGGTAATGGGAGATAGTGTGTCATTGTATTTAGATGGAGTGCTAATTGGCAAGAAAATAAGAGCCTTGTCCCCACTAGAAAACACTAATCCTATTTCAATTGGGCATTGGATAAATCAGAATATATTCTATAAAGGAAAAATAGATGATATAGGCATATGGAATCGTGCTTTATCGCATCAAGAAATAACTGCATTATACAATGGTTGTTCGTCAAACGTAATTTCGTTACAACCAAATAATGTTTCTACTAGTATTGGAACTAGCGCACAGTTTATTGTAAATGCAAGTTTAGGTGCAACTTACCAATGGCAAACTGATTTAGGTGTAGGTTTTCAAAATCTGAGTAATGCAGGCCAATATAGTGGTACGAACAATGATACACTTGTAGTTTCAAATTTATCTTCTTCCAATAATAATCAGCAATTTCGATGCATTGTAAATTCGGAAAGTTGCACTGACACTTCAAATATTGTAATATTAACGGTATCTACAATTGATGTCAATGATATAATAAATGAAAATTTTTTAGTCTTATATCCAAATCCAGCAAGTGATCACATAACCATTGATAATGGAAATTTTGCAGCTATGGCGGGTTATAGCATTAAAATTGAAAATAATGCAGGTCAACAGGTATTTCAAAGCGCCATTAATCAGGCGCAGTTTTATGTGGATTTAAGCACATGGTCGGGTAACGGATTGTATTTTGTTCATTTAATTGACGCACAAGGAAATACCGTGACCGTAAGGAAAATTGTATTGCAGTGATAAATGGTTGAAACCATTTTTAATGTGTGAATTTTCAAATAGGGTCGGGATTAATCCCGACCCTATTTGTTTACACATGTTTGGTATAACCATTTTAATGGTTTAATCAGATAAACAATAATTCATTTATTCATCAAATTTTTATATATTTAGGTAAGAATCCTAAAAAATGGCTCAATTACAGAATTTCAACGACAAACCTGTCCGCACAGTGTGGAGAGAAGAACAAAACAAATGGTATTTTTCAATCGTCGATGTTATTGCGGTACTGACCGATAGCCCGAAACCAAATAATTACTGGAAAGTACTGAAGCACAGATTATTAAAAGAAGGAAGTGAGTTGGTTACAAATTGTAACCAACTGAAAATGCTATCATCAGACGGTAAATATTATAAAACCGATGTTGCCGATACTGAGCAACTTTTCCGTTTAATTCAATCCATCCCATCTCCAAAAGCAGAACCTTTCAAAGTTTGGTTGGCGCAAGTTGGTAGTGAACGGCTTGACGAGATGGAAGACCCTGAAATAAGTATTGATCTAGCGAAGTCGAGAGACACATTCAACAGCCCATCTCGACTACGCTCGTTGGGCTTTTTATACGCCAGATAGGCATCAAAAATTCAGTGAATCGAGGGAGGTGATAATTTTACAACCCATTTGGGCGGATTTTATTCCGCCCATTTGTGTTAAATCATTTTTTCCTGTTTAAAATAGTACCTCAAAAACCAGTATTCAAAAGCCGGATCCAGAAAAGAAAGTTTCCCCTTAGATTCATCAATTAAATCAGCCTTCAAGAGTATTGATTTATTTTTTACGACACTGGCAGAAGTTCCTAAACGGTATTTTTGAAGCATTTCTGCACTGCTCAACTTTTCCTCTTTATGCGCAACGGCTTTTAAAAAATTCAATTGTGTTAAACTCAATCCTTCAACTTCGCGCATATAGAATGGCGTATTTGCCTCAATCAACTCAGAAAACGCCATTTGAATTTCTGTTTTTGTTGCTTTTTTTTTGGTTTTTTGCCAAGTGTAATGTGCAAGTTGTTGAACATACCAAGAATGATCTTGCATTAGAGTGGGAATCAATTCTGCTAACTCCGGTGAAATCTCTTTTTTTGTTTTAGCAAAGCTTTCAATGATAAAGCTAGTCCATTTTTCACGTTTGATCTTTTGCAATAACATGATGTCTCCAAATCTATAAAAAGGCTTTGATGGATTATTGAAAATATCGGTCATCATGTGTCTCTTACTTCCATACAAGCAATAGGAAACTGATTTTTGTCTTTGCCAAATTGCACGCATTGATTTTTCCAATGATTCGAATTCATGAAAAGTGGCTAAATTCTGAAACTCGTCCAAACAAATGATAAAGAGACATTTTTTCTCGTTAGCGATTTTTTCAGGCAATTCCAATATTTCAGCACGGTGTTTTTTAAGTTGTTTCCAATCAAAACCTAAACTGAAATCATTCACTGGGTCGATACCTACACTCAGAATGGGCGTCAATTGTTTAAAAAAATCCTTTCCGGACTGCAACCAATCTTGCCAAATTGTAGAGGAAGCTTTGATTACTTCTTTTGCAAACATTTCTAAAAATTCTTCCTCGCTAGAAACAGAAAATAAATCTAAACTCACAATTTTTATTTCCGGATTTTTTGTTTTTAAATCTAAAATTAATCTTTCTACAAGTGAAGATTTTCCCCATCTACGTGGTGAAATAAGCATTGTATTAATTCCATTGGTGAGGTTTTTATACAATTTCTCTAAATCTAGTTCTCTATTGGTAAACCCCGAATTACTTACGGTTCTACCAAATAAAAATGGCGACATCTCTTGTTTCATTCCTATTATTTAAAACAAAGATACAAAAACTTACTAAATAGCAACTTACTAAATGGTAACTTACCAAGTAGTAACATATCGAAAGGCTAATTTTATGATTGTTCCTGTCTAAAATCAGAAATAAATTTTTTCCGATTAAACAAAGATATAACCCAATACCCCAACCATGCCATTGGAAAATAAGCAAAAATTAAATCCACCAAATCAAACCAAAGTGGGGCGGGCAATTGCAAAACCATCATAAATCCGCCAATAAAAAACGTGAGACCAATAGATAAAGCTAAAATCAACTTTTGAGAGCGAGCCACAAGACTACAAAGCATTGCTCCAATAAAAGTTCCTAAAGCATGTGCCAGAAATGGCATGATAAAATGCTTGGGTTCCATTATTTTCATCGCATCAATTAATCCCTTCATCGTTTTTAAGTTGGCACCTGTCGGAGGTGGAATAATGTCTCCACTTATGTTTATGATTCCACCATTGATAAAAGCCCCTGCAAAAAGCCCAACTAATACAGCAAGAATAGAAAGGAATATTTTTTTCATAAATTATAGGGAATACTATTCACTTCAAACACTTGAAATAATCAAAGGGCTCAAAGCAAGCATTACACTGATAATGGGCTTTGCAGGCTGTACTACCAAATAAACTTACCATTTTTGTGTTTGTGGAATTGCATTTTGGACAAGGAACGGTTGGAGCATCAGCGAATAAAATACTTTTATCCGGTTCATCTACCGGTGGTGCAATACCATACTCCGCTAATTTTATGCGACCATTTTCACTAATCCAATCAGTTGTCCAGGCAGGAGATAAAACGGTTTCAATTGTAACGTCGGTTATTCCTTCTTTTGCCAACGCCAATTCAATTTCTGATTCAATTACGCGCATAGCAGGACAACCAGAATACGTTGGTGTAATAACGATCTTGAATCCCTCTCCTTGTGGTGAAATCGAACGAATAATACCTAAATCTGCAATGGTTAAAACCGGGATTTCAGGATCAGAAACTTGATCTAATATTTCCCAAACTCTTTCTTCTGTTACCATTCCATGTTTGGATATGCACGTTGCATGTATTGCATTTCGGCTAACAAATGACCTAAATGTTCTGAATGTTTTCCGATACGTCCTTCGCCAAATGACCAATTATTTGCAGGAGGCGTCAAGGTTGCTTCATCTAGAATTGATGACACAAACAAATCATATTCATTTCTAAACGTATTTAAATCAATTGCAATTCCTTGTTTAATTAGTTCAGCATCAACCTCATCCATGAAAAATAATTCTGTACGGTATCTCCACAAAATATTCAATGAATTTTGAACCCGATTGTGCGATTCCTCTGTTCCATCACCTAAGCGAATCACCCATTCTGACGAATGTTTTAAGTGATACCTTGTCTCTTTTAACGATTTTTCGGCAATGGCAGCCAATTGCTCATCTTTAGAGTACTGAAGCTTTTCAAAAAACAACTTTCTGAAAGCATCAAACAAAAATTGACGAACCATTGTATCACCAAAATCTCCGTTCGGTTGTTCAACTAAAACGGTATTTTTATATTCTCTGTCAATACGCAGAAAAGCTAATTTATCAGCATCACGTCCCGCATTTTCAACAACTGCTGCGTAATTAAAGAAATTGGTTGCTTGACCAATTAAATCCAGTGAAATGTTGGTTAAAGCAATATCTTCCTCCAAAATAGGCCCATGACCACACCATTCGGCTAAGCGTTGACCTAGGATTAAACTATCGTCACCGATTCTTAAAATATATTCAAAAAGTGAATTCATAACGTAGTATTACATGTGAGAAATTCCATCCGGAACATCATAAAAGGTTGGATGCCTGTATACTTTAGACTCGGATGGCTCAAAAAACGCATCAGAATCTTGAGGATCAGAAGCAACTAAATTATTGGACTCAACCACCCAAATTGATATTCCTTCAGAGCGTCTAGTATAAACGTCACGTGCATTTTCAATTGCTAATTGTGCATCAGGAGCTCTAAGACTCCCCACGTGTTTATGACTCAATCCTTGTTTGCTTCTGATAAAAACCTCCCATAGAGGCCATTCTTTTGCGTTAGACATAATTCTCTATATTTTATTACCTATGCTATTCTTTTTGCTGCTCTTTTTTCGGCATGTGCCATAGCTGCATCACGCACCCATGCCCCATTTTTCTTTGCATCTCTTCGAGCAGTGATACGATCATGATTACAAGGACCATTTCCTTCTACCACTTGCCAAAACTCATCCCAATTAATTGCACCAGATTCATAATGACCCGTTTCTTCATTCCATTTCAAATCTGGATCAGGAACAGTTAAACCAATTAATTCAGCTTGCGGAACGGTTACATCGATAAATTGTTGACGCAAATCGTCATTTGAAAGGCGTTTAATTTTCCATTTCATCGATTGTTTGGAATGTTTCGATTCTTCATCATTGGGACCAAACATCATTAAAGCAGGCCACCAAAAACGATTAAAGGCATCTTGCGCCATCGCTTTTTGTTCAGGAGATCCTTGAGCTAAAACAGTCATTATTTCAAACCCCTGGCGCTGATGAAAAGATTCTTCTTTACAAACACGCACCATGGCACGTGCATATGGTCCATATGAACAACGACACAAAGGAACTTGATTCATAATTGCGGCACCATCAACTAGCCAACCAATTGCACCCATGTCTGCCCACGTAGGAGTAGGGTAATTAAAAATAGATGAATATTTGGCTTTCCCCGAATGCAGATCATCAATTGTCTGCTCTCTATCTGCCCCTAAAGTTTCAACAGCACTATATAAATACAAACCATGACCTGCCTCATCTTGCACTTTAGCCAACAAAACTGCTTTTCGTCTTAAATTCGGTGCGCGAGTTATCCAATTTCCTTCCGGCAACATCCCAACTACCTCTGAGTGTGCATGCTGAGAAATTTGACGGATCAAGGTTCTTCGGTATTCTTCTGGCATCCAATCATTTGGCTCAATGCGGATTTCTGCGTCCACTTTCTCTTGAAAACGTGTTTCTAATTCCACTAAACTAATTTCTTTCATATCATTTTTTAGTTATAACAAAGCTACTGAATACTAAACAAAGAAATACTGATTTTGATCAGGTAAATAAATAATTTTTAGCTGAAAAAAGCGTAGACCAAGCAATTTATTTTCATTTTGCAGACTAAAACATAGAAAAAAGTACAAGTTTTTATGTGTTTCTTTGTAAGAATTAAATTTTACACCTTGCATTTCATTAACCTTTTAATACTTGTTTGCAAAAATGACTAAAAAAGAAAAAGCGATTTATATCACAACAGAATTGGAAAAACTGTATCCTGAAACACCAATACCGCTCGATCATTCGGATGCATACACCTTGCTAATCGCTGTTTTACTTTCCGCACAATGTACTGATGCTCGGGTAAATAAAATTACACCTGCATTATTTGCAAAAGCTTCTACTCCGCATGAAATGATTCAATTGACCGTGGAAGAAATTCGAGAAATTATTAAACCTTGTGGATTATCCCCGAAGAAATCGAAAGCTATTTTTGATCTTTCTCACTTAATATTAAACAATCACCAAGGCGAAGTCCCACAAACATTTGAAGAATTGGAGGCACTTCCTGGCGTTGGACATAAAACAGCATCCGTTGTTATGTCTCAAGCATTTGGGGTACCTGCATTTCCAGTTGACACCCATATTCACCGTTTGATTACTCGATGGGGATTGACTTCAGGCAAAAATGTTGAGGAAACAGAAAGAGATGCAAAAAAACTCTTTCCCAAAAAATTATGGAATAAATTGCATATTCAAATTATTTTTTACGGTCGAGAATATTCACCAGCCAGAAGTCCAAAATTGGAAATGGATTACATTACGAGAACAATTGGAACTAAAAAAGCACTGTTAGAATTACGTTAACTTCAAAATCAACTTCGAATTTTTATAACTTTTTTACCGCACATTCCCAAATTCAGTTTCAATAATTAAACTAACTTTGTTGCTTAATTCTATTCAATATGAACTTCAGTAGTTTAACAGCTATTTCTCCAATAGATGGAAGATACCAATCTAAAACAGAAGCACTTCAACCTTATTTTTCAGAATTTGGCCTAATCAAATACCGCGTTCAAGTTGAAGTGGAGTATTTCATAGCTTTGGCTGAAAGTAAACTCGAGCCACTTGTTGATTTTCCAATGAATAAATTGGATGAATTAAGGAAGATTTATTTAGACTTCAGCGAAAGTGATGCATTATGGATCAAGGAAAAGGAAAAAATCACCAATCATGATGTAAAAGCAGTTGAGTATTTCCTGAAAGAAAAACTGGAAGGCCTGGACTTGAGTAAATACCTAGAATTTGTTCATTTTGGACTCACCTCTCAAGATATTAATAACACAGCGATTCCTCTCTCTTTAAAGGATGGAATACACGCTGTTTACTTGCCTGAATTATTACAGTTAATCGCTAAACTGAAAGAATACCAACATACGTGGAAAGATGTATCGATGTTGGCACGAACGCATGGTCAGCCGGCTTCCCCTACTCGACTAGGAAAAGAAATTCAAGTATTTTCTGAACGTTTAGAAAAACAACTTTCTATGCTTAACACCATTCCTTTTTCTGCAAAGTTTGGTGGCGCAACTGGAAATTTCAATGCACATCATGTTGCTTTTCCAACTGAAAACTGGGTTGATTTTGCAAATGATTTTGTGAATTCCAAACTTGGATTGGATAGAAGTCAAACTACCACGCAGATCGAGCATTACGATAATCTTGCTGCACTATTTGATGGATTAAAAAGAATAAATACAATCATTCTTGATTTGAATCGCGATATGTGGACATACATTTCGATGGATTATTTCAAACAAAAAATCAAGGAAGGAGAAATTGGTTCTTCTGCCATGCCGCACAAAGTAAATCCAATTGATTTTGAAAACTCGGAAGGGAATATTGGAATTGCCAATGCTTTATTTGAACATTTGGCGGCAAAACTTCCAGTTTCAAGATTACAACGCGATTTAACCGATTCTACTGTATTACGTGTTGTTGGTGTTCCAATTGCTCATACACTTATTGCTTTTTCATCTACACTTAAAGGATTAAACAAATTATTGTTAAATGAGTCTGCTTTTGACGCGGATCTAACTAATAATTGGGCCGTAGTTGCTGAAGCAATTCAATCTGTTTTGCGCAGAGAAGGATTTGAAAAACCGTATGAATTATTAAAAGACCTCACTCGCACTAACGAAGGAATTACTGAAAAAAGTGTTCACCATTTCATTAGTACATTGAATGTTTCCGATGCAATAAAAAAAGAGTTAAAAGCGATTACGCCACATAATTACACCGGTATTCAACTCGTAAAATAAATTGGTATGAAAAAACTAATTCTTTTATTTTTATTGTTTTTTTCTACCGTCAAATTTTTTGCTCAATCCACTATCCAATGGGGGCCACTTGAAAGAGGAAATGGTGATCTACTTTCAATCATGCCAAAATCAGCCGGTAATTTTTATTCATTACGATGGCTCGGCGGAAGAGTTTTTGGCTCGTATTATATTGTTGAACACGAGAATCTAACAAAATTAGAAACCGCTAAAATCAAGCAATCTGTTGATAATGGAATGGCAACAATGGAATATGGGGCAACGATAAATCAGTCCCCAGTAATTTTTCTATCTGATAAAAATGGTAAAAAGAATTGCATGTATTACCAGAAATTAGGACCGAATTTAAAACCTGTTGGTCCTGGTGAAGAATTAGTGTGTTATGAAAATGATAAATTGGGAGCTCAACCAGCATTCCAAATTGTACAGTCTCTGAATAAACAATTTATTGCTATTTCATATGAAATCCAAGGAAATAAATTAAACCAAGACACCTATGGATTTGCGATTTTAGATTCGAATCTTAATACCACAAATAAAGGCGTTTACACCCTCCCATTCAATGGAAATATGGCGACTATTAATGAGCATCACCTTGCTAATAATGGCGAGTTTTATATGAGTGTTACAGAGCATATTACCCCAAACGATCGCATGTTCACGAGAAATTCAAGAAACTACAAGGCCATGCACGTTTATCAAATAAAATCGGATAGTTTAAAATCATTTCAATTAGATTTCAATGGCAAACGAGTAGAAGCATTGGAAATGAAAAGTAACGACAGCTTATTCACCTTAACCGGTTTATATGCAGAAAAAGATGTTCAAGGAACTTCTGGGGTATTTTATTTAACATTAAATTCAAAAAACGGGTCAATAAATAAGCAAGGTTTTGTTCCGTTCAGTACTGAATTAACAAGGCTTCAATGGAGTGATAACAATCGTATGTTTGGTCGCAACAACATGATGAATCAAAATTGGCAGTCATCGAACCAGCTATATGACTATCGACTAAGGAACATGGATTTATTGGCAGATGGCAGTATTGTTGGTTCTGTTGAACAATACTACGTTTATTCACGCACCAATTTTGATTCAAGAACAGGAATTTCTAATTCAGTAAATTATTACTATTACGATGATATTTTAGCCTTTAAAATTGGCACTAGTAATAGTTTTGATTGGTGTAAAACTATTGAAAAAAGTCAAGCATCGCTAAATGACAACGGACCTTTCAGTTCATATGCTCAATATTTTAATGACGGCAAATTTTGCTTAGTTTTTAATGACAATAACCGAAATTACACCGATAATGGTGATTTTAAAACTACCGATGGAGTTCGAACAACCAATTTTAGTAGAAACAGAACAACCATTGCATCAGTGGAAATAGATATACAAACGGGGGAAGTTTTACGCAAATCTATGTTCAACCAAAAAGAGATCAATTCCATCATTGTTCCCAAATTATTTTCGGTGGATCAATTCAACAAACAACTTATTTTATATGCTTTATCTGGTGGTAGAGAGCGATTTGGAATTTTAAACATCAAATAAGGTTGACAAGAGAGGAAACATTTATCATTGAGTTGGCGCATGCCATGCAGCAATTTGGGATTCCATCGCATCGGTTAGAAAATTCAATCAATGATGTATTAAACGCAATAGGTGTTGAAGCAACCGTCATTCCTAATCCTGAATATATTTCAATTACATTTTTTTCTAGCGACAAGCCATTCACGATCAATAAAAAAAGTGGCCGTATTGATATTAATTTTGATCGAATTGTTGCCTTAAGTGAATTGGTAGAAAAGGTAATTCAGAAAGAAATTTCTGTGGATCAAGCTTTATTGGATGTAACTAGCATTCACGGTAAACCTATTCTGTATTCAAAATTGGTAAATATTTTTTCAATTTCCCTTTCCTCCATTAGTGCTGCCTGTGTTTTTGGAGGAGGATATAATGAAATGTTTGTTTCTGGAGTAATTGGTTTATTCGTTGGTATTATTAACGTATGGGTTCCTCATTTCTCCAAAATTGCATTATTACTTTCAGCCGCTTTTGCTATTGTTTTCTCACAGTTTTCAGTTTCTTTTTTAGGTCCTTATTCCATTGAAATTGCATCAATTACAGGCTTGATTTTACTTATACCTGGATTTACACTTTCGTTGGCTATTTCGGAGTTGGCCCACAGTCATGCGCAATCTGGTACGATTCGATTGGCCCAATCGGTCATCTCATTTATTATGATGGCAGTTGGAATTGGGTTGGGGTATCAACTGGTTTCATTTATTTCATTTGAACATTGGTCCTCATTTCACGTAAACCATTCTACATGGCTGATTTATTTGGCTTTACTTTTAATCCCTGCTGGTTTTTTAGTTTTATTTAATGCGCTACCAAAACACTATCCATGGATTTTTCTAGCTTGTCTTATCTCGTATTTTAGTTTGAACTTATTTGATTTTCTTACTGTAGATGGACTAACTATTTTCTTTTCTGCTTTAACGTTGGGGTTGATGAGTAATGCTATCGCTCGATGGAAAAAACTGCCTGTTTCTCTCATGCTTGTTCCCGGAATTATTTTGTTGGTTCCTGGTTCAATTGGATTTAAAAGCCTTTCTTATTTAGTGAATAATCAAACATTAACCGGTATTGACACTGCATTTTCCACCATTATTGCCGCAGTTGCCTTAGCATCTGGATTATTATTTTCTAATATTTTATTAGATTCAAAACAAGGATTTTAATCCCGAAATCGAACATCTTCCATGAAATGCATTTTATTCATTTCACCAACTTCTATCGTATAAAAACCAAACTCCTCCGTAATTATTCCTTTTAACTGATAAACTCCTCGTCCGCGAAAAGGAAATTTCCTTCCTGATTCAGGAAAATGAACGGTATCAATTGTTCCTCCTTGTATGTCAATGAAGGTTCCAAAAAACATGACCTCTCCTTTATTTGTATACGATTTTTTCACTGCGGATAAATAACCAAATGTTTCAATTCTCTGGCCTAAAAACAACGGGAATTCCTGTGCTAAAATATGTTTATCAATAGCAGACGACACTAAATCAAAGGGATTACGCAACGGAAAACCCAATAATTCCATTTCTTCAAAAGCTGTTTCTAACTCATCTTCAGCTAATAAAGGCAAGGTAAACTGAACAGGTTTTTCTTCAAATAAAGTAAGAGAAACAATACGTTTTGGTGCTTTTTGATAATACTGATAGGTTCGCCAAAGCATATTTTTTTTATTCTCAGGAAATGAACGAAATGCATCAATACGGATCAATAAAACAAGTTGTTCTAATGGAATACTGACGCGTTTCATCAAATCATCAAAATCCAGAAAAGATCCACTTTTTGAACGTTCTTTCAAAATAGCAATGATTGTTTTTGATTCTATTCCATTAATCAACATACACCCTAGAATCAACCGATTACCTTTCAAAACACATTCAAAACCACCTTCATTCATACACGGAGGTTCTATTATAGCTCCCCATTTTCGTGCTTCGTGCACATATACTTCTGTACGATAATAACCACCAAAATTATTAATCGTAGCTGTGAGGTATTCCAAAGGATAATACGCTTTCAAATAGAGACTTTGATAACTTTCTACGGCATACGAGGCCGAATGACCTTTGGAAAAAGCATATCCAGCAAAACTTTCAATTTGCCGCCAAATTTCTGCCGTAAGTTCATTCGGATGACCTTTCGCTAAACAGTTAGTGAAAAATAAGCTTCTCACCTGCTGAAATTCTTCTCGAGATCGGAATTTACCCGACATCCCTCTTCGCAGTACATCAGCATCAGCCAAGGACAATCCAGCAAAATGATGCGCCACTTTGATTACATCTTCTTGATATACCATTACACCATATGTTTCGGGCATAATAGCTAACAAGATTGGATTTGCTTGTTTTCGTCTTTCAGGATACAAATGACGTAATATATACTCACGCATCATTCCGGATTGCGAAACACCCGGACGAATAATTGAGCTTGCGGCCACCAAATCCAAATACGTTTGTACTTTTAGCTTTATCATCAACATACGCATAGCGGGTGATTCAACATAAAAACACCCCAGAGCCTGAGCATTTAATAATAAGTCACGAACCTTTATATCCGTTTTAAAATGATTCACATCATGAATGTCGTGTGGTGGATTTTGGGGTTGATTATAGCGAATAATATCCAAACAATCATGAATTTTACCCAAACCACGTTGACTCAAAACATCAAACTTAAACAAACCAACCTCTTCTGCTTCCAGCATCGAAAATTGAGTAGTCGGATATCCTTTTGGAGGCAAAAATGTGGCCGAGTAATAGTGTATCGGTTTTTCACTGATAATTATTCCTCCAGCATGAATACTGAGGTGAGAAGGCAAACCTTGAATATATTTACTGTATTTCAATACTAACCCAGATACTTCATCCAGTTGAGAGGCTGCCATTTTAGTTTCAACCAATTTATCAATCTCTTCTTTGGGCAAACCAAATACTTTTCCCAATTCTCGAATCGTTGCTTTAAATTGAAAGGTATTATAGGTACAGAGCAAGGTAGCATGAGGAAAGCGTTCAAAAATATAATCAATTACATCATCTCGATCGCGCCACGAAAAATCAATGTCAAAATCCGGTGGGTTTTTACGAAATAAATTGATAAATCGTTCAAAATATAAATCTAATTCGATGGGGTCAACATCCGTAATCCGCAACAAATAAGCTACTAAACTATTGGCGCCACTCCCTCTTCCAACGTAAAAGTATCCTTTGGATCGGGCATACGAAGTAAAATCTCGTGTTATGAGAAAATAAGACAAATAATCTTTTTGCGCGATTATTTGAATTTCTTTATCCATTCGCTGCAAAACATCCTCAGAAGCCTTTCCATACCGATAGCTCAATCCTTCCTCGCACAAAGATTTTAGCGCTTTCATATCTCCTTCCTTATTTTCTGTATAAGTCGCTTTGTTTTGTGGAGTTGCTTGCTCTCCAAAAGAAAACTGAATGTGACACGATTTCAAAATGGTATCCGTACGAAAGAAAATATCCGGGTAATCTTCCCATTCTTTTTGCCACGCTTCGTAGGTAATCAATCGCTCCTGTTCATTGGCTTGTTCAGCCTCTGACAATTTTGAAAGCAAGGTGTTATTTGCTATAGAACGCAATAAACGATGTGCATTAAAATCCCGTTTATGCCGAAATGTCATCGGTTGTAAAGCAAGTATTCGCTTACGAAGATTGGGGTATTTTGCGATTAGAAAATCTTTGTTCTGACCCGGTTGAAAAAAAACAAATTCATTAACCAGTAAAGTGGGTGGAATTTTTCCGAAGGGATAAACCACATAACAATTTCTCAGTTCAGGGGGACGTGATGAAAAAGCTATTTCTTGTTGTATGTGGGCTGTGATAAATTGATTGATTTCAAAAAAACCTTCCTTATTTTGTGCGATTAAAATATACTGTGTATCCATGCCATTTCTGACATCGACTCCCAGAATGGGTTGTATTTTTTTTTCTTGAGCACGTCGAACAAAACTCAACCCGGATCCTGTGTGATTGATATCCGTCAATACAGCATAGGAATATCCTGCTCCAAAAGCCCAATCAATAAGCTCTTCGGGCGACAAAACACCATATTTAATACTGAAATAGGAATGTAACATCTTGTTTTTATCTCCCCTGTTTTCTATAGTTGTTTGTGAAACGTTGCTAATTTCCTTTCTAAAGCAATCAATTTAGAGAGAAGCCGTTCTTTTTCTTTTTCCGTTAAAAGTTTCAATTGATTTGCAATTTCCAGTTGCGCAAATAATTCAAATGTCGAACTCAATGAAAACTGAATCGATTGCTTAAATTCTTTTTTGCTTTCACGAGAAGACCCCTCTGCGATATTGGAAGAAATCCGAACAGCAGAACGCCTCATTTGATCAATCATTCCATCCTTTTCATCCAAAGGAAACATTTTTGTTTTTTCATAAATTTCACTGGCAAATTCAATCGATTCGCTCCATATTTCTAAATTCCTAAAATTGTGCATCGTATTTATATTTAATTAAGGTTAATTTCTTCTATTCGCTAAAAGCGCAGGCGGCTCACCCGTAAATGGATTAAATCCGCCAATGGAGCGAGCCTCCAGACCAATAGCCCGAATAATTGCTCGATCTCCATACCGATTTCGAATGCGATCAAGGGCATTGTACAACGATGGGTAATCTGTTTCATCTCCGAACAAACTCAATTGATAATGTCCAGAAACCAACGCACTAAAACGAATACCGATCAAGCGAACCAATAAACGACGATTGTACAATCGAGCAAATAGATCTGCAACAACCGGTAGCAACTCGTGATCAGCAGCCGTGTAAGAAATTTGTTTTTGTAGCGTTTGAGTTTGAAAATCAGAATAACGAATTTTCACAGTCACACACCCGGATAATTTGTTCCCTCTGCGTAATTGAAATGCGAGATTTTCTGCCATAGCGGCCAAAATTCCACGAAGCTTACTAACATCAATCGTATCTCTATCAAACGTACGCTCTGTTGAAATCGATTTTCGTTCATTATACGGCTCTACCGGTGACAAATCCAATCCTTGTGCCTTTTTCCAGATAGCAATTCCATTTTCTCCCAGTGCACTCTGCATCAATTCAATAGGCATTTCTTGAATAGTTTGTATTTTCTTTACCCCCAAACCACATAAGGTATGATAGGTTTTAAGTCCCACCATTGGTATTTTCCGTACAGATAGCGGCGCTAAAAATTGTTTTTCTGTGCCGGTATGAATTTGTATTTGATTGTTTGGTTTAGCTTCACCAGTAGCAATTTTAGACACTGTTTTATTAATCGATTGCCCAAATGAAATAGGTAAGCCCGTTTCGCTAATAATTCGCTGACGCAGCTCTGTTGCATATTTCACCGTTCCAAAAAATCGATCCATACCGGTCAAATCCAAGTAAAATTCATCAATAGATGATTTTTCAAAAACGGGTACTGATTCACGAATAATTTCAGTAATCAATCGCGATTCATCGGTATAAATTTGTGAATTCCCTTTGATAATTATAGCTTCCGGACAGCGTTCCTTGGCCATTTTCATAGGCATTGCTGAATGAATACCAAATTTACGGGCCTCATAACTACAAGAAGCTACCACTCCCCGATCGCTCGTGCCTCCAATTAATATTGGCTTCCCAATTAATCGACTGTCTTTTTTTCGTTCGCAAGAAACAAAAAACGTATCCAAATCCATGTGTACAATTGAACGTAATCCTTCCATTACCTACTATTTAATGGTTATTTTCTACAAATAATAATGTGTATCGATTAGAAAACCGGAATCGTTTGGCTCACCGACTTTGACTTTACAAAGATAAAATTAATTATTAAATTCTAATCAATTATATAGATTATTTTTTAATCATTATTAAAATGAGTTAATTTTTACATGAATTTGTATAATCAAGATAATAATTTTCTATTTTTGACTAAAATCAATTAAAAATGAAAAGATCGTATATTATTTTGGGTTCAATTTTACTTATTGTATTAATTGGATTTTTCACTTACCGAAGTATTTATAACCAAGCTGTATCAACTCAAGAAGAGGTTGATAAAACTTGGGGAGATGTTCAGTCGGCTTATCAACGAAGAGCAGATTTGATCCCTCAATTAATTGAAACAGTAAAAGGTGCTGCAAAAAATGAAAAAGATATCTTAACTCAAGTAACCAACGCGAGAGCAGGTATTGTAAACGCAAAAACACCAGAAGACATGGAAATTGCGGGAAAAAAAATCAATACAGCTATCAATCTTGCATTTGAAGCGTATCCTCAAATTCGTTCAACGGAAAACTTTCAGGAACTACAAGCGCAATTAGAAGGTTCTGAAAATCGCATTAACAAATCAAGAAATGATTACAATGAGGCAGTGAAAAAATACAACACACACATTCGTGGTTTCTTTAGCAGTATGTTTTTAAACAGCGAAACATTCCCGAAGAAAGAAGCTTTTAAAGCTGCAGCAGGCTCTGATAAAGCACCGGAAGTAAAGTTTTAATATGAATTTTAAATTTAGTCAGAACGATAAAAATCGAATTCTTGATGCTATTCAGGAAGCCGAGAAACAGACATCCGGAGAAATTCGTGTTCATGCCGACACAAAATGTTCAGGAGATCCTGTTCAAAGTGCCATTGCTCAATTTGAGCGTTTAAAAATGCATGAAACGAAAGATCGAAATGGAGTATTAATATACATTGCAACACGAGATCGTAAACTGGCTATTATTGGTGATCAACACATCAATGAAAAAGTTTCTTCGGATTATTGGGAAACCACCAAAAACCAGTTAATTGCTGCTTTCAAAAAAGGAGAATACGTAAATGGAATTACGGTAGCAATTGCTGATGTAGGCGAAAAACTAAAGGCACATTTTCCGTATCTTTCAGACGACACCGATGAATTGGCAAATGATTTAAGCTTAGGGAAAGGGGAATGAAAAAGAAAATCAATGTTTTTCTATTTTTTCTATTTTTTGTTGTCGGCACAATAAACATAGTGGCTCAAGATGATATCCCCAACGCCCCTTCTCCATCGAAATTATACGTTAACTTATCGAAACAATTTCCTGATTTTCTAAGCTCGGAGCAAGCCAATCAACTGGAAAAAGATCTTCGAAATTTCGAAAAAGAAACTTCCAATGAAATTGTAGTGGTAATTATAGACGATCTCAATGGGTACGAAAAAGCGGATTATGCCATTAAATTGGGGGCGAAATGGAAAATCGGGAAAGAAAAAGAAGACAATGGTATTGTTATCTTAATTAAACCAACCGAAATAAATGGTAAGCGTACTTCTTTTATAGCAACCGGAAAAGGATTGGAAGGAGCGATACCAGATATTACCTGCAAACGAATTGTCGAAAAAGAACTTAATCCAAACCTGAAAGACAACAAAAACTATGAAGGAATCACAGCTTCATTGGTTATCTTAAAAAAATTAGCAAAGGGTGAATTCAATCACAAAGAATATAGTAAGAAAGAAAAATCAGCAAACTCATTAAGTGAAATTATATTCCAGTTTTTATTTGTCGCAGGACTAGTTATTTATATTATAGGGTGGCTTTTCTATGGAATTGATCCAAAAAAAGGAAAAATAGAAATTCAACAAGATCCACCTTCAGATTTATCCCCTGCTTTAGTTTGCGCATTAGTTAATCAAGAATACAAGGGAAAAGAAATATTTAAAAACGCATTATTTAGTCTTGCTTCAAAAGAATTGATAAGAATAAAATACAATAAATTAACAAACAATGAAGTCGAATTATTAAGAGAAAAAGAGGAAATTGAAAAGTTAATAGAAAACCATGAAGCAGCTAATATTTCAAAGGAAGAGATCATAATATTAAACTCATTATTTATAGAAAGAAGCAATTCTAATGATTTACCGAATTCACACAAATTACATTCAACATTTGCTAAACAAAACAATACTAATTGCTATGCTTTGCCAAATACATACAATTGGAAATTCAGTGCCTTTATAGAAGAATTAGGAAAGGACGTTGAGACAAAAAATAAAAATCTATTTTTCAAACAAAACATAGGTTTTTGGGCAATTGGAATGTTAACACACTTAATTTCTGTATACTTCTTTTTTGATACTTATAACCTAGGATGGACCGTTTTATATATAATTGCTTTAATTATATTATTCGTAATAATGGTAAAACTCATACATAAATACACGAAACTAGGTAGAGAAAAAATGGATAAAATTGATGGGTTTATTAGATTCATAAAATCTACAGATTATGAATCAATTTACAATTCAAAAACTCTTGATAATATTTCTATAAACCAATATTTTTCCTATGCATATTCGGTTAATCAGATTGGAAATTGGAAAAATCATTTTAGATACTTAAACCAATTAGATAATATAAAATTTAATCTAAGTTGTATTATAACTGAAAATGAAGAAATAACGGATGAAAATCTAACAACAATATTAGATTCACTTGATAAAGATATTACTGAGAGTATCACAAAAAACAAAAATTCATCTACAAATTCAATAGTTGCTGGCTCCACATTTATGAGTAGTAGTGACAACAGTAGTAGTGATAATAGCAGTAGTGATTTTGGTGGTGGTGATTTCGGTGGTGGTGGTGCCGGAGGGGATTGGTAATTAAGCTACATATTTGCATTGTATGAAAAATTTAAATGATCTAAAAATCAAATTACACCTCTTTTTAACTTTTCTATTTTGTATTGTTTGCACAATAAATATAGTAGCTCAAGATGACATCCCTAACCAACCTTCGCCTCCGAAATTGTATGTCAATTTATCGAAACAATTTCCTAATTTTTTGAGCCCCGAACAAGCTAATCAACTAGAAAAAGACCTTCAGAGTTTCGAAAAAGAAACTTCCAACGAAATTGTGGTTGTCATTGTAGATGACCTTAATGGGTATGAGAAAGCTGATTTTGCTATTAAATTGGGAGAGAAATGGAAAATCGGTAAAGAAAAAGAAGACAATGGCATTGTATTTCTCATTAAACCAACCAAAACAAATGGGAAACGAACTTCATTTATTGCAACCGGAAGAGGTTTAGAAGGAGCTATACCAGATATTACTTGCAAACGAATTGTTGAAAAAGAACTCAATCCAAACCTAAAAAACAACAAAAACTACGAAGGAATTTCAGCGTCTTTGGTTGTTCTTAAAAAATTAGCAAAGGGTGAATTCAATCACAAACAGTACGACAAAGAAGGAGAAAGTCCGTGGTGGGTTAACTTACTTGTAATCGTTGCAATCATCTTATTTGTGCTATTTATGAGACGAAGAGGTGGCGGTGGATTTACTGCTGGAGCAAGTGGGTTTTTCTACGGTGGTGGATTTGGTGGTCACGGATCAGGAGGCAGCAGTGGTGGCGGATTTGGTGGATTTGGTGGAGGAAGCTTTGGCGGTGGTGGTGCCGGCGGAGATTGGTAAAATCAAAATATATCTATCGATACAAAGGAGATTCAGTTACGTCTATCCACAAATTTCTCCGTACTTCTTCTAAATTGATTGCCAAAGGATTCAATAATTTCCAATCCGAAAACTGGTTTAAGTCTTGAATATGAACTCGTTTTATTTCAGTTTCTTTGGAAACTAATACAAACAAACGATTGAAAAAATCAACTTGTAATTCTGACCCTAATTGCTTCATCAATCGAACAGACGAATCAATGGAGCATCCTGAAGCATTCATCACATCTTGGTCAACGGCCAAAATAACTACTTGATTTAATTCTAATGAACCGGAAGCCATCAATTTTGTTCCGTGCGTTGCCCATTTGTTTTGAGTGAAATCCGATAACGCATCTTGAATATAATTCGACTCAGTAGCATCAAATGGTCGGTCAGATACATAAATCCAAACACGACTCGTATCCGGTAATTGGGGAAATAATTGATTAAAGTTCGGCAGCATTAGCTATTAATTCGGCAACGTCTAATACTTGAACTTCATTTTCTTTTTCAGCATGTTTAATGCCATCTGTCATCATCGTATTACAAAACGGACAACCCGTTGCAATAATGGATGAATTCGTTTCTAACGCATCTTCTGTGCGCTCAATATTTATCTCCTTGTTTCCTTTTTCAGCTTCTTTAAACATTTGTGCACCACCAGCGCCACAACATAATCCTGTTGTTTTGCAGCGTTTCATTTCAACTAATTCAGCATCCAATTTTTCAATCAATGTTCTTGGTGCTTCATAAACATCATTTGCACGACCTAAATAACACGGATCATGGAAGGTGATTTTCTTTCCTTTAAAGGTTTGACTTCCTTCCAAAGCTAATTTTCCGGTATTAATTAAATCTTGAATTAATTGAGTGTGATGAATCACTTCATAGGTTCCACCTAATTCAGGATATTCATTTTTCAAGGTATTAAAACAATGCGGACAAGCAGTAACGATCTTTTTTACTTCATAGCCATTTAAGACTTGAATATTCATCATTGCCTGCATTTGAAAGGTAAATTCATTTCCTGCGCGCTTTGCTGGATCACCTGAACAACTTTCTTCTGTTCCAAGCACTGCAAATTTCACATTACAATGATTTAGAATTTTTACAACTGCCTTGGTTATTTTCTTTGCTCGATCGTCAAAACTTCCTGCACAACCAACCCAAAACAACACATCTGCCGTTTCACCATTTGCGAGCATTTCTGCCATTGTAGGTACTTTCAAACTCATATCTTATTCTTCGTTAGCCCAATTTAATCTATCTGTCGGAGAAAA
This sequence comes from Crocinitomicaceae bacterium, assembly GCA_044377675.1. GTDB lineage: Bacteria > Bacteroidota > Bacteroidia > Flavobacteriales_D > Crocinitomicaceae > UBA952. Next base: position 53,645 of record JBILYP010000019.1, read on the forward strand.
CTGCCAAGGTGCACCATTATTCTCAATATTCGTCAACATTCCCGTTAACTCTGTTGGCATCTTTGATTCTTCCATCACCAAATACCTTCTCAAATCCACAATAATCGAAAGCGGATCAATATTCACCGGGCACTCTTGCACACAGGCATTACAAGATGTACAAGCCCAAATTTCTTCTTCCGAAATATAATCGCCTAATAAACTTTTACCATCTTGATAGTCCTTTCCGTGTTTTCTCAATGAGTCTCCAACCTCCGTTAATCGATCTCGTGTATCCATCATGATCTTTCGGGGAGATAATTTTTTACCGGTAATATTTGCAGGGCAAGAGGACGTACATCTTCCACATTCGGTACAGGTGTAGGCATCCAATAAATTCTTCCACGTTAAATCGGTGACATCTTTCGCTCCAAATCGTTGCGGTGTTTCATCCGGATTAGCAGGTGCAGCAAATGGATCTGCGGAAGGGTCAAGCATCAATTTCACTTCATTCGTAACAGATTCCATATTGGTGAACTTGCCTTTTTTCTCTAGGTTGGAATAATAGGTATTTGGGAAAGCCAGTAAAATATGAAAATGCTTCGAGTACGGTAAATAATTTAAGAATACAAACACCATAATAATGTGTCCCCACCACCCTATTTGTTCCAAGACATGTAAGGTTTCAACCGATTTTATTCCTCCAAAAAAAAGTGGTCCAATAAATTGACTTACAGCAAACCCATAACTTGAATTGGTTGTTAAAGCATGAGCTGCTTCATCGGCGCCATTCATCGTGAAAATGCAACTTAATAAAATGAGTTCAAAAATCAAGATTAAATTGGCATCCTTCATCGGCCAACCTTTTAATTCACTCATTGTTAAACGAGGAACTTTCAACATGTTTCTGCGAGCAAGGAAAGCAATCGTTACGAGGAACGTTAGAACCGATAAAATCTCAATAAAGCTAATCATGAAAGTATAAAAACCTCCCAATGAATCTCTAAATGAACGATGTCCTCCCGATAGACCATCAGTAATAATTTCAATTAACTCGATTTGTGTAATAACAAATGCCGCATATATACATAAATGAAGTAAAGCAGGGATTGGTCTGCTGAACATTTTTTTCTGTCCGAGAGCAACCAAAATCATTGTTTTCCAACGATCTCCTGTACGATCAGTGCGATTGAATTTTCGACCTAACGAAATATTCTGACGAATTTTGTTAATATTCCAGGAGAAAAACCCTACCCCTCCTACTAAAAGTAATGCAAATACACTAATTTGAATCATATCATTGAATTATTCCGGAATACTATCCAATATTTTTTTCAATTTCTTTTCATCCTTTGGACTCAATTGAGTTCCTTTCACTTTGGCTCCAAAAACACTCATGTGAATGTATCGATTTGGATTTTTCTGCAAGTCTTGTAATAAATTTTGCAAATCCTTATTGGAATTAACAAGCTCGTTATACAATTGTTTATCGTTTAATAATAAACCAATTGAACCATCTCCATTTTTAATTTTAACTAAAACATCATTAAAACTTTTCAAAGATTCTTTTGCTTCAGAGATTACTTCCTTATATTTCGATGTCACGATATCATCCGTAATTTTCTTGGTGTTTCCGATGATCGCTGTCACTTCCTCGTTACTTTTTTTCAAGTTGAAAGTAATGTTTTCTACATTATTTAATATTTTATCAAACTTGATTTTTTCATCAGCTACAAATCCTTCCATTTGATTAGCTACGTTACCTAATTTTTTAATTGCCATTTTCACTTCCTTCATACTACCTTCAATCTCTGAAGTTGCGGTATTATCCCAAAATGCAGAAAGTGAGCCAACCATTTTATCCACAGAGCTCATCATTGCTTGAACTTTCTGAGAAATCGGATCAGCATATTGCTTTACTTGAGAAAACATGTCTACCGATAATTTTCCTTCGATTGTTTCACCTGGTTGTACAAATCCTTTCGATAAATCAGAACTTAAATACAACAACATTCCTTTACTTAATAAATCCAATGATCCGACCTCTATGCGAGAGCCTTTTGGTATTTGAATATTTTTTTCAGCTATGGAAAAACCAATTTTCACCTTTTTATCTGGCGTATTTGATGCAATATATTCAATGGTCATTACCTTTCCTATAATTACTCCATTCAACGTGACATTATTCGAAGGTGCAATTTGTCCTGAGTTCGGAAAATATGCGTAATAAATTTTATCTCCTCCGAAAAAACTGTTTCCTTTTAGAAAATTAACTCCGGCCACTAAAAATACGATAGCTGCAATTGCGATTAATCCTGCTTTTAATTCTTTTGAAAACTTCACTTTCCTTATTTTTCTGCTAATTTAATACCTTTTTCCAAACTAATCCGTTCACCATTTAAAAATACAACTACAAATGCAGTAGAAAACCCAAGCTTTCGGACTTCATTTTTGTATTCATTTGCTCCTTTGAAATCACGAACAAATTTACCGGTTGCGTATTTGTATAAATTATCATGCTTGTACTCAAAAACATCTAATCCTTTGAATCTAGCCGAATTTGTAGAAATGCGTTTTTCTGACATGTCAAATTGAATGCGAAAAACAACAGTATCTACCGGATCAATCTGTGAAGCTGTTGGGAGTACTTGTTTATCAAACGGATTTTCTTTCTTTTCAGGATTTGTAGGTTTCGATGGTTCCTCTTTTTCTGTTGGACCAGTATTTCCTGAGCCAGTTGAAGTTTGTTCAGCAACTCCTTCTAATTTATTTTTATAGCGCTTAAAAGCCCTAAACATAGCATCTGCCATTTGCGTTTGTCCGTCTTTACTTCCTAAAAACTTTTCTTCGTTGGGATTTGTCAAAAAACCCGTTTCAATGAGAACACTCGGCATGGTAGTTTGATGCAACACTAAAAAACCTGCTTGCCTAACTCCCCTATCATGTCTACCCAGTGATTTAAATTCAGACTGTACGCGTTCAGCAAATAAAATGGACTGATCCAAATACACCGACATTTGTAATTGAATGATAATCAATGCATCAGGAGAAAGGTCAATGTTCTTATATCTCGCTCCTTTGTCTTGTTCTAATTTAATGATACTGTTTTCGCGCTCGGCAACCTGTTTTTGAGAATCCGTTTTATGTAATCCCAATACATAGGTTTCAGCACCATAAGCACTTGGAGAGGCCGAATTGGCATGGATACAAATAAACAAATCTGCTTTGTTACGGTTGGCAATTGCAGCGCGCTCATGCAGCTCAACAAAAACATCTTTATCTCTTGTATAAATAACCTTTACATCTGGAAAATTCTTTTTTATGGACTCGCCAAGTTTTAGTGCAATCGATAAACAAACGTGCTTTTCATAGTTTGAAGCGCCCAAACAACCTGAATCATGACCTCCATGACCCGCATCAATTACTACGGTTTTTAACGCTGTTTTTTGTGCTACGAGTTGAAAAGTTGAAATAAATAGAAGAATAACACAAGACACAACTGCAACTGATGGACGAAAAAACGCTGTTTCGTTAACAATTTTAATAGCTTTGTATTCGTTAAAACTCATGTTACAAATTTAAAACGCCTTCTTGAGCAAGATACATACCATATTTTTAGTTTTCTTCGTTCCATTGTTGATAATGTTTTCAAGTAGAATTTGTTACGCCCAACCAACAGGAATAAAAGATACGATATATTTGGATGATGAATCCATGAAGGACGTATTGATTTACAATGCAAAAGATTCGCTTTATACCGATTTTAAAAATAAGAAAATCTATTTATGGGGAAGCGCAAAAGTTGAAATGACCGGAATTAACATGGTTGCCGGCTTCATATTAATTGACCTGGACAAAAATGAAATCCTTGCTTCCTATAGATTGGAAAAAGATAGTATCCGAACGGAAATGCCCGTTTTTACAGATGGTAATGAGCGTATTGAGGCGGCAAGGATTCGGTATAATTTAAATTCAAAACGGGGTTTTATCGAGGAAACCAATATTAAACAAGAAGAAACCTATTTACACATGGGTATTGCGAAAAAACAATCCAACGACGACATCCATTTTATTAACGGACGATTTACTACCTGCGATCAATTGGAACCTCATTATCATTTTCAACTCTCAAAAGCGGTATTAATTCCTGAAAAGCGTATTGTTACCGGACCGATGAATTTGCATATTAATGGCGTACCTACCCCATTAGGTTTGCCGTTTAGTGCTATCCCTTTAAAAACGAAAGAACGAGATAAAGGATTTATATTTCCGGAATTTGTTCCGCTTTCAGCCTACGGATTTGGGCTTCAGAATTTGGGCTATTACATTCCAATTAACGATCGACTTCAAACAACTCTTTATGCCAATTTGTACAACCGCGGAAGTTGGGGATTGAGAAATGAATTAGATTATGCCAAGCGCTATGGCTATTCGGGGAAGTTAAACGTTGGATTTCAGCAATTTTTTAGTGGATTCCCGAGCAATGACAAGCCATTTAAAGTTTCTGTGATGTGGTCACACCGAAAAGATCCTAAATCAAATCCCAATTGGAATTTTAGCTCGAGTGTAAATTTCATTTCAGATAACCAATCCAAAAACAGTTTAGATCCGTTGAATCCAACATTCTTTAATAACAGTTTTAATTCAGATGTCAACCTCAATAAAATTTTCCCAGGAAAACCAGTATCTATGGGAGTAAAAATGTCTGTGAGACAAAATTCCATTACGCGTAATATTGCACTCATCAGTCCTGTCTTAAACGTAAACGTCAATCGTGTTTTTCCATTCAAAAGCATGGTTAAAAATCCATCGAACGAATTTGAAAAAATGCTTCAACGAACTGGATTCACCTACTCCATGGAGGGACAAAATCGTTCCACATTTGGCGACTCGCTGCTCAATCAAGGAGCTTTTTCACAAATTGGAAGTAAATTTTTCAATGGTGTTTCGCAACAAATGTCCTTGCAAACAACATTTGGTCTCTTTAAAAATGCGATTAAAGTGAATCCAAGTATTTCCTATGCCAATAAAATCAACTTACAACAAATTGAAAAAAATTACAACGCTTCCATTGATAATTCAAAAACGGATACCGTTCAAAAATTTGGAATGGCTCATGACTTCAACCTAAATGTGAATTTAACAACCGTTGTATACTCCTATTATCGATTTATCGGGAAAAGCAAACCGATTTTGCGCCATTTAATGACTCCAACCATTGGCTATCGATACGTACCAGGATTGAACTCACTTTCTTCTTCATTTGCTGGCGCCGGACAAACATTGATTACCTATTCTCCTTTCGAACGCAGTATCTACCAAGCCAATTATGGGAGCACTTCCAGCTTTTTAACTTTTGGAGTGAATAACACCTTTGAATTGAAACGAAAATCGAACAAAGACACATTGACTGGTTTTTCAAAATTACGGCTAGTAGACCAATTTTCGATAACGGGTAATTATGATTTTCAACGCGACTCCATGAACCTTTCCAACATTGCATTAAATCTACGAATAAGTCCAGCCAATTGGATCAATTTTGTGTCTACAGCGAATTTTAGTCCTTATAGCTGGAACGAACAATCCGGAAAAACGGAAGGTAAATATGCTGTTACAACCAATCAAGGATTAGGTAGATTCTTATCCACTAATTTTACAAGCACGCTAACCATTGCTCCAAAGAAAAGTAGAGAAATCATCGAAGACCGCACCGATGAACTAAACACCAATTGGAATGCCGACTATAATTATTTTGCCCTACACCCTGAACAATTACAGCAGTTTAATATTCCTTGGAAATTGAACATTTCGCATGTAGTAGGAATCAATGCCAATACGTTTAAGACAACCACAAATCCGGATAACTACAACCTCATCCACACACTGGTTGCGCAAGGAGACATGAGTTTTACCCGCCGCTGGAAAATGGGAGCAAATGTGAATTTTGATCTTAAAAAAGCGCGCGTATCCAACGCATTTCTTTCGCTTGGACGTAATTTGCATTGTTGGGATTTATCCTTTTATTGGACGCCAATTGGAACGAATAAGAGTTTTTTACTGACCATTAGAAATACTTCTAC
>JBILYP010000041.1:0-19393 GCA_044377675.1 Crocinitomicaceae bacterium
TGTCTTTCCTTTTACCCAATCTTTCAAAGAACTTTTGTGATCTAAGTATTAATAAGCTTTCTATTAATCCTAAATTGTACATCTCTTAATAACACTTTCCACTCATTTGCGGGGTGCAAAGATACGTGCTTTTTTTATTTCTGCAATCTTTTTCGAAAAAAAAAAAGAAATAATTTATGTTTATACTACTCTTTTTCATTAAAAATGGTTTCAATCATACTATTATTATTGTTTGCTATTTACTTACTATATTGAATACGTGTACATTACAAAGAAACAGGTTCTAAGTAATCGTTTTTAATAAAAGTTTCAAAAAATAGGAATAGTTCAGTAAATTATTACTTAACCAATATGAAAAGGTTACCTATTAGTATGTTTAAAAATTACTTGACATATTTAATTTTCCCCTCCTCCGATACTTTCCCCTCCCTTAATAATAATACCTTAACCAATTTTGGTTAAGGATGGGGTTTTAAATTCAACAAGCAATTAACTCATTTTCCAATCAATCCCAAATTATCTTCTACCAAATCTATCCGATAGTTTTCGATCTTTCAAGACATTCACCATGGCAATTTTACATTGGTGATGATCCGTTTCGTAATCATCATGATTGGGATAAGTGTTGTAGCCGCTGTCGTAAGGCTCACCCGGACAGAGTGGCATAACCTTATTTGTTTGCCAGAAGCGCGCATAGGAATACATCTGACGCAAATCTGCAATGCTTACTGTCTTATTGAAGAATGGTCGCTTCCATTTCGTATCGAGAATAAATACTTCTTCTGCTCTTCGCAAAACGATATCGGGGCGAATGGTGCGATAGGCGCCATAAAATAAGCGAGATTCTTGTACAGTAATTTGCCCTCCTTCAGCTGGATGCTCTCTACTGAATTTCTTCAACATTTTTAAGACGTACTCTTCCCACAATTCATTCATATCGAAAAGCACGGCAATCATTTTACGTTGCCCTTGGTTGATGTCTGGTGAGTAGTTGAGGATGATAAATTTTGCCAAATTCAATACTCGTTCGTAAACGGAAGTTTTTCGATCAAGTTTAATTGATTCAAGAATAAGCAGCTGTTGGTAGAATTACATCCACTTCTGGAAAAGACAACTCCATGCTTCTGCAACGATCATTTAGACGGGTTACTCGTGTAAATTGACCTACAATACAGAGCGCATGAGCCAAAACGCGATGCAATTTGTGGTTCACATCATAAACTTGATGCGTAGTGTAAAATCGTTGTGTGTGGACATGGTTTTTGCGAATACCCCCTGCAAAATCAAGCTTTCCTTTGAGTGTTTTGACGTTGTTGGTTTGCTTTCGGTATTTTTTCACCAAACCACTATGTAGCAAAACTTCCAACCCCGTAAGTGGAAAAACTATCCGACAAGCTCGGGATTTAAATAGAGCCTATGTTGATTTATTGGCACAAGTAGACATGAGTCGATTATCAAACACCAAACGAGACCCGATTAAAGTTTATAATTTATTGCGCTCATTGGCACGAAATACGGCAACAATGGTTGATATTAAAACCCTGGAGGCAGATATTCGGCAGCGGGATCTCAAAGACCTATCTCGCCCAACAATTTATGACTACTTGGATGCATTGGATCGTTTAATGATTACTGAAAATCAACCTGCATGGGGCGCACACATTCGCTCTTCTTCAACTTTAAGAAAAGCAGCCAAACGCCATTTTACAGACGTGTCACTTGCTGTTACAGCGCTTGGATTAAAAAAAGAAGCTTTATTAAAAGATTTAAAATTTGTTGGGTTTTTATTTGAATCACTTGCCGTGCACGAATTGCGGGTATATGCCCAAGTAAGTGATGCGAAGGTTTACCACTACCACGATTCGAGTGGTTTGGAGGTGGATGCAATTGTGCAAAAATACAATGGTGATTGGTGTGCTTTTGAAATAAAACTCGGTACGGGACAAATCGAAGAAGCGGCGAAGAGTTTAAAGAAATTTGTTTCTATTTTAGATACAAAAAGGATTTCTCTACCGAAATCATTAAATATCATTACAGGAACTGGAATTAGCTACACGCGAAATGATGGCATCAATGTGATTTCTCTTGCTTCGCTTGGAGCTTAATTTTTCTCTCCAACAATGCGATAAATCATTGGAATGGATTGAGGAATATGATTAAATACAAATTTATCAGCATCCAATTGTTTCATGTTTTCAAAACAGTTGAACGGTGAATAATCCATTTCAGAGAATTCCTGAATGGAAATTCCGGCTTGTATCAATGTATTTAAGATCTCCCCTATTCCGTGGTTCCATGAAATTGTTTGGGTTGTAATTGGCGCATTTCGATCGGCATAAGTGCCGTGTATTTCCTCAATAATCGGTTCACCGTTAAAATAATCGTATTCAATATTTTTCACATCATTATCGAAGGTCCAAACAAACGGATGAAAATCAACCATTATAAACTTACCTCCTGAAACTAAGGCTTTTGAAATTGTTTTGGCCCACGATGCTAGTTCCGGCAGCCAACCAATTGTACCATACGAAGTAAAAACGATATCAAACTGACCAATCAACTCGTCGGGCAACTGATACACATCCGAACAAACAAACTCAGCATCTAAGCCCAATTGTGTATTTGTCAATTTCGCTATTTCGATTGCTTTATCAGAAAAATCCAATCCAGTTACTTTTGCCCCCATGCGAGAAAGCGACAGAGAATCTTGTCCAAAATGACACTGCAAATGCAATATTCGTTTTCCTGCAACATCACCAAGCACTTCTAATTCGGGCACTTTCAAGGTGTTTTTTCCAGCAAGAAAATTGGCATGTTCGTAAAAATCAGCGTTCAAATGAACTTCTGTTTTGTCATTCCACGCCTTTTGATTTATCTTCAGGTAATTCATTTTTCAGTTCTTCAAAATCATCAAAATCATCGTCATTCTCTTTTCTTGAATTTCCGGTTTTAAAACTACCAGAAACATTCATAATTGGTTTTCCGGAAATTAAAAACATAATGCCATTGGTGATTTTCAATAAGATTCCGAGAAGAAAAAAGAAACCTATAAGTTTAAAAATAAAGCCAATAATTGGAGTTTTTTCCAACCCTGTTACTTGCTGATAGAACCATTGAGCGATTGGGTTTTTGGCAAATTCAGGATAAAAGAAGAAAAATGCATACACAAGAAAAGCAACGGAAACAACAATAACCTCAGCCTTTCTATTAAACCGTGTTTTGGAAACTACACTTAACATTCCAGAAAATCGATCCATCATAGCTGCTTGCTGTTGGTCTTTTTGCATCTGCCCAATAAAATACAACAGCAAAATCAATCCGGAAACTATCATATTGAACCAATCGATACCATTTTGACCCGAATCTAAACCATAAAGAAAAAGGACGTTTACCAAGAAAATAGATTTAACTCCTTTCGTGAAATACACTTCGCTAATAGTTTTCTTTCTACCTCCCGTCAATAATGAAATCAATAAATTAATGAAAAACCAAATAAACCCATAAATGGCTAGAAGCACCCCAATTTGAAAAATCAGTTCAATGATTTGCATTAGTTTTTAAGTCCTTTAAAATGTTCGTATTTGTCCTTAATAAAGAGATAGAGTTCCATTTCCGTAGATGTTTTCAAGAAATTTTCCGACAAATTTAAAAAGGAAATAAAATCATCAAACTCATCTTCATTTAATTCTATAATATCACTTGCGACATATAATCGAAGTAATTCCTGAACAACTTTTCGTTTATTATCCTTGTATTCTTGTTCTGCTATCCAGCGTTTATTTTGTTCTTTCTTGGAGAATGCTTGATATAAAGCCGTTATTGGACTTTGCAAAAGTTCAACCCCTGTTACCAAGCGCGTTTCACGCATTGCCAGTGCTTCACGTTCTTCACGAATTTCGTTCAGCGTTTTCAGTGGTTTAATTATCACCTCCGTTAAATCCTGGGGCTTCTGAACAAGGTATATTTTCTGTTTACTTTGACAATTTGAATCTGCTTTTACACGAAAACCGTAAATCATATATCCTTTAACGGAAATTGAAATACTATCATTATTTTTTGTGTAAACTGAAAAATAGCCATTTGGCTGACCAAAGACTCCTTGACCGGTATTCCGATTGACAATCATTAAATTGTAAAATGATTGAATACCCATAGTATCAATTACTTGACCAGTCAATAATACGCGCTCACATTTTTGCCCAATATTCAAAAAGGGAATAAGAAAAAATAAAATGAGAAAAAAACGCATGATGTTAGTTAACAATTACTTTACCAAAACTAAAAAGCTCACAATTTATTGCGTGATTCTTCCACTTTATCTTTCAATTCTTCGCGATATGCTTCCATTTTATCAAAAACCTTGGAATCAAATGCAGCAATCATTCGAGCAGCCAGCAAACCTGCATTTTTAGCACCATTCAGAGCCACTGTTGCAACTGGAATTCCACCAGGCATTTGTAAAATAGACAAAATAGAATCCCACCCATCGATGGAATTGGAGGATTTAATTGGAACGCCAATAACGGGAAGTGAAGTCAAAGAAGCTGTCATTCCTGGTAGATGAGCTGCCCCCCCCGCCCCTGCTATAATTACTGAAATTCCATTTTCATGAGCTGTTTTGGCGTATTCAACCATTCGTTCAGGAGTGCGATGTGCTGAAACAATGTCCATTTCAGTTTCGATTCCAAATTCTTGTAAAATATCCTTTGCATCCTGCATAATAGGCAAATCAGAAATGCTACCCATTATTATTCCTACTTTCGCCATCTAATTCATTTTTAGTAATTTGAGTATCGATTTTAGTCTCTATTAATTCTTGAGGATTCAATGTATCCAAATTTGTATCGGCAGTTTCCGTAATTGGATTTTGCTCAATCACTTGATTCATATTTTGAGCTGCTTCGTTTAAATTAGCACTTCCATAATGTACGGTTTCATTGATATCTACGAGCACCTGATCTAGAGGCTGTTTGATTTGTTCTTCCGTTTGCTGAATAAAAGCATTCAAATTCAAATCCTTTTTCACATCCAAACCAGATTTTTTTATTTCTTGTTGTAAATCCGCTGATGCATTGCGAATTTCTTTCATTGTTCTACCTAAAGTACGAGCCATTGTTGGAATACTTTTAGAACCAAAAAAAATAAGAATAACTAAAAAAATGACTAAGATCTCAGTACCTGAAACGTCACTTAGAAAAAGAGGATAAAAAATTTGCGTTAACACAAAACAAAAATACAATTTATCGGAGAGTTAACAACTTTACCTTTGCTTTGTTTCGTTAAATCGTGTTATATTTCTTGCAATTATCTTTGGTTTTGTAAATTTTTAAGACTGATTTACACCTTTCAAATTCATTTGAATTGGTTATCTTCGCGCATCAAAACAAAGATTATGTCAAAAAAAGAAGTGTATATTATTTCAGCGGCAAGAACACCAATGGGTTCTTTTCTTGGAGCTTTTGCTTCAATTCCCGCAACTCAACTTGGTTCAATAGCAATTAAAGGTGCATTAGAAAAATCGTCAGCTCCAGTGGATGCGATCGACGAAGTTTTTATGGGTAACGTTTTACAAGCTGGTGTTGGACAGGCACCTGCACGACAAGCTGCACTTGGCGCGGGTCTAAATCAAAATGTACCTTGTACAACTATCAATAAGGTGTGTGCATCCGGAATGAAATCTATAATGTTAGGCGCTCAATCTATCCTATCAGGTGATAATCATATTGTTATTGCAGGTGGAATGGAAAACATGTCACAAACACCTCATTATTTAGATGGAAGAAACGGGACTAAGTTTGGTAATATTGGCATGTTAGATGGAATAACCAAGGATGGTTTATTGGATGTTTACAATAAAGTTCCGATGGGAAATTGTGCTGAACTTTGCGCTAAGGAATATAATATCACACGTGAGGATCAAGACAATTTTGCAATTACATCGTACACTCGGGCCGCAGCGGCATGGAGCGCAGGAAGGTTCAATGATGAAATTGTTCCTGTTTCTGTTCCACAGCGCAAAGGAGATCCTATTTCAGTTAGTGAAGATGAGGAATATAAAAATGTATTTTTAGATAAAATTCCTGGATTACGTCCTGCATTTGACAAGGATGGAACCATTACCGCAGCAAATGCTTCCACATTGAATGATGGCGCGTCGGCATTAGTTCTTGCTTCAGCAGAAGCAGTTGAAAAATATAGTTTGAAACCAATTGCAAAAATTGTGAGTTATGCAGATGCTGCTCAAGCTCCTGAGTGGTTTACAACTGCTCCTTCATTAGCAGTTCCTAAAGCATTGGAAAAAGCTGGTTTAAAAACTTCAGATGTTGATTATTGGGAATTAAATCAAGCATTTTCGGTAGTTGGTTTAGCTAACATGAAAATTTTGGGATTGGATCCATCTAAAGTTGATGTGAACGGTGGAGCTGTTGCATTAGGTCATCCTCTCGGAAATTCTGGTTCACGTATTATTGTAACCTTAATTAATGTTTTAAAACAAAACAGCGCTAAAATTGGTGGCGCAGCAATATGTAATGGTGGAGGCGGTGCTTCTGCAATGATTATTGAAAACATCTAATTTTATCTATCCATAATGTATTGAATCCCCGTTTTCACGGGGATTTTTTTATATTGAATTTTTTACACCAAATCGATGATTGTCAACCATTTTCACAAAGGACTGAATTCCCATCACGTGTTTTAAAAATTTGTTTTGCTCCAATTCCGAAGGTGCGCTTTGTAAGCCAAAATGTTTTTGAGTTGCTATTGACAACCCATTCGACTCAATATGATGTAACATAGCGCGCAACTTCTTTTTTAAATTCCGATCTACAGTTAAATTTTGATTCACCACAACGCCGGTAATTTTCTGCTTTTTATTGGTACCAATGCATCGAAGTTTTTTTAAGTTAATTGTAAAATTCTCAGATTGGATAGTTTGAATTAAACTCAATATTATTTCGTCTGACATATATTCATCACCTGAAAAAGTAAGATCATCTGCATAGCGCGTGTAAGTTAATCCGTGATTTTGCGCCTGGACTTGTAATTTTTCATCCAAAGCCAATGAACATAAATTTGCCAATACTGGAGAAGTTGGAGCTCCCGTTGGCAATGCCCCTTTGTACGTACAGAGAAGTGTTAATGCAGTTGAAATTTCACTGGTCAATCCCCAAGACAGAAATAAACGCTTTACTTTTTTAGAATGAATTGAGGAGAAATAATTTTCTAAATCTAGAGATAATACTCGTTGTTTTTTTAAATGAGGCTTAGCATTCGATACGATGGACCGATGAACTTGAAAAGATTTTGGAATAAATCCATGAACAATTTCGGGCAATTGAAAACTATAAACTGACTGAATGTACAAATTGAGTTTTCGCTGTATCTTCATTAATTCTTTATTCGGCTGAAAAATCAATCGTGGGTTCCCCTTCTTTTTGGGAATAGTAAATTCTTTATATTCAGGTGAATTAATCAATTGTTCCAACTTTAATGGTGATAATTTCAAAAAAAGTGATAACTCCAACCAATTTGAAATACTGAGAAATGCCAATGCCCTTCCCTCTAAAACGGATTTAGAAAAGGAAGGAATGGCACAATTAGACGTGCAAATAATTCGTCTAATTTCCGCAGCGTGTAAATCTATTTTTTCAAGTAACAATCTGAATTGCATAAACTCTTAAAAACTAACTAGGTTTATTTTTATTTAAAAACTGCCGGTCACTATCTTGGGTGGCGTATTCGGGAATGCGAAGCATTCACGCATACGGAGTACTACAACCTCTCTTTTTTTCTTGGATTGCGGAACACAATCGCTTATCGTACCATGCGACACATAGGTTGAACCGGCAGCTAATTAAAACGGAGCCTCATCTTCCTCAATTTCCCGCAGTCGATCCGGAGAAAATTGGATTTTTCTTTCGTAGGGCACAAATGGAATAATTCCACCAAATGGTAAATTATGTTTAACCTGCACACTACCAATGTAACCATTTCGATTTTTCGCAACATCTATTTCCATGATATTCTTGGTAGAATCTCCGTCCTCATCTTCATTAAAACCATAGTATTCAGGGCGATATAAGAAAAGCACTTTATCGGCATCTTGTTCAAATGAACCTGATTCGCGCAAATCACTTAGAATAGGACGTTTATCTCCACCACGATATTCACAGCTTCTACTTAATTGACAAGTTGCCATAACACAGACATTCTTCTCTCGAGCCAAATTCTTTAATTCTCGACTTATGTAACCTAGTTCCAATTCACGCTGATGTCTATAACGATTTGAACCCATTAACTGTAAAAAATCGATAAAGATTACTTTAACTCCCTTCTCATCAATGTATCGATTACAAAAAGACTTAAATGCCTGCATACTTTTGGTTGTTTCATCACTCATGTAAATAGGCAAATTTTCTAATTCATTCTTTACCCTTTCAATCAATTTCCATTGTTCAGAAGAAATGTTTTTCTTTTTAAACTCGCCGTAATTGATTTCGGTTAAAGAAGAGATTAAACTATGAACGAAGTTATCTTTTCCGGTATCCAAGGCAAAATACAAGACGGGGAATTTTCGAGCTCCTTCTAACATCATGTATTGCAGAAATTTAGATTTTCCCATTCCAGGTCTTGCACCAATTAAAACAAACTCACCCATGCCAAAACCACCTGTAACAGCATCCAAATTGGAAATCCCACTTTTGAATTCAAACTCTTTATTTTCTGCTTGTAAATAATTTAGTGAATCATGAATCAATTCGCTTATTGTGCTTGATTCCTTTAATTCGTTCATCAAAAGAAATTCATTTTCCTGTAATACCTGAGCTATTTTTTCATGAACATATGCATCTGAAAAAGAAGTATTTTCTAGTACTTCTAGTAGCTTTTTCCGAAATATCCTATGTATATCCATCTGAGGTTTTTGGTTTTAGTCAATTAAAAACATTCTATATCATCATCAAAAAACTTTGCGCTCGCATCTCCACAATTTTTACTGTGTTCATAGTTTCGCACTGATTGACTAACTTTAAACATCATAGAACGGTAATCAGAACGATCAAATGAAGCCACATTTTCAGACTTGATATTCAATCGATCCGTCATCGCTCGTGCATTAATTCCAGCTCCTAAAAAAGTAAACAACCATTTGTCTGTAGCATTCAATGCTTCAATTTTTTGGGAAATTTGCTCATAGGTATAGAATGTGGAAGCATTTTCATGCCCATCCGTTAAGATCACCACAACAACGGTTGCCAAATTTTCATCAATCTCAGCACCAAATTTCTCTTGAATAGCATCCACCGATCTACCAATAGCATCCAAAAGAGCCGTTATAGAACCTGGCTGGTAGTTTTCTCTTGTCAACAAAGGAATTGATTCAACCTTTCCAAATCGAATAAAATCGGTTACAATATCCTCAAAAAAGGTTACCGAAACCACATATTCATTATCGGGATAATCTGCTTTTAGTTGTTTGATCGTTTTTAATTGTGAATTAAATCCCTCAATAGTCTGATTTTCTAATCCAGCCATTGATCCACTTTGATCCACCACAAAGTGATAAATTGTTTTTTTGTTTTTCATATTATTTGTTTTAATTTCTTACATAGTCAAAAGCTGCTTTACTACTTGTCATCTTATACGTATAGATTGCATTAGCACAGGAACTTTCATTGATTCTAACTCTCATTATACTTGCAAGTTTGAATGCATTTAAAAATTCTGGATGTAGTTCCATATCCCATGTAAGATAAACGACATCAGATGTGCTTCCTTTATAGCCTTCAAATTCAAATTTATTATCTACACCATTTACTACTAGTACTACATCAATATTTGGTTCCTCATCACAATAATAACCACCACTTATTTCAAGTACAACAGCACTATCCACAAATAACATATAAGCTTCTGCTCCATTATTTTCTGGTGTGTATGCAACTTTATATGGTTTGTAAAATCCATTATTTACTGTTTTAAAAGACCATTGAGCATTAAGAGTTCCTACTGTTAATACTGCTGTTGCAAAAAGAAAAATTCTCTTCATTGTTATTTCATTTTTGTTATTAATTCAATTTTATATATCGATCTAAGAACTCATCACATAGGGTTGGATGCCTAATTGAAACGATTTGTCCGGCTTTAAAGTCAAAAGCAAAACAAAAAACCACCTCATTTCTATCCTTATTTTCTGGAGAGCCTAATGCACTTTTAAAATCATCCATATCATCCTCGAAAGGATTAAAATCTGGATAACGAAATTCCAAAACTGGTTCGCAAGGAAGAAAATCAATACTATATCCTTCTTTAACTTCCATATGAAATCCCTTTTCGATTGTTCTCACTCTCTTGAGGCAAGAAAAAAGATATGCTAATGCAGCCTGTTTTTTCATCTTAGAGAAAAAGATACCCTTATCGTGCATTAAACTTTCCAAATCTTCCAAGTCTCTATTTAAAAATGCACATTTAAAATTGGCTATAACGGAGGCATGCTCTTGTTTTTCCTTTTCTGAAATTTGTTTTACAGCTAATTGGTTCATATCAAAAATGATTTTTCATTAATAATCTTCTAAATTCTTTTTCGTGGATGAGCTTCCACTTTGGCAAAGGATGTGCCAATACCAATTAACTAATGTTTTTTCTATTTTAAGGAAATATTTATATCATTTATTAAATTATTATATTAATTTTTGATAAATTTAGATTCTTTTTCTAATTCAATATAATTTATGAAAATCTTAGTGTCATGGCATGCATACATGCAAGATTTTAACGAAGGAAACGTTGTGGAGGATGGCCCAACTGCCTCATTTCATCGCTATTTTTTCAAACATGATAAACACATTATCCTTTCAGCAAAAAAAAATGATGAAGATTTGCGTGCTTTACATTTACGATCCTATTTAGTAAAAAAATACCCGGACCGAACTATTGAAATTCGATATATGGACGTCAATGACCCCATTGACCATACAGAAATACAATCAAAGGTGCATCCTTTCTTAGCAGAATTAAAGGAAGAAGAAATAGATATTTTTATTTCACCTGGCACACCGGCCATGCAAGTAGTTTGGTATTTAGCACACATGAGTTTGAATTTAAAAACAAACCTTTTTCAGACTAGACCTGCGATGTATACGGTAAAAAAGGATCGTCCCGAATTGATTAAAATCGCCATGGAACGTTCCGCAATTGGTTTAACTGCCCTTTATCACCAACAAGATATAAAGAAATCAAATTCAGATAATTATTTCACAACGCCAGGAATTGCTCGCATATATGAAAACGCTCGTAAAGTTGCCCTTACAGATGAAGTCTCTGTTTTGATACTAGGCGCCAGCGGAACGGGTAAAGAAAACTTAGCAAAATACATTCACACAAATTCGATTCGATCAAACAAACCTTACATCGCTATCAATTGCTCCGCTTTTAGTGACACATTACTTGAATCTCGTTTATTCGGTTATAAAAAAGGAGCATTTACCGGTGCAGATAAAGATACAGAAGGACTTTTCGAGGTGGCTAGCGAAGGAACCCTTTTTCTAGATGAAATCGGTGATATCTCGCCATACATGCAACAATCATTGCTTCGGGTTTTACAAGAAAAGGAAATTATGCCCTTGGGCGGAAAAGCAAAAAAAATTGATGTACGTATTATCGCAGCAACCAATCAGAATTTAGTAAAACGATGCGAAGAAGGAGCTTTTCGTTGGGATTTATATTACCGATTATCCGTGGTTGAACTAGACTTACCAACCCTGTTGCAACGCGGAAAAAGCGATTTAAAACAAATGATAGATTTCTTCCTAACACAGAAGAAAAAGCAATTACGGAAACCGAATAAGTTAACGATTACTAAACCTGCATTGGAAATTCTATTAAACTATTCCTACCCTGGGAACATTCGTGAATTAGAAAATATTATATCTCGACTCTATGTATTCAATGAAGAAAAAGTAACCGAGGAAGTACTACCTAAACGATTGAAACAAGAATCAACCAATCAACCCATGAATTGGGAACACATTGAAAAAGAACATATTAAAAAAGTATTAACCCATTTTAAAGGAAATAAACGCCAGAGCGCAATAGCAATCGGATGGACAATCAATACCTTAAACTCCAAAATTGAGCGATATAAATTAACTGATTTAACTTAATTGCACACTAGCTTTCCTGTTAACATTAAAGCGAAAATAATTTTAAATAATTAGTAATAAAGGTGTACTTTTGCCTCAAAATTTATAATAATAACTAAAATATCACCTATGAAAATCAATTTTTTTGTTGTGTTTTTTATTCTTGGAGGGATTGTTTTCGGACAAAACATCAAATCTGAAGATTTAAAATATAACTACGTTAAATTACCAACAACTCCAATCCAACCGAGAGTTGCAAACTATCAATCCTCTTTATCATCTGCATCCGATGAAGAAAATGCTAAAATTCTGGCTCAATATGAAAAAGACAAAGCACAAGCAGATGCTGACTACGATAGAGAAATGGCTGAATATCCAGTTAAAGTAAAAGCTGCTGATGAAAAATACGAAAAAGCAATGGCTGAATATAACGACAAATCATTAGCCAAAAAAATCCTTGAAAAACAATTATTAAACGAAAACACGAAGCCTGTAAAGGATTATGTTCCTCAACCTTATAAAAGAAATGTGTCGAAACCAGATATTAAAACGGTGTACGATTATCCTTCGTTGGCTTCTACTTATTTGAAGCTAGATGGTTTTTCAAAAGGAACTGATAATGCATTATCATACCATGTAAATATGCAAGGATTTGAGCATTCTCAACCGGCAGTAAAAACTGAAATTAAAAAGGAAGCTAAAGTTGTTAATGGCACTTCTACCACAGCTGATGTAACTTACTACTGGGTTGAATTTACTTACAGAAATCAAATGAGTGTTCGTGTGGCAAATGCTGCAAACCAAGACATTTATTTTGTTGCACCAACAGAATTAGCAGAATTCAAAACATACAAAACTACTTCGAGTAAAACAGCTCCATCAAGCGATTATGCAGCTCTTTTCAGAACGGTTGAAGAAAAAGTATTGAAAGACAATCTTACATTTATAAATCACTTGGTTAATGATCGAATTGGATACGAAATCACTGAGCGTGAAACGTCTCTAGACTATGTGAAATCTAAAAAAGATGAATACCAGGACGTGACTGATGCATATAACGATCAGTTATTAGGATTAAAATCTTTGATAACAAATGAAACTGTTGCTAAGGAGAAGCTAAACAAAGCAGCTGCTCAATGGTTGACAATTCTAAAAGAATCAGATGTAGCTAACAAGAAAGCTCGTATCGACAAAGATGTTACTATTTCAATTTATTTCAATTTATTGGAATGTTATTTCCCTTTAAGAAATAATGCTGATGCCGAAATGATTTTATCCACCTTGGAAAGAATGGATATTTCAAATCGTGAGAGAAAATTAAAAGAAAAATATGCTGCACTTTTCTTAGATCTAAGCGGTCGTAAAGTTGCAAATGGTTTGTAATCAAACAAAATAGTTTTGAAAACACTGCCCTCAAGCAGTGTTTTTTTTTGCTCAGAATTTTGATTCTATTGTAGAATATGTTTATCGGGTTTTGATTTTTTTCCGTTCCATCTATTAGAATCAAATCTTTTTTGAGTTTAAAATAACCAAATAGATTTTTATTCAATCACTTGTTATATTTCTATCTCTTCCCGTATCGATTGGCATTTTTAAAACTCATGGTATCATTGAAGTGTATTCCTTCTTGTTTGAATACTTCATGCGCTTTTTTCACACTCATTTGCCGTAAATAAAAAGGCTCATTTACAACAAAATGATGAATGGAATGTGTTGAACCAAAATTAAAGCAAAACAACTGAAAAGGCCATGTCCACCAGCTATTCAACACTTGGGTTTGTTGTAAAATATTTCCTTCTTCAATGTCTCCATAATAATGCATATTCGAAGTGATAAAATGCAAACAAAATTGACGAAGTAAGTTGGGTAAGACAAAGATGTATATAATCACATTAGCGATTTCCATAAATTCATTTGTCCAATAATTGGTTGAAACCAAATTAAAGTACAGCAAAGATTTAAGCACAATCCAACAATAAAAAAGGATATGCAAAGGAATTCCAAAAGGAAGCAATCCAAATAAAACCGTATTTTTCAACATTTTAGAATCTTTATCTGAAAAATTTCCATTTATTTTCTCCTGTTTAATTTCCCGTTTTAATCTTCTCACTCGAAATACAAAGCCAAGGACCAAATCTGCTGTTATTAAAAGTCTCATAAAACCCCATCTCTCTCCATTCGTAACTCCTCTTTCCTCAATATCAATGGGTTGACCAGAATGTTGATGATGGTTATAATGCCAGTATTTTCTAATCCACGGATTCAAAGTTAAGGGTCTAAAAAACCAAACGGTAAAAAGCATAATGTTATGTATGAATTTAACTTTTTTGAAATACAATCCGTGTATTAAATCATGTTCAAGCTCGTGTAAAATAGAGTTCCAAAAGGCAATTGTCAAAACAAGAACTATGGTACTCATTACACCAACAAACCATAGATAAGAAGAAACGAGTATACCAAAAACGCTTATAATCAATAAGCCCAAACCAATAAAACCTTGAAACTGTAGGAATTTGAATTTTGCTCTTAGCCGATCGTGTTCTTTTTGTAATTGAGCAGTTATACGGCGTATTTTGATTGTATCTGTAGTGGAAATATTCATTTCAACAAAATTCAGCATTTATTTTCAAATCATTCCTATACATTCCCCCCAACTTTTGCGCTTGATCCGAAAGATGTCATGATCCCTCATGATCCCTATTTTTTGATTCCTTTTGGAATGCTAAAAAACAAAAAACCCCGTAAAATAAAACGTTTTACGAGGTTTTGGTACCTTTTGAAATCTTTCAGCGGAGAATGTAGGATTCGAACCTACGGTACCTTGCGGTACAACAGTTTTCAAGACTGCCGCAATCGACCACTCTGCCAATTCTCCGAGCCAAAAGTACTAATATTTTGAAAACTGACAAGACTTTTTTTTGAAAAAATGAATAAAAAAGTCAATCAATTGTTATTTTGAACACTCTTTGAATATATTTGTTCCTTTTTAAAGATCAAAAATAAAACATGAACAACACGGCATTAATCACAGGCGCATCCAGCGGAATAGGAAAAGAACTTGCGAAAATTCACGCAAAAAACCAGGGAGATTTAATTTTAGTTGCTCGAAGAATGAATCTATTAGAGTCTCTGAAACAAGAATTAGAAAGTACCTATTCAATTAAAGTACTCATTTTTGAAATGGATTTAGCACAACATGGAGCTGGAACTAGATTAGTTGAAATGATAAAACAGCAAAATATTGAGATAAAATACCTTTTTAACAATGCTGGTTTTGGTGGTTATGGTGATTTTGTTGATCGTGATCTGCTTATTGATACCGAAATGATTCAATTAAATGTTACCGCATTAGTTGAGTTATCTCATGGAATTGCTAATGAGATGATAATCCACGGTGGTGGAAAAATACTTAATACGGCAAGTACAGCAGGATTCTTACCAGGACCACTACAAGCTACCTACTTTGCAACCAAAGCATTTGTTGTTTCGTTCTCTCAGGCTTTAAACCAAGAACTTAGAAATAAAAAAATAAGTGTAACAGCACTTTGTCCTGGCCCAGTACAGACTGAATTTATTGCAGTAGCGGGAATGTCAAAAAGCAAGATGTTTCAAGGAGCCAAATCGGCCGAATACACAGCCAAAAAGGGTTATAATGCGATGATGAATGATAAACTCATTTGTATTTCAGAGCCATCTCTGAATTTTCTTATAAATTGTATGCTTTGGATGGTTCCACGCCGCATAGTATTGAAAATGATTGAACGAATGCAACGAATACATTAGTTCTTCGTGTATTTTCTTGGATCAAATAAAGAAAACAAACCGCTGCAAACAAAAACACCGAGGATTCCAATCGAGAAAGCTACCCAATTTGGTAGTAATTGTAAGGAAAGTGCGACATATCCGATTAAGAAGATAATAAAACCGCAAACAATCCAAATACCATGATGAACGATTGGAATATTGTATAGTCGAGGTAAGTCACTGGATTGTGCTTCGGGACCTAAAAAAAGTAAAAGAATAGCTTTTTTAATCGGGAACTCTTTAAAATTTCGTACTAGTTTCAGCATAAACACGAGTTGAATATGAAAAGGGTCAGGTTGCTCAACTTGCTTAGTTAGACCATAAACAATTGGCTTATTATCATAATAATACGTGCCGAAAAAACGATCCCAGATGCTAAACATACCGCCATAATTTGTATCCAAATGTTCGTGTACAGAGGAATGATGTAATTGATGAAATCTAGGAGTAACTAACACTTTTTCCAATCCTTTAAATTCAGGCCAAAGTTCGCTATGTAAAATATATTGATAAAAGGCATTCATTGCATTTGCAAGAATTATATCTTCTGGTGTTAACCCAAATAGCACCAAAGTGCTGTAAATAAAAATACGCACAAAAAAACCAAAAGGAGAAATCGCAAAATTTACAGAGAAATTGTATTCTGTACTTTGATGATGAATCAAATGAGCGGCCCAAACCACTGAAACCCGATGTGATATTCTATGATATATATACCACATTAAATCTACCGCAATAAATGTCACAAGGATGGCGAGCCACCGATTTTCAATTGGCTCAAATAAACGCCAAGGCATTAAAGCAGTAAAAAAATAAATCCCGAAATTAATTGTAATAATACCAATTAGCCTCTCTACCATTCCTAGCCCTAAATTGAGAACTGTTTGATGCACAGAAACTGTGTTTTTCTTTTTCAATTTTAGTATTAATACCTCAACACCAAATAATGTCAAACCTAATATTAAAATGATTATATCTGAATAATGTAACCCCATCTCCCACTATTTATTACGAAATTAGCTATTCGAATAAATCTACAATTATTGATTTTTACAAGTAGTTTTTATTCACTTGCGAATCTCGCAAACTTTTTTTGAGCGGTAAGATGAAAATGGTAAACCTATAAATCTTTACTATTTTTTTACAATTGTTTGATTTTAAATTCAGTCCTTCTGTTTTTTGCGCGATTGACCTCTGAGTCATTTTTGAATTTGGGTTTTGATTCTCCAAAACCCTTAACCGTTAATCGACTAATTTCAACACCTTTAGAAATCAAAAAAGTTTGAACAGATTTACACCGTGACTCAGATAATGAAAAATTAACTTTATCATCGCCCAAGTCATCTGTATGCCCTTGAATTTCAATTTGGATAGTTGAATTATTGATCAAATAACGAGAAAATCCTTCAAGTATAATTTGAGATTTTTTGGTCAATTCAAACGAATTAGGATCAAATAATAAATTCTCAATCTCATAATTGCCCCCTTCTTTGAGTTTTTCAACTTTTAGTGCCTCGACCTTAACACTAACTTCCTTAACATTTAACTTTTCCTTTTCGACAAGCTGAGAATCAAAGGAATGTCCTTCTTTTGAAACAGTAATCAAAACATCTTGTTTGCTCGATGCATCCACTTTAACTACTGCGGCATATTTTCCATCATTACCGTTTACTCGAATTTTCTCAACCTCCCCCGATTCGATGTAATTAATTTCTATTTCAGCATCCGTTATTGGCTTGCCATTTTCATCCTTTAATTCACCTTTAATTATTACAACCTCCTTTGGTCGAGCTTCTTCATATAATTCAAATGAAAAAATATTCCAGTCACTTTGATTTCTACCTGAATAAAATGCTTGTTTTCCATCTGTTGAAACAAAAAGACCAATCTCATCACCTTCTGTATTTATTGGAGACCCCATATTTTTAGGTTTCGTCCATTTACCATTTTCACGTCGCATGTAAAAAATATCCAACCCGCCAAACCCCTTCCTATCTTTACTGCATGAAGAAACAAAATAAAAGGTTTCTCCATCCTGATGAAAAAATGGACTTTTGTCCTTTCCCTGCGAATTTGCTTCCTTGAAAGGAACTGCTGGTTTCCAATTATCATTTTCATCACGCTCAGACATATAAATATCATTATCCTGAGATTCGGCACGCGTGGTTGCAAAAAACAGAATTTTACCATCCGAAGATAAACAAGGTTGTCCTTCCCAACCATCAGTCGTGTTAATGGAAGGACCTAAATTCTTTAGCGGTGACCAAGAAAAATCATTACCGCCTTGACCAGACCTACTATATACTGTACTATATAAATCGCAATTGAGATAGCTTTTCCCTTCTAACTGTTCTTGTTTACAAGCGCAAATAATCATCTCTTTATTATCTACAGAAAGTGTTGCTGCACCATAATTTGTAAAACTACCATCATTAAAAGGGGGATTCAACGCTTCTCCAGATGAGAAATCTAAACTAATCGTTTTTCGAGATGAAAAAGTGAATTCTTCAACAATACTTCCTTTAATATCACCCAGTTTTCGTTTATCGAGCTTCCGAGTATAGAACATTAATTCATTATCGGGCGAAATCATTGGGAAGTATTCATCACTTCCAGAGCTTACATTTTGAACAATTTTAGATTCGAATGGAACTTTATTGGAATAAAATGCCTTTTCCTCCTCAATTTGTTGCATGTACTTTTGATATAGATCCTTTGTTTCTTCAAACTCCGAATCCGGTTCAATAAAATTATTGTTACTCTCAATATATTTATTCATCCAATCTACAGCAATTTCAACGTCCTTGTTTTGAAAGGAGATAGTTACTATTTCAGTAATTACCTTACCAGAATAGCTAGGACAACATTTAAAAACCTTTATGTATGCTTGTCGAGCCGTTTTGTGCATGCGTAAACCTCGATCAGGAGTAAACTCCGTCTTAATTAATCTATCTCCCTCTTTTTTAACTTCTTCAGCATAATAATTATATAAAAAAGCATTTTCTGGACTCATTTTTATCGCCTCCCCAATAGCCTCAATGCGTTTAGAATAATCACCTATTTTTTTTGCTTTATCCAACATTTTCATTACCTTTTTAGAAGGCTTAAGGCAATTTTCATCTATGTCCGAATTCTCCTGTTGCCCTATTACTGAAGTTGAACTGAGTAAAATGACAAGGCAAAAAAACCGTAGAAAATTAATGTGCATACAAATGATTTGATCTAATGGATTATATCGATTAATAGGAGAAAGGTTACACAAATATTCCAAAATGATTTTTCATAAAAAAAATAGATATCGTAACTACCTGAAAAACAATTATATATGATTTAATTTCTAGATATATGTAATTTTGTTTAAGTTTTTTGTCTAATGTTTAAACAATTTTGTTTAAGTTTGTCAAATAAAAGTTAAACAAAAATCTGAAGTTATGTCAACAGTTGAATTT
>JBILYP010000020.1:0-59176 GCA_044377675.1 Crocinitomicaceae bacterium
TAATTTGATGTATGAGTTCAAAAATGATGATCCTACTTTCGCTATTCTAAAACACAACAACGCTTGTGGCTTGGCAACGAGAAAAACAATTTTAGAAGCGTATCAGGATGCTTTGGCTGGAGACCCCGTAAGTGCTTTTGGTGGTGTACTCATTGCTAATACATCTGTGGATAATCAAACAGCGCTAGCAATGAATGAGTTGTTTTTTGAAGTGATTATTGCGCCAGCCTATTCCAATGATGCATTAGAAACTTTAAGTGGTAAAAAAAACAGAATCATTCTTCAGCAAAAATCATTTGAATGGCCAAAAACAATTTTACGTTCTGCCTTAAACGGAATTCTGGAAGAAGACCGAAATGATAAAATGGAAACTGCCGCAGATTTAACAACACAAACAAACGTGTCTCCTTCTGCAACAGAAATAGAAGATTTGTTGTTTGCCAATAAATTGGTAAAGCACACAAAATCCAACACCATAGTTTTGGCCAAGAACAAGCAATTATTAGCAAGCGGAACTGGACAAACATCCCGTGTTGATGCGTTAAAACAAGCTATTCATAAAGCAAAATCTTTTCAGTTTGATTTAACAGGTGCTGTTATGGCATCCGATGCTTTTTTTCCATTCCCGGACTGTGTTGAAATAGCCCATAATGAGGGAATTAACACCGTTATTCAACCTGGGGGATCTATAAAAGACCAACTTTCCATTGATTATTGCAATTCTGTTGAAATGAAAATGGTTTTTACAGGAACACGTCATTTTAAACACTAACTTTACTAATATAAAAATTTTGAAACTTTTTTTTAGTTTTGAAGTAGATACCACTTGTAATAATACCAAATAGATAGAAAATGGGTTTGTTTAACTTCTTCACGCAAGAAATTGCCATCGATCTTGGAACTGCTAATACACTAATTATCTGGAATGATAAAGTTGTGGTAGACGAGCCTTCCATAGTTGCAAAAGACATTCAAACAGGTAAAATTGTGGCTATAGGAAAAAAGGCCCAACAAATGCATGGAAAAACGCACAAGTTAATTGAAACAGTAAGACCGTTGAAAGATGGTGTAATTGCAGATTTCCAAAGTGCAGAGCAAATGATTCGTGGAATGATTAAAATGATCAATCCAGGCAGAAGCTTGTTCAACCCATCTTTACGAATGGTTATTTGTATTCCTTCTGGAATAACAGAGGTTGAAAAACGTGCCGTTCGTGACTCTGCGGAGCATGCCGGGGCAAAAGAAGTGTATTTGATTCACGAACCAATGGCAGCGGCTATTGGAATTGGGATTGACGTAGAAGAACCTATGGGTAATATGATTATTGATATTGGCGGGGGTACTTCTGAAATTGCCGTTATTGCACTTGGGGGTATCGTTTGTGATAAATCTATTCGTATCGCCGGTGATGATTTTACCAATGACATCGAGGAATATATGCGTCGCCAACACAACATGTTGGTTGGAGAACGAACAGCTGAACAAATAAAAATTGAAGTAGGAGCAGCAATACCAGAACTCGAAAACCCACCGGAAGATTATGCTGTGCGAGGAAGAGACTTGGTTACTGGAATTCCAAAAGAAATAATAGTTACTTATTCTGAGATATCATATGCGCTGGATAAAACCATAGCAAAAATAGAAGAGGCGATTTTAAGCGCATTAGAATTAACACCACCAGAACTTTCTGCCGACATATACAAAACGGGCATTTATTTAGCGGGTGGAGGATCCATGTTGCGCGGTTTAGATAAACGAATCTCGGCAAAAACAAAGCTTCCAGTTTGGATTGCAGAAGACCCATTACGTGCGGTTGCTCGTGGAACAAGTATCGCTTTAAAAAATATTAACAAATATCAGTTCTTAATACGCGATTGATTTAAATATAAACGCGGTGAATTGAGTTTCGTTTTTTAACTTTGCTTATGCGGAATTTAATCGCGTTCTTTCAGCGCTTTAGAATCTTTTTGTATTTTTTGTTGTTACAAGTCATTTCCTTGAGCTTGTATTTCAGTTATATTGCTTATCCTAAAGGTCAATTCTTAACTTCCTCATGGGCGGTAACGGGTACGCTACTTTCTTGGCAAAACAATTTTACAAAGTTTATTCATCTCGACGAAAACAATGAAGCTCTCCAGCAAGAGAATATTCGTTTGAGAAAATCACAGTTGAAAAACTACGTGAAAGTTTCTGCGGAGCTTATTAAGATAAAGGACTCTTTATATAAACAGCAATATGAATATATTCCGGGTAGTATAATTAACTCTTCCATAACCAGAAAAAACAATTATTTCACCTTAAACATTGGCTCCTCACACGGCATAGAGATTGGAATGGGTGTTTTTTCAGACAAAGGTATTGTTGGTGTGATTCACATGGTTAGTAAAAACTTTTCATTAGTAAAGACAATCTTAACTGAAAACAGTAATGTAGATGTATTAATAGAGCCCAGCGGACTGGCTGGCTTATTAAAATGGGACGGAAAAGATCCATTACGCGGCTCTATACTTGGTGTTTCAAGCGATATTAAACTGGCGAAAAACAGCTCTGTTGTCACTCGTGGGGCTTCAGGAATTTACCCAAAAGGATTACCGATTGGAAAAATTGAAAAACTAATCCCCGTCGAAGGAAAGCCTGTTTGGAATATCGTAATTAAGTTTTCAGAGGATTATCGTTCGTTGCAACATGTTTATGTGGTTAAAAACCTACTCATTAACGAACAGAAAAAATTAGAAGAAACCATTCCTAAAGAAGAAAAAAAATAATGGAATTTATCTTAATCCCCGTACTTCGATTCTTTGGCTTGTTGTTACTACAAGTATTTATTTTAAATGCCATTGAGCCCGGAATGGGAATATATTTAATGGTCTATCCACTCTTTATCGCCATACTACCATTTAGTTTTGGTGTTATAACGGTTCTAAGTGTTTCATTTCTAATTGGGCTTTGTGTTGACCTTTTTTCAAACACATTTGGCCTTCATGCATCAGCAGCTGTTGCAATGGGAATGATGCGTCCGTTATTATATAAATATTTTGCGCCACGTGATGGCTATGATGTTTTAAGACAGCCGAATGTGTTAGATATGGGGCTTAGATGGCATCTTTTAACCTTTGGGTCTTTATTGTTTGTGCATCATTTTTGGTTTTTTATATTAGAGTCTTTCCGTTGGGATAATGTTCCAAATGCTTTTCTGAAGTCTTTATTCAGTGGTTCCTTTAGCATTATTCTCTGTTTAATTATTCAGTATTTATTCTTTAAAAAGGAAAAAACACGATGAATACTGACAACAGAAAATTTGTAATTATCTTTTTTATTCTGATTGTTGGTGTTTTATACTCCATGCGACTTTTTTATATGCAGGTGGTAGATGAATCCTGGGTGTTACGAGCGCAAGAAATTGCTGAAAAAAGAAAAGAAATAACCCCTACCCGAGGAATTGTTTTTGACCGAAACAAAAAACAAATCGTATCCAACAAGGTTTATTATAATCTTATGTTTGTTGAAGATAAACTAGGTGTTTTTGATACGTTGGCCTTTGCCAAAATATTGGGGTGGAACAAAGAACAAGTCACTAGTCGATTCAAAGAAATTAAAGAAGGAGAAGGTTCGTATTACAACAAAAGCACAAAAAAAAGAACCTCAAACTACATGAGGTCCAGGGCATATCCGTTTTTAAAAGAATTAACGCTTGATGAAATATTAAAAATCGCCCCTTTTCTAGATAAGTTTCCTGGGTTTTATGAAGAGGCTACTAGTATGCGCAGCTATCCGTTTGCAAACGGTGCAAATATTTTAGGGTATTTGTCCGAAGTAACGGGAGAAGAAATCAAAAAAGACAGGTTCTATAAACCTGCCAATAATATTGGAAGAACAGGAATAGAGAAGTTTTATGAAAAACAATTGCGCGGCATCAAAGGTATTCGCTATGTAATTACTTCTGCTATGAATGATGCCATCCAGTCATATGCAGGTGGAAAATATGATACCATTGCCAAACCAGGCTCTAACCTCACATTGGGAATAGATATTGGTTTACAAGTTTATGCTGAAAAATTAATGCAAAACAAAAAGGGTTGTGTCGTTGCCATTGAGCCTTCTTCGGGAGAAATACTAACTTTTGTTTCGGCACCATCTTTTGATCCAAATTTATTAATTGGTAAAAGAAACATCCGGGAAAACTATCCAAAACTAAACAAAGACCCAAACCTTCCTCTCTACCCAAGACCGTTAGCGTCTGAGTACCCACCTGGATCAATATTTAAATTGGTTCAGAGTTTAATCGGGATGCAAGAAGGTGTTATTACGGAAAACTCTGGATTTCCTTGTGTTAAAAGTGTTGTTGGATGTCATAATCACCCAACCGCAACAGATATTCCAAAAGCAATTCAATACTCCTGTAATCCTTATTATTACTCGGTAATGAAAAAAATTATTCAGCAAGGAAAAAGTAAAAATGCTTTTGTTGATGCAGAAGAAGGATTAACAAAGTGGGTCAAGTACATGAATAGTTTTGGATTGGGCGTTAAAATGGAGTCCGATATTACCGGGGTAAAAAAAGGATTGATTCCAGGCCCTAAGTTTTACGACAAATGGTATGGTTATCACAATTGGCAATTTAGTTCTATTCGATCCATCTCTATTGGTCAAGGAGAAGTAAAACTTACTCCGCTTCAAATGGCAAACATTGCAGCGATAATTGCTAATCGTGGATGGTATTATACTCCTCACTTTGTGAAATCAATTGGTGGAAAAGGTCCTCTGGATGTCTTTAAGAAAAAAAACTACACCCTCGTAAATTCGAAGTATTTCCCCTCAGTGATTGAAGGAATGAGAAGAGTGGTAAATGAGCCTGGTGGTACAGCAGCATCTGCACGATTAGAAGATATAATTGTTTGCGGCAAAACAGGAACGGTTCAAAACCCACACGGTAAGGACCATTCTGTTTTTATAGCGTTTGCACCTCTGGATAATCCGAAAATTGCTATCGCTGTTTTTATCGAGAACTCTGGATACGGAGGCACTTGGGCTGCACCAACCGCAAGTTTAGTAATTGAAAAATATTTAAAAGGTAAAATAGCCAACGAAGGAAAAGAAAAACGAATTGTGGATGCTAAATTATCCAATATTGAAAACGAAAAAGAATGAGGGAAAATAAATCGCTAGCTGGGCAGATTGATTGGCTTTTGGTTCTGTTATTGGTCCTACTCGCTTCGCTAGGTATGTCAACGCTATATTCTGTTGCGTATAATGATGAGCATCCCAATATTTTTGACCTAAGCCAATTGTATGGTAAACAAATAATGTGGTTGGGTGTTTCCTTATTTATTGGGTTCATTGTTTATTTAATTGACTCTGATATTTATAAAAAGTTTGCGCTGCCTATTTATGGCTTTGTTATGTTTTTGTTGGTGGTCGTATTGTTTATGCCTCCCGTAAATGGCGCTCGCGCCTGGCTGGGTATTGGACCCTTGGGTATTCAGCCTGCTGAGTTTGCTAAAATTGCAGCCGCCCTCGTTCTGGCAAAATTTATCAGTACGGTTAGTTTAAAAACACAAAACACCCGGCTTGTTTTAATTGCTTTTTCGATCATTTTAGGCCCCATGTTTTTGATTTTGTTACAGCCAGATGCCGGAACATTCGTCGTCTTCACTTCTTTTTTGTTCGTGATGTACCGAGAAGGTATTACGTTTGACCCCTTAATATTAAACATCGTAAACTCTTTTCCGAATGTAAAATTTAAACAAACGTGGGTGGGAACGCACTTTATTCCCATTCTTTTTGTTGTAATTATTCTAGCTATTATGACGGTTCTTTCTTCGCGGGTATTTGTTGTGTTTCCTTTTATCTCTTCTATCGAAATTTCTGGATTTATTTTTATTCTGGTATCTCTATCCGTTATTGCTTTCTTCGCTTTCTTTCTAGCACAACAATTTGGTTCTAAAAGAGACCGGGGTAACACAACATTTGCTGTTTTGTTGGGTTATGGATTGTCGTTAGGAGTTATATTAACCGTTCACTTTGGTTTCTCAAGTTTAGCTCCCCATCAAAAAGAACGAATAGAGTTTTTCCTTGGAACAAGAGAGGATCCAGATGGAGAAGATTATAATAGAAATAGAGCAATGGCCGCCGTTGGATCTGGAGGCTTTTCAGGAAAAGGGTATCAAAATGCGTCTGTTTCCAGTGTTCGATCAAATCACGTTCCAGAAAGCGAAACCGATTTTATCTTTTGTCCTTTCGCAGAAGAATGGGGCTTTTTGGGCTCTTTGGTATTAATGGTTTTATATATAAGCATTCTAATTCGAATCGTTTTTATTGCAGAAAGACAACGATCTATTTTTAACCGAGTATATGCCTATTGCGTGGCGATGATTGTGTTTTATCATGTAGCAATTAATATTGGGATGAACATTGGTTTTGCCCCAGTTATTGGTATTCCTCTTCCGTTTTTCAGTTATGGTGGGTCATCTATACTTTCTTTCACCATTATGATGTTCATATTGTTGAAATTAGATAGTCAAAGGATGGATGTTTTACGTTAATTTTGAAATTAAATTTTTTAAGCGAATCAGTTCATGGAAAAAAAGAAAGAACCAAAAATAAAAGAAAACAACAATAAAGTTATATGGATTTTTTGGGGTATTACCTTAATTCCTTTTTTACTAGTGTTTAGTTTAATTGTTTTTCAACCCGAGGACTCTATGCCGCCGGTGTCCATGTTGGATAACCCACCAGAACTACAAGCATCCCTGGTTCTTGCCGAAAACTCGGATACTATCGGTCGCTATTTTAAGGTAAATAGATCAAGTATTACTTACGCAGAAATCTCTCCTTTTATTCTAGATGCACTAATTTCCACTGAAGACGAGCGTTTCCTTGATCACTCTGGTGTAGATTTCAAAGCATTAGGAAGGGCTGTTGCTAAAGCTGGTAAAGCTGGGGGGGCATCAACAATTACTCAACAGTTATCCAAATTAATTTTTACCCTTCAACGCCGCGAAAGAGAAGAGTTGGCAAAAATGACGGGAAAAAACACCGAAGAAGAAGTGTCGGATAATATTTTTAAACGAATCGGAGAAAAAGCGAGAGAAAACATTATTGCCACTCGTCTCGAAAAACGTTTCACAAAAGAGGAAATTATCACCATGTATTTAAATCAATTTGATTTCCTTTACAATGCGGTTGGTATTGAAAATGCAGCCAAAATTTACTTCAATAAAACCGCTAAAACAGTAACGAAAGAAGAAGCCGCAGTGCTAATTGGTATGTGTAAAAACCCTTCTCTTTATAATCCTTATACTCCTAAAATTAAAAATTACGAACGAATTATTGCTGGAGAAAAAGGCGTGGATGTTAGTAAGGTCACAAGCGAAGAAATCAGCGAAAGAAGATCAAAAGACTCATTAAGAGCGGTTGAAAGACGGAACCAAGTTTTGATGCAGTGGCTAAAAAACTCAGAAAAGAATAATCTTGCCATTAAAAACAAACTCACCCGATCAGATTATGACGAACTAAAAACAAAAGCAATCAAACTTGATTACCAACGTGTTGACCACAAGGATGGTGTGGCTCCATATTTTAGAGAAGCCCTAAGAAAGGAGCTTACTCAATTGTTTTCTAAAAAAAATCCCGATGGATCACTTATGTATAAGCGTGAAGACGGATTACAATACAACATCTATCAAGACGGACTTAAAATCTACACAACATTGGACTTAAAAATGCAACGACATGCTGAATATGCTGTTGATAGGCACTTGAGAACCGAATTACAAGGATTGTTTAATAACAACTTTAAAACGCTTCGTAATCCTCCTTTTTCTAATTCTCTTTCTCAGGCGAATATTGATCAAATCATGCAAAACGCCCGGAAATCTACAGACCGATACCGTCAACTTAAAAAAGATGGCGCAACAGATGAGGAGATAAAAAAGAACTTTAAAAAACCTGCTCAAATGCGCGTTTTCTCTTACGCTGGTGAGCTTGACACGGTAATGTCTCCAGATGATTCCATTCGGTATTATAAAAGCTACATCCACGCAGGGTTAATTTCAATTGAGCCTCAAACAGGATTCGTAAAGGCCTGGGTGGGCGGTGTAGACATTAAACACTTTGCTTATGATCACGTTAGAACCGGAAAAAGACAGGTTGGTTCTACTATTAAACCTTTTGTTTATTGTACAGCCATGAATATGGGGGTTGCCAAACCATGCTCGCCTGTAAGCGGTTCATCATGCGTTGATATTTATGATACCGATGGAAATGATACCGGTAGAAAATGGTGTCCAAAAGGAGGCGGCTCTGGAACCGTTGGTCAAGGATTGGTAAGTTCTTCTAACCCCACAACAGCCTACTTAATGGGGTTAATGGGGGGATTCGCAGGACCAAAAACACTCGCAAAGTTTTTAGAGTCTATGGATATTCATCTTCCTAAAGAGTCTATCACACCCGCTATGTGTTTAGGGTCTGTTGATATTTCATTATTTGATTTAGTGGGCGCTCAATGTGTTTTTGTTAATCATGGTATTTTCTTAAAACCTCAAACAATACTGCGCATTGAAGACCGCAATGGTAAGGTTATATATAGCGCAGATGGAAATCCAAAAGAAGTTTTTGATGAAAGTGCGGCATACGAAACATTGAAATTAATGAAAGGAGTTATTGATAGAGGAACCGGAACGAGACTAAGAAGCGGAATGCCTTATGGAGGAATAAAATATCCAATTGCAGGAAAAACAGGAACAACACAAAATAACTCAGATGGTTGGTTTATCGGTTTAACTCCAGAACTTGTAACAGGTGTATGGGTTGGAGCTGAAGATAGAGGAGTTCGAATTGAATATACAGGACTAGCGCAAGGAGCAACACTGGCTTTGCCAATTTGGGGATATTACATGAATAAAGTATACGCAGATCCAAAAATTGGTATTTCCACAGATGACTTCCCTGAGCCGCCTAATTATAATAAAGATAAATACGCGTGTAAAGGTGAAGAAAAAGGTGGAAGAGAATTTAAGAATGAAAACCCTTTTGGAATTTAAGTATGAATAAAGTTGTTGAAAACGTTGAAAAAGCATTAGAAGGGATTCATGATGGAATGACGATCATGGTTGGTGGTTTTGGATTGTGTGGCATACCCGAAAATTCTATTGCAGAACTAGTTAAATTAGGAACAAAAAACTTGACTTGTATCTCAAATAACGCTGGTGTTGATGACTTTGGACTCGGTTTATTATTGCAACAGAAACAGGTTAAAAAAATGATTAGTTCGTATGTTGGTGAAAATGAAGAGTTTGAGCGACAAATGCTATCTGGAGAACTAGATGTTGATTTAATACCACAAGGATCACTTGCAGAAAGATGTAGGGCAGGCGGCGCAGGAATACCCGCTTTTTTTACTCCCGCCGGTTTTGGGACTGAAGTTGCAGAAGGGAAAGAAATGAGGGTGTTTAACGGTAAACCACATATTCTAGAAACCGCTTTAACAGCTGATTTTGCGCTCGTAAAAGCATGGAAAGGTGACACAGAGGGAAATTTAATTTTTAAAGCAACCGCCCGAAACTTTAACCCCATGATGGCAATGGCAGGATCAATCACCGTGGCAGAAGTAGAAGAATTGGTTCCAGCAGGAGAATTAGATCCAAATGAAATTCATACTCCTGGAATTTTTGTTCAACGAATTTTTAAAGGAGAAAGATTTGAAAAAAGAATTGAACAACGAACAACCCGAAAAAAAGAAGCTTAATTCATTAATTTCTTTCTTATTTCATCACTAATTACTTCTACATCTTGTAAATTCATACAAGAAAAATGTCCCTTTGGGCATTTCTGAAAACCAATTTTTGAGCAGGGTCTGCAACCTAATTCTTTCACTTCTATTAATATCGCCTGTTTTCTTCTTGTTGGGGTATAAGGATACATTCCTAGTTCTGGTGTTGTATTTCCCCAAACAGAAACAATTGGTGTCTCAAAACATGCAGCAATATGCATTAAACCAGTATCGTGAGTTAATAATACGGCCGCTTGCTCAACAAGAGATGCTGATTGAAGTAAATTTAACTTTCCGCAAAAAGAATGTATTTCTTTTGATGTTAAACTGTTTATTATTTCCTGAGCATGCTGTTGATCTTTTTCGTTTCCTAGTAAAACAATAGGAAGATTACACTTTTTTAAAACAGATATCATTTTATCAATGGGTAATTTCTTTGTATTGAACTGTGCTCCTATTGCTACAGCAAGATATCCCTTTAAACTAAGCCCGAATTTTTCTAATTCTATTAAATTATCACTATTAATAAATAACCGATTTGGTTGATTATCATTTTTAATATTCAATTCCAACACCGTGGAAAAATACCGATCAACAACATGTTCGTTTCTAGGCAATAAATTATACTTAAATCGGGTATAAATATATTTTTCAATGTTCCGCTTTGGAAAAGAAAAACTCTTCGTTTTTAATTCCCACTTTAATCGTTTAGTACGTAAATTATTATGTAAGTCAATGACGTAATCAAATTTTTCTTTTTGAAGAGATTCAATTAATTTAGACCAATCTTTCGATAATACATGTACTTTGTTTATGCTAGGATTGTGTTTTACTAAGTCAAGAAAATTTTCTTTGGTTAAATAATGAATTTCTGAATTAGTTGTTTGTTCTTTTAAGCACCGCACAACAGACTCTGTAAGGACAATATCGCCAATAGAACTGAATCGCACGACTAAAAATTTCATTATTCTCATGTATTAACAAAACACATATCTAGCAACCATTAATATTGGGTTATCTTTTCAACTCTGTTTTGGTGTCTTCCTCCTTCAAAATCCGTATTAATAAAAGTAGATATTATTTCAATTGCCTTTTCTGTAGAAATAAATCGTGCTGGAATTGACACAATATTAGCGTTATTGTGTTGGCGTGCAAGCGCTGCAATTTCTGGTTCCCAACACAAAGCTCCTCGAATCCCTGTGTGTTTATTCACTGACATATTAATACCATTACCACTTCCACAAATAACAATTCCTAAATCAGAAGATCCTGATTCAACCTCGTTTGCAACCGCATGACCAAAATCTGGATAGTCTACACTTTCTAAGGAAAAACAACCTTTATCGATTGGTGTAAAATTATTATCTTTCAACCAGTTCATTATTTCAGTTTTTAACTCAAAACCCGCGTGGTCGCTTCCGATTGGAATTGTATTTTTCATGTTTTATTTTTTAAAATCTAATTAGTTATGCAAATTTAAGAGAAGTTACTGACAATTTTATTTTATGTAGATTTTAAAGCCTTGCTGTTACTTGTTTTTATTTTATCGTTATGAACCCCTATTTTAAATTAGTATGAATTACATGTTAATAAGAACTAAGAAATATTACTTGCTTTATATAAAAACCTGTATATACTAAATTGATTTACACTAAAGCAAGATAGTTAGCCTTTAGTTTTGGGTTCTTTATCACCAAGCTATTCACTAATTCAGTTATTAACACTCTATTAAATTATAAACAATGAACATTTTTATATTTATTCATGTCTTTTATATATATTTATTAATCAGGCTATTGTAAAATAAAAACTTGTTAATAAAGTTATAAAAGTATGTAAAAGTAATTTAAAAAAAACCATCTAAATTAGTTGTAAACATATGAACACCCTTAATAGTAATAGTAAAAAGAATTTTTAAAATTATAAAATCATTATTTTTATTATTAATTCTTGTTTTCTTTTTTACAGTTAAAAGCACTCTACCTTTTTTTGTAAAACACTAACTTAGTACACTGTTAAAACAATAACCGTTTATGAACGCTTTCCAAATATTAGTTACGCAAATTGATTCATTCATTCGGAAATTTTACAAAAATCAGATTTTAAAAGGAATACTGTTATTTCTTGCCTTCTTTTTATTTTCATTTTTGATTACTGCTGTATCTGAATATTTTGGTCATTTTAGTCCAAAAATACGTGCTTTTTTCTTTTTTAGTTTTATTTTTATTAACGGTTTAATTCTGATTAATTACTTAGTAATACCAATTTTTAAGTTAATTTCTTTTGGTAAGAGGATTGATCGTTATCAGGCCGCAGAGATTATAGGTTCTTTTTTTCCAGAAATATCTGATAGGTTAAAAAACACATTACAATTGCAAGATGCTCTTGTTGCTAATGAGGGTAATATTGAATTACTTAGAGCAAGTGTGGCTCAAAGGGCAGATTCTATGAATATTATATCCTTTACTCAAGCAGTTGATTTTCGGGAAAATAAAAAATACTTAAAATACCTAGTTCCTGTTTTTCTTTTATTTATTGGTGTGTATCTATTTGCTCCATCCTGGGTATTAGTCGGATCTGAAAGAGTATTAAACTACACTTCAGAATACAAACAGCCAGCACCCTTTTCGTTTCATTTACGTTCTGCTAACATTCCTATTGAGGAAGGGCAAGATTATAAAGTAGTGATTGAATTGAAAGGATCTGAATTTCCAGAACAATTATATTTAATTAATGAAAATGGAAAGTTTTTACTTGAAAAAACAGCAAAAAATCAATTTGTCGGTTGGATGCGAAAAGTAAAAACTACAACAAATTTTTATGTTCAAGGAAATGAATTTTCTAGTCCAAAATATACTTTAAAAGTTATTGGTAAAGCTGTTATAGGTAAATTAGAGGCTCGCTTAGTATATCCTAAATACCTAGGTAAAACAAACGAAATAATCAAAAATGCAGGAGATTTAACGGTTCCAGAAGGTACAACGATAGAATGGCTAGTAGAAACTAAAAACACGCAATACATAGATTTTATCTTTAATAAATTTAGTCAACGGTTTTTTAATCAAAAAGTTAAAGTTCAAAGAACAATAAAAGATGCTTCAAAGGGAAAAATTCAATTTAAGAATTTACTCACAAATAAAATTGATTCAACCACTTTTCTTGTTTCTGTTACGAAAGATGCATTTCCTTCGATTCAAGTAGAAGAGTTCAACGATTCAATAAAAGATGGTATTCGTTATTTTTCGGGTCAAGTTGCCGATGATTATGGCTTGAATTCTTTAAACTTTGTTTACACTGTTATTTCTGCAACTGGAAAAGTTAAAACGAATTTGTTAAAGGTTAAATCAATGAACGGAACGCAGTTGGGATTTGATTTTGCAGTAGATTTTAGAAGAGAAAACGTTCAGTTAAAAGATAGAATTGAATACTATTTTATTGTGGGAGATAATGATGGTGTGAATGGAAGTAAGTATACTAAATCCCAAACGTATACCTATGAATTACCAACGTTAGAAGAGTTAAATGATAACCGAGAAGAGGATCAAGCTGA
This sequence comes from Crocinitomicaceae bacterium, assembly GCA_044377675.1. Classification (GTDB taxonomy): domain Bacteria; phylum Bacteroidota; class Bacteroidia; order Flavobacteriales_D; family Crocinitomicaceae; genus UBA952. Next base: position 13,320 of record JBILYP010000020.1, read on the forward strand.
AATGCAAAAGAAGATGTCGGATATAATTAATCAAACACAGGATTTTCAAAATAAGGTGGAAAAGTTAAAGAAAGAGATAATGAACTCTAAGTCTACTGATTGGGATAAATTGAATAAGGTTGAAGAGTTGAAAAAGGAGCAACAAAATTTGCAAGAATCATTGGAACAACTGAAAGAAAAAATGGACCAGAGTATCGAGGAAAAAAATCAGTTATCCGAAATGGATAAAGAATTACTTGAGAAACAGGAAATGATTGAGAAATTATTGGAAGAAGTCATGGATGATGAGTTAAAAAAACTCTTGGATGATTTAATGAAAATGATGGAGCAAAACAACAAACAAGAGCTTAAAAAAGAAATGGATAAAATTGATCAATCTGCCGAGGATATGAAAAAGCAGTTGGACAGGAGTTTAGAAATGTTAAAAAAGCTCCAGGTGAACGAAAAAATAGATGATATAGAGAAAGAGTTAAAAGAACTTGCAAAAGAGCAGGAACAGCTCAAAAAAGATATTGAGAGTGATAAATTAACGCAAGAAGAACAAATAAAGAAACAAGAAGAATTAAATAAAAAGTTCGAAGAGCTTAAAAAAGAATTAGCTGAATTAAAAAAACTAAACGAAAAATTAGAAAAACCCATGGAATTGGGTGATACCGAGAAATCTGAGGAGAAGATATCTGAAGATATGAAGGAATCAAAAGATGGTTTAGAAAATGGTAAAGAGAAAAAAGCGGGGGAAAATCAAAAATCTGCTGCAGATGAAATGAAAAAACTTGCCGAACAATTAGATAAACAACAACAAGAAGCCAATAAGCAACAACAAGAGGAAGATATTGATTTATTGCGTAATATTTTAGAAAGTTTAATTACCTTAAGTTTTAATCAAGAGGAAACAATGAATAAGTTTTCTAAAGTCAATGATACAGACCCGGCCTATAAAAAATATGGTCGCCAGCAACGAAATATTATTGATGACACAAAAATTATAAAAGATAGCTTGTTGGCTTTGGCAAAGCGTCAACCTAAAATCGCTACGTTTATAGATACTGAATTGGCAGCCATTGATAAAAACCACGAATTATCCGTTGATGATATAGACGAACACCGAAGAAGAGAACTAAATCAACACCAACAACTAGTTATGACTTCTTATAATAATCTCGCATTATTACTAAACGAAAGCCTTCAATCGATGCAGAAGGAAATGCAAAGTATGATGGATGGTTCAGGACAATGTAATAACCCAGGGAAAAAAGGTCGTCCAAAATCAGGGCAAAATATGTCGTCTCAAGACATGAAACAAATGTTGAAAAAGCAACTAGAGCAAATGCAAAAGGGACAAAATGAAGGGGGTAAAAAGCCAGGTGAAAAAGGAAAAGGTGGGAGCGATGGAAAACAAGGAGAAGGCGAGTTAAATGGTTTAGGGAATAAAGAAATTTCTAAAATGGCTGCGGAGCAAAACGCAATAAGACAACGTTTAGAGCAATTAAAAAAACAATTGAATAAGGAAGGGAAGGGCGAAGGAAATCAACTTGATCCCTTAATAAAAGAATTAGAAAAACAGGAAAAAGAATTGGTGAATAAGCGATTTAGCAATGACCTCATTAATAGACAAAAACAGATAATGACGCGCTTATTAGAAAGTGAAAAAGCTTTAATGGATAGAGGTTTTGAAGAAAAAAGGGAATCTAAAACTGGAAAAGATGATTTTTCAGGTAACAAAATTAGATTTGATGAGTATAACAAACAAAAGATGAAGCAAACAGAAATATTGCGCTCTGCCGATCCTTTGTATAGAAAGTATTACAAGGATAAAGCAAATCAGTATTTCAACATGAAATAATTTTGTTCTTATATATGAAAGAGGGATATAAAATAATTGATTCGCTACAAATACCGTCTGATTTTTCAGCAATGGTTGAAGTAGAAAACTTGGTGGATCGCGTATGTGGTAATCTGGGTGTACAAGAAGATGCATATGGTAATGTATTAATTGCTGTGACTGAAGCTGTAAACAACGCTATTCAACACGGAAATGAATTTAATACACATTTACAAGTAGATGTTTCAGTGGGGGATCAACCTTCTGAGTTTTGTTTTAATGTGAAAGATCAAGGTAAAGGGTTTGATTTCAATAACTTACCTGACCCTACTGCACCAGAGAACTTATTAAAAGAAAATGGTCGTGGTGTTTTTTTAATGAAAAGTTTGTCTGATGAAGTTGAGTTTGAGGAATCAGGGTCAAGTGTTAGTTTATATTTCGTTAAATGATTGAAATTGAGATGATTAATATTGAAGTTCCGGAGTTTAATCCGGAATTTTTTGTTTTAGCCTTGTCTAAAACTATTCAGGAGGAGGGTTTTCTTTTAGGAGATATTACTGTTATCTTTGTAACCGATGGATATCTATTAGAGATGAATAAGAAACATTTGAATCATGATTACTATACAGATATCATAACGTTTGATTATTGCGAGGGAAACATAATCTCTGGTGACTTGTTCATATCCTTAGATCGTGTTCGCGAAAATGCCTCTACTTTTGATACTCCTTTTCTTCTTGAGTTAAAAAGAGTTATGATTCACGGGGTTCTTCATTTGTGTGGTCATAAAGATAAAACTAAGGAAGAGGAAGAAAACATGCGTTCTCTTGAAAATAAATATTTAAATTAATTTGTTCCACGTGAAACAATTTTTATGTTAGGATTTTACGATGTGATAGTTGTTGGTGCTGGTCATGCTGGATGTGAGGCCGCGAATGCTGCTGCAAAAATGGGTAGTAAGGTTTTATTGGTAACAATGAATATGAATACCATTGCACAAATGAGTTGTAACCCCGCTATGGGTGGAGTTGCAAAGGGTCAAATTGTCCGTGAAATTGATGCTTTAGGTGGTGGTTCTGGTATTGTAAGTGATAAGAGTGCAATTCAATTCCGCATGTTGAATCGGTCGAAGGGTCCAGCAATGTGGTCACCGCGCACCCAAAACGATAGAATGCTCTTTGCTGAAGAGTGGAGATTGTTATTGGAACAAAACCCAAATGTTGATTTTTGGCAAGACACATGCAATGGAGTAATTGTAGAGAACAATGTAATAAAAGGTGTTAAAACTAGTTTAGGTCTTGAGATTTATTCAAAATCGGTAATTCTAACAAACGGAACTTTTTTGAATGGTTTGATTCATATTGGCGAAAAACAATTAGGAGGTGGACGTGCTGCTGAAAAAGCCTCTGTAGGTATAACTGAAGATTTAATTTCTTATGGTTTTGTTGCCGGTAGAATGAAGACAGGTACACCGCCTAGGGTTGATGGTCGTTCTTTAAATTATGATGTAATGGAAGAACAGCTGGGAGATGAAAACCCTTCAAAATTTAGTTTTTCAGATACACTTCCGTTGAGCAAACAAAGAAGTTGTTATATAACATATACCAATGAATTAACGCACGATTTGTTGCGTACAGGATTTGATCGTTCTCCAATGTTTAATGGTTCTATACAAAGCACAGGTCCTCGTTATTGCCCAAGTATTGAGGATAAAATTAATCGTTTTGCTGACCGGGATAGACATCAAATATTTGTTGAGCCAGAAGGATGGAACACAGTGGAAATTTATGTAAATGGTTTTAGTACTTCTTTACCGGAAGAAGTTCAACTTACGTCAATTAGAAGTATTGTCGGTTTTGAAAACGCAAAAATGTTTCGACCGGGATATGCTATAGAGTACGATTATTTTCAACCAACTCAATTAACACATACGCTAGAAACAAAACTGATTGCTAATTTGTATTTTTCTGGTCAGATAAATGGTACAACAGGATACGAAGAAGCAGCTTGCCAAGGCTTAATGGCTGGAATAAATGCACACCTTAAGATTAATGGAGAAAACCCATTCATTTTAAAAAGAAGTGAGGCATATATCGGTGTTCTAATTGATGATTTAATTACAAAAGGCACCGAAGAGCCGTACCGAATGTTTACTAGTAGGGCCGAATATCGAATTTTGTTACGCCAAGACAATGCCGATATCCGTTTAACAGCTTTGGGTTATGCACTTGGTTTGAACGGGGAGAAGGAGCTAGTCTTAATGCAACAGAAGACACGAGAAACAACGGTTTTATTGGATTGCTTAAAGAAAACGGGTGTTACGCCAGATGTGGTTAATCCAATGTTAGAAGAAAAAGGCAGTGCTATTCTATCGCAACAAGTAAAGCTTTCTTCAATATTATCAAGACCCCATGTTAGTGTAAAAGATATTTTGGCTGTTTCTCCAAGTTTTTCGGATCTTGCGAATACTTGTTTAACGGAAAGTATTGAACAGGCAGAAATTCACATAAAATATGATGGATATATAGAGAGAGAAGAAGAACACGCATTAAAATTGGATCGACTAGAGTCTTTGGATATCCCAGATGTTATTGATTATACACAGATTAAGAGCATCAGTATTGAGGCGAGGCAGAAACTTTTACAAATTAAACCAAGGACAATTGGTCAAGCGTCGAGAATTTCTGGTGTTTCCCCAAGTGATGTTTCTGTTTTATTAATTCATCTTGGTCGGTAATTGTTTCACGTGAAACAAACTATAAACATTTTACAACAAAGCAAAAATAATCACCTCGCAATTGAACGAATATTTTTTTAAATGAATCAAGTTGTGCTTCTTTAAAATTTCGATGTGCTTTTAATTGTGTGTTTTTAGTAAGTCGATTTTCTTCAATCCAGTGAGCAAGTCTTTTTTCATCTGTTTTCACTAAATGAATTAATTCATCAATATTGTTTCTTTGAAGAATAAATTGGTTTTTGTAATGGACAATTTCTGCCAAATCTTTTTTATTCACGTTCTGGGTATTTTTCTCACTAAGCTTATATGCTAAAAACCGTAAGTCATCTTTGTAAAACGCTAATCCAGTCAATCTTTCCGTGTTTTCTTTCTCTTGCCCAGCTATAAAATTCTTTTTTTCCATGAGCTATTTTCTGTAAATGTCCATATACTAAGAGAATATTAACATGATACGAATCAGGAGAAAACATTATCTTAGTCACTAAGTAACGATTTATAAAATAAATCCATTGATTCAAAGTGGTGGTCTGCTAGCGAAAGCTTGGGGTTTATGATATGTGTTTTTTCAGGAATACAGATTACGGTCATATTTGCGGCTTTACCTGCAATAACACCGGTCAAAGAATCTTCTATAACCAAACAGGATGAGGGTTTAATTCCAATTGTATGTGCAGCGGTCAAATATACGGCGGGGTGGGGTTTTCCATGTGTTTCATGTTCTGCGGAGAAAACACCATCAAAAAAAGAAGCAATACTTGTTTTTTGTATCACAGCATCAATCAATTTTTTTGGCGAGGAACTGGCAAGGCCAATTTTTTTCTTTTCTTTAATGAATGTTAAGGTTTCTTGTACCCCCGGTAATAGTACACCATCATCATTTATTAAATGAATCATTTTATTAATTATTTGATCCTCAATGATATACGTTGGTTTATTCCATTTTTCCACATCATTCCAATAAAGGATAACTTGGTCTATACGCATTCCAACCGTTTTTTGAAAATCTAGTTTTGTCAGTTTGGATCCAAGTGATTCAAAAACCTCTTGCATAGCTATTTTCCATAATGGCTCTGAGTCAACAAGAACACCGTCCATATCGAAGATAACGGCCTCATAATCGTTGAGATCTAAACTTTTCATAATTTGTACTTAGTTAATCGTTGTTTTCCAAAAAGCCAGTGGTTTTCATTCCCAACGTAAACAATTCCCGTTGATGTTACAGCAATTGATTCCCGTTGATTGTACTTGTTAAACCGCCTTTTTTTGGTCATTTTGAATTCATTGTTGCTTTTTAAATACCAAATCAATCGATTGTAGGTTATACAGAGAAAGTAATCCTTATAGCTAGTTGCTGCAGTAAATGAATCTTTCGCCCAGCTTTTTGTCCCTGGAATTATATATTGCATCAATTTCCAGTTTCCAATATTTAAATCTTTGATTGGTATTGCGTAAACTAAACTTTTTCCATCGAATGGCACAGCTCTACATTTTGTAAAAACCCATAAACTATCATCTTTAAACACCAAGCTCTCAGCATCGAAATACTTATTGTTATCAGGCGCAGGAAATGTGGTTTGTTCTGGATATGTAAAGGGAAATATTTCAGCAGAAACAGAATCTACCGTTAACACAGAATCTAATGATATTTTTAAAATGCGAACTTTTTTTCTCTTGTTTTCATTATTGCCAATATCACCAATATATATATTTCTAGAGTTATCTATCGTAATATCTTCCCAATCTGTATTTTTCGCATTGTATACCCGGCATTCTTTTAGAATATCACCCTTCATGTTTAAAACAAAAATAACAGGATCATTTCCTCCGTCGTTATGCGCTAATAATAAAGAGTCTCCAATGCACTCTAAACCTGAAATTTCTTGTAGTTTTTGATTTAATGGATAAGATTTTAGAAACTGTAATTGTGCAGGTAAATTAACTGTAAATTGAACCAAAAAAGAAATTAATACAATGAATTTCATACATTAATTTTTATGCGTACAAGCTCGATTTTTCGATCGCTCACTTTTTCCACATAAATAATCTTGTTTTTTATTTGAATTTTTTCTCCTTCTTCCGGAATGGTTGCTAGTTCTTGAATAATTAACCCGCCCAATGTTTCATAAGCTTCAGATTCAGGAAAATCCAAGTCAAAAGTTTTATTTAAGTAATCAATTTCAACCCGCGCGGAAAATAGGTATTCTGTATCGCTGATTTTTTGTTCTAACCAGTCGTCTTTATCGTGTTCGTCCACAATATCGCCAAAAATTTCTTCAATGACATCCTCAATGGTTATCAGTCCGGCTGTTCCACCGTATTCATCTACTACCACAGCAATATTACCTGCTTGTTTAGTAAATTGTTCAAGAATTTCGCTTCCAGGAATAGCTTCTGGAACGAAGGAAATAGGCATTAATATTTGTTTTATCGATTGAGGCTTCTTAAACATTTCAAATGAATGTACATATCCGATAATATTATCTACTGTACTTCGATAAACAATAATTTTTGACAACCCCGTTTTAATGAATAATAATGTGAGTGTTTCAATAGATTCCTCAACGTCCACAGAAACTATTTCTGTTCTGGGAATCATACAATCACGCGCTTTAACGTTTGAAAAATCTAGTGCATTTTGTAATATTTGAATTTCATTTCCAAAATGAGCTTCCGATGATATTTTGGCGTTAATTTCATGTACAAAATGTTCTAAATCAACCTTGCTAAAAATCTTTTCGTTTTTTTCTAGTTTTGTCCCTGTTAATCGCAGTAAAGACCCACTAATAAACAACATAAACTGAGAGGGCAAATACAATAAAATATAGAGAATAAATAGAAATCCAGAACCTAATTGTAAAAATCGATTTGGGTTTATTTGAACGAGCGCTTTGGGTAAAAATTCAGCAACGAATAAAACCAAGAGCGTGGAAATGATAGTCTGAATGATTAATATAAGACCGTTACTGTTAACATACTCACCCACCAAAGGACTCAGTATTTCTGAAGAGGCCAATCCAAATAACACAAGTGCTATATTGTTTCCGAGCAACAACATGGTAATCATATTGGACTCACTCGAATAAAACACACCAATAATTTTACTGGTTATCGTTCCTTTTGTTTTGTCTAACTCAACCTTTAGTCTATTAGAGGATAAATAGGCTAATTCCATGCCTGAGAAAAAGGCTGAAAAAACCAATGAAAAGAGAATAATTAAAATATTAATGCTTTCAGAACTCATTAGGGTTGGTTTTATTTTACCACGTCAAAACCAATATCTTTTCTATAATAAGACCCATCAAATGATATTTTCTGGATGCTTTCGTATGACTTAGCTAATGCAATTTCAAGGTTTTTGCCATATGAAGTTACACAGAGCACCCGTCCTCCTGCCGTATTAATAGATGGGCCGTCAGCTGTTGTTCCCGCATGAAAAACTAAGCTTTCTGTTACATTATTAAGGCCATATATAGGCAGTCCTGATTTATATTTTTCTGGATACCCTCCTGATACCATCATAACAGTAGCAGCGCTTTGTTCAAAAAATTGAATATCTCTCTCGGAGAGCGTATTGGTTGCAATTCCTTCAAAAAGATCTAAGATGTCTGATTTTAAACGGGGAATAACAACTTCAGTTTCTGGATCACCCATGCGGCAATTGTATTCAATTACATAAGGGTCTCCTTTTACATTAATTAATCCAAAAAACAAGAAACCTTTGTAAGGAATTTTGTCGTTTTTTAATCCTTTGATTGTAGGAATAATTACTTGATTTGTTACTTTGTCTAAAAAAGCACCTTGTGCAAATGGTACGGGGGATACAGCACCCATGCCTCCGGTATTTAATCCCGCATCTTTTTCCCCTATTCGCTTATAATCCTTTGCTTCGGGTAATATTTTAAATGAGTCTCCATCAGTTAGAACAAAGACAGACAATTCTATTCCGGATAAAAACTGTTCAATAACCACCTTTGCTCCCGCTTCACCAAATTTATTATCGGAAAGAATATTATATAATTCTCGTTTTGCTTCTTCAATGGAGTCAATAATTAAAACACCTTTTCCGGCGGCAAGACCATCCGCTTTCAACACATAAGGGGACTTCATTTTTTCTAAAAACAATAATCCTTGTTCAAGGGTTTCTTTTGTAAAACTTGCATATTTAGCCGTTGGAATAGCATGTCTATGCATAAATTCTTTTGCATAATCCTTACTTCCCTCTAGTTTTGCCGCCTCTTTTTGTGGGCCTATAACTGGAATTTTACGGAGGAGTTCATCCTCTAAAAAAAAGTCGTGAATTCCATTTACCAAAGGTTCTTCTGGTCCAACTACCACCATGTCAATTTGATTATTCAACACAAAGGTTTTGATTGCATTAAAATCAGTTAGTGAAAGATCAATGTTTTTTCCAAAAGTCCGCGTTCCAGCATTACCCGGGGCTATAAAAAGGGCGTCAAGAATGGAGCTTTGTGCAATTTTCCATGCCAAAGCGTGCTCGCGTCCTCCAGATCCTAGTAGTAATACTCTCATTTTTTAAAAAGTGTCGTTTAACAATGGTTTAATAATGAATGAAATAAATTAATACCGTCTTCATTGCTAAGCGCAGAATCTGCTGCTCGTTCTGGGTGTGGCATCATTCCGAAAACGTTTTTCCCTTTATTTGTAATACCTGCAATATTGCTTAACGAACCGTTTGGGTTTGATTCTTCTGAGATAAGCCCATCCTGATTACAGTATTTAAAAAGTATTTGATCATTGTCTTCCAAGGATTTCAATGTGTTAGCATCAGTAAAAAACCTACCCTCTCCGTGCGCAATTGGAATTTTATATGCCTGTTTTTCAAGATCTATGGAAATTGCAGCTGTTTTAGATACCGGTTTTAAATAAACATTTTTACAAATAAAGCGCTGGTTATTGTTGTGCAACAACGCACCATCTACAAGTCCTGTTTCTGTTAAAATCTGGAATCCATTACAAATTCCTAGAACAAAACCACCTCTTTGAGCGTGTTTAATTACTTCATCCATTATAGGAGAAAACCGTGCAATAGCACCCGAGCGTAAGTAATCACCATAGGAAAACCCACCAGGAAGCACAATAAAATCAACACCTTGAGTTGATGTGTCTTTGTGCCATAAATTTACAACGGGTTGTTTTAACTGATCACGAAGGACATCAATCATATCTTGGTCACAATTCGAACCAGGGAAGGTCACAACACCAAATTTCATTTCATTTGTTTTTATAAGATAAAAATCACCGAATCAAAGGTAATTAAAATTATAGCTATCCAAATGGAAGAACGGTAAAAAATTTAAGAAGAGAATAGCTTAATGCAATAAAAAATAAGATGCCCGCAAAAAGCCGGTAGTTTTTACTAATTAATGCATAATTAATGAAAATGGGTAAAGAAAAGAGTACTAAGGAAAAACGATCAATTTGACCAAAAAAGAACAAGTCATAACCACCTAATAGTGCTCCAAATATAAAAAAACCCCACACAGGAACCATCATTTTTCGCAAGCGAAGTGTTGATTTTATAGAATTAGCTCGCAGACTGACCGCCGCGATTAAAAAAAGTAAGGTTAATACAATAAGTACAAATAATAAATCAAAAACAATGATTTTCCACTTCGTTGGCGCATTGAATAAGTCAATTATTATTACTTTTTCATTTAAAAAATAATATGACCCAACGTATAAAAATGGAATCAAAAGCCCCACAAAAGTTAAAAGAATATCGCGCAATTGAATTACTTTTAAATTCCATATAGCCACAAAAAAGGGTAGCACGTATATTGTTGATGGAGGATGTACACAACAACTTATCCCAAGCAAAAGTGCCCCATTAAAAACGTGTTTTTGATCTCCTTCTTGTTGCTTTATCAACAAAACCTCTCTTATTGAGGCAATTAAAAGCGTGTGCACGATGAGTATCGGACCCAGATAATAAAAGCAATGAAACAAGCTCATCAAGACACAATATAAAAAACCCGTAGAATAAATGTTTTTATCGTAAAAGTCATTTTCATTGAATATACGAGTAAGGTTTAGTGCATTGAGAAGAACAAGAATTCCAGCACAAAAACGAGATAAAAAAGGAGAAAAAGCTGTCGTTTCACCAAATAAACCGAGATTGATTTGATCAGGGATTGTGAGAGACCCAGTTAGAAAATTAAAAAAATGAAATAGAAGAATTAGAAAGGGCCCTAGAAAGAACCAAATTATCCTATATTCAACAAAAAACCGAATCATAAGACGAAGTTACTCTTTTTGTCGGTTATTTCTTTTTTACAACAATATTACGCGCTGTTTTAAGTTCTGTTTTTTCAATTATATTTGTACCTAACTTGAGGTTTCAAGTAATAATTGTGTTAAAAATTAGAAGAATGAGTCAAGAAAAAAATAAATATTCTGATACTGAATTAGTAGAATTCAAAGAATTAATAAATGCCAAATTGAAAGAAGCTCAAGAGCATTATGCCCTGCTAATAGGTTCATTGTCTCATAGTGACGATCATGGTACAGACGACACCGGTCGAACATTTAATATGATGGAGGATGGTTCTGAAACACTTTCTCGGGAGGAGGTTGCTCAGTTGGCTGCGCGTCAAGAAAAATTTATTCAAAACCTTCAGAACGCATTAATTCGAATAGAAAACAAAACATACGGAGTTTGTCGAATAACAGGAAAGTTAATTCCAAAAGAGCGTTTACGTTTAGTTCCTCATGCAACGATGAGTGTTGATGCGAAGAATGCGCAAAACAAATAAATGGTGAAAAAACAATTATTCATTGTTGGGGCTATTATTTTAACCATTTTATTGGTTGATCAAGCAACTAAGATTTATATTAAAACTAATTTCTTTCCGGGAGAAACGGTTTCCATTTTTGGAGATTGGTTTTTATTGGAATATATTGAAAATCCAGGGATGGCATTTGGAACCACTTTTGGATCAAAGGTTTGGCATAAGCTCGCCTTGAGTATGTTTAGAATAGCAGCAATAATCGGAATTTCTATTTATTGGTATAAGCAGGCAAAAAAAGGAGCAAAAACGGCATTTCTAATTGCAATTGGACTTGTTTTAGCGGGAGCGACGGGCAATCTAATTGATTCTATGTGTTATGATTTGTTTTTTGCTTTTGATCCGTGTATGCCTTATAACGGTATGGAGGGTTCAGGTGTATTTACAGATTGTTTTGGTTTTAAACGTGAAGTAAGAAATACCGGTTTCTTGATGGGAAATGTTGTTGATATGTTTAAGTTTCAGGCTTTTTGGCCTTCGTGGGTTCCTGTGCTTGCTGGTAAAGAGGTGTTTCCTGCTATTTGGAATGTTGCTGACGCTGTTATAACTTCAGGAGTAATTTTAATATTTCTTCGTCAGAAAAGTTTTTTTAATGAAAAAAAGCAGCCTGCTTAACAAACTGCTTTTTTACGATAAACGGTTGATTATTATAATCCGATTATTTGTCTTAGTTCAACCTCTGTTACACTTTTCTTTATTCCGCTTTGCGATAAATAGGAACGGTTTACTAGCCTGCCGTGAATAGCAACTTTTTTACCTTTTTCACTATATTTTTCAATAAATTCAGCCAAGTTGCCCCAAGCAAAAACACGGTGCCATTCTACTTCTTTTTTAAATTTTCCATTATTACTTCTATAGATGTTATCTATTGCTAGGTTAAAACGGGCAATACTTTTACCGTTTTCGAATCGTGTCATTTGTGCGGCAGAGCCGATATTACCAATTAGTGTAATGTGATTTCTTACTGTTGTCATAAAGATTTTGTATGTGTTATTAATGTTTGTTTGGAATTAAGGTAAGGTCGTTTATTTCAATTTCTGAAATTAACTTTGGAATACCCCCGGCTTTGTAAAAACGACTAACTATTTTCCCCTCAATGGCCAGGTTTGTTCCTTTTAATTCTAGTTCTTCTAATACTTTAATCCAATTTCCCCAGGCTGTAAGTGTGTGCCAAGTATCTCTGGATTTTGACTTTCCTTTTTCATCGAAATAAGTTTCTTTCGTGGACATGGTAAATTTTACCACTTTTTTACCGTTGTCTAGTTCTATAAAACGCGCTGCAGACCGAGCTTTCCCAATTAGGTTTACGTAGTTCATATTTGTAGTTTTTTAGTTCGTTTTCGTTAAATCATTTAAATTCTCTTCTGTGTTCGCTACTATTGATTTTAACACTAGGAATTCGGTTAATTCTATGGAAGTTGAAACTCTTTTTTCTCCCGTTTTTGTTTCGTAAGGTTTGTTAACCAGCCTACCCTCTAGCATTATTTCATGCCCTTTCTGAAGCACCATCCCTATGCGCTCTGCCGTTTTACCCCAAGCACTTATGGTGTGCCATTGTGTTTGTTTCTGCCACTCGCCATTTAATTTATAGGATTCATTGATGGCCAAATTAAAGCGTGCCAGCTTCTTTCCTGATTCAAATGTTACTACTTCTGGATTTGCGCCCAGTCTCCCGATCAAACTCACTTTGTTTCTTAGTGCATTCATGTTTGTAAAAATTAAGGTTTGAAAAAAATTGTTTTGTCCTGTTTCGTTTTTGTTTCGAATTGACAGTGCAAAGTTTCCTCTGCTTTAAAACTATAGTCGGGTTTTAAGTATTTGTTGTCGACTATTATTCGTTTGTAAGTAATTTAAAACGAATAAAACATTGATAATAAGCAAGATAACAAATTCAATAAAAGAATGAAAAACATAAAAAAACACGATTAATTATTCTTGTTCGTTTTTAATACGCTTTAATTTCCTATTTGATTCAACAGTAAAAAATGTCCTATTCATTTTGTATCTTTACCCCCCACAAAAAAAAGAAATGTCAAAAGTTAGAAAACAAGAAGCGCTGGACTACCATTCAATGGGTAAACCAGGAAAAATAGAGGTTGTTCCTACAAAACCATATGCATCTCAGAGAGACCTATCGCTTGCTTATTCTCCGGGGGTTGCCGAGCCATGTTTGAAAATAGCTGAAAACAAAGACGATGTGTACAAATACACAAGCAAGTCGAATTTAGTGGCGGTGATTACAAATGGAACTGCTGTTTTAGGCTTGGGTGACATTGGGCCTGAGGCCTCCAAGCCTGTAATGGAAGGAAAAGGATTGTTGTTCAAAATCTTCGCAGACATTGATGTTTTTGATATTGAAATTGATGCAAACGATCCTGAATTGTTTATACAAACAGTGAAAGCTATTGCACCTACTTTTGGTGGGATTAACTTAGAAGATATTAAAGCGCCTGAGGCATTTGAAATAGAGAGAAGATTAAAGGCTGAATTAGATATTCCAATTATGCATGACGACCAACATGGTACTGCAATAATTTCTTCTGCTGCACTATTAAACGCGTTAGAGTTAGCGGGTAAAAAAATTGAAGATGTAAAGATTGTTGTATCTGGTGCTGGGGCGTCTGCTTTGTCTTGTGCAAAACTCTATTATTCGCTCGGAGCAAAATTATCAAATATTTTTATGTTTGATTCTAAAGGCTTATTGTCTAAAAACCGATCCAATTTGGATGAGTATAAATTGTTTTTTGCAGAACATGAAAACAATGTTTCATTTGAGGATGCATTCAACGGTGCTGATGTTTTCTTAGGTCTTTCACGAGCAGGTTTGGTTACAAAGGATATGATCGCGGCAATGGCCAGTGACCCTATTGTTTTTGCCTTAGCTAATCCGGAACCAGAAATATCCTACAAAGATGCTACATCAGTTAGAAAAGATATTATCCTTGCAACGGGTCGTTCGGATCACCCTAATCAGGTAAATAATGTGCTTGGTTTTCCGTTTATTTTTAGAGGAGCATTAGATGTGCGAGCTACAACAATTAATGAGGAAATGAAACTCGCTGCTGTTAAAGCAATTGCTGCTTTAGCTAAGGAAACAATACCAGAGGAAGTAATTCAAGCATATGGGGAAAAGAATATTTCATTTGGTCGTGAACAAATTATTCCAAAACCATTAGATCCACGTTTGATTCATTGTGTTGCTCCCGCTGTTGCAAAAGCAGCAATGGATTCTGGTGTGGCAAAAAACCCAATTTTAGATTGGGACGAATATGAATCTATATTAAAAAGCAGACTAGGTCTTGATAGTAAGCTCATTCGAAACATTACAACAAAAGCTCAGTCTAGCCCTAAAAAAGTTGTCTATGCAGAGGGCGACAATGTAAAGACATTAAAAGCGGCACAAGTTGCTTTCGAAGAGGGTTGTGCGTTCCCTATTTTACTGGGCAAGAAAAAACGAATTGATGCACTCATTAAAGAATACGGTATTGAATTACCAGAAAAAACAATTATAGATCCTAAATCTGAGGAGGAAGAAGCGCGAAGAGGACTCTATGGAAAAGCATTTTTCGAGAAAAAAAAACGCAAGGGATTTACAGAATTTGAAGCACTGCAAATCATGCGTGAAAGAAATTATTTTGGATCTATGATGGTAGATCAAGGTGATGCAGACGCAATGATTACAGGTGTTACGAGAAGTTATCGTTCATCAATTAAACCAGCCCTTCAAACGATTGAATTGCAAAAGGACGTGAATCTTGTTGCGGGTATGTATATTCTCATCACGAAAAAAGGACCATTATTTTTAGCCGACACAACGGTAAATTTAAATCCAACAGCGGAGCAAATAGCTGAGATAACGGTAAACGTTGCTAAAACAATTCGTAAATTAAAGATGACTCCACGTATTGCCTTGTTAAGTTATTCTAATTTTGGTTCCTCTCCGGGTGATGATTCAGAAAAAATGGCGAAGGCAGTTAAGATATTACATGAAAACCATCCAACATTAATTGTTGATGGAGAAATGCAAGCTAATTTTGCGCTCAATAAAGAAATGATGAATGAAAAATTTTCTTTTTCGCAATTAGCAAATAAAGAAGTAAACACATTGATTTTTCCTAATTTATCTGCTGGAAATATTGCGTATAAGTTATTACAGCAAACAACAGATGCTGATGCAATTGGTCCAATTTTAATTGGCTTAAAAAAACCAATCCATATCCTTCAGCTAGGAAGTTCTGTTCGTGAAATTGTGAATATGGTAAAAATCGCTGTCATTGACGCACAAAAATAAATAAGTATGGTCGGGCAATTAACAGGAAGACTTATTGAAAAAACACCCACTGAAATTGTGGTTGATTGTGCAGGAGTGGGCTATGAAGTTAGAATATCTCTCAATACTTTTTCTGCACTAGGATCCGATGAGGCGATAAAAATTTTCACCAAACTTATTGTCCGTGAAGATGCTCATTTGCTGTATGGTTTTCACACAAAGCAGGAGCGTGAAATGTTTAACCATTTGGTGAGTGTTTCAGGAATTGGCCCAAACACAGCGATGATTATGTTGTCTTCATTAACGCCAGATGAGGTGGCTAATGCAATTCAAACAGAAGACGTTAGAACTATTCAAGGAATTAAAGGAATTGGAGCCAAGACTGCTCAACGTGTAATCATTGACCTAAAGGATAAGGTGTTAAAAATGAATATTACAAGTGAAAATGTATCTTCGAGCCACAATACAATTCGATTTGATGCGTTAAACGCTTTAGTTTCTTTAGGTTTTGATAAAAAATCTGTAGAAAAAGTACTGGAAAAAATTGCAACCGGTGAAGAATCGGTTGAGGAATTAATTAAAGGAGCACTAAAACTATTGTAACATTGTATAGGAAAACAACAGGAAATAAGACCTTGATAAAATGGTTGTTTATTGCACACTTGTTTGTTGTGTGTTCTGTTGTAGCGCAAGACACTACGCTTCAATATCCTATTTCTAATCCACTTGACCCGACCCTAAATACTCCTCAAAGTTTTGATTTTGGTGACCCTTCCTCCGTTGAACAATCTGTGGTATATGACCCGCTTACTGGTAAATACATTTTTACAGAACGATTAAGCAATGGTCTGTATTTTCGTTATCCTTCCATGATGACTCTGGAAGAGTATTTGGAATATGAACGAAAAAAATCAACAACACTAAATTGGCAAAAAAAGATTGAAGAACAAACCGAAAAAGGGCGTCCTTTTGAGTTGCCCATTAAAGTCGGAAGTAAGTTATTTGCAGATTTTTTTGGTGGTAATGAAATCGTTTTGCGCCCACAAGGACAAGTAGAGGTTTCTCTTGGGGCAAATTATTCTAGATACGATAATCCTGTTTTACCTCTTAGACAGCGACAAATCACCCGCTTTGATTTTAATCAGCAAATTCAAATGAATTTAGTGGGACAAATAGGATCTAAACTAAAGATAAACACAAGTTATAATACACAGGCGGCATTTGATTTTGATAATATTTCAAAATTGGAACACACCGGAAATGAGGATCAAATTTTACAAAAAATCGCTTTAGGACAAATAACGTTTGATTCTCCAACTTCCTTGATTCAAGGTTCGTCCACGCTTTTTGGAGTAAAGGCCCAATTAAAGTTTGGTCGTTCTTATTGGGATTTATTTGCTGCTACATCAAAAGGAAAACGACAAGAAATAAATATAACTGGAAAATCACAAGTTCAAAAGTTTGAATTGGGAGCAGATAAATATGAGGCAAATCGTCATTACTTTTTAAATTTATATCACCACGATAATTATGATGCGGCAATGGCATCATTACCAGTTGTGAACTCAACGGCTTATATTACTCGAATTGAAGTTTGGTTAACCAACCGAACCAATAATACTGAAAACACCAGAAACATTGTCGCTTTCGCAGATTTAGGAGAAGCAAAATTAGAAAACTGTCAAGGAACACCGGGTGGATATTCTCCAGGAATTTTCCCGGATAATGAAGCCAATAATTTATACCAATGGGCCTCTTCTCAACCACAGATTCGCGCATTTCAAAATTCTGTTACAACTTTAGCTTCTCAGGTTACCGCTCCCGGTCCCTTTATACAGGCCGTTCATTATGAAAAAGTTGAAAACGCACGTAAATTAACAGACCAAGAATACACCTACAATGCATTGCTAGGATATGTTTCATTAAACACTCCGTTGAATAACGATGAAGTGTTGGCGGTTGCCTATGAATATACCTACAATGGAGAAACTTTTCAGGTTGGAGAACTTTCAACTGATGGAGCGCAGGGACAAGAGGCATTGGTGTTGAAATTATTAAAACCAACGATAACGAATCCAAGAAATAAAGTATGGGATTTGATGATGAAAAACGTTTATTCTGTTGGAGCCTTTCAAGTTGATCAAACAGGATTTAAAATCGATATCCTTTATAATAATAGAGAGACATCCGTGAATGTTCCATACTTTCCAATGGCTGGTGTTGATGACCGACAAATTGTTACTTTATTGGAAATGGACAAACTGAACCAAAACAATCAACCATTTACGGATGGTGTTTTTGATTTTGTTCCCTTTACTATCACGGGTAATAAAATGGAAAATGGTGGGACGATCAATAAAAAAAATGGGCGTATTTATTTTTCTACCATTGAGCCTTTTGGTAAAACATTAGAATCTAAATTAACAGCAGCGGGAATTGCTCCAACATTGATAAATCAAGTGGTTTATACTGAATTGTACGATTCAACGATTACTGCAGCACAACAAATACCAGCCAAAAACAGATTTTCTTTTAAAGGAGAATATCAGTCATCTATCACTTCTGATATCCCATTAAATGCGCTTAATGTTCCTCAAGGAGCAGTAACAGTAACAGCGGGAGGAATTAAACTAACAGAAGGATTAGACTTTTCGGTTGATTATAATTTAGGCCGAGTAAAAATATTAAACACTGGAATCTTAGAGTCGAACACCCCCATAAAGATTTCGATAGAAAGCAACTCAGTTTTTGGGTTTCAAGCAAGGTCTATGTACGGTGCGCGATATAGTTATCGTTTGAGTGATAAGTTTAATATAGGTGCTACGGCATTACGAATGCTTGAAAGACCTGTTACCCAAAAAGTAGATATAGGTAGCGAACCATTTAAAAACACCATGATTGGCACCGATTTGGCGTTTAAAACTAATCTACCCTTCTTAACAAAATTGATTGATTTCTTGCCGGGAATATCTACTAGTGCAATGTCTACTTTGTCATTTACGGGGGAGGTTGCGCGCTTAATTCCAGGACAACCGCGTGCAATTAATAAGGAAGGAACATCTTATATTGATGATTTTGAAGCTTCACAGAGCGCGATAGATTTACGGCAATTTTCATCCTGGCGCATGGCGTCTATTCCACAAGGCCAACCAGATTTATTTCCTGAGGCACAAACAAAAACATTAGCTGCAGGGTACAAACGTGCCAAACTTTCTTGGTATGTTATCGACCCCGTTTTCTATCAAGGAAATTCTTTAACCCCGCAACATATTAAACAAAACCCTCAAATGTTGTCCGATAGTAGGATGAGGTTGGTCAATCAGGTGGATATTTTCCCGAATTTACAAATGCAATATGGTTCTATCCCGAATATTCCAATTCTTGATTTAGCTTATTATCCTAGCGAGCGTGGTATGTATAATTACGATTTATCCAGTACAATTAATCCGGATGGAACGTTTACAAATCCAGAAAATAGATGGGGCGGCATAATGCGTTCATTAACCACCAATGATTTTGAGTTGGCAAATATTGAGTTTATTCAGTTTTGGGTGCTGGATCCGTTTAATGATGATGCGGAAAATGCCAATCCAAATTCCATGCATAACGGGGGAGATTTTTACATCAATCTTGGTAATATTTCTGAGGATATTTTACCCGATTCAAGAAAGAGTTTTGAAAACGGATTGCCTCCTTTAGGAACTGGCATAACGGATAATTTGGATACAACCGCATGGTCTAAGGTTTCTACTCAACAAGTAGTGGTTAATGCATTTGACACAGATCCAGCCTCTCGCTTGAATCAAGATGTTGGAATTGATGGTTGGAAATCTTCCGAAGAGAAAGCTGCATTTCAAGATTTTGTAACTTGGGTGCAAAACACAACTGATTTATCCCCAGACACAAAAGCCAAAATTTTAGCTGACGTTTCGAATGATGATTACAATTATTATTTGGATGACAATTATGACACTCAGACGGCCACTATTTTAGAACGGTATAAGAAATACAACGGTATGGAGGGAAATTCTCCTACACGTGAGATGTCAGACACGGCAAATACTGATGGTTATCCAACACAAGCAACCAATCAGCCTGATATTGAAGACATCAATCAGGATAATAATTTATCCGAAACAGAAAGTTATTTTCAATACAAACTAAGTTTACGCCCGTCTGAAATGCAAGTGGGTAAAAATTTTATTACAAATGTTCAAACGTATCAAAATGGGAATAAAACGGAAAAATGGTATCAATTTAAAGTGCCTTTAGTTGGTTATGAAAAAAGAGTAAATGGCATTCAAGATTTCCGTTCAATACGCTTCATGCGTATGTTCTTAAAAGATTTTGATGAGGAGGTAGTCTTACGTTTTGCGCGATTGGAACTTATTCGTGGAGAATGGAGAAGGTATCTGTTGGACTTAAATCAACCCGGGTTGAGCGTACAAACGGACCCAAATTTAACAACCTTCAATATTGGAGCAGTTAATGTGGAAGAAAACGATCAACGCTCGCCGGTGAAATATGAAATCCCTCCAGGAATTACAAGAGAAATAGACCCGTCACAAGTATATCAACGCCAATTAAATGAACAGTCATTGTCTTTGGAAATATGCGGATTACAAGATGGAGATGCTCGTGCAGCCTATAAAAATGTTCAGTTTGACGTTCGAACATATAAAAAATTAAAGATGTTTGTTCATGCGGAAGAAATAAATCCAAACACGTTGAAAGACAAAGATTTAACTATGTTTGTGCGCTTGGGAACTGACTTCGTTGAGAATTATTATGAATATGAGTTACCAATGGATGTAACTCAATGGTATTCCACAGTGGCGGATGATATTTGGCCCCAAAACAACAATATCGAAATTGTATTTGATGACTTTTTGAATCTAAAAAAAGAAAGAAATCAAAAGATAGAAAACGGCGCCACGGGAGTTTCGTATGTGGTGGAGTACGCTGAATTAGATCCAAAAAACCCCAATAGAAAAATAAAAGTGAAAGGTAATCCAAACTTTCAAGGGCTAAAAACAATTATGATTGGTGTTCGGAATCCTCTAAAAAACGACCCAAATAATATTTGGAAGCCCGATAATGGTGATGCCGAATGTGCAATAGTTTGGGTGAACGAGTTACGTTTAACTGACTTTGTGAGCGAAGGCGGTGATGCCGCCATTGGACAAATGAGAATGCAAATTGCTGATGTGGCAACGGTTTCTGCCTCTGGAAACTACTCAGGAATCAATTGGGGTAGTATTGAAAGCAGGGTGCAAGAGCGCCAACGAAATGAGAAAATAGGAATTGATCTTAATACAACCGTTCAGCTGGGACAGTTTTTAGGCAAAAAAACACGCTTATCATTACCGTTTTTCTATGGATATTCTTTAGGAATTATTAATCCTGAATACGATCCATTTAATCCCGACGTCAAATTACGAGATTATGATTTGGCCACTCGCAGAGAAAAATCTAAGTTGGGTCAAGATTTTACGGAAAGAAGATCATATAACTTTTCAAACGTTCGAAAAGAGGCAGGTCCTGGAGCAAAACCAGGTTTTTGGAAAATAAATAATTGGTCTGCAAACTATGCTTTTTCAGAAGTAATTCGCCGTGATTTTAACATCAATTTTGATAAGACAAAAACGTATACGGGGGCATTGAATTATAACTACACATTTGCATCCAAACCATGGGAGCCATTCAAAAAATGGAAACCGGTTCAAAAATCGAAATGGTTGAAGCTAGTGAAGGAAACCAATGTTTTCTTTATGCCAAAGAATATTACGTTCACTAATGATGTTTCACGTCTCTACAACGAACGTCAAATAAGAAATAATTTGGTCCCTGATTACGAGTTTGCGCCCGTGTTTTTAAAACGATTTGATTGGGTGAGGGGATATAACGTGGGTTATGATTTGACCAAAAATATTAAAACAACATTTAGCGCTACTAATCGCGCTATTTTTGAGGAAGGAAACAGCCGCGTAGATAGAAAACTAGACCCTGCAGGTTACCGCGAGTATATGGATACCTTGCGTTCGCAAATTGGTACTTTTGGTCGAACAATGGATTATACGCACAATTATTCTATCAGTGCAAACCTTCCATTAGACAAGTTTCCATTAACAGATTGGTTGAGTTTGAATGGTAAGTATGCGGGTACATTTAACTGGCAGCGCTCTCCACTTGGACAAACGGAGTTTGGTAACACCATTCAAAACAACAGAACGGTAAATTTTACAGGGCAAGCCAACTTTGTAAATCTATACAATAAAGTACCTTTCTTTAAACGAGTATTAGCTGGTGGCAAAACAGCTCGAGGAAAACTCAGCGTAAAAGATTCAACGGGCGATGGGAAAGACGGAAAGCCTAATCAAAATGATCAAAAGAAAGAAGAAAAAGCGAAAGAAGATCAAAAGAAAGAAGCCGAAATGTTGGCCAAAATGACTCCTAAAGAAAAAAAGAAATACCTGCGTAAAAAGAAAAAGGATCAACGGAAAAAAAGACAGGCTGAAAAAGCAAAAGAAAAACCAAATGTTATTTTAGCGGCTGGCTCTCGGATAATTATGACTGTTAGAAATGTGTCTGGTACATATGCTTTGAGCGATGGAACATTATTACCAGGATATAATCAAGAATCTCGAAACCTGGGGATGAATAGTAATACCTATGGTCTATCAAGTTTTGTGTTTGGTAAACAAGGGTATGATATCCTTGGTAGATCAAATAATTACGACGTTTCTACGCTTGCTACAAACAATAATTGGTTGGTACAAAATAGTAATTTAAATAAAGCTTTCACCACAACCCATTCAGCCAATTTGAATTTACGAGCAACTTTGGAACCATTAAAAGATGTAATTATCGAGATGACATTGAACAGAAATTACAGCAATAACTCCTCGGAATTCTATCGTTGGAATAGCACAAACAATCAATTTGAAAGTCAAAGCAGAGTTGAAACGTCAACATTAACTTATTCTAATCTTACTATTGGATCTGCTTTTGCTTTTATTAATCCGCGCGATTGGACATCTGAAACCTTTAACACTTTACTATCTAATCGAGAAACAGTTTCGTCTCTATTGGGTCAACAAAATGCAAATTCCTCTTCAATTAATGGATCTGGATACTATACAGGATATTCTGGAAGTCAACAAGAAGTGGTATTGGGTTCGTTTTTAACGGCTTACAGTAAAACGAATGTGAGTAATCAAACAATTAATCCAATAAAAAACACACCACTACCCAATTGGTCAATTAATTATAACGGGTTAACAAAATATGCATTTGTAAAGAAATACGTGAAGAATTTTGTTGTTAAACATGGCTACAGCTCAACGGTAAGTGTTAATGGCATGCAAACCAACTTAAATGCAGAATTAGACGCAAATGGGAATGCTAATGCGCGAGACATTAACAATAACTTTATTGCAGGAATGCAAGTTCAAAATGTGGTTATAACAGAGCGTTTCTCTCCTTTGATTGGATTTGATGCCACATGGAACATCAAGGGCCAAGGATTAATAACTAAATTTGAGTATAAAAAAGACCGTAGCTCCACCCTTTCTTTGAATAATAATCAAGTCACTGAGGTTTTAGGAAATGAGATGATTATTGGAACAGGATATAAATTTTCGAAAGTTAAATTACCGTTTGAACGCGTTCCCGCTAGTGATGTGAATTTGCGTTTTGATTTTTCATTCAGAGATAATCTAACCGTTATTCGTAAAATTGTTGAAACATCAAATCAAGCAACAGCTGGTCAGCGTGTAATTTCAATTAAAGCTTCTGCTGATTATAACTTATCACAAAATTTAACGCTACAGTTTTATTATGATCAAGTGTTGAATACACCAAAGATTGCAACAGCATATCCAACTCAAAATTTGAGCACCGGGTTTAAACTAAGATTCAACTTAGCAGGGGTACAATAATGCAAATTAGAGAATCATCACCCGGAGATGAAAAGGCTATTTTCGATTTAATTTATGCCTTGGCGGTGTATGAAAAAGCACCGGAACAAGTTACCAATACTCCCAACCAGCTTCGTAAAGATTTGTTTGAAGACAAAATTTGTCATGCCTTTGTTGCCGAAGAAGAGCATCAAATAATTGGGTTTTCTTTGTATTATATTTCTTATTCCACATGGAAAGGTAAATGTTTGTATTTGGAAGATTTTTTTGTGATTCCAGAAAAAAGAAAATGCGGAATTGGCGCGCAATTGTTTCTAAAAACAGTCGAAAAAGCGAGAGAATTAGGAGTAAAGCGAATGGACTGGCAAGTGTTGGAATGGAACGAACCAGCCTTAGCTTTTTATAAAAAACACCAAGCAATTTTAGACGGTGAATGGATCAATGGACGAATGTTTTTTTAGAGTGAATCTTCCTTTGCCGTATTCTTTTGATTTGCTAAGGCAATAAAAATGGCACAAATGCCCCAAATTGGAATTGATGCTTTATCTGTATCCAAATAATTGTTTAAAAACCCATGAATAAAATAGGTGCTTAGTCCCAAAATGCACGCAATTACAATAGCTCGAGTTCCTAGATCTTGCTTGTCTATTTTATAATATAACCGCACTCCGGTAAAAAAAATGGTTGACACCAAAATAATAAAGGCTAAAAACCCCAAAATACCTGTTTCAGAGAGCGCACTCAGGTACTCACTATGTGCATTTCCCATATCTCCGAAATTAGTTGAAATAATGGTTAAGTTTTCTGGTTCTTGAAATTGGGCATATTCCAAAGCATAAGTTCCGGGACCAAAACCAAGTAGTGGTCGCTCTTTGAACATTTCAATAGCACAAGCCCAACGGTTTATTCTTTCCAAATTGGAGGCGTCCGTTGATACGTTTGCTGCACTTTGGAGACGTGTACCAAATTCTTCTGTAGTAGAAACCTCCTCATTTCGTGCCAACTCCATTTGAATTTGATCCCAAAAAACAAACAGACCAATAAGTACTGCAAAACCAAGAGAAAGCAAATAAAGCAACTTAATACGAAGATAAATTAATAACCAAACAAACAATGCCGCAAAAACACTGAGCCATGCAGCCCTTGTATATGAAAAGAATAATCCAACTAATAAAATTCCGACAAGAGTATATAAGCCCGTTTTTTCTAATGGATTTGTTTTTTTAATGAAAAATAAGCTAATGGACAGAGGTAAAACAAGTGCTAAAATAGCTCCATAAATGGTGTGATCTTTGAAAAATGGGTACATCACCCAATGACCTTCTTTTTCACCAAAATTATATATGCTATGATGAATTAAGGTGTAAATCGTAACAATCGTTGTTCCCAACACAAAAAGGAAAAGAAACCAATAGATTGTTTTTTTATCTTCAAAGAATAGTGGTGCTGCCAATAACAAGGGAATAATAAACCAAATTTTAGCTAAAAAGAACTTAAGAGAAACAACAGGATGGCTACTTGTAATGGTGGATAAAATGAGTATCAGCAAATAAAATCCGGCGGCTAATACAATTGGATGATTCCAAATATAACGAGGAATAGTGCGTTTACGTAGTTCGAAAAAAATTACCAAAAGCATCAGCCCAAAAAAGAAAGGCTCTGTGGGAATAAACAATCCAAAGCTTTGGGTATATTCTTCAATGTTAATAGACAAAGGAGTCAAGAATACAAGACACAAAAAGACTGTTTTAGTATGGTAGATGGCCCCATAAATACCAAGCAAACCTATTGGAAATAAATTAAGCCAGTATAAGTCTTCCCAAATGAAAAAAACAAGCAAAAGCAGAAAAACTACTAAGGAAAATAAAAGAAAAAAAGTGTTTTTCAACAATGTCATTATTTCAAGGCTTTCAATTCTTTAAAGCGTTGTTGAACTAATAAAATTAAGAGTGAAAAAATGAGTGCGCCAATTGCACCAACTAATACAATTATTAATCGTTTGGGCTGGTCTTTTTTATCGGCAACAACAGCGTATTCTACAACAAATTTATGGTTGAATTTTGTGTTTGCATCGGATTCCGCTTGCTCATAGGCAATTTGAAATTCTTCAAGTTTAGATAGTTTTTCATTTCTAAGGCGTTCTAATCCATCATATTTTGAACCATATTTGATGTTCATATCAATTTTATCTTTCATGTCAGTACGGTCATTCCCAGAAGCCCCCACATAAGCCTCAAAAAGTCCAGATCTACTGTTGAATGACATAACTCCTTTTGCAGAGAGGGAGTCTAATTCATTATTCATTAATTCAATCTCTTTTTCTAGTTGCTGTTTTTTTCTTTTGTTTATTTCGTAAGCCGGTATAGTTCGCTGCGAAACCATTTCGTTTTTAACAGAGTCGATTAATTCAACGACACTATTTGCCATTGTTGCCGCTAGTTTAGGGTCTTTGTCCAATACGTCTATTTTAATAGAACCAAACCGGGTACGTGTAAACGTAAAATGACCGTCGTATTGTTTAACTAATTTATAGTATTTGTTTTGATCTGTTGGGTCTATATCATAATGCCCCATTAGATTAAATTTAGATACAATGCGGTCTCTGATTTTTGAAGATTGAAGAATTTGAACCAATTGTTCTGCCTGTTCTTCTTCACCAAAATCCATGGAGGCTGTTTTTGCGTTTCGCTGTTCCGAAAATGAAACGGTTGAGGATGCAGCGGGAAAAATGATGGCTGTAGATAAATATAATGGGGTGATTAGAACAGATACCACTATAGAAACGATAGTTGCAGCTCCGGTGAAAAGAAGGATGAATTTTCGGTTTATCCAAATGAATTGTATGAAATCATTTCTGTTTTCAGCTAAATCCGTTGGTTTTTTTGACATAAATTATTTGTTTTCGGGCGCTAAGTTAGAGAATCAAACCGTGTTTAAACGTGTTTTACGCTGAAATATTGTTTTTGGTTTCTTTTGAGGGTAGAAACATTAGTTTTAAATCTTTGATGTTTACAATTTTTAAAACAAGCAATAAAGCGCCCCCAGATGTGAGTTGAAGAATAAGTAGAAATTCAGATTTTTGAAACAACACCCCGATTATTAGCAGTATTACAAGCAATGTTAGGTGAATTAAAATAAATTTTGGTACAAATTGAAAACCAATTTTTTGTTTTGCTAAAAATATTTGTGCAACAGCCACGCCCATCTGAGTAATGAAAAACGAAATAGCAATTCCCTCAGATCCATGTGCTGGCGCCATATAAAGATTCATTCCAATATTGAAAACAACAGCAATGCCCGCTAGGTTATTGAGTTCTTTAAAATTTCCATTAGCAGACAAAAGAGTACCAAAAATAAAATTTAATCCGATACCAAAAAACCCACCCATTAACCATCGAAACGATAGTGATGAATAAACAACATTGTTTTCATATATCCAACCAAGAACTGTTTCAGCATTGAAATAGAGTGTAATTACAATCACCCCACACCCACCTATCAACAGGTTGCCGCTAGTTTGTAGTAAGGGAATTGTATCTTTTGAAGACTGTTTCAATAAACGTGTAAACATGGGAAACAATAATCCTGCGAAAACCATCCCAAACATATATAAAGCATCTAATAACCGAAAACCTTGTGCGTAGACGCCGGCCTCAAATCTGCCGTTTTCATGCAAACGTTCTAATATTACAGTGTCAGAGCGAGTATATAGAAGCATTAGGAGTATTAGAATGGCATACGGTAAACTTTGCTTAATTACATTGGCAGAAAATTTTCTGTCAAATTTGAAGTGTTCTAATTTGATAATTCTGGAAAGTAAAATGAGTGCCACCAAAAGTGTTATGGCATAACAAATGGTTTGTATCCATATATACCATTCAATTTGAAATTCAGCTGGAAAATAGGCTGTAAACAAAATAAAGCCACCTATAAAAATTAATAAAAAACGATCTAAAACAGATAATATAGCATCCGTTTTGAAATAATGTAATCCCGAAAAATAACTCCGAGCATAAGCGGTGAACATGATTAGTAATTGATTAAAAACAAGTACACCCATTAATTGGATTTCGTATCCGCGATAACCAATAAACACTGCCAAAAGCAGCGTAAAAGCGGCATAAACCCCAAACAATAAACCGCGTAAAACTAAGACTCTTCCCACGTGTTTGGTTGCCATTAATGGATCTTGCGCCATCGTTCGAATGGTGTAGTTATTAATGCCCAAATCAATGAGAATATTAAATAATACGGAAAGATTTAACAAGGAAAAGTATAAGCCATATTCTGTTGCTCCCACTCGGTTTTGAACAGCCGCGTCGATACCAAAAAGAGATATTGGTTTAATTAAGATATTTAATACTAAGGAAAGCAGTAAACTGCTCAAAAATTTTCCTTGCATTTGATGGGAAACAGGAATTTATTTAATCAACAATTTAAAACCTTTCCCGTGAATGTTCATGATTTCGATGTTTTCATCTTCCTTCAATAGTTTTCTCAGTTTGGCAATATAAACATCCATGCTGCGTCCGTTGAAATAATTGTCATCTCCCCAAACAGCTCTTAAAGTGGCTTGTCTATCTAGTATTTCATTTTGGTTTTTCACCAATAATAAAAGTAAGTCGTTTTCTTTTGTTGTCAGTTTTTTGGCCCCATCTGACACATGTAAAATACGCAATTCAGGTTCATATTTTATTTTCCCGATATACATTTGTGAGTTTACGTCAATTTCTTCTGGCATCGTCCGTTTAAGAATAACATTGATTCTGGCCAATAATTCTTCCATTGAAAACGGCTTCGTTAGGTAATCATCAGCGCCCACTTCAAATCCATGAAGTTTGTCTTCTTTCATCGACT
The DNA here is from genome assembly GCA_044377675.1 of Crocinitomicaceae bacterium. Lineage (GTDB taxonomy): Bacteria > Bacteroidota > Bacteroidia > Flavobacteriales_D > Crocinitomicaceae > UBA952. The sequence goes on from JBILYP010000020.1 coordinate 41,731, forward strand.
TGGCCGTTAAAAACAATATGGGAACTTTTTTATCTACCTCTCTTATTTCTTTTGCCAGTGTATAACCATCCATTTCTGGCATCATTACATCAAACACACAAAAATCGAATGAATCCTTTGTGAAGCGCTCGTAAGCTATTTTTCCGTTGCGCGCAAGGATGACTTGAAATCCTTTATTTTGTAAATAGGTAAATAGTAATTGGCCAAGATTTTCATCGTCCTCAGCTAATAAAATTGAAATTTTTTTACTCATTGTATTCTTCCTTTATTTTTAAAAACAACAACAAATGTGCTGCCCTCTCCATGTGTACTTTTGACGGTTACATCCCATTTATAATGATCGCAAATGGCTTTAACATAACTTAGTCCTAACCCAAAACCCTTCACATTGTGAATATTACCCGTTGGCACCCTAAAAAGCTTGTCAAACAACTTAGGTAAATGTTCTTTTTTTATGCCAATTCCTGTATCAGTAACGCTTAAATACACATGTTTATTGTCAGACTCTAAACTTACTGTAATTTCTGGTCTTTCCCTACTGTATTTAATTGCATTATCGAGGAGGTTGGATATTATGTTGGAAACGTGCATTTTATCCGCCACAAACTCAATTAATTCATTGGAATCAGAAAAGGTAATTTTACCTCCCATGTTTTTAATTCTAAAACGGGCATTTTCTACTTGGTCTTTTATTATCTCTCCTAAATTTATGGTGTCGTCTTTGTATTTAATTTCTCCTTTTTCAATTACGGCACTTTGTAATATACTTTCTACAAGAATACTAAGCCGCTTGTTTTCTTGGTTGATCATATTAACATAAGGGGCTACAGCTGCATTCGTTTCTTTATCCAGCATATCGCTATCCCCCATCGCTTCACAAGCCAAGGAAATAGTTGAAATTGGCGTCTTAAATTCATGCGTCATATTGGAAATGAAGTCACTCTTCATTTCAGACAATCTCTTTTGGGCTAGGATTGTTTTAAACATAAACACCAATGAAATAATAATAAAAACAACCAAAATAACCGTTACGATCAGTGAACTTTGCATTTCTTGAAGTAGAAAGTTTTCTTTGGTGGGAAAAGATAAATACAAATAAATGTCTTCATCAATTATATTACTTGGAAATAAGACTGTTTTTCCGCTGTTCTTGATGTTTAACGTTGTATCATACGTTTCTGATTTGTTCGGAAAACGGAATACTTTTTTTGTGTTATCACCAACGGCAAAGCTGTATTTTTGGGGTAAGTCATCACCCTTTAATTCATTCCGAATCACAGAATCTAAAAAGGCAATGTCTATTCTTTTACTTTGATCTGCATAAATATTATCCCGAAAAGCCTGCACCATCATGTCGTTTACAAACCGCGCTTTCTTAAACACCTGTTGTAATACTTGTTCATCCAATTGAATGGCGATTTTCATGGAGTCGTTTGTGGGTAGTGGATTATTACTTTTATCAAATAAATCCTTTAATTCCCGCACATCTCGGGCATATACCTTTTGTTCTGTGGATACACCAGATAGGGAATCAACTGCTTTTCCTTTAATAATTAAGTAACTGTGTTTTTTACCCCCCTCATAAATAATCGTATCTGCAATGGATACGGTTTCATTTTTCGGAACCAAGTTTTGAAATTCTTGTTTCAAAATGTCTTTATACTGCGAGCTGAAATCATTATTTACTAAACGCATGTATCGCCGAATGTCTTCTGCTTTTTCATGCCGTATAGCAATGCGCTCGAGGGATGTTTTGAGGTTGTTGTTGAATTGAATCAGCTTGCGTTCATATAGTTGTACAACCTGAAAAGCTTGAATAATAAACAAAGACAATACAGAAACGGCAAGTAAGATTACGACAATGTTTACGCGAATTTGTTTCATTTTCTGGTGTGACTATCAATATTCAGTTACAAGTCTAACAAAAATACACTTATTTTATGTTATGCGCGCATAATAATATGTATATTTGCTTAGATGAAGCAGAAAAAGAAAGAGTTAATTGATGGGAGAATACGCCATGCGTGGCACCGTGTTTATCGTTTATATAATCAGCGAGCAATTGCCCATGGACTCACCATCTCGGCCGGCTTTATTTTAATGCACATTGACAAGGATGGCACACCAAGTACAGCATTAGGACCTCGAATGGGAATGGAGCCAACGTCTCTTTCTCGTACGTTAAAGTCTATGGAAGATCAGGGTTGGATAAAAAGAGTTATTTCTCAAATAGATAAAAGAAAAGTGTTAATTTTTTTAACTCCCGAAGGACTTCTAAAACGAAATTTGGTAAAAGATTTTTTACTTGAGTTTAACGAAAAATTAAATCAACGAATTCCCCAAAAAGATTTGGATGGGTTTTTTAGTACCATGAATATTCTTGATCAAGTGATTGATGAGGTAGTTAATTTAGATGAAAAATAATATGAATCGATTTATTAGAAAAGTTGCGATACTTGGTTCGGGAATAATGGGGTCACGCATTGCGTGTCATTTTGCCAACATTGGGTGTGAGGTTTTATTATTAGATATTGTCCCGACAGAATTAAACTCAATAGAAATAGCCAAAGGATTGACGATAGAATCAAAGTTGGTAAGAAATAGAATTGTTCAGAACTCTTTAGATTCTACGATAAAATCCAATCCTTCACCAATCTATAAAAAAGAATTTATTAGCCGGATTGAGCTTGGAAACTTCGAAGATGATTTAGCAAAAATTGCCTCTTGTGATTGGATAATAGAAGTGGTAGTAGAACGATTGGACATTAAAAAGCAATTATTTGAAAAGGTGGAAGTGTTTCGTAAACAAGGAACAATCATATCAACTAATACATCAGGAATCCCCATTCATTTGATGTTAGAAGGTAGATCCGCGGATTTTAAAGCACACTTTTGTGGGACTCATTTTTTCAATCCCCCGCGTTATCTTCACTTACTAGAAATCATTCCTTCACCAGAAACCAATACCGATATTGTTGACTTTTTGCTTGATTTTGGTTCTCGTTTTTTGGGAAAAAAGACGGTTTTGTGTAAAGATACGCCTGCTTTTATTGCTAATCGAGTTGGGGTTTATTCCATTATGGCGTTATTTCACACGGTTGAAGAAATGGGATTGTCGGTTGAAGAAGTTGATAAATTATCAGGTACCGTATTGGGAAGGCCAAAATCCGCAACATTTAGAACGTGTGATGTAGTTGGTTTAGATACTTTGGTGCACGTTGCAAACGGATTGAAAACAAATTGCCCACAGGACGAGGAAAACGAATTGTTTGAATTACCCGGATATATTTCCAAGATGATGTCAAACAATTGGTTGGGGTCTAAAACCGATCAGGGATTTTATAAAAAAGTAAAAACCGCTGCGGGCAAAAGCGAAATTCACGTGCTCGATTTAAAAACCATGGAGTACAAACCGGCTCAAAAGGTAAAATTCCCTACCTTGGAACTTACTCGGTCCGTAGATAATTTGAAGCAACGAACTCAATTGTTGTTTGCTGGGAAAGATAGAGCCGGAGATTTTTATCGTAAATTATTTAGCGGGCTGTTTGCTTACGTTTCAAAGCGTATCCCTGAAATTGCTGATGAAATTTATCGCATAGATGATGCACTAAAGGCTGGATTTGGATGGGAGCTAGGCCCTTTTGAAACATGGGATGTTATCGGTTTTGAGAAGGGTATTCAAATAATTCAGGATAGTGGTAAAGTTCCGTCTGCATGGGTATTGGAAATGCAATCACTCGGAAAAACCCAGTTTTATAAAGTGATAAATGGCCAGCAATATTATTATTCGAGTACCGAAAAAGAATATGTACTCATTCCGGGTACAGAACACATCGTTTCTTTGGATAACTTACGCGCTGAAAATAAGGTCTGGGGTAATGCTGACACAACGATAGTGGATTTGGGTGATGGCATTCTAAACTTGGAGTTCCACACTAAAATGAATACAATTGGCGGTGGTGTAATTCAAGGCATTAATAAAGCAATTGATTTGGCTGAAAAGGAATATCGAGGGCTAGTTATTTCCAATACAGGACAGCATTTTTCTGCCGGAGCCAATGTGGGAATGATTTTTATGATGGCAATCGAACAAGAATACGATGAGTTGAATTTTGCAGTCAAGGCTTTTCAGGATACCATGATGCGTGTAAGATACTCGAATATTCCGGTAGTAGTTGCTCCTCATAATATGGCATTGGGCGGTGGATGTGAACTGTCAATGCATGCAGATAAAGTGGTGGCACATGCCGAGCTGTATATGGGTTTAGTGGAATTTGGCGTAGGGTTGATTCCAGGTGGAGGTGGCTCAAAGGAATTTGCGAAACGGTTATCCGATGAATTGAAGGAGGGTGATATAAAGATAAATCGTTTGAGAGAGCGATTTCTAACCATTGGACAGGCGAAGGTTTCCACTTCAGCTTTTGAAGCCTTTGATTTAGGTTATTTACGTCAAGGAATTGATGAGGTAATTATGAATAGAGATTTACAGTTGACCCGTGCAAAGGAGGCTTGTTTAGAATTATCTCTTATTGGGTATGTGCCTCATAAGCGAGCTCGAAACATAACCGTTGTTGGACAGGAAGGGTTGGGGATTGTATATGTAGGAGCTAACACAATGTTGAGCGGAAATTATATTTCTGAGCATGATGCCTTGATTTCAGAAAAACTGGGTTATGTATTATGCGGAGGTGATTTATCTGAAAACACGAGAGTTTCTGAGCAATACTTATTAGATTTGGAGCGAAAAGCATTTGTGGAATTATGTGGTCAACGCAAAACACTCGAACGATTAGAGAGCCTCATTAAAAATGGTAAAATTTTAAGAAATTAATTATGGTTGAATTATTTAAACACATTTTAGAATTGGATTTTGATTGGTTATTTCAACATTATGGAACAACTATTTACTTGATTTTATTTTTAGTTATTTTCATTGAAACAGGTTTTGTAGTAATGCCTTTTTTACCCGGTGATTCTTTATTGTTTACAGCGGGACTCTTTGCTAAAACAGGTCATTTGGATTTTTCAACCTTACTGGCCTTACTCTATTTTGCAGCGGTTTTAGGAGATAATTGTAATTATTGGGTAGGCCGAAAAATTGGCTTAGGTGTTTTAAATTGGAAAATTAAAAATCGAAACTTGGTCAAGCAGGAATACTTAGATCAAACCGAGTTGTTTTTTCAAAAAAATGGAGTCAAGGCAATCATAATGGCGCGTTTTGTACCTTTTGTTCGAACGTTTGCGCCTTTTGCAGCAGGAGTTGGTAAAATGAAGTACCGTGTCTTTTTCTTTTACGATCTATTAGGAGGGTTTTTATGGGTTTTTGGTTTATGCACCGCTGGATATTTATTAGGCGAGGTTGAATGGATTCGAACGCATATAGATTTAGTTTGCTTAGGTATTATTGGGCTTTCCGTACTTCCAATCATGTTTGAATTCCTTAAAGCGAAATTAAAAAAATGAGTCTGAATACAGCATATATTGTAACTGGTTTTAGATCAGCAGTTGGCAAGGCTGGAAAAGGAGGCTTTCGCTTTTTTAGACCGGATGATTTAGCTGCACGTATTATTGAACACTTGATTCAATCAGTTCCTGAATTAGACATTAATCAAATAGATGATGTGATTGTAGGAAATGCAACTCCAGAAGCCGAGCAAGGATTGAATTTAGGAAGAATGATTTCCCTCATTGGTTTAAAAACGGATAAAGTTCCCGGGATGACAGTAAATCGTTATTGCTCTTCTGGATTGGAAACTATCGCATTGGCACAAGCCAAGATAGAAGCCGGTATGGCTGATTGTATTATTGCTGGTGGCGTAGAGTCTATGTCTGTTATGGCTATGGGCGGATGGAGAATTGTCCCAAATCCAAAGGTGGGTAAGGAAAATCCATCCTATTATTGGGGTATGGGATTAACCGCAGAAGCTGTTGCAAAGCAATACAATGTTTCGCGTCAAGAACAAGATGTTTTCTCGCTACACTCCCATGAGAAAGCATTGAAGGCAATAGAATCCGGAAGGTTTGTTGATGAAATTGTTCCAATTGAAGTGGAGCATATTTTTTTGGATGATAATGAAAAGAAACAAGTACGAAAATATACGGTGGATACGGATGAAGGACCGAGAAAAAGCACTTTGGAGGGGCTGCTAAATTTAAAGCCTGCCTTTGCCGCCGATGGTTCAGTTACAGCGGGTAATTCTTCTCAAACTTCTGATGGTGCTGCTTTTGTATTGGTAATGTCTGAGAAATTGATGAAACAATTGAATATTGAACCTGTTGCCCGCCTTAAATCCTATTCCGTTGTTGGTGTTGAACCAAGAATCATGGGAATTGGCCCTATTGAAGCAATACCAAAGTCACTGAAACAAGCGGGGTTAACATTAAATGACATTGCTTTAGTTGAACTCAATGAAGCGTTTGCTTCTCAATCGTTAGCGGTTATAAGGGAATTAAACCTGAATCCGGAAAAGGTAAATGTAAATGGTGGTGCAATTGCATTGGGTCATCCATTGGGATGTACGGGTGCAAAACTTACTGTTCAATTATTTAATGAATTAAAAAAACGCAATCAAAAATATGGGATTGTGTCTATGTGTGTAGGAACAGGTCAAGGTGCTGCTGGAGTTATTGAAATCATGTAGCCATTGGTTCTACTGAATATTATTTCTGGATAATTTTTATTTTAGGTTTTTTAACATATCTTTGGTTCAACGAACTAAACAACATGAAAATAAAACCGGTTCTCTTTAGTTTTTTGGCTATATTTTTATCCTTTGGTGTTACATATACGCAAAACGGATGTGATAATGCTGATTTTGAAAGCGGAACTTTTCAAAATTGGATTGGACAAACAGGCGGCTGTTGTGCAATTAATACGCCAACAAACGGAATAGTTGCTGGTCAACACACGATAATGACAGGTGCAGGGTTTGACCCAAATTCTTGTGGTCAAATACCAGTTGTTGCTCCTGGAAGCATATTTTCTGCACGACTAGGAAATGATTTGAGTGGGTTTGGTGCTGAAAGATTACGTTACAACTTTACTATTACACCGGCCAATACATTGATCATATATAAATATGCTGTTGTATTAGAGGACCCTACTCATGGTCCCGCAGACCAACCTCGTTTTGAAGCAAAATTATTAAATCAAAATGGACAAGTAATACCTTGTACCAATTACTATGTCGCTGCAGGTCCGGGTTCCGGATTTCAAAATTGCGGAGGTGTTCAATATAAACCATGGATTACGATCGGAGTTGATGTGTCTGCATATGTTGGACAAACAGTTACTTTGGATTTTGCTACAGGCGATTGTGGTCAAGGTGCTCATTTTGGTTATGCTTACGTGGATGCAGGGTGTGCGCCGTTTTTAATTGATTCAAGGTATTGTGAAGTACAAAATGGTTTGAATGTTGCCATATTAACTGCGCCTCCGGGATTTCAAAGTTATTTATGGAGTAATGGCGGAACGAATAATACGACGGTGGTTGTTAATCCGCAACAAGGTGAGGTTATAACCTGTCAAATAACTTCTGTTAATGGATGTGTAGCCAATCTTCAAGCAACAATGACACCTTCTGATGTTACGACTTCTTATATTCCAGAATCGGCGTGTGCTGGTGATACAATTAATTTAGTAAATACATCAGTTTACCAAAATGCTATTGAGGACAGTGTTTCATGGACCTCTTCAGACGGTTATACTTCATCGACCACGGACTTTAGTCATGTTTTTACAACCCCGGGAAGTTTTCAGGTTGAATTATTCGTGCAGTCTGATGCCGGTTGTAGAGACTCTGTAACTCAAAATATTACGGTTTATGAAAATCCGGTTTCTAGCATTCAATTGACTGATATTTGCCTTGGCGATCAAGCTCAAATCGCATCTACATCAACTATTTCTAATAATTCGCCTTTAATAAGCACCTGGACAATTGAAGGAAATACATTAACGGGTAGTCCGATAACCTATAATTTTTTAGGTGCAGATACGGTTACGGTTACGCTGGTTTCAGAATCTCAGAACAATTGCTCGGATACGGTTCAGCAACAAATTATTATATATGATAACCCAATTGCTGATTTTACCTTTGTTGAACAATGCGCTAATGTTCCAGTAGATTTTACAAATACTTCAACGTTAAACGCTCCACAAAACCTCTATTCTTGGGTTTATAATTTGACTGAGGCTGCAACTACTGCAGATTACACCAATTTATTTAATACTCCTGGAAACAATGCGATAACGTTAATTGTGCAGGATGTTTATCCAACTGTTTCTTGTGACGATACGATTACACAACCATTTTTCGTTCATGATTTACCAACTATTCAATATTCTGGGGATACAACCCAATGCGAAGATTTGAGTTTCGTTATTGATAATCAAACCACTGTATCAACGAATGAAACTTTGACTTTTGATTGGACAATGGCCGGATCAACAATTGCTACCACAGAAGATTTGAATTATACGATTAATGACGCTGGTGTGTATCCAATTACATTAACGGCTACTTCTGCTTTTGGGTGTGAATCCGATTCCACGTTTGATATGTACATTTATCCAACACCCCCAGAGCCGATTTTAACAGTTTCAACACCAATTTGTCCGGGAGACCCTGTTACTTTTGAGGCGGTAGGAATACCAAATTCTACAATTCTTTGGACGGGCCCTAATAATTTTAATTCTACAGATTTTACTTTTGCAACTGCAATTGAAATAGCTGGAATAGGCTGGTATACTGCATCCGTTACCTCTGAATATGGATGTCTATCCGATACAAGTAATATTTATGCTTCAATTCTCTATATTTACGGATTTGATGATTTTGAATTCCCTAATGTTATTACAGCAGATGGTGATGGTGTGAATGATGAATTGGATTTACAAACCTATTTTAAAACGTGTGAAGAATATACGTTGTACATATTAAATCGTTGGGGAAATATTGTTTTTACACAAACAATTGATTCCACTCCTTTTAGCGGGTATACGCAAGAAGGAAACGAATTAGAAGAAGGCGTCTATTTTTACAAATTGGTGGTGCATGATGCAGCAGAAGATAAATCTGTTAAATCTGGCTTCATACACGTTGTTAAGTAAACAAATCTTTTTTTTTCTTGTTTGATTTACTTGTACTATGAGTAATTCGAAAAAAGCGATTGTTGTTGGTTCAGGTATTGCTGGAATCGCCTCAGCACTTCGCCTTCGTTCAAAAGGATATGACGTAACGGTTTTTGAGGCAAATCCTTATCCTGGGGGTAAACTATCCTTAAATCAATTGGGAAACTATCGGTTTGATGCAGGCCCCTCATTATTTACAATGCCCCATTATGTGGACGAACTATTTCAACTATTTGATAAAAATCCGGAAGATTATTTTCAGTACGTAACAAATGATATAGCTTGTCATTATTTTTTCCCTGATGGAACGTTTATTCCTTTTTTTGTGGATCGCAATAAAACCGTTAATACGGTAGAAAAAACGCTAAGTATTGATGGCTCCCCGCTATTAAAACAGTTTAAGAAAAGTGAATATATTTACGAAAAAACCCACTCTATTTTTCTTGAAAGCTCCCTACATACTTTGAAGAATTATACTTCAAAGAATATATTTTCCTCCATTCGAGCCCTCCCTTTTTTAGACATTTTTAAAACGATGCACCAAAGCAATGTAATAGGATTAAATCATCCTAAATTAGTGCAAATTTTTGATAGATATGCTACTTACAACGGTTCGAATCCATATCAAGCACCCGGAATTTTAAACATCATTCCACATCTAGAGCATGGTATTGGCTCGTTTTTCCCAACAAAAGGAATGCACTCCATTACAACTAGCTTGGTGAATTTTTCAAAAGAAATGGGTATAAATTTTATTTTAAACTCAAAAGTCTCTGAGATTTTAGTGGAGGGTAAAAAAGTGAAGGGAGTTAAAGTAAATGAAGCAATCTATGAAGCAGATGTCGTTTTTTGCAATTCAGACATTAAACCGGCATATAGCAATTTACTTAAAAATTTACCGAAACCCAAAAAGACATTAAACCAAGAACCATCGAGTTCAGCAATGATTTTTTATTGGGGAATTAATAAATCATTTCCACAATTGGATTTGCATAATATCTTTTTTTCAGCCGATTATGCAGCAGAATTTGATGCTATTTTTAAGCAATCAACGGTTTGTGATGATCCAACTGTGTATGTTCATGTTTCTTCAAAAATAGTGAAAGGAGATGCGCCAGAAGGGTGTGAGAATTGGTTCGTTATGGTCAATGTTCCCTATAATTCCGGTCAAGATTGGGAGAGACTTAGAAGTATGATTCGTAAAAACATCCTAAAAAAACTCAATTCTCTTTTGGGCGAAGACCTAGAAACGTTAATAGAGGAAGAAGATTACTTGGATCCTATTCGAATTGAACAACGCACATCTAGTTTTGGTGGTGCCTTATATGGCGCATCTTCCAATGATCGGATGGCCGCTTTTTTCCGCCACCCAAATTTTTCAAAAATAACCGGATTGTATTTTGTGGGAGGAAGTGTCCATCCGGGTGGTGGAATACCACTTTGTTTGCTCTCGGCGAAAATAGCAACTGAGTTTGTGAAATAAAATTTCCCGTTTAATAAAACCGTTTTTTTGTCGTTCTTCCTCTAGTTAATTTCCCTATTTTTGTCTCACAAAAAAAATGTGAAAAGGCTTTATATATTTAGTATTCGGGCATTCACTGGTCCATTTATTGTAACATTGATTATTTCAATGGTTATGCTTATTATGCAGTTTTTTTGGTTGTATATTGATGATTTAATAGGTAAAGGAATTGAACTCCCCATAATTTTAGAATTACTATTTTATGTTTCTGCCAGTTTAATCCCATTAGCACTGCCCTTAGCAATTTTACTTTCTTCCATTATGACCATTGGAAACATGGCTGAGAATAATGAGCTAAACGCTTTAAAATCGGCGGGAATGTCTCTTTTCAAGATACTAAGACCGCTCACGTTTATTGTTGTTATCATAACAGTAGCCACATTTTATTTTGCGAATTATGTCATTCCAATTGCCAATCTTAAATGGCATTCCTTGATTTTCGATATACAAAACACGAAGATATCAGCTTTAATAACCCCTGGGGTTTATAGCAAAGGAATTGAAGGATATGCTATTAAAGTAGATTCAGGAAAGGATAGTTATTTTGAAGGAATTATTATTCATGACCATACCCAACCCAAAGAATTAAAAACAATTCGGGCAAAAAAGGGAAATTTATATAAGTCGGTTAATGGAAAACACCTCTTCTTTGAGTTGCAAAACGGCTTCATTATGGAGGAACTGGAAATAGAAAGCCCTGTATTTATGCCGGGAGGAACTATTCAGCCCAATAGTCGAAATAGTCGCCCCAGTAGAAGAGCGACCTTCACGAAGGCAACTTATAAAATGGATTTGACAGGTTTTGATTTGAATCGGTCTGATGAAAAAACATTTGCTGATAAACACGAAATGTTGAATGTTTTTCAAATTTCTCATGCGGTTGATTCTGTGTCCCTAAGGGCTCAACAAGTGATGAGAACTTTTTTGTTAACGATGAAAAACGAATATGCTTTCTTTAACAATAAAACCACAGCAATTAGCACCTTTAACACAACAGGAATTAAAAGTCCAAAGGCCCCAGCCAAAGCAATTGTTTTTAAAGATCTCACCAATACAGAGAAACAAAAGGCAATTTCTATGGCGCAAACCAAATTGAGAAGGAAAAAGCAATCATTGCAAAATCAAGCAGAATTTTTCAAAGCAATGGAAAAAGATTTGGATAGTTATTGGATTGAATTTCACCGAAAATTTGCATTGACCTATGCCATTTTGGTCTTGTTTTTCATTGGTGCTCCTTTAGGTGCAATCGTGCGAAGGGGAGGTTTTGGCGCTCCTGTTGTTATAGCGGCACTACTTTTTATGATTTATTTTGTGCTGATTTCAATCGGTGAAAACTTAGCGAAAACAGATGTTGTGTCTCCTTTTGTGGGCATGTGGTTTGCGGGAATTGTTTTAACGCCGGTGGCTGTTTTATTCACCTGGGCAGCATCAAATGACATCGATTTAATTGAAAAGTTAAGTTTGTGGGGTAGAATTAAGGGGTTTAAAAATGTTATCCGTAAAAAGTGAGAATACTTCAATTATGTAATAAAGCACCTTTTCCCGCTAATGATGGGAGTAGTATTGCTATTTACAACATGGCAGTAGGCTTACATAAAAATGGTGTGTACCTAGATTTGATGACGCTTAACACGAAAAAACATTTCAAATCAGATAAAAATATCCCAAAAGCTTTTTTTGAAGACACCCATTATTCATCGGTTTATAAAAACACAAATCCTACCCTTTTTGGATTAATTACCAATCTGTTTTCATCCAAGTCTTATTTTGAATCACGCTTTTATTTTCATGAATTTGAACAGAAATTGATAGATAAATTACAAGCGAATTCGTATGACATTATTCAATTGGAAGGATTTTTTATGTCATCATATATTCCTGTTATTCGTCAATATTCAACGGCTAAAATTGTTTTACGGGCACATAATATCGAACACATTATTTGGGAAAGACACAACGAATCAGTTACAAATCCAATCAAAAAAGCATATCTAACGCTTCAAACCACACGCCTAAAAAAACAAGAATTAACTGCATTTCAACAAGTGGATTATATTGTACCTATAACGCCGATAGACGAAAAGATACTGGAGCAATGGGTAGATAAATCGAAAATGCAAACCGTATTAACAGGAGTAGATTTAACAGAATATCAACTGGAAAATGATCCGTTGTATGAATCAAAAAGTGTTTTTTGTTTTGGTTCTATGGATTGGTTACCTAATCAACAGGCCGTTGAATGGTTTTTGGAAAGGTGCTGGCCACTTGTTTTAGACAAAACACCCTCATGTAAATTCATAATTGCTGGTCGAAATATACCGGATTCATTTAAGCAAATGGCGTCCAAACACATTCATGTTTTGGAAAATGTCCCCACCAGTAATGAGATTTATAGTCGATACAACGTTATGGTCGTTCCGCTGCAATCTGGAAGTGGATTACGCATAAAAATTGTGGAAGGATTGAGTTTTGGAAAAGCAATAGTTAGCACGCCGATTGGGTGTGAAGGAATAGACGTCCAAAATAACCGCGATTTACTCATTGCCGAAACCCCGGAAAAATTCGCAGATGCGGTAATAGAATTAGTAGAAAATAATGAAAGAAGAAATTCTATTGAATTGAATGCTAAGTCATTTGCCAAGGAACATCTCGACAACATAAAATTAACTGCTACCTTAGTGCGATTTTATAATTCGATTTTATCATAAGTGCTTGAAAAGGGTCTATATCTCATTGGTTTGATTTCATTTCTTGGAATTGCACAGACCTACATTTTATACCCGCTTAGTTTATTTCTTTTTGGTAAAAAAAGACAGGTAAAACCAGCGCTCTCCACCAATTTTGACATTGCAGTAGTTATAGCTGCTTATAATGAAGAAAATGTCATTGAAAAAAAAATACAAAGTGTTTTAGCAACGTCCTATCCACTTGATAAACTCGTTATTTATGTTGGGTCAGATGCTTCAACTGATCGAACCAATGAAATTGTTGCAAATTTTGGTGCTCAACAGCCAAATGTGCAGCTAAAGATTTTTCAAGGTAGAACAGGTAAGGCAGGAATTATCAATTCCATTATTGAACAATGCAAAGAGGAGTTGCTTATACTAACCGATGCCAATGTTTTTTTTACTCCTTCTACTATTCCAAATCTCGTTCGGCATTTCTCGGAAAAAGAAACCCATCAAGTATGTGGCAACATTTTAAAAATATCGGATAGAAACGAAAATATTCAAGCCCTTGAAAAAGGGTATTTATTAGTGGAAAATCAGATTAAACTGCGTGAAAGTGCAAGCTGGGGATTTGTGATGGGCGCGGAGGGCGGCTGTTATGCAATCAGAAGAACAGCGTATACTCCAATTCCTCCCAATTTTTACATGGATGACTTTTTTGTTACCATGAGCGTCATTGCAAATAAAGGCCGTGTGGTTTTTGATGAGGATGCAATTTGTTATGAAGATCTTCCAACTGAATCGACTGAGGAGTTTAAACGAAAAATTCGCATTTCAATAGGTAACTTTCAAAATTTAGTAGCATTTAAAAAACTACTTTGGCCTTTTTGGTCAGCCATTGCATATTCTTTTATCTCCCATAAAATTTTAAGGTGGCTAACCCCATTTTTTTTAATTCTCTTATTTTTAGTTTCTTTCCTACTTAGTTTTGATTGCTTCTTTTTTCAGGTATTGGCCCTTGTTCAATGTGTCTTGTTTCTAAGTCCGTTGGCAATACCTTATTTAAAATGGATGAAACCAGCTTTATTTGTTGCTCATTTTTATAATATGAACCTTGCTTTACTCATTGGCTTTTTTCGATATTTGAAAGGCGTTAAATCAAGTGTTTGGCAACCCACACCGCGTTCTAAGAATTAGTCTTTTTGGTTGGCTTTCCCGTTAAGTACACTCCAACGAAAATCAGTAACATATAAATTATTTTCTCCAGGGTAATGGTTGCTGTATAATCTGGCGCAAGGTTTAGATACAAAAACAAATAAGCAAAACCTATTACCATCATGGGTTGAAAATAAATGTATGAACTTGAAACGGAAGGGCTCAAGTGTTTTAATCCAAACATCGTTAGTAAATATGTAAGAAACGTAACTCCAACAACTACATAACAAATTTTTATCCAAATATCAGTAGGAATAACGGTAAAATCTGTTACTACTAAATCTGAAATAACAGGGGGGTAAAGCAATAAAAAGGCTAGCCCAATTGTGAACACCCAGGTAATCACCAAAAGAGGACTGTATTTTTCCATAAGGGGTTTTGCGAGCACCAAATAGACGGCATAGCTCAGTGAATTAATCAATAAAAATAAATCGCCTAAACTTGTTTCTGAAACAGATCGAACACCTGTTAAAGTAAGTAAAATGGCACCAATTGCCCCAATAGCAATTCCAGCAAGGTGTATGGCGGTGATTTTTTCTCTCAAAAGAAACGCGGACAAAATAATCACCATTATTGGATTAAAAGCCATGATTATACCTGAATTCACGGAGGAGGATAAATTGAGTCCGTGAAAAAAGAAAAGCTGATTTATTGTTACACCAAATAATCCACATCCCACCAGTCGAAACCAGTCTTTTCGCTCTATTTTATTGGATTTAATGAAAAACAAGAGTAACCAAAAGAGTAAAGTTGCACCCAGCACACGAAAAAAAATAAACACGGATGGAGTTAAATAGGTGGGCATTACTCCTTTCGCCAAAACATGACTCGCACCGTAAAGGGTGTTCACCAAAAACAATGCAGCATGTGCCCAAATCGTTCCTTTGTTTTTTTCCAAAATCAGAAGAATGTCCACCTCGTTTTGAGGGATGTTTGTCTGTATTCGTCTAGTTTTTCGGTAATTCCTTTTATCAAGAACTTCTTTTTGAGCTTTACCGTTCCTTTGCCTTGTTTGTAATCCATTTCATCACCAAAAATGGGTATAAGCGCCCAAAAATGAATGGTTTTATCTTCCAATTCAACAGGGGTTAATTCATCCTCCAAAAAGATAGGATTGCTGATAAATAAATGATCTTGTCTGATAGTGGTTGATAATTGTTTACCGTGTTTAGTACAATTGTAGGTGTGACCATCGCCAAGCCAAGTGTTATTATTAATTGTATATGTTGTAATCCGATTTAACCATTCAAAAAGCCATCTAATTTCGGAATTTTCAGGATCTGTTAAATCCCAATATTCGGGAACACAAAAATACAATTGACCGAATTCTAAACCTTTAAGTTTTTCCGGGACCGACATTTGATACACGTGAAATGAGCTTGTAATTAAAACTTTTATTCCCTTTTCCTTTGTGAAATCAACAAGAAAAAAGAACTCTTCCTCAAATGTTATTGATGTAATTTGATTGTTTGGAAACCGGCTTGTTAGAATCTGTTCAAATGAATTCATTTGCAAAAGTAGTTTAATATCCTTGAGTAATAAAACTTATGTAAAAACAATCACAAATGTCAAATATGCCCAAAAGTAGTAGCAACTTAAGACGGCTTTAAACTCAATTTATTCCTCTAAAACGGACATTTACAACATTGTTATAAATGGAACCAAATGAATAATTAATTCCCATTGTCAGGAAGTAGTTAAATGCTGATTTTAATTGAATTTGACCCGTTATTACCTCGGTTGATGTTACGTCCTCTAACTTTAAAAAATATTGATCGCGTAAAATAGAATAACTACCGTAAATAGATAAATTCAATCCTTTTAAGATATTCCATGTAATAGAAGGAGAAAAGTTTAAATTATAAAAATTTTCCCTGTCGTATAAATGTTTGAATCCTAATCCCATACCAATATTTCCCCAGTTTTTAACAAGTTGGTAGCGGGCAGTGAAACTCTGTGACAGAAATAAATCGGTCAAGCGATTCCTATAAGTCAAATCGACATAATTTGCTTGACTTAATCCAAGTTGATAATTGAAACGAAATTGTTTTTTCATCGCCTCTGAGTAAGGGAAAATATTATATTCAACAGTTGGAGCTACAATCAAGTTTGATTTAAGATTCGAAACAGTTTCTGAATAAATCCCTGTATTGTATCCAATCGCCCAATGCTTACCCAGTGAAACCGCATCCTGACTATAGATTCCGTATGAAAGGATACTATATTCGATAGGTTCCATTCCGTCTAGCTTATAAACTGAGCGGTTATTGTTGTACCAGAATCCGGCTTCAAAAAGATTTTTCTCTGATGTTCTGTTCGCCGAAAAGTTAGCGCCAAGTGACAAATTATTCATATATTCTTGGCCATTTCCAAAAATATTTGCGTTGACATTAAAAATCCAAAGATTCCATTTATCCCGAATCGAATCAGCTGGTTGTTGATTGTTCATTCCAATAATCTCATAGTGTATTTGGGATGCCAAGGGGCTTTGAATGAGATAGTGTAATGATCCTTTATTCAGTGCAGACAACAAACCTTCCCGAATATCATTTTGAGACATATTTGGAGTAGAATTAAACTTTTCTTTAACAGTTATTCCTTCATACCTATTTTTACCAGTAAATTCTAGTCCGTATTCAGAACCCCCACTTCCTGTATTGATCACACGAAAAAGAACAGTAAAATCAGCTAGACGTTGATCTCTTACAAAAACAAGGTGACCAATTTCATTTTTATAAAATTCTATATCGCAGAAGTCACATATCAAGAAAACTTTTGGAATGCTCGAATTCTCCTTTTTGAAATTGCTTGAGTCTATCTGTATGCTTATTGTTTTTTTATCAACAGTAGGATTGCTTGTGTCTTTTTTGTTTTCCGTTTCGGTGAAATTTGAATTTGGAATTGTTTGGG
>JBILYP010000021.1:0-57524 GCA_044377675.1 Crocinitomicaceae bacterium
CCTCTATTTCAATTTAGTTAACGATGAGATTTTATTTGTATGAAATGATTGAAAATTAATTTCGTATGTGTTTTATTACTTGCTGCTGACCTTTTTCAGTTTGAAGAATAATGAAATACATACCTGCTGGGATTGTTTCTCTTATCGGGAAAATATTAGAACCAGGCAACAATTCAACCATATTTTCCAAGATTTTTGTTCCGTTTATATCTTGCAATAAATAAGTGATTTTTTGCTGCTCAGCACTTGAAATTTGCAACCAAAATTCATTGTTAGATGGATTTGGAATCGTTTTTCCATTCAAATGATTTATGGTTTCACACATCGGACTAATTGGACCATAGTATTTTTGTAATCCATCTATATCTACTTGATTTAAACGATAGTAGGATGTATTGGTTCTTTTTGATGCATCCTCGAGAGAATAGCTCAATAATTCATTGGAGTTTCCGGCGGCTGGCAACTGACCAATTGTATTCCAATTTAACCCATCAGTTGATTTCTCGACATCAAAATGCGAAGAATTAAACTCTGAGGCTGTTTGCCATTTTAAGATGATACTCTCATTAGCACACTCAGCAGTAAATGAAAGTAATTCTACAGGCAACGGTTGGTTTGATCCACCAGCACCACCAAATTCAGAGAAAGTAGTAAGTCCATTCCATTCTAAATAATTTTCACTTGCAAAAATCCCTGCTGAACCTTGACTAACAGCATTGGTAAACGATCCGTCTGTTGGCTGATACCATTGGCCTGAACTAATTTTAATCGGTTTAAGATCACCTTCAGCCATTGAACCATCCGTAACGAAATCTGCATCCACGTAATGTAATTGTATTTTGTAAGAATAGCCTGTAATATCGTTTGGTTCCACAATCCAGTTGCGGTCCAAATAGTTTGTAATTGAACTATTGAGAGTTCCTTGTTTGCTGTCTTGTACACGAACACCCACAAATGCATTGGCACCATAATTACCAGATGCAAAATCCAATACAATACGCGTGTATTCTGCTACTCCACCTCCATTTCCAACAGGAAAAGTAAATGAAGTAATATCACCGCTACCTTGTGCAAATCGTTTTCTAAGTTCTCCTAGACCTGTTGCAATGATCATATTGGATGCCGTATGAGGCGATCCGCCAATACTCGCATTCAATCCCAATGTAAGGTGGTTGGAGCCTAAGGTGAGTTTACCGCTGGTTAAAGCAAGAGCTCCAACTACAGATAAGTCTTGACTAATGCTTAGGCCAGCACTGTTATTCAGGGTCAAGTTTTTAATGTCACCTGTAAATGTAGAGGCAGGAATTGTTTGTGATGTTGAACCACCAAAAATAACCGTTGCCGAATTATTGCTAGCATCGATGTTTCCGGAAGTGCGGCTGATGTTGCCGTTTACTGTTAAAGTATTAGCTCCTACTGTTAATGTTCCAGAAGACAATGTAAGTGTTCCGTTGATTGTTTGCGAAGCGCCGAGTGTTAAATTACCACTAGTTGTAAGATTATTAAAAGTAGTCGCATTTCCAGCTAATGTTCCTGTTCCTGCAAAAACAACAGTTCCTGTTTGCGAATTAAAAGTTCCATTATTTGTTAAGGTTCCTCCATTGGCAATAGTTAGTATATTGCTTCCAGCATTAATTACGGATGTTGAAGCGAGTGTTAATTCTGATACGCTTGGTGAAGTATCTAGATTAACTGTAACACCTGAAGGTATCGAAACAACAATAGAATTAGAATTTGGAATACCACCACACCAATTATTAGCATTATTCCAATCATCATTAGAATCTCCTATCCATGTTCCGTTGGCATTAACTGTTACCGCAACACTCGTTCTTGTTGCACTCTCACAACTTGAAACTGTTTGGGAAGCGTAATAATTCCCTGCTGTTAATGCTGTTTCACTTGCTACTAAATTTCCATTTGTTGACGCATCGTACCATTGAATAGCTGTTCCAGTTGCTGTTAAATCTGCGACTGTTGGAGAAGCTGAAGAACAGAAACTTTGAGCAGATGCTGTTGGTGCGTTTGGTGTAGCATTAACTGTTACCGAAATACTTTGAGAGCTTGCTGTATAATTTGAACATCCAGAAGCAGCATTATAAGGAGTAACTGATATTGTACCTTCTGTACTTCCAACTGTAGAATTGATTAAATTTGATGTGGAACTTCCCGACCAACTACCATCAGGTAAACTCCATGTATATCCAACCCCTGAAACATTGGTTACTGAATAGGATTGTGCTGAACCAGAACAAACGGTAGTTGTGCCTGAGATAGCAGAGGATTGAGAAGGGGTAAGGCAAGAAACTATTCCATTCACAACGATATCATTTCCAGTTCCATCACCAGGTCCTCCTGTACCAGTACCAGACTCAGAATAGCCATATAAACGATATGTTACTGCGCTTGACGAGTTAGATTGTGAGAAGGTAAAGGTGAAGGATTGCGTTGCTGTATTGTCAATCACACTCTTCTGTGCATCCAAATTTGATGCATAACTATCTAGTGAACTGCGCAAAGCGATTGCGGTTAGTCCGGTTGCCGAACGTTGAATCTGGAATAGGATAGAAGAAACCGAAAACTGAAAGCCGGAATTGGGAGTTATTGTAAATTCCACATAATCGTTGCCGCTAATAGCGTTTGCAATAGAACTGGTTGCCCAACTGGTGGCATTGAACCTATCAGCGTTTCCATTGGCAGTAAGTCCTGAACCTCTGCTTACAGTTGAAGAAGCAATACCTGTGGCTGTTGAATTTGAATTTACGGTCGCTTCATTTCCCGCAATTCCTACAAAATCAAATGTGACCAATGAAGTAGTAGTCGGATTCACCGTCAACACCTGCGAAGTGGAAGCCGCAGTATAATTGGAATTTCCTGCATTGGAGGCTGTAATCGTTGTAGTTCCATTTCCTACAATCGTAACAACACCAGTCGAAGAATTGATGGTTGCTACACTTGTGTTAGAACTTGAATAGGAGATTGTTCCTCCAAAATTTGAGCTTGCTACAATTGTTGTACTAGCAGTTATGGGGGTAGTAAATGAAGTGAATGTTATGGTTTGTGTTCCTTGTGTAATATTTCCTGACAACCCTGTTGGCTGTGTGAGTGAATAATTTCCTGCATCTGCTCCACTTAAGGTAGCTATTGAAGTTACACTAATTCCTGTTCCAATATTGGCTGATGCAAACGTTCCTGTTCCCACCAAAGTGACAAGATCAGGCGAAATAACTCCAGAAAGCGTTCCGGTGATTGTTGCTACTGTGGTTCCGTCGTATACTTTTGAGGAAACGGCTGCACTTGTAAGGGTCAAGGTTGCAGTTGTTATGTTTGCCAAAAGTCCGCTTGGTTGGTTAAAGGAATAATTTGAACTTGGTGAAGCATAATCTATCACTGTGATGGTTTTGTTATTCCCAACATTTTCATCACTGAAGGTAGCACTCGGAGTTCCAGACACAGCGAACGAATCTCCGTTGACCAAACCTGAATATGCCGCTGTACCAGAAATGGTAGCTGTTGCATTACCGTCATAGACTTTATTTGAAATGGAAATTCCAGAAATGGTCAATGCTTTTGCAGAAACACTATTTCCAGAGGATGAAGTTGAAATATTTACATCAGTAGCTCCGGCATAAGAAAGAACAACCGCCGTGGCATTATTATATGTTCCGGCTGCTTGTGTCGCTTCAAACCTCACATATACTGTTGTCCCACTTGAGACAGACACAGAAGATCCAAAACTTGTATTATCATCTGAAACTTGATAACCACTTTGCGCTGTCACAGTAATGTTTGTACTTAGATTTGAACCACTTGCTACAAAGCTTACCCCAGTGGATGCTGTTCCATAGGTAGTAGATAAAGCTGATGTGAGTGTAACTGGATTTAATGTTGGAACGCTTGATACAATGATATTTCCTGCGACATACGAAATAGAATAATTTGCAGCCGTAAAGGTTCCTCCAGTTGCAGCTGATGGTGTTACTTCACCGGTATATGTTCCTACAGCATCTGTCGATGCTGCTCCGTTTCCATAAACAATGGTCACCGAACCAATGGTTTCTCCATTTTGCAATCCATTCGAAACGAAAGCATTTGATCCAGAACTACCAGCAAGTGTTGCACCAAAGGCCTTGTTGACATCGTTAGCCGTTATTGTCAACGATCGTGCGGTAATACTTGCTGAGAGCGTTGGTTGAGTCACTGTGTAATTGGCGCTTGGCGCAGCGTAATTGCCTGTTCTTGTTAGGGTTTTATTATTTTCCACTGTTGCATTTGGAAATGCCCAACTTACAGTTCCACTCACGCTAAATGACTCACTATTTACCAAACCGCTATATGCAGGTGTACCGCTCACAGTCACTGTTGTTAAGCCATCATACGTTTTGTCAGTTGCAGTTAAGTCGATGATGGTAAGCGATTTTGCGGATACGGTGCTGGAAACCGTTGCCATATTAACAGAGGTAGCCCCCGTACTGCTTAAAACAATATTCCCTGAATACGTACCAACAGCCGTAGTTGCTGCCAAACGCACATCAATAGATGTTGCTGCAATGGCTCCACAGGCATCTGGTGAAATGGTTAAACTTGTAGCATAACTTGAACCGCTCGAAATTTCAAATCCACTCGGCGCAGTCAAGGTGAGGTCTGCTGTGAGGTTGCTCGAGCTTACACTAAAATTCGTTGGGGAAGTTGAGGCTGTTCCGTAAGTGGTGCTCACAGCGGATAATGTACCGCTTGTAGTTATTAAAGGACTTGGACTAACAGTGTTGATTAAATAACTGGGAAAGGTCGCTGCTGCTGTTGAGTTTGCGTACCATTTATTTGCCCCATCGACAAAATACGATAACAATGTGGAGGCAAGACCACTTACAGTAACTGATGAGGTTGAGGTTGTAGCATTCGCGAAATAGGTATTGGCATATGATGAAGTTCCCAAATTCAACCAAGAAGTTGCAGGTAACAATGTCGTGGAGGGTTGAACAGTATTTGCAGCATCTGAAGTACCACTCAAAGCTTTGCCATAATTCAATCCATACAATAACGTTATACCACTTAAAGTCGACCAATTCGCTGTGTTTCCAGAAAAAACAAACAATTGATCACCGCTTCCATTGAATGCCATGTTGTTTGGCGCTGCAGAACTCCAACCTGTGCCAGTTATAGTCATACCATTGTTCCAAGTAATGACAGTTCCAGCTGCATGTCCACCGGAAGGAACTGTATATGTCAAAAATCCTTCACCTGGTCGAGTTGTAGTTGTTGCGGTGAATCCATTGTCCGTAAAATTAATCGCAACGTTTTGAGCTACGTCCTTCAAAAAGACCATTGAAAATTTGTCTGGATTTGCAGAATTTATTCCTAGTAATGCAACATCTCCAGCAGTTAATGTTGATGTTGGATTAAAAGAACTCTGAACCACCAACGTTTGGTCTACCGAAGTCGCGGCCGTATAATTCCCCCCCCCACTTTGAGATGCTGTAATGGTTGTGGCTCCAGCACCAATGATATGAATATTTCCACTAACTATACTTGCTACACATGGGTTTGAACTAGTATAAGTCACCGTTAAACCTGAAGAAGCCGTTGCTCCAGGTGAATAATCCGCGGTGCTCAGTGTTGCTGGTGTTAAACTAGCAAAAGTGATGGTTTGTGATGCTCCTGTAATATCCCCTGACAATCCTGTAGGTTGTGTGAGTGAATAATTTCCTGCATCAGCACCACCTAAGGTAGACGTTGAAGTAACACTAATTCCTGTTCCAACATTCGCGGTTACAAACGTTCCTGTTCCTGTCAAAGTAACCGCATCGCCAGATTCAACACCACTTAATGATCCCGTAATGGAAGCATTTGTATTACCGTCATAGGTTTTGGATGTTACAGCTGGTGAAGTAACGGTTAGTGCTTTGGCAGTAATATCTCCTGTTGCAATGGTGTTAGCAAGAGAATAATTGGCAGCCAATCCACCATTCGTGCCATTCCCAAGTGTGTAAGAGATAGTCGCTGTTTTTCCAGTTCCAACATTCCAATCAGCATACGTTCCAGCAGCAGATGAAACCACTACCGTTTCAGATCCAACAAATCCTGACAATGCTCCAGGTGTGACAGTTCCACAAGTTGTTGAACGGTTGTAAACTTTTGAGGCGACCGTTGCCGTTGTTATGGCTAATGCTTTTTGAGCTACCGTATTTCCCGATGCTGCAGTAGTAATATTCACAGAGGATGATGCTCCCGTACTCGATAGTACAATATTTTGACTGTCATACGTTCCAGATACCGTTGCCGTTGCTGCTAATTTAATATATAAGGTACCACTTGCATTTCCACTGCTTTGGGTAAAAGTTGCGATTGAACCGTAAGTTGTTCCGTCACTAGATACCTCAAATCCGGTTGGAGCTGTGGCAATAATATCATTGGTCAGAGCTGAACCTGAAATTGGAAAAGATTGTGGTGAAGATGCTGTTCCATAAGTAGTTGTGAAAGCAGATGCCGTGGCAGCTCCAGATATTGCAGGTGAACCAGCAAGTGTCCATTGGGCGTATAAAGTTAAATCCGCTGTTTGTCCATGAGTGTAGGGAAACGAAATGGCTGATCCACCTGTATTTGCAACAAACCACCCATTAAAAGTATAACCATTTAGCGTTGGATTGCCAGGATTGGATACAGTACCACCAGTTGTGGTAGATCCATTTGAAATGGCACTTCCACCTTGACTATCGTAAGTAACTGTTAAGGTGTTTGCTGTCCATATCGCATGAAGAGTTGTACTGGCATCAAACGGATAGCTATCACCATTTGCATAAGCTACCGTTGCGCTACCTGAAGATGTGGCCCACCCGCCAAAAGTGTAGCCCGTTCTGATGAAGCTGTTTGAAGTTAAATTAGTAGCTGAACTTGCTGTTTGGTTGGACATGGTGCCACCAGTATTTGAGTTTCCATTAAAAGTAACCGTATATTCAACTGCAGTTACAGTCAAGATTAATTCCCCACTTACAATTGATAACTCACCTGTAGTATTTGATGCTAAAAGTGAACCAGCCATTGTCAGCGTACCCGGTGTACCTGTAACTGTTGCCGACCCTGATTTTGCAATTAATTTATATGTTCCTACGGCTAATTCTGTAGAAGTTGTTAAGGTAACAGGGGCATTATTTAAATCTAGAGCACCGGCACTAGCACCTGATATAGTCAATGGAGCTGTTGCTCCTCCTCCATAAGCAGTAAATTCTAATCCACCTGCCGACAAGGTAATTCCTTTACTTGAAGCAACGGTAATTGTAGCCGTAGTGTTAGCGCCAGTTGCTGAACTTTTTAACGATTGACTTGCGCCTAAAGATAATGCAGTAGTTAAGCCAGACACATCAAATGTTCCTCCAGAACCGACTGTAATGGCAGACGAATTGGCAATCGAACCAGCACCTGAAAGAGTGAGAGTTCCGCCATTTATGGTTGTAGTTCCTGCATAAGTATTTACATCACCTAAAGTTAAGGTTCCTGTACCGCTTTTCACCAATGATATGGCGCCTGCAATAATTCCTGAGTTGGCATCCGTAGCGGCCCCATAAGTTCCGCTACCAGAGACTGTTAAAGTTGCTGCAACAGATGAAGTTATAGTGTTATTTAAACCAACATTTGTCATTGCGGAAGCACTACCTGTTGTTGAATTTAAGCCAGCAATGGTTTGGTTTCTTCCATTCAAATCAAGTGTGCCGAGATTTAATGATGCCGATTGACCTAAACTTAAAACCGTTGTGGTTGGTAATCTATCGTTACCTGTTGTTAATTGTAGAGTACCATTATTTATGGAAGTAGCACCAGTGTAAGTACTTACACCACCTAATGATAATGTACCTGAACCTTGCTTAGACCAAGCACCAGGAATAGACCCACTTAAATCGGCTATTATTCCATTGTAAGTTAGAACACCCGCACCTGGAGTGCTTATAGAGGTACCTGCAGTGTTACCTACTTGTATGCCTCTACCAGAGGTTAAAGTATAGCTTGCAGCACTTAACGTTGAAAGTCTTCCGCCATTGATATTAATTGTATTGCTAGTATTACCCAAGCTACCGTCAGATGTAAATCTTACCTCTGCAACACCTGTTCCATTTCCATTAATATTGACTGGGCCTGAAAATGTATTAGTTCCCGTTATGTCAAATCTTCCTGTACCATTTGAGTTGGCAGTAAAGGTTAAGCCATTTGAACCTGTGTTGGAGATTACGCCACCAAAACCCATATTACCACCATTACCTAAAGTAAATGTGCGGTTCACACTTCCTAAAGACATATTATTAGAGAAAGTTAAATTCGAAGTTGAACTAGCTAAACTAATTACCGTGCTCATTTCACCAAACTGTATATTTCCGCCGATAACAATATTTGAATATTTTCCGGAAAAAACTCTATTTCCATTAGCCGCAACAGTTCCACCATTTAAGGTTAAAAGTCCTGGAATGGCATTTCCGCCCATTGCATTAATACCTCCAGCTATTAGTGCTCCATCATTTAAAGTGAATCCACCACCATAGGTTCCACCAGAAGTTAGCAATGCCCCAGCCCCATTTTTAGTATATGCAGCAGTTGCAGCGGTCGAGAAATTAGAAGTTAAATTTTGATTAACTCCTGCGGAAACATTAATAGGCAAATTAATTCCAGCAGCTCCAATTGTACCTCCTGCGGCCCAGGTAATTGAAGCACCAAAATTAATACCAACACATGTAGCGATTGTAGCCCCGGTAGCAGATCCAGCATTATTAAAATTAAGTATAGAGCCTCCAGTTGTTACCAATGCAGTATTATATGGTCCTCCCACACTTGTACTCCATACACTTCCACTAATAGTTCCACTTGTCCCAAAATAATTATTCGTTTGCCCCCATCCTACATTCACAGACAAAACTCCAAGCAACAACACCAAACAAAGAGGCATAGTAAGTGGTAAAACAGTCATGCGGTTAAAGATGCGGGAAACCAATTTGTGAATGCCTTTGCGCGGAGCGGCAGTAGTAGCTTGAGGGGTGTCAACCACAGGTAAAGACATGTTGGTTTTTAAATCGATGATTTTTACAAATTCTACTTCGTCAATGACGCAAGCACAATCCTCAGTGTGGATGTCAAATTCTTTTTTTTCAATGCGGAGATCAATGTTACTTTTATTTTTGGAAAATAAGTTAGTTTGGGGTTGTAGTAAAGTTCCAGACATAGTTGCAATTTTTACTGCAAAGGTATTTTCATACTAACAATAGAATTTGAAGCCGGGATTATATTTCGATTAACCCAAAATGAAGATAAATGGTTGTTTAAATGAACAGAAACACTAAAGCAACTATTTTTTTA
Organism: Crocinitomicaceae bacterium; assembly: GCA_044377675.1. Classification (GTDB taxonomy): domain Bacteria; phylum Bacteroidota; class Bacteroidia; order Flavobacteriales_D; family Crocinitomicaceae; genus UBA952. Next base: position 9,337 of record JBILYP010000021.1, read on the forward strand.
CAAATCGAATACTTTCCTGCAGTCCAAGCACTTTAAGGGAATAAATACCTGTTGGTAATTTCGTTAGTGCAATCTGGTTTTTAATTGAATCCAATTTGCCTTTTTTAACCAATTCACCTGATGATGCATAAATTTGATAGGTTTTACCGATAAATGATTCAATAACTTCAATGGTTAACTCATCACTAGCCGGATTGGGATACAAAGAAATTCCTGAGGCTTTAATTACTGGAATTAATAGTTGTGGATTACTGTAAACTGATTCAGACAAACAAGACCCGTATGCAGAAGAAACTGAATAATTACCTGCTTGTTGCGGAACTAAATAAGAATCGTTGGCATTGTTTAGTAATTCTCCGTTCAAATACCATTGGTAATTATTCGCCAACCCTTGGGCAAACAAGGTGTCATTTTGAGTTACAATGGTTAAATTATTTCCTTGAATAACGTTAAAATTTTGTGTAACAACCTGACCAGTAAGGCTATCAGTTATCGTCAATTGATGATTTCCAATTTGTTGATCATTTATTGATATACTATTTGTCGTGTTATTATTTATGTTCCAAGCATAATGTAAATTTTCGGAACCACCTGAAATAGTTGGAGTAATCGTTACAGATTCTTGTCCACAAACATATATATTTGGAATTTCAACAGTTAAATTGGATTTTAAAATGGTAAATTCATCCATCACCGTCCCATTCATGTGAAGGTACTTTCCATCCAATCTGTTTTTGTAAATATCCATAACGAACGAACCGCATGCTTCAATACCACCATCCACAAATTCCATAATGGGATAATTGAGTGAAGGTGCATCCTCCTTACTTCCCGAGTTTCCACATACCACATAAACTGTTCCATCTGGCGTGTTAGCTAAACCGTCCTTGTGATACGCATTTCCTTGATTGAAATTACCATTGGAACCGTCTTTTAGCATGGTTGATGGATCAAATGATTGTGAGTTTCCATAATGCCCATGGACTAACTTGCTGCGTTCAAACACATGACTATGCCCGCAAATTACGAGATCAATGTCGTAACTTTCCAATAAGGGAACAACTCGCTCGCGCATGGCTTTCATAACTAATTCGAAAGCATCATCGCTGTCGTGTGATCCTTTGGAGTAGGGTGGTTGGTGAAAATAAGCAATTGTAAAGGTTCGTGTATTTTGAATTAAATCTTGTTCAATCCATTGTTTCATTTGTTCAATGCCTTCAAACGTTTGTGCAAAATCAAATACTTCCGAGTTCAAAGAAAGAAAATGCACATCGCCATAGTCAAACGAATAAAACAACTCTAATTGAGAAGGAAAACCGCCAGCCTCTGCCTGCGTGGGAACATGAACCAAATCAAAATAAGGCCCTTGATGATCCTCTAGCGGAATATTGGAATAAGGAATTCCTAAAAAAGCACTTTCTTCCCAAACGGTATTGTAATCATGGTTACCCGGACTTGGCCAAAATGGTAACCAACTAAAAACATCAGAAAAACCGTTCAATTCAAATAATTTGGTTTGGTATTCTTCATCCGTTCCGTCGTTGTACACATTGTCGCCTAGCCAAATCCACACATCGGTATTTGAAGAATCATCATATTGCATGTATGAATTTTTAACAGCAACTTGCTCTGCGTTTCCTTTACCAAAATCACCAATTGCCCAAACTCTAGTTGGTACTTCAGTACCTGGAACCGGATTTGTCTTAAATCGGTAGCGCGCCGACGGTAACGTAAAATAAGTAGTGTTATTTCCAACGGAGTAGTAATAAGTGGTTGACGGAGATAAGTTGGATAACTTAACTGCATGTTCCTTGGTAGCATTGTTCAAGACAACAGTTTGGGAAAGATTACTACTATCCGTTCCAAAAATTACTTTTGAATTGGTATTAGCACTTGTTCGCCACTTAATCACAATCGTGTTTTCCGTTGGTGACTGCAGATAAGGGCCGCGCAGCAGCGATTGCGTGTTTGCTTGTAAAGAAAACAGACCAGCAACTATAAAAAGGATGAATCTAATTTGCATATTTTTATTTTAACAAAATTGATTAAAGGGTTTTAATCGTATTTGAAGATTGGATTATGATTGAATTAATTTAATTTAAAATCATTTTTTTAATTTTAACGAAATAGTAAAATACAGTTGATGCCATTTCAATGAAGGTAGTATATATTTGGACCATGAAAAAATCAATTTTAATAACAATAATGCTTTTATCGATTAAAGCATTTGCACAAACAAGTGTGAGCCCGCTTGAATGTATTGCCCCATTTTATCATGGTGTTGCATCGGGTGATCCATTGAGTGATCGAGTGATTATTTGGACTCGAGTAACCCCAGCAGATTTTAATCAAAGCATTTCGGTGAATTATAAAGTGTCTACTGATAATTCATTTTCAACCATTGTTTCTCAAGGAGTTGTTCAAACAGACTCAACCAAAGATTTTACAGTTAAAGTAGATGTTACGGGACTTTCTCCAAATACCTTTTACTTTTACGAGTTTGAATCAAACGGTTCATACAGCCCAGTTGGACGAACCAAAACTTTACCCCTTGGCGATGTTAATAATGTGCGTTTTGCAGTTGTTTCATGTGCCAATTTGGAAGCAGGTTACTTTAATGTTTATGAGGCGATCAATGAACGAAATGATGTAGATGCCGTTTTAATGTTAGGCGATTACATCTACGAATATGCATCAGGCGGTTATGCTCCAAATTCAAGTATTGATCGTGTTTGCGAGCCCGAACAAGAAATTATTGAACTACCCGAATATAGACTCCGTTACTCTAGTTATCACATGGATAATGCACTTCGAAAATTGCATCAGAATTTTCCATGGATCTGTGTGTGGGATGATCATGAAACAGCCAATAATTCATTTGTAAATGGTGCTGAGAATCACACTGCTGACGAGGGTGATTGGTATACACGGAAAGACAATGGGAAACGTGCTTTTTTTGAATGGTTACCAATACGTCCCAAGGGGCCAGAAAACACACAAATATTTCGATCCTTTAAATGGGGTAATTTAGCGAATCTTATTATGTTGGATACCCGATTGGAGGGACGTGATGAACAAGTGAGTGCGAACAGCACAACGATAAATGATACCAATAGAACGATATTAGGTCAAGAACAATTTAATTGGTTGAAAGACGAATTGAGTTTGGGTACGCAACAATGGAAAGTACTCGGAAACCAAGTGATGATGGGTGAAATTAACGCATTAGGCAATCCCATTAATACAGATGGTTGGGATGGATACCCTGCTGAAAGACAACGATTATACAACCATTTGGAGCAGAATAATATTGATAATTTCGTTGTTGCAACTGGTGATATTCATACTAGTTGGGCAATTAATCTTGAAAATGGAAATACTCCAGTTGGTGTTGAATTTGTTACACCGAGCGTTACTTCTCCAGGATCTCCCCTCAATGTTGGTGGACTCCTAACGTTTGAAAATCCTCATTTGAAATATGTTGAGCTAACAAAAAAAGGCTTTGTTATTCTAGATATTACGATGGATAAAATTCAAGGTGATTGGTATTATGTTAATACAATTGATCAACAAAACGCAGCGAATACATGTCAAAAATCGTATTTTTCAAATGCAGGAAATAATACGTTGATTTCAACGAATGTTCCAAGTGTAGGACACGGATCTTTTTCTGTTCCAATTCTAGATCCATGTAGTCGCTTTGCTTCTGTAGAAGAAAATCAAAATGCTTTAATTACAGGGTTTTATCCTAATCCGAGTAACCAACTTTTGTATATTCAAACAATTGGAAAGTCAACTAATGGTAACAATTGGAAATTGATTTCCGCAACGGGAGCAGAATTATGGATACAGCCAATTTCAATGATAATGGATCAAAACAATGTTGTTTCTTATGTATTTGATATTTCTATTCTAGCTGCGGGAGAATATTATTTGTATCAAAACTTAGAGAAAAGCAAAACAAAAATTTCATTTTTAAAAACGAATTAATTCTTGTTTTTATCTGATCAATGTTAGAAATCCATGGCCGGATAGATTCTCTCCATTCAACGCTTTTGCGGTGTATTTGTAAAAATAGGTACCGTCGGTTGCATCATCTCCATTCGTTGTTTTTCCATCCCAACCGGTAGCTAAATCAGTGATTTCAGTCATTACATTTCCCCAACGATTTAGAATTACTATTTCAATACTTGCTATATTGGTTGTTTGAATAATCCATTCGTCATTGGTAACATCTCCATTAGGAGTAAAAACATTCGGAATAACAATCTCTGGAGCCCCAGCCGGTAGTACGATGATTGTTGCTAATGTAGAATCTGCACAAAAACCATTGGATGCCACTAACCAAACCTCATACGATTGCGCTGATAAATAAGTAGTTTGAACTGTATTTGTGTTTGAAACGGCCAATGTGTTTCCATTTCCAAAGTCCCAAAGATAAGAAGTGGCGTTTGTACTGGTATTGATGAATTGAACTGTTAATGGGGCAATTCCTGTGGTCACATCAGGAGCGAATGCCGCAATTGGACTTTCCAGAACCGTAATATTTACTGTATCAAATCCCTCACAACCATTAGCATCAATTGCTGAAACAGTATATATAGAAGAGCTTATTGCTTGGAAAGGTATGCCATTTTGAACGGAATTTGACCAAGTGTATTGTGCGCCACCTGTTGCTGAAAGTGTTATTGAATTTCCTGCACAAATGGTGATATCATTCCCCCCAAATACGATAGGAGTTGCAAAAACTTCAACTAATAACTGAAAATCGGAAGCGCATTGACCAGCAGTTGGTGTAAATGTATAGGTTGAAATTCCTGCTGTAGCAGTAGAAACCATTTGTGGATTCCATGAGCCTGTGATTCCGTTAATCGATGTTTCAGGTAAAATAACTTGGGCAAGAAGCGCATCTTGACAGAAAGGACCCCAACTTGCAAATTGTGGTATTATCGAGTTATTTACCGTCACACTTGAACTAGCAGGTAAACTAGCGCAACCAGAAACGGAATAAATTACAGTATAATTAGTAGAAGTTGTAGGATTTACCGTAATTATTGGTGTTAATTGTCCCTCAGGATTCCAGGCAAAAGTTCCTCCGGGAATGCTTGTACTAGTTGTCAATACGGTTGATTGCCCTGCACAAATGGTTGGATTTTCCAAAATAGATACCGTTGGAATTGGATTAATGGTTACCGATAAATTAGCTGTTGTGGCACATTGACCACTAGTAGGAGTAAAGGAATATGAGGTAGTTGTTGTAGCATTTATTGCAGGCGACCAAGAACCAGTAAAACCTTCAATGCTTGAGGTTGGCAAGGAAAAGGATGCACCAGCACAATACGGTCCAACGGTAGCAAAAGTAGGCGTTTGCGGAGCTCCAACAGAAACTTGCAACGTGGTTGTGTTGGCACATTGCCCACCAGTTGGTGTAAATGTATAGGTTGTTGTTTGCGTATTATTAACCGCAGGCGACCAAGAACCAGTAATTCCATTAGTGGAAGTGGTTGGAAGATTTATTGTTCCCCCGGCACAAATTGGCGCAATCGGATTAAATATTGGAGTGATAGAAGTAGCAGAAGTATTAATTGTAACCAAAATCGTATCCGAACAATTAATGGAGGAGCTAACAACGCATGCATAATTGCCAGCGCATAAGTTGGTTGCCGAAGCTGTGTTTTGTCCAATTGAAACAAACGAAGAATTATACCAAACATAAGCATAGCCTGGGATGGATCCGGATGCATTTACGGAAGCTTGACCATTACAAAGACAGCTACTGGCATCCGTTGAACCAATTAGCGTGACAACCAATGGTCCCGCACAATTATTATTTAGCGAAGAAATATAGGAAGCATTGGCCGGATTATTTGGTAGCCCTGGAGTTTGATTATTTGGAACAGAACAAGTACCCGAAACCCAATTAGCTTGATTGGATGGATTATTATCTATTGTGTTTCCAAAATAAAACACGGAATTAGTTGCTAAACTGTTGAAATATATAATATTATTGACATTGTTGTTTGCCCAACTTACACCATGAATTGGAGTTGTTAGATTACTTGGATTATATACTTGAAATGAATCACCATTAGTAAATACACCAGTAGAAAAAGTCCCATTTGCCATTGAGATAGGACCCCATAACCCACCTATATTCCAACCTGCGGTTGGGTAAGTAGAGGTTGTTGTTGTGGGTGAAGTAGTTTCATGTTCTAATAAAACAGAAGATACAGGTATTACTATGCTGCAGTTACCTTCTGTGATTGAAATATCATTTGCGGGCAAAGAAGTATTTGGGTCTAAATCATTATAAATCACAATTAGAGTACCTATTGGAATGCATTGCCAAAAAGGGTCATTTTTAAAGCGAACAGCACCATTTGCAATTCCAACTCCAGACGTTGGTCCTCCCGAAAAATATCCGTTATTGTCATCGATGATCCAATTGCGTAGGTCGAGGCAATAATTGGTGCAGTTGTAGGGAGATGTTCCAGGAATAACTAATAATTCAATATATTCCTTTGATCCTGATGGCCCTTGAGAAACCTCATTTAGAATTAGAGATTGGCTGAATAAATTGAATGTGGAAAAAAGGAATACGACAAACGTAAAGCGAGATAAGAGTTGTAGTTTCAATTTCGGTAAATTTTGAACAAAATTGAGGCTTTTAATCAAATTAATGTTTACTGATACATTGTATTTATGTTAAATAAAGTGTTTTACTACTTACTATAATATAGTTGAATCAACGATAGTGCTAGTGCGATAATCGAAATAAAGAGCGCAATGTTTATTCGTTTGATGTATTTAGTCTTCATTTTTAGAGGAATAATTTATAAAATTGAGGATTCAATAAAGGGCGTGAAATTTCAATTTTTGGAATTTTATTACTTTCAAAATCTTGCATAATCGTATCAATTATTTGCTCAGTTTGATCCTGATAAGTGATTTGTATTGGTTTCGTAATGGAGATCCAATTTTTTATTGTTCGGTAATGCACCAAGCTGAGTTCATTCAATACGGTGACACCAAGTTTTTTTAAGCTAGCAGCATTACAAAGTTGCTCATATTGACCTATCATAGGAATAACGAGTAATTTTTTACCAAGAAAAAGTGCTTCGGCGGGTAATTCAAATCCGGCACCACACAAAACACCACTACATGTTGCCAAACTTTCAGTGAATTTCGCGCTGTCAATAGGGTAAAAGGTTATATTTTCAATTGTGTATGTTTTTTTGGCGTATTTTGAAAAAACATGCCATTCAATGTTGAATATTTTAAGCACCTTAGCAATAACATCGTCATGATATGCAGGAAGATAAACCGTATAATAGGATTCATTACGGGTTTCAATTTCCCGTATAGATTTCCGAATTAAAGGTGTGAAAACAGTTTCTGCGAAGGATTCAAAATGAAATCCATACTTCTTTTTTGTGGGGCAATAATGGTTTAAGACATAATTTCCGATCGTGAAATTACCATCTGGTTTTGGAGAATCCGTATGAGCCACAGCTGCTTGATGACTTAATTCAATACAAGGTACGTTTCGAGTTAAAGCGGCCCACGCACTAACAGGTTCAAAATCAGAAATAACCAAATCGTATTTTGCAATTGGAAAGTCTCTAATTTCTTTACTAAATCGAATCGGATTTGCATTCATCACTGTTTTGAGCAAATCAACCTTCCCTGATTTTGAGGAAAGAAATGTTAATCCCATTCGCTGATAATTTATTTCAAATTGGGCATTTACTTGCGATTGATTTCCACTAACTAAAATGTCCACGTCGCCCATCTTTTTTAAATGAGGAACGATATCTTCCGCTCTACTAATATGGCCATTGCCTGTTCCCTGAATTCCATAAAGTATTTTCATGCTTAATTAGAATTAATGAGTTCGTTCAGTAAATCGGAATAACTATAACTTTCAACCAAGGATTTTTCAGAAATAGGTGATTTTTGGTCAGCTGAATATTCTGTTTGATAATCAAATAGCCTCCATGTATTGCCATTATATTCCAGACTAGTCATATTTTCAACCCAATCACCTGAATTTAAATAAGTTACTTTATCCCCCTGTTCATTAGAGAACTCACGGATTTTTGGTTGATGTATGTGTCCACAAATCACATAGGTGTATTTGTTTTCCAAGGCAATATCTGCCGCAGTTCCTTCAAAATCGTTTACGTATTTAATAATCCCCTTCACGCTATCTTTCACTTTTTTCGATAATGAAACGCGCCCTCTCCCTAATTTTAAACTAATCCAATTAATAAAAGTATTGAGTATGATCAATAAGTCGTATCCTTTTCCTCCTAGTTTCGCTAACCATTTTGAATGTTTCATGGTTGTATCAAAAACATCACCATGGAAAATCCAAGCTTTTCCCGTCGGCAGAGGTAAAACTACTTTATTAACGATGTGAAAATTACCCAATTGCAGTCCTTTGAACTTGCGCAACATTTCATCGTGATTACCAGTTACATAATAAACAATAGTTCCTTCAGTTAATAAGGACATGATTGCTTTTACCACCCTCATGTGAGATTCTGGAAAATAATGCTTGCTGAATTGCCAAATATCGATAATATCACCATTTAAAACGAGGATTTTTGGGCTTATCGATTCTAAGTAGTTGACTAGTTCAAATGCTCTTGAGCCATAGGTTCCAAGATGGACATCAGAAAGGACGATAACATCAATAGATCTTTTTTTCATTATGCAAATAGTTGAACAAATTTGTAAAGTAATTCCCAGTTCCTTTTTATGGCATCTTTAACAAGATTTTATTTCTTTACTAACTTAATGTTAGTGTTTTAATTGAATGTTATTTTAAACCTGAGCTCGGTTATTCAAACCTTATTTCCTGCGTTAGCTTTTAACGTGATCACCTGTTATCCCTTATAAATCTGCCTTGCAATAAAGTCTTTAACTTAATTTTGACTTTGTTTTAACAATCGAACTAAGGTTTTAAGGCTATAAATACGGAGAAATAAGTACCTTTTGACTTAATTATTGCGCGAAAACACATGAATTGTATAAAATTCATAATTATTTAATATAGTATTGAGTGATAAAATAATAACAAATTGCATATTTGTTTATGAATCTGGTGAATCGAGAATTAAGTTGGTTAGCTTTTAACGAAAGAGTCTTACAAGAAGCAATGGATTCAACTGTTCCATTGGTGGAACGCATGCGCTTTCTGGGTATTTACTCCAACAATATGGATGAGTTTTACCGAGTACGGGTTGCCAATGTGAGGCGGTTATCTGTTCTAAAAAAGCAAAAGATTGAAGGGTTTCATGGGACTGCAACAGAGCTCTATCAAGAGATTAGAAATGAAGTGTTGCGTCAACAGAAACAATTTGAAAGAGCTTTTGAAGAAATTTCTGAAGAGTTTAAAAAACATCATATTCTATTCGTTAACGAACAAAAACTTTCCAAGCCGCACGAATTGGAGTTGAATCAGTATTATCAAGACAAATTAAAACATTCTATTTTTCCGATCATTCTAGATAAAAAAAGTACTTTTCCTAAGCTGAGAGATTATGCGATTTATTTAGCAATTAAAATTGTTGATCAGAAAAAAAAGGTTCGATATGCTCTTATTCAGGTGCCAGGTGATATACCAAGATATTATAAAATCAAGGATAATAAGGCGATTTATATTTTGTTGATTGATGACATTATTCGCCTTCAATTAAAGGAGATTTTTGCAATTTTTCATCCCGTAGAAATTAGTGCGTATACATTCAAATTTACGCGCGATGCTGAATTGGATTTAGACGATGATATAAGTTTACCCTTCATCGAAAAAATAGAAAAAAGTTTAAAGGAACGAAAAAAAGGCACTCCTGTACGATTTGTTTATGATGAAGAAATGCCCTCTGATTTATTGCAATATCTGCTCCAATCGCTTCACCTAAAGGAAGGAGTAAACACCATTCCAGGAGGTAGATACCACAATAATAAAGATTTAATCTCATTTCCTACTTTTGAAAATCCAGCGTTCCTATTCCCTTTGCAGCCACCTTGTAAACATCCAGATTTGGAAAATAAAGGAGGCGTCATACAAGCTGTTTTGAAAAAAGACATTTTGTTGCATTTTCCTTATCAGCGCTTTGATTATATTATTGATCTTCTGAGAGAAGCCGCGATAGATCCAAAAGTAAGATCGATTAAAATCAATATTTACCGCGTTGCCAAAAATTCAGATGTCATGAACGCCTTGCTTTCGGCCGTTTTTAACGGGAAGGCTGTAACGGTTGTTTTTGAGTTGCAAGCTCGCTTTGACGAAGAAAATAATTTATATTGGAGTAATCGCTTACAAGACTCTGGCGCTAAGGTGATTTATGGTGTTCCGAATTTAAAGGTTCATTCCAAATTGCTTCAGATTGAAAGATATAAGGATGGAAAAGAGCAGCTAATTACGTATGTAGGAACTGGTAATTTTAATGAAAAAACAGCGCGTATTTATGTCGATCTGGGGTATTTAACTGCCAAGCCGGAAATTGCAAACGAGGTTAAGAAGGTGTTTCGATTGTTAGAAAATAATTTGGAGCGACCAATTTTCCGTAATTTACTTGTTTCTCCTTTCAATGCTAGAAGAAAAATCATCCAATACATAAATCAGGAGATCAGCCATGCAAAGAAAGGTCACCTTGGCTCTATTAAAATAAAAATCAATAATTTAACTGATCCTATACTCATTGACAAATTGTACGATGCCAGTCGAGCAGGTGTAAAAATTGAAATGATTATTAGAGGGATTTGTTGCCTCAAACCGGGAGTTAAGGGACTCAGTGAAAATATCACAGTCATAAGTATTGTTGATAGGTATCTTGAACATGCACGGTTTATGATTTTTCAAAATAATTATAACCCATTGTATATTCTAACGAGTGCTGATTTCATGGAACGAAATTTAGATAGTAGGATAGAGGTTGGTGTTACAATAAAGGAAAAACAAATTCAGCATGAGTTAGATCGAATTTTTGAATACCAATGGAAAGGTAGTGTCAAAGCTCGATTAATTTCCTCGGATTTAAAAAATCGTTATAGAAAAAGGAATCTACCTCCGTTTCATGCGCAGGAAGAACTGTATAAATCTTTTTGTGATTAGCCGTATTCTCTGAAAAAATCTTTTTTCTCATTCGAGAAAATCCTTCTCATTCTCATTTTTTTTGGTAAACAAAAAGGCTGTCCTTTTGAGACAGCCTTTTAAAAAGTTTGAATTATGTTTTATTGCTTTGTAATCCGTGTAGTGTAGTTGAATTCGGTATTGAATAACTGAATTAAATACGCTCCATTGGAAAGGTTGATTAAATTGATGCTCGTTTTTTCTGAGCTTGAATCCAATTCACCTTGAAAAACAATTTTTCCTTCAATAGTACGTATGCAATAATTTAATGGAAGAGTAGTTTTGTTCAAGATCGTCACCATTGATGTGGTTGGATTTGGGTAAATTAAAATTCCATCGTTTTGCTCTACTAGGCTTGCGCAAGGATCTGAAGTAACAACTACATCATCAGAAGCTTGACAACCATTTTGTGCTGTTGTTGTCACAGTATAAGTACCCGCGCCGTTAACAGTAGTAAATGGTGTTTGTGCACCAGTACTCCATTCAACTTGCGAACCATTACCTGTTGCATTTAACGTAACGGGGAATTCATTTGCACAAACAGTAATGTCTTGTCCTGCATTTACGTTAGGAGAATTTAATACTTGTACGGCAACTTCGTCTGTAGACTCGCACCCGTTTTGGTCAATTACTGAAACAGAGTAGGTTCCTGTTAAAGAAACTTGAATTTGTTGAGTATTTTGATTGGTTGACCAATTATAAACAAGACCTGTTGAAGTGGATTGAGCATTCAATGTTGCTGGTAATTCATCACTACAAACTGATTGATCTTGACCTAAGTTTAGACTTGGTAATTCATTAACAATAACCTCAACTGAATCAGAGGAAGAACAACCAAAAGAATTTGTCGCTGTTGCACTATAAACGGAACTTGAATTGACAGAAATTTGTTGTGTTGAGGCTCCAGTTGACCAAGAGTAAGTTAAGCCACCTTCGTTTGAAATTGCTGATAATTGAAAAGGTGCATTATTCACACAAACTGTAATATCATTGCCTACGTTTAATTGTGGTGACTGATTTACAATAACAGTTATTTCGTCTGAATTTATACAACCATTAGAATCTGAACCGGTAACATTGAAAGTAGCAGTATTAGATAGAACAAACGCTTGATTATTTACAATACCATTATTCCAAACATAACTTGTTCCACCTGTTGCTGAAAGCGTAACAGTGTCGTTTGAGCACACTTGAAAATCAGTTCCTGCATTGATTAAAGGTAAGCCATTTACTTGAATAACTACCGTATCTTTTTTTGTACAGCCCGTAGTATTATCTAATCCAGTAACTATATAATTGATACTTGATGTTGTATTTCCAGCTAAAATAGTCAATGTAGATCCAGTTGCACCATTATTCCATGAATATGAGTTTGCGCCAGATGCACTTAATGACACGGTTGTCCCGCCACATACAGTTTGATCTTGTCCTGCTGAAACGTTCGGAGCTGCAACACTTGTAATTGCAACAACCGCTGTTGTATCTGTACATCCAAGTGATGAGTTAGTCACTTTAACAGCAATATTTCCAACCTGATTTGCTTGATAAGTATTGTTGGTAGCATTCGCGATAACAGCGCCATTCAATAACCATTGATATGAAACACCTGAAACGTTGGTTACAGATAATGAAGTTGTTTGTCCAGGACAAAGGCTTAAATCATTCGAAGTAATAGAACCACCAGATAAATCTGCACATGAATTAATTTGATAAATGCTTAGGGTAGAACTAACCTCATTTGCAAGAATCAATAATGCTTTATTATTTGGAGAATCTGCTGCTGAAATAAAGATAATTCCTTCGGCGCCTAAATCAGGACCGCTTACTGTTGTTGATCGATTGTTTGCATATCCTACAAAAACAGGAGAAGTTGGAATATCAACATTGAACATCATCGCACCACCAATTCTTTCTAGAGCTACAAAGGCGTAGGTTGATCCATTGATTGTAGCAACTGCTACGCCTTCTGGCTCTGGTCCTTTGTCATCACTTCTGTTTTTAAGTGCAGGAGTACCTGTTGTATTTGATGCGTTGAATATCGCACCAAAAGTTGGGTGATTAGCGGTGATTTGCTCAATTAAGTCCTTTGAATCATAAACCAACGCTCCGGTTAAAGGATTCCAAATAGAGAAAGATCTACCTCCCATAACGTGTAATTCATCATAATCACCATCTCCATCCGTATCTCCAGAATATTTCAAAGCGCTCAATCTACCGAGAAACTTGTTGTTTCGCAAAATTGATTGATCCGGAAATGCCGTTGCATCTAATACGTTATTGAAAGTTGAAGAAGAAATTCTGTTTGCATCTACAACACTACCAAATTCTCTAGAATCGCCCTCATTTGCTGTAAATAATAATCCTTGACCATTGATTGTTTTAAAAGTCATTGCATCAGGCATGTATGCACCCTTGATTGGCAAGTTTCCTGTAATCAGTACTGCACCACTTTGATCTGATGCATCCATGGCATTTCCAGAACCAGCTGAATAAGATGAGTAGCCTAATGCTGCCAAAGAGGTAATTGCATTAGTTGATAAATCGATTGTTACCAATGCATTATTTTCTTGAAGAGTCACATATGCTTTCGTGTTATCATCTGATATTGCTATATATTCAGGTTCAAAATCCTGAGCAACTGTAGCTGAAGTAGAGAAAACGCGTATACCTTGAGCTCTTAATGCCGCTTCTTGACCGTTATAGGCTGTGAAACCAACGGAAGTAACATTTGCATTTGTCAAAGCGGCGTATCCAGGAGTCAAATCTATTATCGAAACTGATCCAACAGGATCATTCGCATAAGTACCATCAGGTTCACCTTCGTTTGCTGTTAAAATTTTTGTATACGTTTTATTAAATGTAATCATATCAGGCATTGCACCAACTTCCACTTGATTGATATAAACCCCATTTGCATCGAAAAATACTACTTTGCCATTGTTTTGAGCAGGAACCGATTCAATTGCGCAAGCTACTACGCCATTGTGGGCCACTATTGAATTTATTCCTCCATAGGCAGATAAATTTATTGATGTGATTGCAACTGGTGTAGCAGGGTTAGCAAAATTCACAATGTCCAACTTACCGGCAATGCTATTCACAATGTAAAGACGATCTACAGTAGGATCAAAAGCAACAATTTCAGCTGAGTTTGTTCCTGAAACCCCATTTGAATAAGATGTCAACAAGTTTAAATTCAACTCGTTGGTTGCAACTGGAGCTACGTAATCATTGTCCTTTATGAAAATGATTTGATAATTGTCTGTTGCTGAAACAAAAGCATTTGTACCACCACTAATTTTAACGATTATTCGCTCTGCTTTTTCAGCCAATATATCATCAACTATAGTAATGGGTAAATTTGTTACACCATTAGTATTGGCTGGAATTGTCAATGTATTAGTCCATGTGTAATCCACATTGTCTGTTGCATCTGAATAAACAGAAAGACTGAAAGTTAAGTTAACAGGGGCTGAATTAGCATTAGATACAGTAATAGGGATATTTATTGAGCCAATACTTTCATTGTACTGAGCAAAATTACTTGCTGCAGCTATCGAAACATTGGCTCCACCTTGAATCGAAACATTGTCAAACCTCCATGTACCTCCTGTAGCTATATTTGCAAAATTTGAAGTTTGACGGAATTCGGTAGTAGCTTGAAAATTTGCAGCTAGAATTCGAACTCCAAAATTTGCATTGTTATTAGCACCAGTTATTGCAGAGAAATCCGCTTTAATTCTTCTGTACTGATCACCTCCACCATTGTTTTGAAAACGACCGTTGTCAATAGACCCATTACAAAAGGTTGTATTTGCTGTTGTCATAGTAAAATTTGTCCATGTTGTACCATCTAAGGTGTACTGCAAACGAATGGTATTCGCTGCCGTATTAGACCAACGTTGATCCCACGTAAAAAGAATGTTTTGTATTCCAACAGTTGATGCATTGTATTGCACACCGCTGCTTTCATTGGTTAGTCCGGGTGTAGCGGTAAATGCCCACGCCCCAGGACTCAATCCATTTTGAGCACCGCAACCATTATTGATTACTGGGTCCATTCCTGTGGCTGCAGTTGCAACAACCATTGAACCAATGACTTGCGAACTCCCTGTTCCAATATCCGCTGCGGGAGACGCTGGTGCTCCTGTAATCGTGTTATAATTCCAAAGGGCAACCGTGCTTTGGGTAAAACCAGCAAGGGTAAAACCAAACGTAATTAGTAAAAATAGAAAATTTTTCATGATATATAATTTGGATACAAAACAACGGATAGCGTATCAATAGATTATTTCGATTATGTGAAAAGTATATGTATATTTAATTAACTCATTGTTAACCAAATTTATAGAACGTTAATATGAAAAATTGAATTTGGTAAATTGTCGGGTTAAACTTTTTTTAACTTTACCAAAATATTAATTAAACGCTATGTCAAATCCAAAAAAAATCTTTGTATTAGATACATCTGTACTGCTTCATGATCACGAATCTATTTTAAATTTTGAAGAGAATTATGTAGCGATACCCATTACAGTTTTGGAAGAGTTGGATAAATTTAAATTAGGAAATGACACAAAAAACTTTTCAGCTCGAGAGGTAATTCGATTCATCGATAAATTATCAACTACTAATTTGCTCCAAGAGTGGATTAGTTTGGGAAGTAAAAAAGGGAAGTTTAAAATAATAATGGACTATAATCCAGAAAATATTAATGCTGAACAAATTTATTCATCACAAAAGAATGATCATAAAATCATTAATTCTGCATTGGTTTTACAAGAACAAGAACCGAAAAAAAAGATAGTATTAGTTACCAAAGACATCAATCTGAGAATAAAAGCAAAAGCGATTGGAGTAGTAGCCGAAGATTATCAAACTGGAAAAGTCAATTTGAAGGAAATAACCTCCACAAGTGCACAGACAATTGATCATGTAGATGCTGATGTTATCCGAGAGATTTTCTTAAAAGGGTCAATTTTAGAGAATGGAATTTTAGGTAAGAAGAAGAAAACCAATGCCTATTATATTTTAAAAAATGGGAAAAATTCTTGTTTGTGTTTTTATGATCGGTCTGTGGATGAGATTGTTCGAATAGAAAAAGAATACGTTTACGGGATTAAGCCAAAAAATGCAGAGCAGGCATTTGCTTTTCATGCATTGTTGGATCCACAAATAAAACTGGTTGCCTTGCAAGGTGTTGCTGGAACCGGTAAAACGTTGTTGGCACTAGCAGCTTCTTTGGAACAGATGAAAAACTTTAATCAAATTATTTTGGCGAGGCCAATTGTACCTTTATCCAATAAAGACATTGGTTTTTTACCCGGAGATGCGAATGATAAAATCGGCCCATATATGGAGCCTTTGTGGGATAACTTAAAATTTATCAAAGCTCAATTTGGTCCCAATGAAAAGAAATTGAAAGTAATTACGGACATGGAGGATACAGGGTCAATTATAATTACTCCCCTAGCTTTTATTCGTGGACGAAGTCTATCGAATATTTTGTTCATTGTTGACGAAGCCCAAAATTTGACTCCGCATGAAGTAAAAACTATTATCACAAGGGCCGGTGAAAACACCAAAATCATATTTACGGGTGATGTACAGCAAATTGACACACCTTATTTGGATGAGAATTCAAATGGTTTAGCGTATCTTGTTGATCGATTATCTGGACAAGATTTGTTTTGTCATGTAATGTTGGAAAAGGGAGAACGGTCAGAATTAGCTAACTTAGCGAATCAATTATTGTAAAGAATGAAATTTGGAGCTATCGATATTGGAACAAATGCTGCTCGGCTTTTGGTGGGTGAGGTATGCCAAGAAGGCAATCATTTTTATGTGAAGAAAATCTCCTATACTAGGGTACCATTGCGATTAGGGGATGATGTTTTTGAAATGGGAAAAATCTCAAAGGAAAAGTATAAGAATACCCTAGACACCATAAAATCCTTCAAATTAATTGCAGGTATTTTTAATGTCGGAAAACTACGAGCAGTCGCAACATCTGCTATGAGGGAGTCAAAAAACGCAAATAAAATAATTCAGAAAATCAAAAATAAAACGGATGTTGAAATTGAGGTCATTTCAGGTCAAGAGGAAGCGGACTTAATTTTTGGAACATTCTTATTACTCGATTTTGATAAGTTAAATCCATTTATTGTGGTTGATGTTGGAGGTGGGAGCACGGAGATTAGTATTTTTGAATCAGGACAAAAAATAGCCTCTCAATCATTTGAAATAGGAACAATTCGTATCCTAAAAAATAAAGTGGCCGAAGAAGTCTGGCAAGAAATGGGTCAATGGCTTGAGCAAAATATGGATAAATCAATTCCTCATCAACTTTTCGGAACGGGTGGAAATATTAATAAAATTCACAAGATCATAGGATTAAAAGACAATCAGCCTGTTGAGCTAAAAAAAATGAAATCACTGTACGATTCCATTCGGAAATTATCTGTTGAAGAGCGCATGGATAAGTTTCATTTAAAACCTGATCGAGCTGATGTTATTGTTCCTGCTCTTGAAATTTATTTATTCTTGATGGAAAAATTAGAGAATAATAAAATTTCAGTTCCGAAAATTGGGTTATCAGATGGTATGATCTATAAAATGTTTACCGAATCAAAATAAATCCAAGCGCACTCTAATCCTTATGATTTTCCATCCCGTTGGGCTGACAACATTTGGGTAGTTTTAAAACATCTTCTTGTTTCGCTTTTACTTCATCTGCGTCGTAACCAATGGCGGCAATCGTTTCTTTGATTTTTTGAAGTGAAATTTTCATTACTGAATACTTAACAGTTACTTTTTTCGACTCCATATCCAATTCAGCGAACTTAATCCCTTTTGTGTAGTTTAATTTACCTTCAATTCGTTCCTTGCAATCGTTGCATTGAGCAGAAGTCTGAATTACGCTTGTTTCTGCTTTTTGGCCAAATGAAATTCCGTAAATAAAGAAAATCACAAGTGATAAAAAATACTTTTTCATAATTAAAATTTTATTTCAACTTTATTTTTTCTGTTTGATTGAATACCTCAATCCTGCATAAATATTAACTCCCATGACGGGCCCCCAAATAGTTGTAGCGTCAAATTTTGAACCAAATGGATTTTGTGCATCAATGATTGGATTCTTCTGTTTAAAATTAGTCAAATTTTCTCCTCCAAGATAAAAATCCCAGCGCTTAAATACATGCGTGATTTGCGCGTTGAGCATTGGATATACATCGCTTGTTTGATCAAATAATTGATTGCTCGGATTATTTGGATCCTCTTGCACAGGTAAACGCGAAATACCATAAGCAGTGCAGGTTAAATCATATTCCCAGCGCTTATTTCTGCTGAAATAGGCAAGGTTTACAAAACCTCTATGTTTGGGAATCATTACTTGCTGACGCAAAGCTCCACCATATTGCGCCTTGACATCCAAGTATTTGTATGCTACTCGAATATCGAAATTTTTTAGCGGTGAAACACTGAGTTCAGATTGAAAACTGTTTGAAAAAGAACCATTTTCTAAATTGGTAAATACAATGGCATTTACGGACTCGTCTCGATCAACAATTAGTTGATTTTCAAACCATGTTCGATACAAATCTACCGTTAAACTTCCCTTTTGATTGAATAATTTGAATTCTTGAACAACCGAACCACCAATGTTCCACGAAATTTCCGGTTTTATTTCATTGGGTGCAATCCATTGTTTGGAATTAGCTAGCAATGAAACATTGTCGATGATGTAATTAGGAACTCGCCAACCTTTACCGGCTGTGAATCTTAAATCAGTTTTTTCGTGAGCAATAAATTTGGCATGGACTCTTGGTGAAAATTGACTGCCATAAAGTGAGTGGTAATCATACCGTGCACCCAGAACACTTGATAATCTTGAATTTGTGTAGGTGTATTCGGTGAAAATACCAGGAACAATTTCTTTTTTATTCTGCATCAACATTTCAGCGGATTGACTAATATCTAAAACTACCAAGCTTGCTCCAGTTTTTATCTTATGATCCAATGTTCCGATGTAATCATCGTAAATAACATTTATATATCCTCTTTTTTCGACTCCTGAAAAATTTCGAACACCAAAAGAACCATCAATTTCTTGATACTTTACATTGTAAACAATTCCCAAGGATTGATTCGTTCGCTTGCCAAAAAAACCTGTTTTTAGAAAGGCATCAATGTGTTTAGAATTAAGCAAGACACCATATTTTAAGTCTTGCGGATTGGGTTCCAGTTGCATTCCTCTTTCAAAACCGATTTGACCACCCACTTTTCGATCTTGGTATGCATTGAACCCAAATTGAGCTTCCATTTTTGTGCCTTGATATGCCCATCGATTCATGAAAGCAATATTATCACCGGTTGGTAAATCTTTGAAATTATCCATGTTGTGGTCAATTTGCCCGTATACCGAAGAGGCGTGAGCAAGCCATCCCGTACTCCATTTTTTGGAAAGTTTATATCCTGCGTTGGCGTTGAGCTCTGATCTTCCGAATATATTTTGATAAACATTCAGATATACTTTTTCCATTTCTATCGGCTTTTTAATTTCAAGATTAACCAATCCAGCCATGGATTCGTAGCCGTTGACTACATTCCCTGTTCCTTTTGTGATTTGAATGGATTCTATCCAAGTTCCAGAAATGGATTGCAAACCGAATGAGCTCTCCAAGCCTCGCAAATAAGGGATATTCTCCATTTGTATCTGCGTGTAAACTCCATCTAGTCCCATCATTTGAATTTTTTTTGCTCCGGATACAGCATCTGTGATATTTACGTCTACTGAAGCATTCGTTTGAAAAGATTCAGAAAGGTTGCAGCAGGCTGCTTTGCGTAATTCGGCGGTAGTCAATTCCTCCACATGTAAGGTTTTCATTTTGGAAATACTACTTGATGTTCTTCGTGAAGAAATAACAAATTCCGGCAAAGCTCGCATGGAATAAAGTATAACCGAAATAGCTGCAAATCGATCTGCTTTAGTGACAATGATTGTATCGTTGTAAAAACCATTAGCGGAAAAAATCAAGGTATCCGGAAGCGCTTTGGGTAAACTTAGCTCGAACGTCCCATCTTCCTTAGATAGCGTTCCTGTTTTGGCGTTTTTCAGCCTTATTTTTGCATTGTAAATTGGTTTTTTTTCGTTTTCATCTTCTCCTTGAATCAACCCATGTAGTTGACCAAAAGATTTCGAAATAGTTAGAAGTAGTAAAAAACCTAAAACTAATGTTTTACATAAAAAATTCATAAAATGTTGATTTCGTGAAACAAACTAGATAACTAGAAATGGGTTCACTACAATCAAATTATGAGTACTTGTTTTTTTAATAAGATTTCTCTTCCGCAAAGTTTTGGAGGCGGATCGGAATTGCTGGATTGAAGGGTTTGCTTCTCAGAAGGAACTACTTTTTTATCAAAGGAAAAAGATCGATTTTCGGGAATTACAAATGATTGAAACGAGAAGTCATTCCAAAAAGAGACATAATCAACTTTTAGTTTAAAAACTTCGGTTTCATCGTTACAGCAATCTTTCTTATCCTTTTCTTCTTTCTCTTTTTTACAACAAGTAGGTAGGTCCGAAATTTCTTCCTTTTCACAATGATCATTTAGTGGCAGAAAATAAGAAGTGAATTGACCTTCCTTTTGACACGAATGCGTAAAGACAGGAACTCCAATTGTGCCAACAAATAGAAGTGAAATGAAAAAGATAAGTAGTGTAGACCGAATCACAATTCAAATGTAAATGAAATTCTGAAATATGTTTGATTTATTTTGTTAAAATGATGTTAACTAACCCTTTGATTCTTTCTTCCGCTTCAGGGAAACATTGGCTGTAATCACTCCAAATAGAACAACAAACATGGAGACTATTTGCCAAACAGTTAATCGTTCACCAAACGCAAACCCGATTACAACTGCTACAATAGGGATGAAATAGGTTACTGAACTCGCGAATAAAGTGGAAGAAAAGGCAATGATACGATTGAAAACTAGTACTGCTAATGCCGTCCCGACCACGGATAAAATGAAAATGTAGAAAATTCCTTTGGATGCTAACGGATTCGTTTGAAATGTATGGAGTGTATCCGTTATAAAAAAACCACTAATCGCAAACGGCAAAAGTATAAAAAAGGCTAAGGATGTGATTTCGTATGAACTAAAATCAGACAATTTGTGTTTTATGGTATTTAGGCTAATTGCATATAAAAGCGTTGCTAATACAATTGCTAAGATATGTTCCCAGTCTCCATTTAATGATGCGTTTTTACCGGTCAAAACTAATGCAACAATTCCAATGGTTCCTATAAATGTTCCGATCAGTTGTTTGTTTGTTAATTTCGTTTTGAATACGAAAAACCCAATAATGATGGTGAAAATAGGAGTGAAGCTATTGAGCATTCCAGCTAGTCCTGAAGATATTCCAGTTTCCGCATAGGTGAATAAGAACGCAGGAATGAAATTTCCGCAAAACCCTACAATGGCTAAGGGAATGATATTCTTAGCACTAATTATTTTTAATTTGGTAAAGGAAATTGGCAAAAGAACCAACGCCGCAATTAACATGCGCAATGAACCAACTTGTTGTGATGAAAAAATTGCTATTCCGTCGTCTGCGAACATTCCTTTTTTCATTAAGATAAATGAACTCCCCCAGATGCAGGCTAGTAAAATAAGTAATAACCAACTAATTGTTTGTTTGGACATTGTTTGAATTGTGCTCAAAAGTAGGGATTATAATTTTTTGGGAGATTAATTTTATAACTTTAATAGAAACTGATTAAATTGGTCAAAAAGTTATGCGATTCATTCAACTTGTTGTTTTTTTACTTTGTTGTTATTCATGTTCCGAATCGCAAGGAAGTTCTAATCATGCCCAAACACGTTCCAGAGAAAAAAAATCTCAAGAATTAAAAGTTGGTGATACTGTCGATTCCTTGAACGGTGTTTATGTTTTTTACAACGGAAGTGTTAGTCATGTAAGTGAGCGTCATTTGGCGAAAGACGGATATAATCTTGGACTAAAATACCAATGTGTTGAATTTGTAAAACGCTATTATTATGAACATTTGAAACATAAAATGCCTGATTCCTATGGTCATGCTCGCGAATTTTATAGTTCAAAATTTGCGGATGGAGAAGTAAATACCAAGCGTAATTTGGTGCAATTTAAAAATGGATCAACGTCAAAACCCAAGGTTAAGGATTTAATTGTGTTTGACGGACATGAATATAATCCATACGGTCATGTTGCTATTATTTCGGAAGTAGGTGAGGATTACATCGAAATTGTTCAGCAAAATCCCGGACCAAGTGCACCTTCCAGAGATCGTTTTAAATTGAACTTAGAAGGTGGAAAATGGTATGTTTCTGATGGTTTAACGTTAGGTTGGTTGCGAAAAAAAGATTAATTTTTCTTTTTGCTCCACTCTTCGATAGAAGTTTTGTTTTGCTTCACATAATTCATGTCGCCATCTTTTTCAGCCGCTTCCATGGATCTTTTTGCTGTTTCAATCGCTTTTTTGTAATCACCATTTTCTGCCTGTAATTGAGCTAATAAACGAGTCATCCAATAAGCAGATTCACCTCTTAATTCCACAGCTTTTGATGACCATTCCAAGGCTTGTTTCATGTCCAACTTTTCGGAAAAGTAAAACGCTGCCGATTGATGATAGTCATTGGCCGTTGGTCCCGCCATAGTTTTTTTAATGCTTGCTAATACTTTTTCTTTTGTATTTAAACTGAACGGAATAGATACTTTCGTTTTGTCCCAAGTTATGCATATTTCAGCAGAACTATTTTCCATTTTATCAAATCCAAAAGTGAAGTTTTCTACTAAATCATTAACAGAGCTTACAATGCCGGTTGTTTTTAAGGCTACTTTACTATCGTCCCATTTTTCAGGAGTTCCCCAATTCGAATAATCCGTATAGAAAATAATATCCCACGATTTCTGATTGGGAATAGTAAAAATCGCATAAGTACCCGCTTTCAGTGTGTCTTTTCCAAAGATTAAAGCGTCTGAAGTAGTTATTTTTGCATTTTCATTCGCTCCAGTTCTCCATATTTCGCCAAAAGGTACAACATCTCCAAAGATAGTTCTATCGTTTTTTGCCGGACGATAATAACTTATTGATATGTCAGCTAAACCAACTTTTTGTTCGATTTTCCCTAATGGACTTGCACGAGGTGTAGTAATTTGACTCATAGCGATAGATGATCCAAAAAGAGCGAAAAGCAAAATAATTTTTTTCATAACACGTAATATTTTAATGCAAAAGAAACAAAAAAACCGCTTACATTGTTGCAAGCGGTTTAAAAAAATAGTAAATCTAACTTAGTGAGATGCTAAATAACTCGCAACTCCATCAAATGAAGGTGTCATTGCAGCGTCTCCTTTGTGCCAATTAGCAGGACAAACCTCACCATTTTCTTCAAAATACTGTAGTGCATCAACCATTCTTAATGCTTCGTCCACATTTCTTCCTAATGGAAAAAAGTTAACCAATTGGTGCATAACAATTCCTTCCTTATTAATTAAGTATAACCCTCTGTAAGCAATCATTGGTCCTGATGCAGTTAATGCGCCATCCATGTCGTATTCATATTCTCCAGCAAGTACTCCAAAAGCTTCAGAAATTGTTTTCGAAGTATCTGCTACAATTGGATATTTTACTCCCTCAATTCCACCTTTGTTTTTTGGAACTTGTAACCAACCCCAATGTGATTCTTCTGTATCTGTTGAACATGCAACAACTTTAACTCCTCTTGATTCGAATGCGTCTAATTCAGCCTGAAAAGCATGTAATTCAGATGGACAAACGAACGTGAAATCTTTTGGGTAGAAAAAGAAAATCACATGATTTTTTCCTAGATACTGGTCTAGCGAGAAGTCATTTACGATCTCACCACCATTTACTACTGCTGCAGCCTTGAAAGAAGGGGCCTTTTTTCCAACTAATGTTGCCATTTTACTCTTTGTTTTTATTGTTAATATTTGTTTTACTTGTTCGGGTACAAAATTACGTTTTTCTAAGTAAGATTGGTTTTCATTTTCATTTTTCATTCAACTTGATGTAACCAAGATGAAAACATCCAATTTGTTTTTTCTTTTTCGCGGATTAAATCCGACATTAATGCGTTTGAACCTTCGTCAAGATTAGTATCAGAAAGTTTTAAAATTTCTCTTTCAACAATTAAAAGTTGTTTTTGTGCGTTAAGAATATAGTCAATTCCTCTGTTGGCTTCAGTAATCAAATCGTTTTCTGCAATTACACTATGAATTAAATAATCACTGAATCGACTAAGCGGTGTTTCTCCAAGTGTTAGTATCCGTTCAGCTAATTCATCAATTATTAATTGATTTCTTGTATATAACTCTTCATATTTTACGTGAAGTTCAAAAAACTTTTCTCCCTTTATATTCCAGTGAAGCGATCTTAAATTTTGGTAATGAATTTCATAACTCGCTAATAGTTGATTGAGTTTGTCGATGTAGGATTGTGTAAGTTTCATTGAACGTTTTTTTTAAGATTATACAAATTTAGAGGCAAAAATCAGATAAATCATATCGATATAATTTATATTTGTATAAATATAATTTATATGATTTCAATTCAGCAAATGCATTATTTGATTGTTTTAAGTGAAGAAAGACATTTTCAGAGAGCCAGCGATCGATGTTTTGTGACTCAGCCAACACTTTCTATGCAAATAAAAAAAGCGGAGGAGTTACTTGGGTATTCCATTTTTGATAGGGCAACTAATCCATTAGAATTAACCTCGTTTGGTAATGAGTTAATTAAAATATGCCGAGAAGTTCTTCATGAGGTGGACAAAATAAAGATTCTCCGTCAAAAAATGGAGGGTAAATATAAAGAACATATTCGTTTGGGAATTATTCCAACTGTTTCTGCCTATTTAATCCCGAATTTGTTTCCAGTATGGCAGAAAATAATGGAAAATATTCAAGTGGAAATTGAAGAAATGAAAACGACTGAGTTACTCGACGCTTTAGAGAATAAAACAATTGATATTGCCATTTTAGCAGGCCCAATTTCACATCCTAAATGGAGAACGATTCCATTGTTCACTGAAGAGATTAAAGCCTATTTTCCTGGTTTATTGCCTAATAAATTAACCACAAGTTTTTTGGATGTTCAGCACCCTTGGTTACTGAATAAAGGAAATTGTCTTCGAACACAAATGATGCATTTTTGCAGTATTTCCAATGAGCTTGAGTTTGACCAATGGAATTATGAAGGTGGAAATATCGAAATGTTAATGAAAATGGTTGATCTCAACGGAGGATATACGCTTGTTCCTTCAAATTATCAGCTACCTGATTGGCAACAGAAAGATTTGCACAGTATTTTTTCAAGTACAAATAATGAATCTCCTGCTCGCGAAATTATCGCATTGTTTCCTAAAAGATCGGTTAAAGATGCGCCAATTGAACTATTAATCCGTGAGATTCAACATAAGTATTCTTCGGTAATTGATCCAAATAAATTTCAACTTTTGGGTTGGGAATAAAGTTAAAAAAAGATTAAGCAACCAATTTTTAAATGCGCTCACCTCGCTTGCTTTCCTGCTTGTTTGGAATTTTGAATGTATTTATTTTGCAACGTTTCAAATTAATTATTTTTCCGAATATGCTGTCATAAGTCTGGTTTGATAGCTAGTCAAATTGTCTTGTTTCGCTCTATTATTAGTTGTTTCTTTTGGAAATCAAGTTGTTATCCGCTAAATTGTATAAACTTTATCAGTGTTAACTTAATACCAATTTTTTCAATTGTTAACGAAAGAAACACAGTGTTTTTCTTCTTTTTCAGTACATTTGCCATTCATTTTTACAAAAAGAATATGAAAAAAATTCAAATGGTTGATTTAGTCTCACAATATGAGAAAATTAAACCGTCTATTGATTCCGCTATAATGGAAGTTATTCAGAACGCCAACTTTATAAATGGCTCCGAAGTAACTGCCTTTCAAGAGGATTTGAAAGAATATCTTTCTGTAAAACATGTGATTCCATGTGCTAACGGTACGGATGCACTTCAGATTGCGATGATGGCTTTGGATTTAAAACCAGGAGATGAAGTTATTACTCCTTCATTTACCTACATTGCTACAACTGAAGTAATTGCTTTATTGGGACTAAAGCCCGTTTTTGTTGAAGTGAATAAGGATACTTTTTGTGTCGACGCGGCATCAATTGAAGCAGCAATTACACCTAAAACAAAAGCAATTGTTCCAGTTCATTTATATGGTCAAGCCGCTGATATGAATGCAATTATGGTAATTGCCAAAAAATATAATTTGTTTGTTATTGAGGATAATGCACAAGCAATTGGCTCTGATTATCATTTAACGGATGGAACTGTTGTTAAGACTGGAACTATCGGAGATATTGGATGCACATCATTTTTTCCTTCCAAGAACCTAGGATGTTACGGTGATGGAGGAGCGATATTTACAAACAATGATGAACTAGCCTTAAAACTGAAAATGATTGCAAATCATGGTCAAAGCAAAAAGTATTATCATGATGTTGTTGGCTGCAATTCTCGTTTGGATACCATTCAAGCGGCCGTTTTACGTATTAAATTACGACAATTAGATAATTACATTGATGCGCGTCGCGATGTAGCTGATTATTATGATGGTTTCTTTGGTACGTTGAAAGGAGTTAAAATACCGTTTCGTTCACATGACTCAAAACATGTTTTTCATCAATATACGTTGACTCTTGAGGGACATAATCGCGATGGATTAAATGAATATTTGGCGGAAAGAGATATTCCATCCATGATTTATTATCCTATTCCAGCCCATCGACAAAAAATGTTTGCTTCTTTTGGAAGCGGTGATTTAATTATGCCAGTAACTGATTGGTTAACTGAGCGCGTTATCTCATTGCCCATTCATACAGAAATGCAGCAAGAACAATTAGAATTTATCACCAAAACGGTGGCAGATTTTATCAATTATTAATTCATAAAACTTACTACTAAAAATGAATAAAATTGCAGTTGTCGGAACCGGTTATGTTGGTTTAGTTACAGGAACTTGTTTTGCTGAAACCGGAAATCAGGTGGTATGTATTGATATTGATGAAAAAAAAGTTGAACGTTTACGGAATGGAGAAGTCCCAATCTATGAACCCAATTTAGATACCTTATTTGATAGAAACATAGCAGCAAATAGGTTGTCTTTTACAACTTCATTAGAAGAAGGTATTAAAGACGCTGAAATAATTTTTTTGGCTCTCCCAACACCTCCTGGAGAGGATGGGTCTGCTGATTTATCGTATATTTTAGGTGTTGCGGAGCAGCTGGGTAAATTAATCACTGATTATAAAGTGATTGTGGATAAAAGCACAGTTCCTGTAGGAACGGCAGAAAAAGTACATAATGCAATTGCAAAGAATGCAAAAGTTGATTTTGCTGTAGTTTCCAATCCAGAGTTTTTGCGCGAAGGATTTGCAGTAAGTGATTTTTTGAAACCAGATCGTGTTGTAATAGGCACATCAGACGAACGGGCCAAAAAAGTAATGGAAAGATTGTATAAGCCTTTTGTTCGTCAAGGGAATCCAATCTATTTTATGGATGAAAAATCTGCGGAATTAACGAAATATGCTGCAAATTCATTTTTAGCGACCAAAATAACTTTCATGAACGAAATTGCTAACTTTTGCGAGTTAGTGGGTGCAGACGTTGATAAAGTTCGCATTGGAATTGGTTCTGATAGTCGAATTGGTAAACGATTTTTATTTCCAGGAATTGGTTATGGTGGATCTTGCTTTCCTAAAGATGTTCAAGCTTTGGCTAAATCAGGGAACGAAAACAATTTCACTTTCGAAATCTTGGAAGCTGTGATGAAAGTGAATCAAGCACAAAAAACAATTTTGTTTCCAAAAATTATAAACTTTTTTAGAGGAGATTTAAATGGGAAAAAAATTGCAATTTGGGGCTTAGCATTTAAACCAGACACGGATGATATCCGAGAAGCACCGGCATTATTTCTAATCGATGCCTTACTAGCTGAAGGAGCAATTATTTCTGCTTATGATCCTGAAGCAATGCCAAATGTGAAAAAGATTTATAGTGATTCTGTTCATTTTGCGGAAGACGAATATAGTGTGTTAACAAATGCGGATGCTTTAATTATTTGCACCGAGTGGGGAATCTTTAGAAATCCTGATTTTGATAGATTGAAAGATAAAATGACTGATCATGTAATTTTTGACGGTAGAAATTTATTTGAAATGGACGAGATGTCGGACAAAGGGTTTTATTATTCTAGTATTGGTCGAAATTTAATTCAACAATAAATGAAACGAATATTAATTACAGGCGCAGCTGGATTTTTGGGATCTCATTTATGCGATCGATTTATTCGTGATGGCTATCATGTTATCGGTATGGATAATCTGATTACTGGACGTTTAAAGAATATTGAACATTTATTTAAACTGGAGCAATTTGAGTTTTATAACAATGACGTATCTAAATTTATTCATATTCCAGGTAAACTAGATTACATTCTTCATTTCGCCTCACCAGCAAGTCCAATTGATTACCTCAAAATACCCATTCAAACGTTGAAAGTTGGTTCATTAGGTATTCATAATTGCTTGGGATTGGCAAAAGCCAAAGGTGCACGTGTGTTAATTGCTTCCACATCGGAGGTGTATGGCGACCCAACTGTTCATCCACAAACGGAATCATATTGGGGGAATGTTAATCCAGTTGGTCCTCGTGGAGTATACGATGAAGCGAAGCGTTTTCAAGAAGCTATAACGATGGCTTACCATAATTTCCATGGAATAGAAACAAGAATTGTTCGAATATTCAATACATATGGTCCTCGCATGCGACTCAATGACGGTCGTGTTCTTCCTGCTTTTATCGGTCAGGCTCTGAGAGGGGAAGACCTTACTATTTTTGGAGATGGATCTCAAACGCGTTCGTTTTGTTATGTGGACGATTTGGTGGAAGGGATTGTCCGCTTGCTCCATTCAGATTATGCCCAACCAGTTAATGTGGGAAATCCATCAGAAATTACAATTTCGCAGTTTGCGGAGGAAATAATAAAGTTAACAGGTACCGCACAAAAGGTTATTTATAAAGATTTACCGGTTGATGATCCCAAACAGCGTCAACCAGATATTACCAAGGCGAGAGCTTTATTGAATTGGGAACCGAAAATAGATCGAGCTGAAGGGTTAAAAAGAACCTATGCCTATTTTCAAACATTAACAAAGGACGAGCTTGAGGAAACAGATCATTATAATTTTGATAAATACATAATAAAGTAATGGGATATTTTGCACACGAATCAGCAATAGTGGATGAAGGTTGTACAATCGGAGAAGGTACAAAAATCTGGCATTTTTCGCATATTATGTCGAATTGTGTCTTAGGTGAAAATTGTAATATTGGTCAAAATGTTGTTGTATCTCCTGAAGTTGTTTTAGGTAAAAATGTAAAAGTCCAAAACAATGTTTCTCTTTATACGGGTGTTGTGTGTGAGGATGATGTTTTTTTAGGTCCTTCCATGGTATTTACCAATGTAATAAATCCTCGGAGTGGAGTAAATAGACGAGGTCAATATTCGAAAACAACTGTTAAAAAAGGAGCAAGTATAGGTGCAAATGCAACGATTGTTTGCGGTCATGATATTGGTGAATATGCATTTATCGGTGCCGGATCTGTTGTTACGAAACACATTCCTGCTTATGCGTTGGTGGTAGGAAATCCAGCAAGACAAATAGGTTGGATGAGTGAATATGGACATCGATTGAATTTTGATGAAAATGGAATCGCTACTTGTCCAGAATCAAATGAAAAATATGAACTAATTGATAATCAAGTAAGAAAAATATAATATGACTAACGGAAATAAAATAAAATTTGCAGTCGTTGGTGCTGGCCATATTGGAAAACGCCATGCTGAAATGATTCGAAGAGATGCTGAAGGTGAATTAG
Source organism: Crocinitomicaceae bacterium (assembly GCA_044377675.1). GTDB lineage: Bacteria > Bacteroidota > Bacteroidia > Flavobacteriales_D > Crocinitomicaceae > UBA952. Next base: position 39,475 of record JBILYP010000021.1, read on the forward strand.
TTGCAATGGTGGATGTTCGCTCTAAAGAGGACTGTGGTGTTGCAGATTTTGACGTTCCATTTTTTTCAACAGTTGACGAGTTACTCGCAAGCGGACTGGAGTTTGATGTTGTTAATGTGTGTACACCTAATGGATTGCATGCTGAACAATCCTTGAAAGCGTTGGAAGCAAAAAAACATGTTGTTTGTGAAAAACCAATGGGCTTATCTAAAAGTAGTTGTGAGGAATTAATTTTTAAAGCGCTTCAAGTTTCTCGTCAAGTATTTTGTGTAATGCAAAATAGATATTCACCGCCATCAGAATGGATAAAATCAGTTGTTTCTAATGGAATTCTTGGGGATATTTATATGGTTCAATTGAATTGTTACTGGAATAGAGACGAACGCTATTACAAAGCTGGTGGTTGGAAAGGAACCCAAAATTTGGATGGCGGTACATTGTACACTCAGTTTTCTCACTTTATTGATATTATGTATTGGCTTTTTGGTGATATTGACAATATTCAAGGGAAATTTGCTGATTTTAATCACAAGGATACAACTGATTTTGAAGATTCGGGATTTGTGAATTTCAATTTTATTAATGGTGGTATGGGGTCCTTGAATTATTCCACCGCTGTTGCAAATCAAAATTTGGAGTCTTCTATGACCATTATTGGAAAAAATGGAAGTGTGAAAATTGGGGGTCAATATATGAATGAAGTAGAGGTTTGTAATATTGCTGGTTATGAAATGCCAACACTTAAAGAATCAAATCCTGCCAATGATTACGGGCCTTATAAAGGCTCTGCAGCTAATCATAATTATGTGATTTCAAATGTTATTGATACATTGAAAGGTAGAACCTCACCCACCACAAATGCATTGGAAGGTTTGAAAGTGGTAGATATTATCGAGCGTATCTACAAAGTTAGAAATGAACAACTAATCTATACTAAATAATATGAGTAATTTAATTTATGATCGCTTGGTCAATCAGGAAGCCAAATTGGCAGTAATCGGTTTGGGATACGTGGGATTGCCAATTGCCTTGGAATTTGCACGTAAAATAAAAGTGGTAGGTTTTGACATCAATCAGCAGCGTGTTGATATGATGAAAAACAAAATAGATCCTAGTAACGAGTTAGTTGCATCCGATTTTGATGGTTGTGATATTACTTTTTCAGCAAACATTGAAGATTTACGGGATGTGAATTTTTTCATTATTGCGGTTCCAACGCCAATTGACGATGCTAATTTACCGGATCTTAAACCACTTCTTGGCGCTAGTAAAACTGTTGGACAAGTATTGAAAGCAGGAGATTATGTGGTTTATGAATCAACAGTATATCCAGGTTGTACGGAAGAAGATTGTATTCCTGTATTGGAAGAGATTTCTGGATTGAAGTTTAAACAAGATTTTAAAGTTGGTTATTCACCAGAGCGCATCAATCCAGGAGATAAGGAACATACCCTACAAAATGTAATCAAAGTAGCTTCAGGATGTTGTGATGAATCTTTGGAACAAATTGCAAAAACGTATGAATTAGTGGTGGCAGCTGGCGTACACAGAGCACCAACTATTAAAGTGGCCGAAGCAGCAAAAATTATCGAGAATACACAACGCGATGTAAATATTGCTTTGATAAATGAATTGTCTATCATTTTCAATAAGTTAAAAATCAATACGTTTGATGTATTGGAAGCGGCAGGAACCAAATGGAATTTCTTGCCTTTTCGCCCAGGATTAGTTGGTGGACATTGCATAGGTGTTGATCCATATTATCTAACACACAAAGCTCAACAAGCTGGATATCATTCAAAAGTTATTACGAGCGGTCGCTACGTAAATGATTCAATGGGTTTTTATATTGCAAAGCAAACAGTGAAAAAAATCATTGCGCAGGGCAAAATCATTCAAGATGCTAAGGTTTTGATTATGGGGGCAACATTCAAAGAAGATGTGAGTGATATTCGAAATTCAAAAGTTATTGATATTGTGAATGAATTTAAATCATTTCAAGTTCATGTTGACATGATTGATCCTCATGCTGATTCTGCGGAAATGCAACATGAATATGGTGTTCCATTAATTTCCGCTGCTGCCAATGATTATGATGCGATTATTGTGGCAGTAAACCATAAAGAATATATCGGGCTAAATGAAAATTACTTCAAAGGATTATTGAAAAATGAAAAAGGAATCTTTGTTGATGTAAAAGGAATTTACAAGGATCAAATACATGAATTAGAATATTGGAGTTTGTAAGATGGAAAATTATTCAAAACGAGTTTTAGTTACAGGTGGAGCTGGATTTATTGGCTCTCATGTAATTCGCAGATTATTAATCAATTATCCTAATTACCTTATCGTAAATTTGGATAAACTGACATATGCCGGAAATTTACAAAATCTTTCTGATGTGGATTCCCTTCCGAATTATCGATTTGAAAGAGCAGATATTGTAGATGCTGAGGCAATTCGTGCAGTGTTTTCAAATTTTCAAATTACTGATGTTATACATTTAGCAGCTGAATCACATGTTGATCGTTCGATAGAAGGGCCAATGGATTTTGTTATGACAAATGTGGTTGGAACAGTAAATCTGTTACAAGTGGCTAAAGATTTCTGGAAAGGATCTGATAACAATGTTTTCCATCATGTATCAACAGATGAGGTTTATGGAAGTTTGGGTGACGAAGGTTTATTTACTGAGTCTACTTCTTATGATCCACGCAGTCCTTATTCTGCTTCAAAAGCTTCTTCTGATCATTTTGTTAGAGCATTTTATCATACCTACGGTCTTCCAGTAAAAATGTCTAATTGCTCTAATAATTATGGTAGTCATCACTTTCCTGAAAAGCTAATTCCTTTAATGATTCATAATATTCAACATAATAAACCGCTCCCAGTTTATGGCAAGGGCGATAATATTCGAGATTGGTTATGGGTGGAAGATCATGCTAGCGCAATTGATACAATTTTTCACCGGGGAACCGTGGGAGAATCCTATAATGTGGGTGGTTTAAATGAATGGACAAATATTGAACTTGTTAAGTTTCTTTGCCAATTAATGGACGATAAATTGGGCCGTGAAATAGGTGAGTCTGAAAAGTTAATTTCCTATGTAACGGATCGAGCGGGTCATGATAAACGCTATGCTATTGACGCTTCTAAGCTTGAAAAAGAACTAGGTTGGAAGCCTTCCATTCTTTTTGAAGATGGATTATCAAAAACGGTTGATTGGTATTTGGAAAATCAAGATTGGGTTGAAAAAGTAACGAGTGGATCCTATCAAGAGTATTATGATCAAATGTATTTAAATCGTTAATTGAATGGGATTTTTTAACCGACTATTTGGTAAAAAAGAAGAGGAATTACCCGATTTTGATTTAGCTAGAATAAAGACTGACATGCATAGTCATCTCATTCCTGGAATTGACGATGGCTCTCAATCGATGGATGAAACGATCGCTATGTTGGCAAAATTTGAGAGTTTGGGTTATTCAAAAGTGATTACAACTCCTCATATCATGTCTGATTCATTTCCAAATAATCCGGAAATAATCCTAAATGGGTTAGAAAAAGTACGAAATGAAATGCAGCGATTGGGGATGAAAATTCAATTGGATGCTGCAGCGGAGTATTATTTTGATGAAACATTAATTCCCCTTATAAAAAATAAAGAATTACTGACCTTTGGTGATAATTATGTACTGATTGAATTTGGGTTTCATACTCCTCCTCAATATGTGGATAAACTATTTTTTGATTTGAAAACAATGGGATATCGTATTGTTATTGCTCATTTTGAACGATATATGTACTATTTGGGCAAGATCGATCAAGCTATTGAATGGCGTGAAAAAGGGATAAATATTCAATTGAATTTAAATTCTTTGTCGGGAAACTATGGTCCTGCTATAAAAAAACAAGCTGAAGCTTTAATTGATGCACAAGCGATAGATTTTGTGGGTACGGATTGCCATCGCATTGAACATTTAATGATTCTTGAACAATCAATGAACTCCAAATACTATAAAAAACTGGGGCAAATCCCGTTAAAAAATACAATTATTTAATTATCGAACTCAGGTTAATAGAAATTCTTCTGCTCTTTGACCATTTTTCTTAACAAAGCATTAGGACGATATCGATCTTCTCCATAAGTTGAGAATAAGTCTTCAAGCCTCTCTAAAACAGTTGGTAACCCAATTTCATCTGCCCATTTTAAAAGTCCTTTTGGATAGTTAACCCCTTTTGTCATTGCTAAATCAATTGCCTCACATGTACCAACTTGCATAAATACTGCATCAATTGCTTCATTAATTAGCATGACAAGAATTCTATTACAAATAAGTTTACCAATTTCCTCATCTTCATTTGGCATGGGTAATTCTACTCCTTCAGTATAGTCGTAATATCCCCTTCCAGATTTCCGACCATAATAACCAGCTTCTTTGTGTCGTTTTTGCGTGAAGCTAGGCTTGAATCTTGGATCAAAATAAAATGATTCAAATACAGATTCTGTTACTGCATAATTGATGTCATTGCCAATATAATCCATCAAGGTGAAAGGCCCCATTTTAAATCCACCAAAATGTGTCATAGCCCAATCAATGGTAGCAAAATCAGCAATTCCTTCCTCATATATTCTCAATGCTTCGCCATAAAATGGTCTTGCTACGCGATTTACGATAAATCCAGGGGTGTCTTTACAAATAACTCCTGTTTTTCCCCATTGTTGGATTAGTTGTGTACTTGATTCTACCACCTGTTTACTTGTTTGTACAGCTGGAATAATCTCTACTAAAGGCATTAATGGCGCGGGATTGAAAAAATGAATTCCAATTATTCGATCGGAAAAGTTAAGTGCCGCACCCAGCGAAGCTATAGATAGGGAGGATGTATTACTAGCTAGGATGCAATCCTTTTCAACAATTGTTTCAAGTTGCTTTAGTAATGTATGCTTAATTTTCAAATCCTCTACAATTGCTTCAATTACTAAACCACATGATGATAAGTCGTTGAGATCTGTTGAATAGTGAATCAATGTTGTAATTTGATCAGCTTGTTCTGAAGTAATTTTCGCTTTTTCAATCAAACGACTCATAGTCTGTGAAAGGTTGTTTTTTGCTTTGTCTAATGCTTGTTGGGATGTGTCAATCAGATAAACCGAATGACCATTTTGCGCAGCCACTTGCGCTATTCCACTTCCCATCGTTCCAGATCCAATTACGCCGATTTTCATATTCATTATTTTCCGTTAAAAATGGGTTTCCGTTTTTCAAGAAAAGCAGTTACACCTTCCTTGAAATCTGCTGTTTGTCCTGCCTCTGTTTGCAAAAGTTCTTCTAAATCTAGTTGGTCTTGCAACGTATTGTCCCAGCTTTGATTTATAGCTCGTTTTGTCAGCCCAATTCCTTTTGTTGGCATTTGAGCAAGTCCAATGGCAATTTTGGACACCTCTTCTTCGAATAAATCATCTTCAATTGCTTTGTAGATCATATTCATGTTTTCAGCTTGCTTAGCACCCACTTTTTCACCAGTAATCATGAGGGATAATGCTTTTTGCATGCCAACAAGTCTTGGTAATATAAACGTTCCTCCAGAATCCGGAATCAATCCAATTTTACTAAAAGCTTGAATAAAAGAAGCACTTTCTTTTGCTATTACAAGATCGCATGCCAAGGCAATATTTGCACCTGCACCTGCCGCAACACCATTTACCGCAGCAATAATAGGTTTTTCGATAGATCGTAATTTCAGAATAATTGGATTATAATGATCCCTAACTATCGTTTGTAATTCAGGACCATTAGGATCGGTAGCCTCTGCCAAATCTTGTCCAGCACAAAAAGCTTTTCCTTCGCCTGTTAGAACTATGGCTCTGATTAATTCGTTATTTTTAGCTTCATCTAAAATATTTTGCAAATTGATTGCCATTTCTTTGTTAAAAGAATTGAATACTTCGGGCCGATTTAACCTAATTGTTAAAACTCCATTTTCGGAAATTGTATTTATGACCATACGTTCATTTTTTTACAAATATAGGATTAGAATTTATCTCTACTTTCTGATTATCGATTAAACTAAATTAAATTTATAATTGTGGCAAACCAAAGTCGGCTGTTAATTAAACTAATACAACCTAAAAATGATTATTTAGATTCGATAAATAAAATGAGTTTCTTGACTTAGGTTAATGATTTTGAGAGGAAATATTTATAAACTTGTATTATATTAAGTAATATGGATAGAAAAGACTTTTTAAAGAAAGGGTTATTAGGAACTGCAATTTTGGCCACTAGTGGAGTCGCTGCGAAGTTGATAGAAAATAATATTTCTGAACTAGATACCTTGAAAATTCTTGGCTTTAATCACTTACCACCGGAGGATTCAAAAATTATGGAAAATAAAATTTTATACAAGTCAAACTCACGCGGAAGTGCGGACCACGGATGGCTAAAAAGCAAGCATACATTTAGTTTTGCAAATTATTACAATCCGGAAAGAATGCATTTTGGAGTGTTACGTGTTTTGAATGATGATTTTGTAGCACCTGGAATGGGATTTGGCACGCATCCGCATGATAATATGGAAATCATTAGTATACCATTGGAAGGAGATTTGGAACATAAAGATAGTATGGGGAACAGTACAATTATCAAGAATGGAGACATTCAGGTAATGAGTGCCGGAACTGGAATACAACATTCTGAATATAATAACAGCAAAAACAATCCTGTAAAATTTTTACAAATTTGGCTTTTTCCAAATAAAAGAAATGTTCAACCCAGATATGACCAACTTAGCTTGCTCAAAGAAGACAGATTGGGTCAATTTCAACAAATTCTATCTCCTGATCCTAATGATGCTGGTGTATGGATTCATCAGGACGCTTGGTTTAATATTGCAAAAATTGAACCAGGTAAAGAATTGAAATATTCATTGAAAAAAGCAGGGAATGGCATATATTCTTTTGTGCTGAATGGAACTGTAAGAATAGATGACATTGAATTGTCGGACAGGGATGCTTTGGGAGTTTGGGATACAAAAGAAATAAAATACACGGCATTAACAACTACCGAAGTATTAGTCATGGAAGTCCCAATGATTTTAGAATAATCGTAAAATTTACGACCTTAAGACAATCGCCTCTTCATAAGAAATAAATAAGTTATCGGGGAAAAGTTATAAAGAATTTCAACATCAAACTGTTTATAATTCGCTTTTATAATCTAGCTTAGAGTCTGTATTTTTGTGAGATGCAAGATAATCATAGACACAAAGGATTACGGAAGAAGTTGATTGAAGAGTTGCGTCAAATGGGGATTGCTGATGATCGTATTTTAAATGCATTTTATGCAATACCACGTCATTTCTTTTTAGATCTTGCTTTTCTTGAGAAAGCATATACTAATATAGCTTTTCAAATTGGCGCAGGTCAAACAATTTCCCATCCTTATACCGTTGCTTTTCAAACCGAATTATTAGAGCTTGAGAAAGGTGAAAAAGTACTGGAAATTGGTACGGGTTCAGGATTCCAAACTTGTATTTTGTGTGAGCTTGGGATGCGTGTATTTACTATTGAACGGCAAAAAGAATTGTATCTAAGTTCCAAAGAAATTATCAATCAATTTGGTTTTCACCCGAAACAATTTTATGGAGATGGATATAAAGGACTCGATTTATATCAACCATTTGATAAAGTGCTCATAACTTGTGGAGCTCCAGAAATTCCAAAGATGTTGATTCAACAGTTGAAAATTGGAGGAAAAATGGTTGTTCCCGTTGGGGAAGGGGAAAGTCAATTGATGCAACGAATAACGAAGGTTTCCGAAAATGATGTAAAAATTGAAGAATTTGGAACGTTTAGATTTGTTCCTATGTTACAAAATACGACCAAATAAATTAGCCTAAAGCAACGTCAAGTATCATCATTACAACAAATCCACCGATAAACCCTAATACGGCGAGGTCTGTGTATTTGTCGCGCTGAGTTTCAGGAATAACCTCTTCGACAACCACAAAAATCATGGCTCCAGCTGCAAATGCTAACGCGAAGGGTAGAATTGGTTGAATGTAAATTACGGCCAAAGCCCCAATAACTCCTGCAATCGGTTCCACTATAGCAGATAACTGCCCATACCAAAAGCTTTTAAAACGACTAGCACCAGCTCTTCTTAACGGCATGGCAACAGCAAACCCTTCCGGAAAATTCTGAATCCCAATCCCAATGGTTAAAGCAATCGCAGCTGAAAATGTGGCGCCATCTATACCTTGAGCTGCTGCTCCAAATAACACCCCAACCGCCAGTCCCTCAGGTATGTTATGTAGGGTTATTGCAAGAACGAGTAAAGTTGTTTTGTGTAATTGAGTTTTTACCCCTTCAGATTCATCTTCCTTGAAATTAATATGTAAATGGGGAAGTTTTTTATCCAGAAAAAACAGAAATAATGCGCCAGTCAAAAAACCTACTGCCGCGGGCATCCATGGCATACTCGGGAATTGTTTTTCGGACAACTCAATTGCTGGGTTTAATAACGACCAAAAACTGGCAGCAACCATTACCCCTCCTGTAAAACCAAGCATAGCATCAAGTATTCCTCTGTGAATAGTTTTAAAGAAAAACACGAGGGCCGCACCACAAGCCGTAACTAACCAAGTGAAAGTGGTTGCGATTAACGCTGCTAAAACAGGATCAATTGAGGTAAAAAATTGCTCGATACTTTTCATTTTAGGTCTAATATAAAATTAATTTAAATCCTGTAACCTTTTAAAATTAAGCATTTCAAACAAAATTAATTTTTTTTTACTAAAAAGTGTTATTTATTCTACACTATGGCGTTACATATTTTATCTCCGGTCTGCAAGCTGGTGATACTAAACCAAAAAACCCTTAATTATGTTGAACCCAAGTTATCACATGAATAACTTTCTTTTGGAAGAAGAGAGAATTCAGATTGAAAAAGCAAAGCAAAATCCTGAAAAATTTGGCCCATTGTATCGTAAGTATTACGAGCCAATTTTTAGGTACATCTATAAGCGAATGGATGATATTGAAACAGTTCACGATGTAACTTCTATGGTTTTTGTTAAGGCATTATCCAACTTGAATCGCTATGAATATAGGGGGTTGCCTTTTTCTTCTTGGTTATTTCGTATTGCTAAAAGCGAATTGAACCAATCTTTTAGAGACAAAAAAGGCGAAAGAACTGTTCGCTTAGATAAAGTAGTTATTGGTCAAATGATGGATGAATTTTTAGAAGATGATTCAGAAATTAACAGAAAGAAACTTTTGACGGCATTATCTCGTCTTAAAGCAAATCATTTAGAGTTAATTGAGATGCGCTTTTTTGAGAAAAGATCTTTTCGAGAAATAGGGGAATTAACGGATATGACTGAAAACAATGCCAAAGTAAAAACTTTTAGAGCTTTAAATAAATTGAAACAAATTTTTAATAAAACGGAGTAATATGCAAAAAATTAAAATTATTGTAGATGGACAAGAACCATCAAAAAGAGAAATTAACTCGAAACAAAATTTTAACAAAGTACTCAAGGAATTTTATAAGTTGAAGCCTGCAATTTTCGTAAACCCCTGGTTTTATGGAGTTGTAGGCTTTGCCTCGTTATGTGTAATTTTTTTGTAAAAGAGTCGTGGCTTGATTTTTTAATTCATTGATTTAAAGTTTTTTTTTGTGCTTTCTTTAGTTTTTTTAGCTAATTTATTCTAACTTCGTGGTGTTTCAACTAAATTGAAGACTCATGAAAATAAAAATCGGTGTATTTTCAATCATTTTAATGTGGTGCTCCGCAAGTATTGTTGCTCAACATACTAACTTTAATTCCCAAAGCAACTGGTCTTTGAATAAAAGAGAATTGCAAATTGGACTGGGAGCTACACAGTTTAATGGTGATTTAGGTGGTTCTTACACTGTAGGGAAAGATTACAGTTTGAAAGATATCGACTGGCCTTCAACGGGTTTTGCTGGTTGGTTAGGGTATAGACAACGTTTTCATCCATATTTTGCAACTACTACAAGTTTGTGTGTGTTTAACTTGAAAGGGGATGATAAATATAGTCAAGAACCTATTCGTAATTCACGCGATTTACATTTTCGATCACTGAATATAGAAGTTCAACAACGATTAGAATTTATTTTCTTTGCAACTGAGCGTTTTGGTTCTCGTTTTAATTTACCTGGAATGAAACATAAAGTTAATAGAAATGAACAATATTATGTTTTTGGAGGATTGGGTTTGTGCTATTTTAACCCGCAAGCGCAATTCAAAGATGGAACATGGATGAATTTACGTCCAATGAAAACGGAAGGTCAAGAAAAAGCATATAGTCCAATCACTTTGACCGTACCATTTGGATTTGGTTTTCGAGTAGGCGTTGGACGGGTTTGGAGGGTAGGTGCTGAAATTGCGTATGTGAAAACTTTCTCTGATTACATGGATGATGTTAGTACTGTTTACGCTGATCCAGCTTCATTTTCTACGGAGGCAGCAGAATATTTTTCAAATCCAGCAATCGGTAATTCGACTTTTGATCCAGGTAATCAACGGGGTGATTCAAAACATAAAGATGCTTATTATCACTTGAATTTAATTGTTACAAGAAATTTAACATTCAAGGATTATGGTCGTCAACGTTCCAAAAATGGAATTAAACCGAGAAGCAGATACAAAGTTTAGAATTGGTTGATCATTGTATAGAATAATTCGATTTTTCTTTTTCTTTTTTACTCCTGAGCGTGCACACTACTTAGCCGCTGATTTATTACACTTTTCACTGAAAATTCCAGGGCTTAAAAAATTACTTCATCATCTATTTGTTGTTAATGATGTTAACTTAGAAACGAAAGTTTTTGATGTTACCTTTAAGAATCCAGTTGGTTTAGCCGCTGGTTTTGATAAGAATGCGTCTTTTTACAATGACTTCTCTCACTTGGGTTTTGGATTTATTGAGGTAGGAACCGTTACACCCATCGCTCAAGATGGAAACCCAAAACCGCGTTTATTTCGATTAAAATCTGATGATGCCATTATTAATCGCATGGGTTTCAATAATGGAGGAGTAGAAGAAGTCTTGAAAAACCTAAAAAAACGAAACACAGATATAGTTATTGGCGGTAATATTGGTAAAAACAAGGTTACATCAAATGAGGATGCCGTTTTGGACTATATAATTTGTTTTAATTCATTATACCCATATGTTGATTATTTTGTTGTCAACGTTTCATCACCAAATACACCGAATTTACGGGAGTTACAAGAGAAAGAACCTTTAACCAAGTTGTTACTTAGCCTTCAGCAAGAAAATGCTTCTAAAGAAAAACCTAAACCAATTTTGCTTAAAATAGCACCAGATTTAACAAATCAACAATTGGATGATGTCATTGAGGTAGTTGAAACGTGTAAATTGTCGGGAATTGTAGCAACGAATACAACGATTAATCGATCTGGTCTGAGCACAACTAATGACGAACTACAAAAGATTGGGGCAGGAGGATTATCAGGAAAACCATTGAAATCTCGGTCTACAGAAGTTATTAACTATATTCATACAAAATCAGAAGGTCGTTTTCCAATAATTGGAGTGGGTGGCATTCATTCTGCAGAAGATGCTTTGGAAAAATTAGATGCTGGTGCCTCATTAGTCCAATTATATACTGGTTTTATTTATGAAGGACCGGGCCTTGTCAAAAAAATTAATCAAGCCATAAGAAAAAGAAATGGTTGAAAAAATAAAAATTGTTGAATGCCCAAGGGATGCAATGCAAGGAATTCATGAGTTTATTCCGACAGAGCATAAAATAAACTATATCAATCAGTTAATTGAGTGTGGTTTCGATACAATAGATTTTGGCAGCTTCGTTTCACCGAACGCGATTCCTCAAATGAGAGACACAGCTGAGGTTCTATCCAAATTGTATCTGAATTCAAACACCAAATTATTAGCAATTGTGGCCAATGAGCGCGGAGCAAATGAAGCGTGTAGTTTTGATGAAATTAATTACGTAGGGTATCCATTTTCAATTTCAGAAGAGTTTCAAAAAAGGAATACAAATTCGAGTATTGAGGAAACATTGAAACGGGTTGAAGCCATTCAAACAAAAGTGATTCAATCAAATAAAAAATTGGTGCTTTATATATCCATGGGTTTTGGCAATCCCTATGGTGAAAAATGGAGTCCGGATCTCGTTTTGAACTGGGCTGAAAGGTTATATAAATTATTCGATATTCAAATTCTAGCTTTATCTGATACAATTGGTTCTGCAAAAATTTCAGATATTGAATTTTTATTTCAGGCTTTAATTCCTGCTTTGCCGCATATCGAATTTGGTGCCCACATGCATGTTCGACCTGAAAACGCAATTAACGTTATACAGTCAGCATACGCGGCAGGGTGCAGAAGATTTGACGGAGCGATCCGGGGTTTTGGGGGGTGTCCTATGGCAAAGGATGATTTAACTGGAAATATGCCTACCGAAAAACTCATTGATTTTTGTACTGATAATCATATCGAGACAGGTATTAACGCAATAAATTTTCAGAAGGCATTAACTGCATCAGAATTTGTTTTTTGATGTAACTTTATGTTCAGAAATAAGTTTAAACAAGCATGAAAAATAAAATTATAGTTGTTGTAGCTTTAATCATAGGGTTACTAGTTGTATTTTATTTCTTGTTGAATAATTCAGAAAATGATGAAGATGGTTCAACTAATGCAACTGAAAATACTATTGAGTACGGGGTAATTTCAACTGAATTCAATCAAAATAAATTTGTATATGGTGAAGAAATCGCCTTGCTACAAGAGTTGAAAGAATGTGACTCAACGGCTGTGAATGATAGAGACCCGTTAAAACCGGCTTGTTCTCCTCGGTTTTTCCGTTTTTTTCCATTGGATAATAAAACCACGTTAAAAAATAGTTTTATTCTTTTGATCAAAGCTACAGTGAGGGGTTCAGAAACAAGAAAGATAAAGATTTTTCAGCGTGAAAAAGGAGTTCTCGTTTTAGTCAACGGCTTCAATGGTAATATAATTGAGCGAATAAAATCAACTTCAAAATATGATGATCTTATTATTCGTTTTGGAAATAGGATTGATCAGACATTACATTATTATAATTGTCTTTTTTCTTGGAATGGAAGCCAATATAAATTTAAATCTTGCGAACAGATTGATGATAGAAGAGTCAAGAAAGAATTTAAAGATTCTATGAACTTAGAAATAAAAACAATGCTTGAAAAGGAACATTACCTTTTTTAACTAGTTCAATTTTTCTCTCAAATAGGTAGCTGTTGAATTCGATTCGATTTTAATGAATTCTTCTGGTGTACCGTTAAATAATATATAACCGCCATTTTTACCTCCTTCAGGTCCTAAATCAATTATTCGATCAGCGCATTTGATTACTTCCATGTTGTGCTCTATTACAATTATGCTGTGGCCAGAATCAATTAGTGCATTGAATGCAATTAACAATTTTGAGATGTCGTGAAAATGTAATCCAGTTGTTGGTTCATCAAAAATAAAAAGGGTAGAAGGTTGGTCTTTTCCTTTACTTAAAAAGGATGCTAATTTAATTCGCTGGGCCTCACCTCCACTCATGGTACTAGAAGATTGACCAACAGTTAAATACCCTAGCCCAACATCTACAAGCGGTTGTATTTTTTCTACAATCTTAACTTCTAGTTTATCTGATACTTCCTTAAAAAATGCCAACGCTTCTTCAATGCTCATTTCCAAAATATCTGCAATGGACTTATTTCGATATTGAATTTCTATTGTTTCAGATTTAAATCGTCTTCCATCGCAGGTTTCACAAGGTAAATGAACATCTGCCATAAATTGCATCCCTACTGTTATTGAACCCTCTCCTTCGCACATTTCACAACGACCACCTTCAACATTGAAACTAAAGAATCCTGGTTTATAACCACGAATTTTCGCCAGAGGTTGTCTAGAGAATAATTCCCTGATGTCGTCGAATGCTTTAACATACGTAATGGGATTGCTTCTGGATGATTTTCCTATCGGATTTTGATCCACGAATTCAATATGTTTAATGATTTTTAAATCACCGGAAATACCTGTGAATTTACCAATAGATTCTCCAGAAAGTCCTAATTCTCGCTTGATTGCAGGATAAACAATCTCCCGAATCAATGTGGATTTGCCGCTTCCAGAAACGCCTGTTACGCATACCAAGGAATGCAAAGGTATCTCTACATCGAAATTTTTTAAATCAAATTGTTGTGCACCAACAATAGTGATTTTATTCATTGATTTACGGCGTTTTTGTGGTACTGGTATTTGTGTTTTTTCGGTAAGATAATCAGCTGTTAAACTTTTTTTGGCTGTATGTAAAGAATCAAATGTACCCTGAAAAACAATCTCTCCGCCAAATTTCCCAGCCATTGGTCCTATATCGATTAATTGGTCGGCCGCTTTCATTATTTCCTCCTCATGTTCAACGATAATAACGGTATTCCCCGTATCTCTCAGTTTTTTCAGAACCGAGATTAATTTTGCCGTATCACGCGGATGTAATCCAATAGAAGGCTCATCCAATACGTAAATAGAACCGACTAAACTACTTCCCAAAGACGTAGCTAAGTTAATTCGTTGTGATTCACCACCAGATAAGGTGTTTGATTTCCGATTCAATGTTAAATATCCTAATCCTACATCAATTAGTACATTTAATCGGCTGATTATTTCCGGTAAAATTCTTTTTGAGACCGAAGTATCGTGTTCAGATAATTCAAGATGACTAAAAAAGTGAAAACAATCGTTTAACGGCATCAATACAACATCTGTAATCGATTTTCCATTGACTTTCACATAATTCGCATCTTTTCTAAGCCTTGTACCTTGACAATCTGTACAGTCTGTTCTTCCTCTATAACGAGAAAGCATAACGCGATACTGAATTTTATATGTCTGACTTTCAACAAATTTGAAGAAATCAGTTAATCCAGTAAAGTAAGAATTTCCTTTCCACAATAAATCGTACTGTTCGGATGTTAGTTGATAAACTGGACGGTGAATAGGGAAATCAAATTTCTTGGCATTGAAAATTAAAGCGTTAAGGTATTCACCCATTACATCGCCCTTCCAAGGAGCAATTGCACCTTCATAAATACTTAGGTTTTTGTTTGGAATCACTAATTCAGGATCAATACCTAGAACTTGTCCGAAACCTTCACACGCTTTACATGCTCCAAAAGGATTATTGAATGTAAAAAAATGCTCATTCGGTTCTTGAAATTCAATAGAGTCAAGCTCAAATCGATTATTGAACCAAGTTGTTGATTCATCTAGGAGTCTATAAATGCCGCAATTTCCAGATCCCTCTGCATAAGCAATTTGAATAGAATCCGCATAACGTGATTCATTTCCGTCTTCATCAAATCGTATGCTAATTCGATCAATAACCAGGTGGGTATCAGTAAGACTTGTGATTTCCTTACCGATTAATTCACTTATTTCCTCTAATTTATTGTTCCTAAATATTCGTTGAAACCCTTGTTGAATAAGTGTTTCTAGTTGTTTTTCAGCGCCATATTTTTCCCAGTTCACAAGCGGACAAATAATTAATGCTCGCTCATTATTGGGTATAGTTTTTAGGAAATCTACAACGTCTGAAATAGTATGTTTTTTTACTTCATTACCAGAAATAGGGGAGTATGTTTTTCCGATTCGAGCAAACAACAATTTTAAATAATCATAAATCTCTGTACTTGTACCTACGGTAGATCTGGGGTTATTTGATATTACTTTCTGCTGTATCGCCACCGCTGGAGAAATCCCTTTGATATAATCAGTTTCTGGCTTATCTAGTTTACCCAAGAATTGTCGTGCATAGGAAGATAAGCTTTCAATATAGCGCCTCTGTCCTTCTGCGTATAATGTATCAAAGGCTAGCGAAGATTTTCCCGAACCGGATAATCCAGTAATCACTGTGATTTTTCGATGCGGAATTTGAACGTCGATATTTTTTAAATTGTGTACGCGTGCGCCCTTAATTTCGATGTATTTTTCTTTACTCACTCTACAAAAGTAAACACATCAAGCCACAAATGGTTTTGTTTTATTGATTTTATTACCTTTATCCCATGCGACGAGAACGTATATTGTTAATCATTTCATTTTTTACTTGTTCTTTTTTACAAGGTCAGCGATTTGATCCATTTAAAAATGCTACTAATAGCGCTCAAAAAATTGAAATCAGTCACTCTTTGTGGCAAAAATATGTGCGAACAGACATCGATTCTCTTAAAATTCTGGCAATTTATATTGAACAAATGGAACCAACAAGTTCTACTATGGAATTGGTTTATTTCGGAAAACGTGCGCTTGGATGCTACTGGGTGCGCAGTGGTGAAGTGAAGTTAGGAAAAACTCAATTAAAGGAGGCATTGACTTATCATCGAAAATTAGGGGATAAAGCAAATGAAACAGAGGAATTAAATGAGCTTGGGATTGCCAGTTTCATGGAAGGAGATTATCCCAGTGCTAAAGTATTCTTTGAATCATCACTGAAAGCAGGGAAAGATTCACCAGATCCCATACATTATTTCTTAGCAGAACTCAATTTAGCTAAGGTGTTTGATAAACTCAACATGAAGCAAAAGTCCATTGCGATAGCTTCTCATTATTTGAGGGAATCATTAAAAATGAAAAAAAATGAATCTGCCTCAAATGCCTATGGTTTTTTAAGTGATTTGGCATTAGAACGCCAAAACTTACCTTTAGCCAAAGAGTATTTAGATAAAAGTCTGAATTGTTTGGGTCAAACGAATAATGTTATTTTTAAAGCTCAGGTATTAACAAATTTGGGCGCTTATTATGCCACGGTCCAAGATTTTATTTCCGCAAAGAACTATTTTAATCAAGCATTAGCATTGAGAATAAAAATCAATCATAGAAAAGGTATTTTAGAATCATATTATAACTTGGGTTCTTTGGCTTACATGCAAAATGATTTTGAGGATGCGGAGAATATTTTTTTTCTGGGGTTAGAACGAGCCAAAAAAGCAGCTTTTATTTCAGATCAAATAGATTTTTTGGAAATGTTGGTTGAGATTCAAAAAGAAACAAAAAATAAAGATAAAGAAATTGAATATTATCGCAATTACCTAGATCTAAAAGATGAAAACCAAGTAAAGCTGTTGAAAAATCAAGAAGAAAATGCTTTGTTAGTTGATTTCTTTGAGGTAAAAAAATCAGAAGCGCTTCAATTGCCAGTAACTAATCAATTTTGGACAGGAATATTGATTGGATCGGGTGGAATGCTTCTTTGTCTTATACTTTTAAATTTAATTTTCAAAAATAAAGAAACACTCCTTTTCACAAAACGATATGACGAATGACCAATCAATTCCTGATGAATATTTATTGCGAGAATTTTATGAAATGCTCACTCCAGAACGAATCCAACTGTTTGAGCAAATTATTGATCAGCGAACAAATCATTTTACAGTAATATCAGAGGATATTTTCCAAGAACACAACGCATCTGCAATTGTTCGAAGTTGTGACTCTTTTGGTATTCAAACGCTTCATTTAATTGAGTCAAGAAATACGTATCAAGTTCATGAAGGTATAGCGCGTGGTTCAAATCAATGGGTTACACTTGAACATCACTATTCGGAAGGATTGCCTTCGGAGGATATTTTTCAACGAATCAAAGAACGCGGATACAAGATCGTTGCTACAAGTCCGCATGCCATTGAATATGATATTTTCAACCTGCCAATCAATGAGCCTTTGGCTTTTGTTTTTGGTGCAGAAAAAAAAGGAGTGACTGAAGCTGCAACCGAACAAGCTGATTATCTAGTGAGGATTCCGATGTATGGTTTTGCTGAAAGTTTGAATGTTTCTGTTTCCGTTGCCATTGTTCTAAATGAGTTGAGAAACCGCTTAAAAAATTCCACAATTGATTGGAAATTAACCAACGAAGAACGCGTGAGAACAAAACTTTCATGGTGCCGAAAACATCTGAAAAGCAGTGAACTGATTGAAAATGAGATAAAAAGAAGGTTTT
>JBILYP010000002.1:0-174180 GCA_044377675.1 Crocinitomicaceae bacterium
TTCATTTTCTTCAATAAATATTCCGCATTCGCGAGGAATCCATCCGTGGAACGTGGATGAAAATTATAAGTTGAAACTTCGAGAACTACAAACTAATTTACAACATCCCTTTTGTGTGGCTTTAGGTGAAATTGGCTTGGATAAATTATGTTCCTCTGATTTTGAACTTCAACGAAAAGCATTCATTAAACAGATCGAATTATCAGAAGAATTTAAATTGCCAATTATCATTCACTGCGTTAAAGCCAGCAACGAATTATTCCAATTGAAAAAGGAAATCAAACCTTCTCAAAAATGGATCTGGCATGGATTCAATAAAATCCAACTATTACAACAAACTCTTGAAAATGAAATCATTCCGAGTTTTGGAAAGGCAATCTTAAAAAATGAGGCTCTTCGAAATGAACTTGTAAATCTTGAATCCAACCAATTTTTACTGGAAACAGATACATCTACACTTTCAATTGAAACGATTTATAAAACAGTTGCTGAGATAAGAAATCAATTGATTGAATCACTTCAAACAGAAGAAATGACCATTTGGCGTTCTATTTTCAACTTATAGGTTAAAATTTAATCTAGTATTGAAAAATTTTAATCCCGAAATGTAAATCTTTGTATTTAGAGGTTGAATAATAAAAAGTTTTGGCGATTTCTTTAACATTGCTATAATCCATGAAAAACAACTCCTTCCCAGAGATATCCTTTTTTTGTTGTTTGAGCGATTTCTTTTTGAGATCCAAGTACATTTTTTCAAATTTGTAACCCCACCCCATTTTCTCAACTGTAGAAATTGGGATAGAAAATGTTATACATTTTTTTTCTAAGACTTCATTTGGATTTAATTCATTTTTGAATCTAAAGGTACGAACAAACCCAATTCTAGTTTTTCTGTAAAAACCTCTTTCCTCAAATATTTCATCGTATTTTCTATCACTTATCACCTCTTCTCCTACTTCAATCTCTTGAGAAAAATCCTCTTCTAAAAATACTACACCCTCAATGTCCTCCAGCGAATGATACGCATTACAATATTTTGTTCCGTCATTTTTAATCATGCAATAATGCGATTTTATTTTCAATGAATTTGTATCGCCAACAAGATCGCTTAAAAACTTCGGAGCTAAACCTGCTACTTGTATAAAACCTTTTATTTTTCTATCACCTTCTCCTTCAGAATCAAAGTATTCATTAAACTGCTCATGGTAACCATCAGAAAACCCATTAAAATTAAACTCAAATATTGATTCAGATTCTCCTGAAATTTCTGATCTTCTTAATTCTTTTTTTAAAAGATTTATGAGTGATTGAGGGTTGTTTTCGTTAAGAAACGCATCCATTTCACCTTTAAATAGACTAGAACTTCTATCGATATATAGAATTCCATTTTGACAAAATGATAAAAAACAAATAAATATTGTTAAAGTGAAAAGTATGTGTTTCATCTGTTATTGATTTATATTGCAAATATACAGTATTTTTGCAATCAGGAATTACTTTTTGCAAATTGTTCTCAATTCTCACAAAATGGCACATTGGTTAGAACGTTCCGAATTATTGGTAGGAACAACAAATCTTGAAAAACTCAACAAAGCACATGTTTTAATCGTTGGCCTTGGCGGAATTGGTTCTTTTGCGGCAGAGTTTATTGCCCGATCAGGTGTTGGAACAATGACGATAATTGATGGAGATGTATTTGATCCAACCAACAAAAATCGACAATTAACCGCCTTAGATTCTACAATAGGAAAAAGTAAAACTTCGATATTAGCAGAACGTTTAATGGATATTAATTCCGAAATAAAATTAAACATACTCGATGAATTTGTAATGCCCGATCGTGTTTGGAAAATACTCGAGGAATATAAACCAGATTACGTCATGGATTGTATTGATTCTGTTTCGCCAAAATTGGAATGGATCACTGCATGTAAAAGACTTAAAATCAAAATAATAACTCATTTAGGAGCTGGTGGTAAAAAAGATCCATCCAAAGTACAAGTAACGAATCTCGAAAATGTCTCAAATTGTAAGCTTGGGGCGCACATAAAGAAAAGAATGAGAAATAAAGACATGTCATTTAGAGGGATAACCGCTGTGTTTTCTTCTGAAATTCAGGATAAAAATTCCTTAAAAATGACAAATGGATTGAATTTCAAGAAATCATTTTACGGGACAATTAGTTATATGCCTGCACTTTTTGGACTAATGGGCGCGGCAGAAGTAATTGATTATCTGACAACTAAGAAATAATTCACATTTTTCTTTCCACTTTATTGAACGTTTTTAGCCTCAAAATGTAAGTTCTCTTGTAATCCGTCATGGATAGACCCAAACAAAAAATAAATTTTATGAAAAAAATTCTTTTAGTATTATCGGCGGTTTTGACCCTAAATGCTCATGCAACCGATAAAACCATCATTAAGTCAACCCTTAGTGACGTCACTGTGTTTGCGCAAGGTGCCCAGCTTTACCACAAAGCCAATTACACAATTTCTCCCGGAAATACTGAAGTTATCATCGAAGGGATTAGCCAGTATATTGATGCAAAAAGCATTCAAGTGAAAGCAACTGGGAACGTGATTATTTTGGATAGTAAGCATACCATTTTTTATCCGCAACCAGAAACAGTGCTTCCTGATGCTGTAACAGCAAAAACAAAGCGCGAAATCATGGCTTTGGAGGATTCATTGCGCTCAATGGGATATGACATCCAAGAGATTCAGGATGAAATTGCCGTTCTCAATGCGACGAAAAACATTATTTCGATAAATGGTGCCGTTAAAGGACAAGGCAAAGTAAATGACAGTTTAAATCTTTTGAAACAAACGGTTGATTTTTATTCGCTTAAAATGAACGAAATCAATAAAAAATTATTGGCGCTAAACAAACGATTGTATGAGAAACAAACCAGAAAATCGCAAATGGATGAACGCCTTGTTAAATTAAGGAATTTTGACAGAAACAACGGTGAAGATCCAACCAAATACGCTCCTATTCATCGAATCATTGTTACCCTAACAACAAAAGAAAATGTTGTTGGCAAAATCAATTTATCTTATTTAGTGTCGAATGCGGGATGGGTTCCATTGTATGATTTGAGAACAGACATTGGTACCAATAAAATGAATTTGAATTACAAAGCTCAAGTGTACCAAAATACCGGATTGGAATGGAAAGACGTGAAATTAACGATCTCAACAAACAATCCATATCAAAATAAAACGAAACCAACCATACATCCTTGGTACATTGATTATTATGCATACCGAAACCAAAATATCAATTACAATCAAGGAAATGCTCCAGCGATGATGAAAAAAGAATTAAGTGATCAAATGGTTTTTTCTAATTCAATTTCTAGTAATGAGGACTTAATGGAAAAAGACAATAGAACTTCGGCAGATTTTACAACGGTTGTAAGAAATTTAACATCAGCAGAGTTTAAAATTGACCTACCTTATACAATTCCATCGAACAATGAACAACACATGGTATTGATTAAAAACGCGGATTTAGATGTGAAATTCAAGTATTTTACGGTTCCTAAATTGGATCAAGCAGTCTATTTAGTTGCTGAATTATCAAAATTGGATGAATTAGGATTAGTACCGGCAAAAGCAAATATTTTTACAGATGGTTCTTATGTGGGTGAAACATACATTGACCCAACAACGATTGATGATACGCTTTCTTTGAGTCTTGGTAAAGATCCAAATATTGTAACGAAAAGAACACTTTTGAAAAAAGATTCAAAGGATAAAATCTTGAACGACAAAATAGAAAAAACAATGAAATACACGATTGAGATTAAAAACTTAAAGGCTACACCAATTGAAATCGTTGTATTAGATCAAATTCCAATCACTCAAAATGGAGAGATTACGATTGAAGCTCTTGCTTTATCCGGCGGTTCACTCGAAGAACGCACTGGGATTGTGGAATGGCGCTTTGATTTGAAATCCAAAGATTCTAAAACTCTAGATTTTGGATATAAAGTAAAACATCCGAAAGACAAGCAGATAGTTCTGAATTAAATTCAGGTATAAAAAAGAAAAATCCCGCTTCATAATGAAGCGGGATTTTTTTATATTTGACGCTTTTTTCTATCCGAAATAATCGGGAAGAGAAAAACGGGAAAAGAGTCAACCGAAATTGACTCTTGTAAATCCAAAATTACATCATTCCAGGCATTCCACCACCCATTCCTGCCATTGCAGAAGCTGCGTTTGATTCTTCTGGTTGATCAGAAATAACGCATTCAGTTGTTAACAACATGGAAGCAATTGACGCTGCATTTTCTATTGCAATACGCGTAACTTTAGTTGGATCAATAACTCCTGCTTTAAATAAATCTTCGTATTTATCTGTGCGTGCATTGTATCCAAAATCACCTTTTCCTTCGCGTACTTTTTGAACGATTACAGCTCCTTCTCCTCCTGCATTTGCTATTATTTGACGCAATGGCTCTTCTGCCGCACGTTTAACAATTGCAATACCAGTCATTTCATCTTCGTTCTCACCTTTCAATTTATCCAATGTTTCGATGGCGCGAATTAAAGCAACTCCACCACCAGCAACAACACCCTCTTCTACTGCGGCTCTCGTAGCAGCTAATGCGTCATCTACACGGTCTTTTTTCTCTTTCATTTCAACTTCAGTTGGAGCACCTACATAAAGAACAGCAACACCACCAGATAATTTAGCTAAACGCTCTTGTAATTTTTCTTTATCATAATCTGAAGTAGTTGATTCTATTTGAGATTTGATTTGACCAACACGTGCTTTGATATCCTCTTTCTTGCCTTTACCATTGATAACTGTTGTATTGTCTTTATCAATTTCAATTTTTTCGGCAGTTCCAAGCATTTCCAACGTTGTATTTTCAAGAGTCATTCCTCTTTCTTCTGAAATAACTTGTCCTCCAGTTAGGATTGCGATATCTTCCAACATTGCTTTTCTACGGTCACCAAATCCTGGAGCTTTTACTGCAGCGATTTTCAATGAACCTCTCAATCGGTTAACAACCAATGTTCCTAGAGCTTCACCATCAACATCCTCAGCAATGATCAATAAAGACTTACCATTCTGAACCACTGGCTCTAAAATAGGAAGTAACTCTTTCATACTAGATATTTTTTTCTCACAGATTAAGATTAACGGATTTTCCATTTCCGTGATCATTTTCTCAGTGTTTGTAACGAAATAAGGAGATAAATAACCTCTATCGAATTGCATTCCTTCCACTGTTTTCACCTCAGTTTCAGTACCTTTCGCTTCTTCAACAGTGATTACACCATCTTTACCAACCACTTTCATTGCTTCAGCGATTAATTTTCCGATTTTCTCATCATTATTGGCTGATATTGAGGCAATTTGTTGAATTTTTTCATTATCAGAACCCACAACCTTAGAAATTGCTTTCAAGTTTTTCACTACTTCAGCAACAGCCTTATCAATTCCTCTTTTCAAATCCATTGGATTTGCTCCAGCAGCAACATTTTTCAATCCAGCACCAATTATCGCTTGAGCCAAAACGGTTGCCGTAGTTGTTCCGTCACCTGCAATATCAGCGGTTTTAGAAGCAACCTCTTTAACCATTTGAGCACCCATATTTTCAACAGGATCACTTAATTCTATTTCTTTTGCAACAGTTACTCCATCTTTAGTAACGTAAGGTGCACCAAATTTTTTACTAATTACAACATTTCTTCCTTTAGGTCCAAGCGTAACTTTTACAGCATTTGCTAATGAATCAACCCCTTTTTTCAATTTTTCTCTCGCCTCAACGTCGAAATAAATATCTTTTGCCATTTTTCTATATTTTTAAATTGTTAATTAATTAAATACACCGTAGATATCAGCTTCTTTCATAATAAGATATGATTTTCCATCAATTTTGATTTCAGTACCTGAATACTGACCATACAAAACGGAATCACCAACTTTCACTGTCATAGGCTCATCTTTTTTTCCAATACCAACAGCTATAATAGTTCCATTTAATGGTTTTTCTTTAGCCGTGTCAGGGATGATAAGACCACTTGCTGTTTTTTGTTCTGCAGGCGCCGCTTCAATCAGAACACGATCTGCCAAAGGTTTGAATTTTACTGACATATTTTATAATTAATTTTTTTTGATTGGTTAGTGTTTGTCGAATTTTATGCCATTCAAGTTTTCACGACAATTTTGCGTTAACTCAAAAAAAAACTGTCAGTACGAATGACATACTGACAGTTTAAAAATGCATTAAATGAATCTTATTACTTAGCCGGTTTTGCTTCTGGTTTTGCAGCCGGTTTTGAACCTTTTTGTTCTTTTTGTTGCTTTTCAGCCTCCTTACGTTGTTGTTCTTGAATTTTCTTTTGATCTGGCGATTTAGAACGGATCGTTAAGAAAATAGATGAAACCATAATAATTGCAGCCAAAGACCAGGTTGTTTTGTCGATGAAATCGTTTGTTTTTTGAACGCCTCCAATTTGTTGTGCCGCACCAAAATCGGAACTCAAGCCACCACCTTTTGGATTTTGAATATAAACTACTAAAATTAACAGTATACTTGCTGCTATAATTAATATTGAAAAAAGGATATCCATTGGTTTTAATTTAGTTTTTTCTTTAATTTTCTTATTTGGGATGCAAAGTAACTCTTTTTTTCTGGAATAATCAAGCCTAATTGTTCGTAAACATAAATTGCTTTTGGAATATTTCCTTGAATTTCAAAAATTTTAGCCAAAGTTTCACTGACAGGCAATGTTTCTTCACTTAAACTCTCCTTGGCAATTTTTGCTGGAGAGAAAAATTCTCGTTTCGGTTTATCAAATTCAATGTAGATTAATTCTGGTTCAGAATCATTCATGTCATCGATGCTACCTTCTGAAAAAGTTTCATTTATTTTAAGCCAATTGGTAAACGTCCGAGGTTGTTCAAAATTGATCGATGAACTTTGTCTTGAGCCAGTTTCTTTAATCTCTATTTCCTCTTCATCAATGGTTTGATTTACTATTGATAAATCAAATGCAATTTCACTGGCTAATGTATCCTTTTCCTCTACAACCTCCAATTGGAAATTTGCGCTCAAACTGGAGGCCATTATTTGTTTTTCCAACGCATCCATTTCAGGATCCGAATCAACTTTCTCCGGATTTAAAATAAAATCAATTGATGGTGATTGAATATCCGTTTCAGCCAAATCGGCTTCGTTTTCTGTCTTGAATGAGCTATTTTCAACTAAAGCAACTGGTATTTCTTCGATTGGAGATTCAACGTCACTTTTTGGCTCAATATCTTCGAGCAAATCTAAGGCAATTTCTGCTGGTTGAATCGTTTCTTCCTGCTTAGAATCCTCGACTAAAATTTCGTCAGTGCTTTTTTCCGAATGATTATTAAGTAAATCATATAATTGAACTCGATCAGTAATTCGATAGGCAAAATTCTCCAATTCTTCTTCGAAGTGAATGTGTTTTTCATCTGAAATTGCCTTTAGATAAACCAACGGAAACACCTGAGAATAGGGGTATTTAACGCACAATTCTTTCAATTCAACCAAATCTGTCCCCTTGGAAAGAGTAGGGTTTTGAATTCGCTGTGCTATTTGATCCCAATTCAACATTACCAATTCGCTAATAGTTTATTAATAACATCTTGAACAATTTGCTCATTGATTTGCTCCAACAAGCTATTTTCAGAACTCGCCAAATCTGTGTTTGAATCATAATCAACAAAACGCGTAGCAGTTAATTTCATGGTTTGTTCTTTCGGAGCTGTGATAAAGATACTAAATTGCGCCGTAATGGAAAGTCTATTTTTAGCTGCATTATCACCTTGCTGCAAGGCTACAGGAACAACTGTATAATTAGTTATTACACCTTCTATATTGACCTCTCCTTTTCCTGGTTTTGTATTCAATAATAAGCGCGTATTATTTTGAATACCATCTTTAATTGATTCGGATAAATTCGGTGCATAGCTAAGGGGTGCATTTGCTGCATTGCTTTCAATTGTTTTTACAGTAAATGTCTTCCATTCTGGCGGCATCGACCCGGTATCTCTAAGCGAAACGCTGTATGGCCAACAAGAAGTTAGAACCCATAACAATGAAATAAACAGAATTATATTTTTCATTCCGCCATATTGAATTCCTTAATTTTTCGATACAAAGTTCTTTCTGAAATACCTAGCTCCAACGCGGCATATTTTCTTTTTCCCCTATGTTTTTCTAGCGCTTTTTGAATAAGCTCCTTTTCCCGATCTTCTAACGAAAGTGATTCTTCTATTTCTTCGTGTGACTCAAACGATTCTGTTGGTCTATGAATCTGAACATCAGCAAAATTTGAATCGACTGCACTCGGTAAAAAACGTGCTGGTTGAATTGTCCCGCGATTAACCTCATCATAAATCCGATTAACAACTGCTGTTTGATCTCCATTTAAAGAAAACGAGCCTCCCTGACCAACTAATTCAAGTACCAATTTTTTGAGATCTGTAAGATCCTTTTTCATGTCAAAAAGAAATTTGTACATGATTTCCCTTTCCGAAAAACTTTCTTGTTCCTTACCACCAACCATTGCAGGCATTTTTTCAGATGGTGCCGGTAAATAATTGATCAAAACCGAGGCATCCAACTCTCTTTCAGTCTCAATTACTGAGATTTGCTCGACTAAATTACGCAGCTGACGAATATTTCCGGGCCATGTATACTGTTGCACAAGCGCCACTGCATCTTCCTTTAAGCGAATCGATGGCATCCGATATTTATCAGCAAAATCACTAGAGAACTTTCTGAATAACAAATGAATATCTTCTTTTCGTTGACGTAAAGGTGGAAGTGAAATTGGAACAGTATTCAAGCGATAATATAAATCCTCTCGAAACTTACCCGAAGCAATTGCTTGGTTCATATTCTCATTGGTAGCAGCAACGACTCGTACGTTTGTTTTTATCACTTTTGATGACCCCACACGAATAAATTCGCCGGTTTCCAACACGCGCAACAATCTAACTTGTGTTTGCATGGGTAATTCAGCAACTTCGTCTAAAAAAATCGTTCCGCCATTCGCCACTTCAAAATAACCTTGTCTACTACCAGCAGCCCCCGTAAATGATCCTTTTTCATGACCAAATAATTCTGAGTCAATCGTTCCTTCAGGAATAGCTCCGCAGTTCACAGCAATATATTCACCGTGTTTTCTTGAGCTCAATTGATGGATAACTTGAGGGATTATCTCTTTACCGGTTCCACTTTCTCCGGTTACCAAGACAGAAATATCAGTTGGAGCAACCTGCATCGCTACTTCCAAGGCACGATTCAACAAAGGAGCGTTACCAATAATACCAAACCGCTGTTTAATCTGTACTACATTCATATCATTTGTTTTCAACAGATGGAAATAGCCTCACCCCTTAACGTTGCAGAGGTACAACTGGTGATTTTAACCATCACATATTGTCCTTTCTCATAGTTTTCACGCGGAAAAACAACCATAGCATTTTGTCCGTTTCGCCCACAAAGATGATCCTCAGAACGTTTGGATGTTCCTTCAACCAATACCTTGACTGTTTTCCCGATCTGTTTATCGTTAGATAACCTTGAATGTTTTAATTGTAATTCAATAATATCATTCAATCTTTTTGCCTTTACTTCTTCAGGAACATCATCTTCAAACCTTCGTTCTGCCAATGTTTTTGGACGCTCTGAATACTTAAACATATAAGCAAAATCAAATTGCACTTGTTCCATCAATGAAATTGTTTCTGCATGTTCTTCATCGGTTTCACCACAAAACCCTGTAATAATATCGGTTGATATTGCACAATTTGGTATCAGTCGGTGAATTGAAGCAATTCGATCCAAATACCATTCCCTCGAATATCCTCTATTCATTCGTTCCAAAACAGCCGAATTACCTGACTGAACGGGTAAATGAATATACGGACAAATATTTTCGTACTTGGCCATAATTTCTAAAACGTCATCTGTCATATCTTTGGGATGAGATGTGCTAAAACGGATGCGTAAATCAGGAGAAACCAAGGCTACCATTTCCATTAATTGAGCAAAATTAGTGGTAGGTTGATTCGCATCTTTCACTTCACCTTTTGATGTTAGATTCCAGCGGTAACTATCTACATTTTGCCCAAGAAGTGTTACTTCTCTATATCCTTTACTTAATAAATCTTTACATTCTTCGATTATTGTAAGAGGATCTCTTGATCTTTCTCTACCTCGAGTAAATGGAACAACGCAAAATGAACACATATTATCGCAACCACGCATGATTGTAACGAAAGCTGAAATACCTCCTTGATCCAACCTAACGGGCGAAATATCAGCATACGTTTCATCACGTGATAAGAGAACATTTACCGCTCTTTGACCAGTTCCCACTTCTTCAACGAGATTAGGTAAATCGCGATAAGCATCAGGACCAGCCACTAGATCTACTAGCTTTTCTTCTTCTAAAAGGGATTTTTTCAATCTTTCGGCCATACACCCCAAAATTCCGACAACCAAATCTGGATTTTGTTCTTTGCGGTGTTTAAATTCCGTTAATCTATTTCGAACACGTTGTTCTGCATTGTCACGAATGGAGCATGTATTTATCAGAACTACATCTGCCTCATCAATGTTTCGTGTAGTTGAATACCCGTTATTTGTCATGATTGAAGCAACCACCTCGCTGTCCGAAAAATTCATTTGACAACCGTAACTTTCCACGTATAGTTTTTTGCCCGATACATTGGCGTTATCTAGTTGTAGTGCTTCTCCTTGCCTTCCTTCGTCTATAACTTTATTGTGATTGTGTTCCATATTACTTTTGTAGCCTACAAAAATACACAATAATCAAAGACTGTCAAAATGTCACATCAAAAAAATAGCTATTACCACCTCTTTTTTTTAGAGCATTCCAAAGGTTAAAATGGTCAATAAACCCTCAAAAATAAAAAGCATAAAAAACAATCCTGAAATACCCATAAAAATAAAGGCTATCAAACCAAGAATTTCTATAGAAAGTAGAGCTCCAATTACGCCAATAACCAATCCAATTAATAAAAATATACCAGCAATACCTAGGGATCTACTTGCTCCTTCAAAGCTTTTAGGATTTGTCTTTTTAACTTGTTTTAGTCTATCGGATGAAATTCTTTGCACGATAGCTTTACTCTGTAAAATAGGAACATATAACTTTTCGATTTTAACCTTTTCTGAGTTGGGATTTTTTAGAGCGCTTTCGACTAAATCCAACTTAGGTATTCCTTCCAGAATATTCAATATTTGCTGTTCGTCCTTGTTTATTTTCTCTGCATTGAGCTCATAGGAATAAAATGGTCTGTTTAAATCAATAGCTTTTCTATCAGCAGTGCCACCTGATTTTCTTTCAACTACGGACTGTTTCTGTTTTTTATGAATTGTTTGAGTTTTATTCCAATTCACAGTAAATCCATTTCGATGATATCTTTTTTGAATACTACAAGAATAAAGGATAATGAGTAGAAAAACCAAACCAAAAATTACTTTTATTGAATGCATGTTTTAATTTTGAAATACAAATATCGGTTAATTTCGAATAAACTAATAACGATTTAGTTTTTACGCAAGCTCGTCCATGCGGTAACACGAATAAAATTCTAATAAGGCTTACTTCTGTCGCTTTTTCTTGGGCTTACCATATTTTTCGTGCATGGCTTTTTTATGGTCGTAACGCACGTTTACTTTTTTGTTTTTCGCTTTTTTCTCATGAAAAGAAAGTCCTCTATTTTCGTTTGAAGGTGATTTGATGGCTTTACCTGGAATAGCCACTTTTGATTTCTCAAATTCCAATAGTTCGTTTGTAAATGCAATATCATCTGGTACTTTCGTGAATAAAAGTTGCTGTTGCATGAGTTCTTGAATAGCCAGTAGAGCTGATTCGTCTTTTTTGGTCACAAAAGTAATCGCAATACCGTTTTTATCGGCCCTTCCCGTTCGACCAATCCGGTGAATATAATTTTCTGGACTTTCTGGAATATCAAAATTGATTACATGAGAAACGTCTGTAACATCAATTCCACGTGCTATTAAATCTGTTGCAATCAATACACGAATTTCACCCGTTTGAAATTTCTGAACTGCCTCGAAGCGGAAATTCTGACTTTTATTGGAGTGAATGATACCTATAGTATCTGCAAAACTCGCTTCAATTTCTTCAAACAATACATCGGCTAAAGTACGAGAAGAAACAAATACTAAAATTTTTGAGTTAGCTTCAGTTTGTTGAATGATGTGTCGCAATAAAGCCACTTTGGAAAGGAAATTGGGTACGCGGTAGCCCGTTTGATCAATTTTATCAATTGGTAATCCAGCACGTGCTGCTTCAACTCGGACGGGTGCAATCAAATAATCATCCAAAAACAACGATACTTCTTCCGATAGCGTTGCCGAAAAAACCATTTGCTGCCTTTTGGTGGGTAAAAATTCAAATATATTCAATAGTTGCGGTCTAAATCCTAAACTAAGTGTTTCATCTACCTCATCAATTACCACTTTTTTGACATGCTTCAATTGCAAAGAACCACTTTTTGCTAAATCTAAAATACGCCCTGGTGTCCCAATAAGAATATCTAATCCTTGTAAGACCATTGAGGCCTGCGTGTTCATATTAGTTCCGCCATATACACCCCCAACAGCCACATTCATATACTTTGATAACTTCTCCGCTTCACTCACCACCTGTGCAACTAATTCCCTTGTAGGCACAATTATCAAAATTTGAGGGTGAGGTTCTTTTGAAAATTCCCACATACACAAACACGGTAGCAAGTAGGCTAAAGTCTTACCCGTTCCTGTTTGCGCAATTCCAATGGTGTCCTTTCCGGATAACATCACGTTGAAACCTGTCGACTGAATGGTTGTTGGCGTATTATAACCTAAATCATCCAATGCATTCCAAAGTGGTTTCTTCAAATTTAAATCGCGAAATGTCATAGAAATATTTTTTGTGCAAAGCTAAGGAGAGATTGTTGATAACCTTGCATTTGTATTAAATGAAAAAAACCAGCACGTTCATACTGGGTTATTTATTTTGTGACCTTGTCAGGATTTCATATCCTAAAGTATTGTTCATTACAAGCATAGAACTCCGAACTGCTAACGCTGTTCTCGATTTTTCATTTACCATCGCTTATCAAAATGAGTTTTGAACACATTGTAAAATGAAAACCTCGACTTTTTTTTAAAGTCGAGGTTCTTTTTGTGACCTTGTCAGGATTCAAACCTGAAACCTCCTGAGCCGTAATCAGGTGCGCTATTCAGTTGCGCCACAAGGCCATTTCGTTTATCGGGAGCAAATATAGTGGATTTTTTTATTAATTTTTCATTTTTTTAAAAGCCAATTATTTTTTTATTACCTTTATATAAAATTTAGCACTATGAAAAAATTATTTTTAGTTTTAGCATTGACCATTTATTCTGGATCAATGATTTCAACAGCAGTTGCAGCAAATAACGGAGCAACTGTTGTATTAAACGATGACGACAAGAAAAAGAAAAAAAAGAAAAAGGCTTGTTGTTCATCAACAGAAGCAAAATCTTGTCCTGCAAAAACAGAAACTAAGTCTTGTTGCTCTTCTAAAAAGAACTAAGACCAACTATTTTTATAAAACTGCCTTTGAAATCAAAGGCAGTTTTTTTTTGATCATTTTTAGGTGGTTTACTGATATTAGTCCAATTTTTTTTTGCGACAACTCCCCTCCTATTCAAATAAGTTAAAACCAAACGGAATTTTATTTCTAAGAGGATTTTTCAATTCGGATGTAGAAGATTTAAAACAAGCTGCAGGAGAAGTAGGACTGACTTTTATCTCCCAAAAATCAGAAGAAAACTGGTGTGCGTTGAAATTTGAGTCAAGGAAAAAAGATTGATTTCAACTTCCTTCTAATTTCGGTTTCTTCAACGAAACAAGCGATTTCATCCGCATTATCGCCACTTGATTGAGTTGTAATATTCGATCTACCGATGTCAAGCCTTGTTGAATGAGCAGCGCATTTATACTTTCCATATTACTCAACACAACCAATTGCTCCAAGGTAGCCTGATCGCGCATATTTCCCTCAAACGATGAATTTTGCTCTTTAAATTGTTGAGCAGTCATTCCGAATAGCGCAACATTTAGCAAATCTGCTTCATTGGCATAAATCATTGAAGCTTGCTCTTTGATTAAGGAACTCGGTATTAAATGAACCCAGAGCAAAACTTCAGTGAAGTCGAAGGGTTCTTTAATGGCATCTGTGTGAATTTTGTAGTTTATTTTCGCGATGGTTCGTTGAACAGACCATCGAATGTTAAGCTGATTTGCTTCTGCTTCTTTGAGACGTTGGAATTCTTTGATCAAATAGAGTTTGAATTCTATTGAAATCCAACTGGCAAATTCAAATGCTATATCTTTATGAGCAAACGTTCCACCGTATCTTCCTGAAGTTGAAACAATTACAATGGCATTGGTAGATTGAATCCATTTTTTTGGAGTTAACACAAAACTATTCAATCCAGCTTCTTTTCTAAACCCGTCGAATTCGACGGGTTTAAAATTAGGATTATACAACTTCTCCCAAAGACCTAATAATCAAACCAATGGCGTTCTGATAACTGAAATAATATAAACTTCTTTTGATATAATTCTTGAATTTGTTTCACTAATATGAGGTTTTCCTGAAAAGTTAAGTAAGAAGAGTTTTGATGAAACAAAGTCATTTAAAATATTATAAACCAAAATCTACTAGATATTTATCCTTCAAATCTTTTTTGTAAATATGAAGTTTGCAAAATATTTAACTACAACTACTTGAAAATATCAATAATCTGAAGGACAATTATCAACCTTTCCATTAATGTCCCAGCATTTCTCAGAAATGATTTGGTCATTATTAAAATAAGCTTCATATTTTCGTTTACCATTTGGATGCCAACTACGCGAAACTATTACATTCCCATCTTTATAATTACTCTCATATGCTATTTTTCCATTTGGATGCCAATCACGCGAAACTATTACATTCCCATCTTTATAATTACTCTCATATGATAGTTTTCCATCTTCAAACCATTGACGCCAAAGCCCTTCTTCCTTTCCATTTTTCCAAAAACTTTCCCAAATCAAAGTTCCATTTTCTAACCATTCTTTATGAGAACCATGAGAAAGGCCATTAATATAATTTTCTTCCCACTTTAAATTACCATTTTCATATTTTACACGAATTGAACCATTTCCATCAATCAAATTAGATTCTCCAATTAATTTTCCAGATTCTGAATAAAAGCGTTGCCATCCAATTAGCTTTCCACTTATATAATTTCTTTCATATTTCAATTGAGATTTTTCATCTCCCCCATACCAACCTTGCTCTTTTCCATCCTTTATACCATCTTTAAATGTAGTTTGCGATTTAGGATACTGTCCCCAATCCACAATACCAGTTATTTTTTGCTTTGTGGTAGCTAATACCCAAAAACCATTATCATACGAACACGAGGCTAATGTTTTTTGGGGTGCATCAAAAGAAGGTATAATACTCCAAGATCCTGCATACAAAACTATCCAATTCGCATCTTTTTGATACTTCCAATAACTCGTATTATTGGTTAATCGAACCTGCATTCCTGAACGACCATTTAAATCATTCAATATCACTTCAATATCACCATTTGCATTTTGATTTCGTGAAACTTCCTCATAGTTAAACTGATTTCCCTCATTCCACATTTTCAGGTTATTGCCAGAATTCTTATCTAATTCTTTAAAACTGCCATTGTTCCAAGAAGCTAATGTTTTTTGGGATGCATCAAAAGAAGGTTTTACACTCCAAGATCCTGCATACAAAACTATCCAATTCGCATCTTTTTGATACTTCCAATAACTCGTATTATTGGTTAATCGCACCTGCATTCCTGAACGACCATTTAAATCATTCAAAATCACTTCAACTTCACCATTCGTATTTTGATTTCGTGAAACTTCTTCATAGTTAAACTGATTTCCCTCATTCCACATTTTCAGGTTATTGCTAGACTTCTTATCCAATTCTTTAAAACTGCCATTGTTCCACGAGGCTAATTGAGCAAAACACAGCGACTGAACTAAAAATAATAAAAAAAATAATGTTGCTTTCATGCGATTTTAAATTGTGAGTTATATGTAAATATATGAAGAATTTTCATTAGCAATTGAATCTAGTAACACAAAGCAATCTTACCCTCCAATTTTATGGAATTTTGAACGTTTATTCATCTGCATTGTATGAATCCCGTATTTTGAATGAAAAAACCTTAGAAAGAAATATAAACATTAGTTTTAACCTATGAAAAATAACCTCATCGGCGCCGTTTTATTGATCTCATCGACTTTGTTTGCTCAAAAAGAAAAAGAAGTTCCGCTAACTTCCGACCTGAAAAAAGTTACCGTATTCTTTTTGGGGGCACAAGTGGAACACCAAGCAAATTCACAACTGAAAAAAGGGAAACAAGAAGTGGTTTTTACCAAATTGACTGATTTTCTGGACCCCAACACCGTTCAGGTAAAAGCAAACGGCGATTTAACCATTCTTTCTGTTCGTTCACGAAAAAATTTCGAGGACATTCGCATTTCTAACGATAAAATTGAAGCGTTGAACGCGCAAAGATTGACTCTGGAGAAAAAAGAAATTGCTTTGCGCGACGAATTTGAAATTCTGGAACTAGACAAAGAATTATTGATGCGAAACCGTGATCTTAAAGGTCAAGACAAAGGAATCAGCATGATTGAGCTGAAAGAAGCTTATGCTTTTATGCACCAAAAAATGAACGAAATTACCGTTCGCGAAAGTGCCATCTACGATGAATTGGAGAAGTTGACCAAAGAAATGAACAAATTGGAGCAAGAAATTCTTTCTCAACGCAGCAAACCAGTTATTAATTACTCGGAAATCATTGTAGAAATTGATGTAGAAAAAGAAACCGATGCTTCATTCTTCTTCAATTACATTTCTCCAAACGCATCTTGGAAACCTTATTACGACATGCGAAGCGATGGAATCGGCAAACCAATTAAATTGGAAGCTAAAGCCTTGGTTTCACAAAACACAGGAATCGAATGGAAAAATGTGGATATGGTTTTATCTACAAACGATCCGTATGAAAACTCTAAAGAGCCGGTAGTTGCTCCGTGGTACATCAATTACAACAATTATCCGCAGCAGAAATACCAAACGCAACGCAATTTGCCAACCGTGGATTATTCCGGAGAAAAAATTCAAGGAGAAGTAATTGATGCGAATACTGGCGAACCGATGCCGTTTACGAAAGTGTCCTTTCCTTCAAATCCAACCATTGGAGTGATAACAGATGTAGATGGAAAATTTAGCGTATCAGTTCCACGTAATGAAAAGCAAATTATTGCTTCGTTTGTTGGGTATCAATCTTCTACCCTATCCATCAATGCTCCGTATTTGAAATTTTTTCTGGTAGCAAACGACATAGAATTGGAGGAAGTGGCAGTGTTACAAGATAAATTAAGCTATAATCAAACGATTACGAGAGAAGAAATATCACGTTTACCGCTAAGAAGTACAAATGTAATTATCACTTCTGGAAAAAAACGCAAATACAAAAGCAGCAATAAAGCCTACGCTTCTGCCTACGATGAGGATGGAAAAGCAGAAGATAAAAAAGCGCAATATGCACAAAGTAATGTGGTGAAGAAAGATTTGAGAATGGAATACCAAATTCAATCGAAAATGACGGTTCCAACGGATGGAATGGATCACCGAGTTCAAATTGCAAATTTTGATTTAAATGCTTCTTACGAATACCACACGGCTCCAAAAATTGACCCTTCCGTATTTTTAGCAGCTCAAGTTACCGGATGGGAAAAACTGAATTTATTGAGCGGGGAATCCAATATTTATTTTGATGGAACCTATATCGGAAAATCCTACATTGATGTAAATTCAACTAAAGACACTTTATCGTTCTCTTTTGGGAAAGATGCAAAAGTAATTGTTGAACGAACAAAGGTAAAAGATAAGAGCAGCAATAAAGTATTTGGTTCGCGCCAAAAATATGAGGTGACTTGGGAAATCCGAATTCGAAACAACGGAGGAGCTTCTATTCCAATTATTGTAAAAGATCAATTTCCAATAAGTACAAACAATGATATTAAAGTGAAACACGGTGAATTCAGAACGGCTCAATTAACAGAAAAAACGGGCATTTTAGTTTGGAATCTGAATTTACCATTGGGTGGTAGTCAAAATCTACAATTTGGCTATTCAGTTGATTATCAAAAAGGATATACACTCTATTTAGAATAAAATTATGCTAAGAATAACATTTTTAATACTTTCCTTCTTTTTTTGGTTTACGATTTTTGGACAAAAAGAAGTTGCTATTTCATCGGATTTATCCAAAGTAACCGTTTTCTTCTTGGGAGCGCAGGTTGAACATCAGGCAAAAAAAAGCTTGAGCAAAGGCAAACAGGAATTGATTTTTACTAAACTCACCGATTTTTTAGACGCGAATACGGTTCAGGTAAAAGCTACTGGAGATTTAACCATTCTATCCGTTCGTACACGAAAAAACTATGAAGATATTCGCATATCGAATGATAAAATGAATGAGTTAAATTCCCAACGAAAAATTTTAGAAAAAAAGGAAAATGACTTGCGCAGTGAATTTGACATTCTTACTTTGGACAAAGATTTAATCATGCGTAATCGTGAATTAAAGGGCTTGAATGAAGGAATTAAAATGACGGAGTTAAAGGATGCTTTTACTTTCATGCATCAAAAATTGACAGAAATTACGGTGCGTCAAAGTGCAATTCGCGATGAGTTGGAAAAGGTAACCAAAGACCTAAATAAATTGGAGCAAGAAATTGTTTCTCAACGCAGTAAACCAGTCATCAACTATTCTGAAATTGTTGTAGAGGTAGATGTTGAACAAGCAACTGAAGCTACTTTTACTTTCAATTACATAAGTCCAAATGCAAGCTGGAAACCCTATTATGACATGCGCAGCGAAGGCATTGGGAAACCCATCAAATTGGAGGCAAAAGCTTTGGTTTCACAAAACACCGGAATTGAATGGAAAAATGTAGATATGGTATTATCCACCAACGATCCCTATGAAAATTCCAAAGAACCTGAATTGCAACCGTGGTATATCTATTATAATAATTACAGACAAGCAACCCAACAACGAACCAGGGTATTGCCTGAAATAGATTATTCTGGAGAGAAAGTAACAGGAGAAGTGATTGATGCATCTACCGGCGAGGCAATGCCGTTTACCAAAGTATCTTTTCCTTCAAACCCAACTATTGGTGTAGTAACCGACGTGGATGGTAAATTCACGGTAACTGTTCCGAAAAATGAAAAATACCTCGTCGCATCCTTTGTTGGATATGCACCACAAACGGTTGCCATTCAGTCTCCCTATATCAAGTTTTTCATGAAATCAGATGAACTCGTATTGAATTCAGGATGGGCAAATGGAAACGGAACCTACAATTTGGACTTTGAAGGAAGAGCGGATAGTATTAGAGTAATTACGGGTGGGGTTTTTATAATTAATGCACAAGAAAAAAACCTAGAGCAAGTTCAAATTAGAGGAAGTAGAGGGAGAGATAATTATCTATTTATAGATGGAGTCAAAGTAAAAGAAAAAGCGAACTATGCACAAACCGAAGTTGTGAAAAAAGACTTGCGTGTTGAATACCGTATTCAATCTAAAATGACCATTCCGACAGATGGAATGGACCATAGAGTGCAAATAGACAATTTTGAACTGAAAGCAGATTATGAATACCATACTGCTCCCAAAATTGATCCAGCTGTATTTTTAGCCGCACAAGTAACGGGTTGGGAAAAATTGAATTTATTAAGTGGTGAGTCCAATATTTATTTTGATGGAACGTACATCGGAAAATCATACATCGATATCAATTCAACGAAAGACACGCTTTCATTTTCGTTTGGAAAAGATTCGAAAATCAATATTGAACGAACAAAAGTGAAGGACAAAAGCAGTAATAAGGTATTAGGTTCGCGTCAAAAATATGACGCAACGTGGGAAATTAAAATCAGAAACAATGGTGGAGCGCTAATTCCAATAATCGTGAAAGATCAATTTCCAATCAGTACAAACAATGAGATCAAAGTAAAGCGAAATGACCTTTTAGCTGGAGAATTGAATGAGGAAACAGGCATAATTACTTGGAAACTAACATTACCTGTTGGAAATTCTCAAATGTATCAATTTGGATATACGGTTGATTATGAAAAAGGAAGGGTCTTGTATTTGGATTAAGAAAAGCTTAACTAAATCAATCACTAATTAAGTTTTTATGTATTTTTATTAAATAAGGTATTTTTATTTAAGTTTTTTAGTATTTTTGTTAACTAAGGAATATTTTAGTTAAGGAAAAAAATCATGGATCAATTTCAAGCAGGAAAATACATTAGCCAAGGATATTATTCAAGTTTCGAGCCCGGAAACATCAATCGCACGTGGAATGTGACTGACTTGGAATTAATGAACCTTCTCAGTAAAGCAGATAGATACATTGGCCGATTGGATATGTATTCCAATTACGTAAACATTGATTTGTTCATTCAAATGCACATAGCCAAGGAAGCCACCTTATCCTCAAAAATTGAAGGAACGCAAACCAATGTAGAAGAATCTTTTTTGCGTGAAGCAGAGGTTTCTAATGAAAAACGAAATGATTGGGAAGAAGTTCAAAACTACATCCAAGCAATGAATCAGGCCGTTGAAATGCTGAAAGAGTTACCATTCTCTTCAAGACTCATACGAAAAACGCACAAAACGCTTTTAACTGGAGTTCGAGGAAACACCAAACAACCCGGTGAATTCAGAAAATCACAAAATTGGATTGGTGGTGCGACTTTAGCTGATGCCGTATTTGTTCCCCCCGTGCATACTGCGATTGGTAATCTGATGTCTGATTTGGAACAATTTGCCAACGATGAACTTAATCATTTACCGGATTTACTGAAAATTGGAATTATTCATTATCAATTTGAAACCATTCACCCCTTTTTGGATGGAAATGGTCGCGTAGGAAGACTTTTAATTACATTGTACTTGGTTAACAAGAACATTCTGAAACAGCCTGTTCTATACCTGTCTGATTTTTTTGAAAAACATCGTATGTTGTATTACGACAATCTCATGCGCGCCCGTCTGAATAATGATTTGGTGCAATGGTTGAAGTTTTTTCTAGCTGGAATTATTGAAACGGCTCAACAAGGAGTGAATACCCTAGATGCCATTTTGAAATTGAAACAAGAAGTTGAAATTGAAATCAAAACATTAAAAGGTAGAGCTGATGACGCCTTGATCATTCTCAATTTCTTGTATACGCATCCAATCATCGATGTAACCAAGGTTGAAGAATTAATCGGTAAATCGAATGTTACATCCTACAAATTAATCGCTGATTTAGAGAAAATGGGGATACTGGAGGAAATAACCAATTCTCAACGCAATCGAATTTTTGCTTTTCGAAAGTATATTTATTTGTTTGATTGATTTTTGCCTAGAAGTAACTCTTGTTCCAAATAATGGGCTGTGTGGGAGGTATTTTTGAATTTCTTTACCAATTCTTCCGGAGTTCCTTTGGCAATGATTTCACCACCAAACTTACCTCCTTCCGGACCTAAATCAATAACATAATCAGCCACTTTGACCACATCCAAATTGTGTTCGATTACCAAAACCGTATTTCCTTCTTCCACCAATCGTTGAAGTACATCCAGCAACATACTGATATCTTCAAAATGCAATCCGGTCGACGGTTCATCCAATAAATAGATGGTTTTACCGGTACTTTTTTTCGCTAGTTCAGCAGCCAATTTTATGCGTTGCGCTTCTCCACCAGATAAGGTCGTAGATGGTTGTCCTATGGTAATGTAGCCCAATCCAACCGAATAAAGCGTTTGTAAAACTCGATAAATTTTAGGAATCGATTCAAAAAATGGCACAGCTTCCTCCACGGTCATATTCAATACATCCGAAATGGATTTTCCTTTGAACCGAACTTCTAGCGTTTCACGATTATAGCGCTTTCCCTGACACATATCACATTCAACATACACATCGGGCAGAAAATTCATTTCGATTTGCTTCAACCCTCCCCCATTGCACGTTTCACACTTTCCTCCTGCTACATTGAACGAAAACCGACCAGGTTTATACCCTCTAATTTGCGCTTCTGGCAAAGATGCAAACAAGGATCGAATCTCATCAAAAACCTTGGTATACGTCGCCGGATTAGACCGTGGGGTTCTACCAATTGGACTTTGATCAATTTCTATTACTTTATCAATATGCTCCAATCCATGGACGGATTTATATTCTAGCGGTTTCTTTACGCTATCATACACGTAATGCATGAGAATTGGTAGTAATGTATTGGTGATAAGTGACGATTTCCCACTTCCTGAAACACCAGTTACACAAGTTAACGTTCCCAACGGAATGGACACACTAACATTTTTTAAATTATGACCAATTGCTCCTTTCAGTTCAATAAAAGAACCGTTTCCTTTGCGTCGTTTCTTTGGGATTTCAATGCATTTAACTCCTCTCAAGTAAGCAGCTGTTGGTGAATTAGTAGCATCTAATAAGTGAGGTTTTGCCACTTGAATGATTTTCCCACCGTGTTTTCCAGCTCCTGGTCCAATTTCCACTACCCAATCAGCAGATTCAATCATTTCCTTGTCATGCTCCACAACAATCACTGAATTTCCTGTATCCCTTAATTTCTGCAAGGATCGAATCAAGCGAGTATTATCTCTTTGATGCAAACCAATGGAAGGCTCATCCAACACATACACAACATTCATCAATTCACTTCCGATTTGTGTGGCCAATCTAATTCGTTGCGCTTCGCCTCCTGACAAACTTCTAGCCGATCGATGTAAAGTCAAATAGTTTAGACCTACGTCGAGCATAAAAGTTAAACGTGATTTAATTTCCTTTAGAATTTCCTCTGCAATTTGTAGTTGTGCCGCCGAAAAATGATTTTCAACAGTTTGAAACCAAACCGCTAATTCACTCAAATCCATAGCAGCCAATTCGCCCAAGTGTTTATTTCCGATTCGAATAAAATGAGCTTCTTTTCTGAGGCGCGTTCCAAAACATTCGGGACACAATTTTTTATTCATAAAACTCTGTGCCCAACGCTGAATTCCGGCAGTACTTTCCTCCGCATGACGCGACATAAAATTAATGATCCCTTCGAATTTAAACTGAGGTCCTTTACCACGGTATTCCATGTCCTCGTTGCCATACAATAGAATTTTTAAAACATCTTCTGAAATATCAGAAAGAGGAGTATTAATTGAATATTCGTAGAATTGTAAAAAAGAATCAATTTTATCGAAAAACCACGAGCGCTTATATTCACCCAATGGAGCAAGTGCACCTTTTTTTACAGAAAGCGCAGTATTTGGGATAATTTTATCAATATCCGCTTCGGTAACCTCCCCTAACCCACTGCACGTTGGACAAGCACCGTAAGGTGAATTAAAGGAA
Source organism: Crocinitomicaceae bacterium (assembly GCA_044377675.1). Classification (GTDB taxonomy): domain Bacteria; phylum Bacteroidota; class Bacteroidia; order Flavobacteriales_D; family Crocinitomicaceae; genus UBA952. The sequence goes on from JBILYP010000002.1 coordinate 23,570, forward strand.
AATAAATTTGGTTCAGGGTCTGGATAACTAATTCCACTCGTTGGACACATCAAACTGCGACTAAAATGACGTACCTCAGAAGTTTCAAAATCCATAATCATCATTGCCTTTCCACCATGTTTCATTGCTGTTACAACTGATTCATACAAACGTTTTCTGTCTTTGGAATCAATTAATAATCGATCAACAACCATTTCAATATCATGGATTTTGTAGCGATCCAACTTCATTCCTTTGGTAATTTCCTGAAGTACGCCATCTACGCGTACCTTTGTAAATCCTTGGCGCTGAATCTGTTCGAACAATTCGCGGTAATGTCCTTTTCTTCCTTTCACTTTTGGTGCAAGAAAGATCACTTTTTTGCCATCGTATGCTTCAATGATTAAATCTACAATTTGCTCATCAGAATACTTGACCATTTCTTCATTCGTTTCATAGGAAAAAGCAGTTCCAGCTCGAGCGTAAAGTAATCGCAGAAAGTCATAAATTTCAGTAATCGTACCAACTGTTGAACGCGGGGAACGTGAAACCGTTTTTTGTTCAATGGCAATAACTGGACTTAATCCATCAATTTTATCGACATCCGGACGTTCTAATCCGCCTAAAAATTGGCGCGCATAAGCGGAAAACGTTTCCAAATAACGGCGTTGACCTTCGGCAAAAATAGTATCGAATGCCAGTGATGATTTACCGCTTCCACTCAGACCCGTAAAAACAACTAATTGATTTCTAGGAATGGAAATATCAATGTTTTGTAGATTATGTTCGCGAGCACCAAAAACTTCTATATATTCCTCAGGTTCAATTTCAATTGGAGTATGCTGCATAAGGTTTTAAGTTCACGTTCTTGCTTGGAATTAGAATTTCAAGGGAACCCATATTTTTTGTTAATTTATTTGATAAAATCCAAGGGTTTAATTTAACCAATATTTTGTAATTAATTCCTTTTCCTTTTGCCCATTGAGCTAAATTCTCAATTGGACTTGATACTGAAACACGTTCACATGAAAAAGGTTTATACCATTCAATAGTTTTTGGATCAAACCCATATTTTTCTGGATTTTCCATAATTAATTTCACTGCAATTAAGCGCAAAACATAACGAGCCGTTTCACTATTCAAATCCATATCAAAATAATGCGTTGCCTCTTGCCATGCCATATCTGATTTAACACCAGCAATCCCCCGATTATAAGCGGCAGTTGCCAAGATCCAAGAACCAACGGAATCTTTTGCATTTTTAAGATAGCGACATGCTGCAGCGGTTGATTTTTCTAAATTGTATCTCTCATCCACCTCGTCATCAATGATCAAACTGAATTCTCGCCCCGTATCAGGCATAAATTGCCAATAGCCTTTTGCACCTGCTGGAGAAGTAACATTAGCTAAATTGCTTTCAATTACCGGTAAGTACTTAAAATCATTGGGAATGCTTTGCTGCTTTAAAATTGGTTCGATAACAGGAAAATAGCGCGCTGAACGCTTCATATTTAAGATAGTCTGACTTTGGAAATAGGCATTTGCCATAATTTCTCGATCCAATCGTTCCCTGATATCTTCGTCTTCCAACGAAATTTTTTCACCAAACAATACAATTGATTTTGGAATAACGGGTAAATTTTGTTTTGAAGTTTGAACAATTGGCTTGCTTTCAGTCTGATTACTTTGACAAGAATACAACAATACAATAAGTAAAAAAGGAATAACAATTTTCATCATTAGTTTATTTCTATAGCGCCAACATCAGGCGGATTATTTCGCGGATTACCAAAAATATCAGTAATTACAGAAGTTGCAAATCCATTTCCGTTTAACGGAGAGTTCTCTAAAAATGAAAAATCATAAATGGATGGATCGGTAAATAATGGGTTATTGTTCCAAATTATGGACTGATAAAAGGAATCAGTTTGAACCGTTTCTGATTTTATCAAGCAATTTTTAAAATCAAAATTGAGGGTGACACCGGTTAATTGAATTGTGTCTATTGCCAATTCAGTAGCCAAATTTCCAGAAACAACGCAATTATAAAGTACACCTTCATTAATTGATCCAACATTGGTGGTAGCGGTTTGATAATTGGTGAAAAAATTACTGATACCCACCGCTGGATTGGGCGAAGATCCATAGCCCAAAAGATCACATTGGTTGAAATTAAAATCTCCTCCTTCTAAAACCAATAATGCATGAGTACCATTTTTTGAAATGATGCAATTTTCAGCTTTTACCTTTGCTCCTGAATAAATAAAAACACCATACCTTGCCTGGTTTTGAATAATTGTATTGGTCATGGTTAAGGTATAACCTGAATTGGTGGGATCCTCCGAAAAAAGATGTACTCCTGACGTTCCGTTTTTTATAATCGCATAATCAATGGTACTCGGTCTGGCTTCTTGAAAATAAATCCCATAATATTGACCGCTGATATCTTGATAATCTTGTTCCAATCGGTCCCCCTGAAATACGACTTTATCAACGCTGGTTCCTTGGACATTTAGCGTAGCTTTATAGACATAAAAAATGGCATTCTTATGCAAATGCACTTGAGTTCCGGCTTGAATATTGAGTGTTTTCGCTGAATCTACTGCTGCATATCCATAAATAACATGTGGTTTATCGTTCGGCCATGTTCCTTCGTTCAGATCTTTATAATGGAAATAAGCATCTTGTCCCCAAACGGCTAATTTCACATACTGATCTTTACCATTTGTTCGAAATCGGATAGAATCCTCAATAATAAGTGGTAGCGATTGGCTATTAATATCAAGTGTAACTTCAACAAATACAAACAAACTATCTTTGCCTTCCAATTTAATATTCGTCATTTTTGTCCCCATCAACCCATCCACATTCATTCGGAATGGGGAACTTTCTCCACCCACCAATTCAATTTCATCTATTTGAACCGTTTTACTTTCCTTGTTGTAAATTTTGAATTGTTTCGTCGTTGACCCAATAGTTGTAAACACGGTATCGAAAACTAAAGTATCAACAGAAAACGAAAGGTTTTTCTTGGATAAAAGATTGTTTTTTTTGCACGACACCATGGATAGTGAAACAGCAACAATAAAAAACAGAATGGAAATGAGTTTTACCACGATTTTATGTTAACTAACGCTTGAGTTAGAAAATTATTGAATTAATTAGGTAAAACGTATGCTTTGAACTTCAAAACTACTACAGCAGGTTCTGTATTAGCAGTAATGGTTACCGATTTAGATTGTTCTTTAGTTTGATCTGGTTTTGGCTCAAAAACAACTTCTATTTTATCCGATCCTCCGGGTGGAATTGGTTTTTCCGGTTTACTCGCCGTTGTACAACCACAACTTGGTTGAACATTTGTTATGTTTAAAGGATTTTTTCCCGTGTTAGTAACAGTGAACACAGCTGTGGTTTTTGACCCTTTTTTTACGTTTCCTAAATCAATTTCTTCTTTATCGAAAATCATCGTTGTTTGACCAAAATCATCCTCGTTAGCCTTTTTCGCATCAGCCGGGTTTTCATCTACAGCAACAGAAGATTCCACTTTTCCTTTTTTGCTTTCGACTTTTTCTTCCGCACCACATGACAACAGAAATAAAAATAGGGAGAAATATATTTGTTTTTTCATGGTTTTACCGATTTAGATTTCAAAAATAAACAAGTAAAGAGAATATTAATACTGTTAATCAATTTATTCAACTCATTTTATGTAAATTTATAGAATTGCAAGCTGAAACGTTACTTTTTTTAAAAATTTGCGTATCCTATATTCTATAAATAAGAAGCTTATGAAAAACACCACTACTCAAGTCCTCTTTATCGGCAATCATTCCACTAAAACAATTCAAGATATTCCACTAGAAACACTTGAATTATATGCAACAAATCGATTAGTTTACAACCGAGGTGAAGTAATCAAAAACATACCAGCGACAATTCAATTAAATGATACGCAGTGTGATTTCAATGGGAATTATGAAATAGATAATCTTACTATTGCACTTGACTTTTTCTTTCAGCAAATGCTACAGTCCAATCAAGAAACACTTCTCGTAGGCGACCCATTTGAATTGATTTTTCAAGCCTCGATTTATGCCTTATTGAAAGAAAATCCAAACCAAATAAAAGAATCCGTTGCAATTCCAAATTCGAACCAACAATTAACCGTTGTATTATTATATCCAGCCACCATTGAATTTGAAAATTTAAGAAAAGAAATATCTCAACTTATTTATACCTTGAAGAAGCACAAGATAAACACCTTACTGATTGAAAATCACATCAATCAAGCCAGTGCTCTGGATAACATCTTGTATTACTTAAATGAGGATGGCATTAAGCATCTTGAACATAAAATCAAAGGGGTGAAACAAATTCTGGGTCATACGGCTTTAGCATAAAATGGATAGACACACTCAGCATACAATCTATGAAGAATTTTTAAATCGTTATGAGCGACTTATTATAAGCAGGATTTATAAGTTCAAAACAGGAGATGATGTTGCTGATTTATTTCAGGATGTAACCATTCATATTTATCAAAAAATACCCGTTGAATTCCACAAGAATCCAGATGCATTTTCTTCCAGTGCTTGGGTGGTACAAGTGGTCGATCGTTTTCTGATTTCCATGTATCGCAAGGAAAAAGCAAAGAAAAACATTCATAGCAAAACCATTTCTCAACTTTCCGATTTTCAATGGAATACGATTGCTAATCAACAAATTACAGAAGATAGTGTTCTACATTTCACTGAAAAGGAATTTGATGCAATTTTAAAAGTAATTTTTGAACACATCAGCCGAAAAGATGCCTTAATGCTGAAAATGAAATATTACTATAACAAGAATAGCGATTTTATTACTGAAAAATTGAATGTTTCGCATGTAAATATGCGATTGAAACGACTTAAAGAACAGCTTCAAAATCGCGTTCCCCAAGCGGTTTATTCAGAAATTAAGGAACGCTTTTTCAAAGAAGATTGATTTACCTCACCAAATTCACATGTCCAACTAAATTTTCCATTTCCTTTTTGATTGTATTGTAGAATGAAATTTTCCATGTGTATGTTCCAATTTGACAACTCTCACCATTAAAGGTTCCATCCCACGCTCCTGAAGGATCTCTACTTTCCCATATTTGATCACCCCATCGATTGAAAATTGAAATTATAAGCGTTTCATAATTAATACCTTCTCCTGAAATTACTGGATGAAAAAACGGATTAAATTCATCTGTGTTAGGCGTAAATGTATTTGGGACATAAATGAAATTTGACGGTTGCAAGCTAATTACTTGATCTATTGTATCAATGCAACCATTTATATTCATTACGATCATACTAACAGTATAATCCGCAACCTGATAATAGGTGTGACTAAATTGATTCGTATTAGCCGTTGTATTATCGCCAAGATTCCAGTTCCAATTAATAATTTCATCCTCTGTTACATCAATAAAATCGACAGTTGAATCAAATTCATTCAAGATTGTTTTACTCATTTTAAACATTGCCAATGGTAAAGAAAAAGGAGACGCTATAAGTTTTAAAGTATCAGAGCACAAATCTTCTGACATCACAACCAAAGAAACCTCATAATCTCCTAAAGATTGATAGAAATGGGTGGGATTATTATCAGAAGACGTGTATCCATTTCCAAAATTCCATTCAAATTTTAACTTTGAGTTGTTCGGACTTTCTGAATAATTATGAAACTCATATTCGTTTCCGACACATTGATTAGAAAAATTAAAATGTGCTATTGGAGTATTTAATGGAGTGAATATATCTTGTATAGTATCTTTACATCCATTATTGCTAAATGCGATCAATTGAATAGACATAGGATCGTTTTGATCAAATAAATGTGAGACATCCTCTGTCCAATAATTAATTTCATTTCCTATCTCCCATTGATAGCTCATAGCACTATTATCAGTAATTTCAGAACTATTGATAAACTCTTGATTTTTATATAGACACACAGGATCTATCGTAAACTGAGCATTTGGAACGATAAACGGTATTGCTATTTTGGATATCGTATCTCTGCAACCTAGCTGATTTTCAATTACTAACTCAACTTGAAACAATTGATTTGTTAAATAGGTATGTATTGGATTTACTTCCGATGAATGCGTACCATCTCCAAATTCCCAATGAGCAAAGAATGGAATAGGAGAATTAGTTGTGTTTTCAAATTCATAATTATCGTACAAACATCTATTCTCAAATTCGAAATTTGCCTCTGTAACCTCGTTAAGTTGAATTACCATTTGAAAGGTGTCGGAACATCCGAAGGTATTGGTTGCAACCAAAATAGCCGTTAAGGAACCTGTTGAAGGGAGTAAAATTATAGGATTGGTAACGCTTGACGAATTTCCGCCAACAAAATCCCAAACAAAATTCAAGTTTTCATCAGAAGCATCAAATGAAGTATTGCTGATTTCAATCAAATGATTTGTACAAATTCCCGTTTCAGGAATTTCAAATAAAGCAGTTGGTACAAAATAGGGGGAAATTGGTTTTACAAGCGTATCCGAACATCCATTTTCAAAGGCGATTAATTGTATCGAGTTAAAATCGGAATTATAATTACCGACGTAATTCATTGATTCTGTTGACGAATTTGCATACGTCCATTCAAAAGTTGATGCATTAATACTACTGTTAATTGTAGTGAATTGACTGTAGATGCAAGAATCATTTACACTAAACTGGGCAGTTGGCGTTTGTTGAACTTCATAATCCAATACAATGTTAGATTGAGAATTACATACCAAATAATTTGGAGTAATCTTTAATGAATAAGTACCCGAGGAATTTACCACTATGCAATTCCCTGTTCCCAACATACCATTATTTTGATCATTCCATTGTAGACTAGCATCCAAACCAGCAGGAGCACAAATTGTTTGCGGAAAACTTGATGAACAAATTGGTTGTGGATTAGTAGTGTTTATTGGGCAATCCATATCTATCAATGCATAAATCCAATCCACATTATACATGCACCATTCTGCAATAAAAAAAACCGTAATATTTTGACTGGCAAAAGTCGATAAATCCATAGTAACATGATTCCAATTTTGGGTATAACTTGTATTATAATAATCAGGTCCATCACCCACAGCTAAAGGATTGTATATGGAGGTCACAGAAGGTGTTTGCTGTAAGTTTGATACACCAACAGGACCAGAAGTTGTGGCATAATACGCATTATAACTTGGACAAGGAACAAGCTGACCATTTGCATCGTAAATATACATTTTGAATTTAGCCGCGTCAAATGATGAATGTGGATAATTAAATATCCCCAATGCAAAATGAAAGGTAAAAAAAGTTTGTCCCGTGGCTGGCACAGAAATAGTTCTAGCTATCATTCCATCTTTACAACTCCAAGAATCATCACTGCTTAATTTTGCAGAAAATGACCCTCCATTACCTGCGTAAACATGAGGAAAGCCACCATAAGGATCAACTCCAGCATTAACAATACTGACACATCCACTTGTTGTCCAATTGGAAAAATTTCCGTTTTCAAATCCCCAATTTGCGGAATTACAATTAAATTCATCACTTTTTAATTGTTGGGAATTACCAGTTAGTAAAGCATCTTGAATAAATTGTTTTTGATTTAATTGTCGCTCATTCCAATTATCAACCATTTTCTGCACAGCTGAATCTTTCTGAATTTCTGTCAAAGACTGATCCAAATGTTCTCGAGCATGTTCTAAATTAAATTGATTTTGGTCATTCACTTCATTAATTTGAAACAAATTATTTTGAGCATATAGATTATAATTATTTAATATTATAGAAAAAATAACGTAAAATAAAAATGAAATCAATGGATTATTAAATCGCATAATGAGTTTGTTTAGTTATACAATGAGAGCTTCCAATTTTATAACGAACATTTAATTTCTTGGTTGGTCTGTTAACGGGTTAAATGAACATACATACCTTATAGTTGAATATTTATATGAACTAAGCGATAAGAAATTGATCTTGGTTAATAATTGTTATTGTACTAAACTTTTAATTCATTTAATAGATGGATTACACAAGAATAACTTAATTTAGCAAAACGTTCTTTGGGGTCGACATTGGATTTGACAGCGATAGCGGTAGTCAAGTGTCAGCATGCAGAGGGTTGTGATGAACCTCTATAATATCTTGTCACGAACAATAATTGACAATACGTCATACGCACTTGCTGCTTAATTAACTGAATGTTAATTGGCTTAATCCGACTGAAGCATAGTAAGTTGGACGAGTACTTTCGATAAACTGCTGCTCATTCGGTTTATCATACGAAAGTTCATCTCATTGGGCTAGTTAAAACGAGGTGACTAAGTTTTAGCGAAACAACAGTTGCTAAGTTGCAGTTTTGGGTGTTCTTGTCCGGCCTGCAATCGAAAATCAATCGAGAAATAAGCATGTAGAAAGCTTGAAAACTCGTCGTTTGGACGAGGGTTCAAACCCCTCCGACTCCACTTTTAACTAAGGCACTTTTCGAAAGAAAGGTGCTTCTTTGTTTCACAACATTTTAAGCTTTGATCCTGAGATAAAACGATATACCAACAAGTAGCAAAACCCATTTAACTTATCCAACAATTAATCGTTTCTTTGCATGTTTACCAAAATAATTTGGCCAATGTTCAATATCAAATGTGTTCATTATGTTTTATAATCAATTTTTCCAATAAATGGAATTATACTTGGTTCATTTTAGCTTTCAGATATCCTGCAACTTCGTTTCCTTTTTGGTCATCAAATTCAAATTTTGCTAATTCAATAAAACCTTCTTTTTTGACATATTTACTTTTGATGATACCACGAAATAAAAAAAATTGACATTTAATCATGTGTGAATAGTCTTTTAAACGAATTTGAACAAAGTGTTCGTTTTCATTTACTTCTTTAATATTAGAAAATTGAATTGCCGTTGCTTTAATCATGTTTGCGTTTAAGAAAAGTTCATTTTCATCAATACCACAAGATACTTTTTTGAAATCACGTGTCATTGAAAGCAGAAAAATACAAATAAGGGCCATTGGAATACCCAATGTTCCCCAACCAACGATGGAAGGACCCCATCCCTTGTCTACATTTCGTTGGTATTTTATAGAATAAACTTGTGTACTGTAATCATCATAATTTATATAGAAGAAAATAAAGATTCCAATAAAAATCAAAGTAAAAATGGATAGACTTATTAATCCTCCTTTTGCTGTTCCTCTTCCATCGATTTGAAATAAATATTTTTTCATTGCTGTTTTGATTTTCTTTATTAAAAAGCAAAAATATCATTTTTTTCGTTCTTGTTAATTTAAAGTTTAACAACGTGTCTTATGGAATTGAATTAGAAAAGAAAGTTAAAAATTGGAATCCATTTTAAACAAATGAAAAGATATTTGTATGCAAATTGGACCTCTTGAAAGAGTAAATTGAGTTTAGTAGAATTCTTTTTACCTTCATTCATAATTGAAGTTCATTTATCACAATCGGGCATTTCATCATCTCTTCTGAATGTTTTTTTATTACTTTTACGCGAATTAATTAAACGACAGAACTTACGAAACAAAAACAACAACAACATAATGGTCTATTTAGACATTTAAGAAGTTCTGCTCTATTTCTATACTTTTTGACATATTGCTTAACCAGCCAAGCTCAAATTGGACTGATAACGGGGGCCATTGGAGAAGGAATGGCTAACGCTAAAGAAAAAAAAATTCAGAAAAGCCCCGCAAAAGAAATGATTATTAGGAGTAATCTAGCTATCAAAAAAGTGTATGATCAACATAGCAGTTTTAATGATGCAAAAAAATTATTTGGTTATGATCAAGTTCGTTTTGTGAAATCCTATGATGCGTATGATTCTTTAGAATATTACAAGAATGAAATTAAACGATTAGATCCAAAATGGAAAGTGAAAGAGATCGAAACTAGTCAAACAACTTACGCGGCAAAACACAAGGAGTTTTCTGTTTTTTATCTCCCATATCGAGAAGGTGAAAAGAAGTGTATAGAATATGAAGCCTATTTTTCTCAAGTTTATAATAAGATTAATCCATTAGTAGGAATGGGAGAGGAACTTTATAAGTTTGTTTCAGGTCAAGATACTAATAAGTTTAACCTTTTGGAATTTAGAAAAATGGAGAAAGAAGCTGTAGAACTCTTAAAGACCCATGAATATTTTGACAAACAAGTAAATAAGTGGTTCACACCTAAAATCACCGGCTTGAGCTACTTAAAAATTAGAGATAATGATGCATCTTATGATTATTATACTTTTTTAGGGCGTGAGTTTGATCGTTATAAATGGCTTAATGAAAAAAGTAAATCACAGGAAGCACTGCAAGATAGTGACTTCCCTGAAGCGTTGAAAAATATAAATCGATATGAAAATTCTTATTACAATGCCAAAGCATTAGCTATATTATTCCCCGAAAACGCTAGAGTTAAAGAAATATATAATTTCACCGAGACTAATTTTAAAAAATTCGATGCATACAAAGAAGAAATTGCCATTAGTCCTTTCCACAAAGCAAATATGGGGAAAACATTTTTCTCAGATCATAAAATCACTTTTGGGAAGGAAACAGCAGCAGATTTCAAAACAGAATTCAAAGCTGGTGAACCTATTTTCATGATTTATTATGGATCTGACCCATTTTATCTTAAAAATGAAACAACCTACAACCTATTTGTTAAAGTTGGTAACGAATGGAAAAATTGTGACAAATATTACGCTTTTTCTTATTCAGATGGTGTAACTGGTGATGGAAAAACTCTAATTTATCAATACTGTTTAGCTCCAACACAGGATTTAAAATTACCTTCCAAGGAGTATGCTCAAGCTGACAGACAACTAACTTGTTTATCGAAACTTAAGCATGGACAACACGTAATCAAAATAGGTGATAATTCTGGTGATGCAACATTTACTTTAACTATTGACGAGGCTAACAATTATAAAAAAGATTACGAATATGCTCACAATGTCTATTTTAATAGTATACCATTACCAAAAATTGGAATGACAGATGCCTCCGTGCATGGCTGGGTGGTAAAAGCCTTTGCTAATTCAGATTCTAAGGATTTAGAAGGAGTTCAACATTTAAGGACCTACATAGTTTCTAAAGAGTGGAATTATTTTACGAATAAGTACACCGGTCAAATTAACGAGCGAAGAGCTGAAATAGTTCTTGTATGCAAAGATAGTAAAGGTGATTGTTTTATTTTTTACGCGGATTATAGTCAAGATAAGGCAGGTTCTGTTTGGACTTCTCCTGGTGTTAGTTTTAGATCAGGTTCTTATATTGGCGAAGATTATTATAGAGGAGATGAAAACAGCAGAGTCTATGTTAATTGCTCAAAGTTCTAATCTTTCAGTAAGAAACTATAGAATAAAATAAACTAAAATTATTAAAATGAAAAGGTTGATCAACCTTTTCATTTTAATAGGGATTCTCTATTTTTGTATATCTAACAAAAAAAATATTGCCAATATAAATTGAACCCAAAAAATGTGATAAGCACTTAATATTATGCTTTATTATACCAATTTTAAATTCAACTAAAGGGATCAATACTAAACTAAAGTGTAGAGCACAATAACCCACTAATTTCACTTCATTTTCCTATTTTGAATTGGAATAGATCACTTGATAATTTAGAAACCTTCTTACGTTGATAGTTTTAATCTGGTGCTCCAAATCATTTGTTAATTACAAGGACTTTTAGATTTTGTAAAACATGTTTTTGTTAAATCAAATCATTTTCGAGAAAAAAAAGATAGGGATGTTACGGAAGTTTACTTTTCTTCCAATTTTCTGAATCTGTCCAATCCCAACCATTCCAACGATAAACATAACCACCATCAACAAAGTAAAGTACACCATCTACGTTAACTCCATTAGTCAGAACTGGAGCATTTAAAATTTCTGATTTTTCTTTAACGGAATTTGAATATGCCGGACTAATCGCATAAATCATAAATCCAAAAGATGCCATCATCATAGATGAACCAAGCATCAGTTTATACCAATTTTCTTTTACAAAATTTTTCATTATTGCTTATTTTTATTACTAAAGGTAAACAATTTTCATCTTGTAAACTGTAGTAAGTTATTTTAAATAAAAAGAAATTGCATCAATCCAACCTATAAACAATAGGAATTATCATATAAACAGAAACAGTTTTTCCATTTTGTACTCCCGGATTCCAACGAGGCATTTTTTTTACTAATTCAATTGCGGCTGTATCTAGAACTTCATGAATGCCCCGTGCAATTTGAATGTTATCAATCTCGCCAGTTGAACGAACAATAAATTTCAAATAAACCTTTCCCTCAATGTTATTTTCTTTGGCTAAATCTGGGTAATTAAGATTATTCTGAATGAACTCAAGCATGGATTGTGAGCCACCCGGAAATTCAGGCATTATTTCAGCAAATTGAAGAACAAAGTCTGAGGGAGTTTTAACAGTATCATACGTGGGGCAATCCGGTGGATAATAACCACAGCATCCTATTGGATAAAACGGTTCAGGTTCAGGAATGATTGAAATAACGGGAACTACTTTAGCTGGAATTAGTAAATTGTCTTTTTGTGATTTGATTGTATCGCTGGGAGCTTGAACACTAATTTCATTGATGGCTGTTTTTATGCTTGCTGACTTTTTCTTAATAGTTTCTTGCTTCTCACTACACGAATTAAGACAAACCAAACCTATTATAACTAAACTTCGAGTAAATAAAATTTCAATCTTACTTTGCATGCCTCTAAATTGATCCATAGTTTTGTTTTACAAGAGCACCAGTTTTCAAATACTGCGCCAAAGTTTTCCATCGTAAAGAAACATAAGATATAAAGCGCAAATCCAAAATGATAAATTATTTGATTTTTTTTCAATCAAGTATTGCAGATAAAATAAGAAATGGTATCTTTGCACTCCGATTTTGGGAATAGTGTTCGTATAAAACTAGTTAATTGTGGAAACGTTAAGTTACAAAACAGTCTCTGTTAATAAAGAAAGAGCTGACAAAAAATGGTTTATTGTTGATGCTACTGATAAGCATGTTGGAAGACTTGCAAGTACAGTTGCTAAAGTGATCAGAGGTAAATACAAAACTTCTTACACGCCTCATGCAGATTGCGGTGACAACATAATTATTATCAATGCAGAGAAAATAACTTTATCTGGTAATAAAACTAAAGATAAAACATATACACGCTACACTGGATATCCAGGTGGACAACGTTTTACAACGGTTGAAGAGTTGTTGAAAAAACATCCTGAGAGAATTCTTGAGAAAGCGGTTCGTGGAATGCTTCCAAAGAATGCTTTAGGTAGAGCTTTGTTTAGAAACCTACGTGTTTGCGTTGGACCTGAACATAATCAACAAGCTCAGAATCCTGTAGTTTTAAATATAGACACACTTAAATAATTCGTAATTCATATGGACGTTATTAACACATTGGGAAGAAGAAAAACGGCTGTGGCTCGTGTTTATCTTTCTAAAGGAAATGGAAGTATTACTGTAAATCGTAAAGATTACAAAGTTGCATTTCCAATTGATATTTTGCAAGCTAAAATAAATCAACCATTTACTGCTACAGATACTTTAGGTCAATATGACGTGAAAGTAAATGTTTCTGGTGGAGGAATCAATGGTCAAGCGGAAGCTATTCGTTTGGGAATATCTAGAGCATTAGTTGAAATTGCTGTAGACAATAAACCTTCTTTGAAATCAGAAGGGTTGTTAACACGTGATCCAAGAATGGTGGAACGTAAGAAACCAGGTCAACCAAAAGCGAGAAAGAAATTCCAATTCTCGAAACGTTAATATTTATTGGAGGTTTAGTATCCAAACTTGCGAGCACACTCTGTTTCAGACCCTCGTATTGTTGACTAAATATATAGGAAAGTAAACAATTTAAAAGAAAATTATGTCTAAAGTTAATTTTGATTTATTATTAGATGCAGGTGTTCATTTTGGACACATGAAAAGAAAGTGGAATCCAGCAATGGCTCCATACATTTTTGCGGAGAAAAAAGGAATCCATATTATCGATTTAAATAAAACGATTGTACACCTTGAACAAGCATGTGCTGCAATGAAGCAAATCGCTAAGTCTGGTAAGAAAGTTTTATTTGTTGCAACAAAAAAGCAAGCAAAGGAAATCATTTCTCAAAAAGTGATTGAAATAAACATGCCTTATGTTACTGAAAGATGGACAGGTGGAATGTTAACAAATTTTCAAACTACTAGAAAATCGATTCGTAAAATGGCTGCTATCGACAAAATGAAGTTAGACGGTACTTGGGATACGTTAAATAAAAGAGAAAAACTTTTCAAGACTCGTCAAAGAGAGAAATTAGAAAAAACTTTTGGTTCTATCGCTGATATGACTCGTCAGCCTGCTGCAATTTTCATTATCGATATTTTGAAAGAGCATATTGCATTAGCAGAAGCGAAAAAATTAAATATTCCAACATTCGCAATGGTGGACACAAACTCTAATCCGAAATTTGTTGATTTTCCAATTCCAGCAAATGACGATGCTACAAAATCGATTACTATCATTTTAGATCAAATTTGTGGTGCAATCAAAGAAGGATTAGAAGAAAGAAAAAATGCTAAAGGAGCTGAAAAAGAAGGTACTGAAGTAACGGGAGAAACTGTTGAAGTGGTTCAAGCTGAATCAGCACCTGAAACAACTGAAGAAGTAAAATCTGAGGCAGCACCTGAAACTGAAACAACAACCGAGAACTAAGAAAAACTTATAACAATGGCAATTACAGCATCTGATGTAAACAAACTTCGCCAACAAACTGGCGCTGGAATGATGGACTGCAAAAACGCATTAGTTGAATCTAATGGTGATTTTGAAGCGGCAATCGATATACTTCGTAAAAAAGGTCAAAAAATAGCTGCAAAACGTGGTGATAATGACGCAAAAGAAGGTCTTGTTTTGGCTCAAACAACAACAGACGGAAAAAGCGGTGTTATTCTATCTTTGAACTGTGAAACAGATTTCGTTGCTAAAAATGAAGGATATATTACATTTGTTCAATCATTAATTGATATAGCTTTATCTCACAAACCTGATTCTGCTGAAGCATTAAAAGCTTTACGTTATGATGATCGTCTTACTGTAGACGAAAAAATCATTGAACAAATTGGTGTAATTGGAGAAAAATTGGAATTAACGAATTATGCTGTGGTAAACGCATCAAAAGTTGTTGCATACAATCACCCAGGTAATCAATTAGCTACATTAGTAGGTTTTTCAGCTGATGGTTCAGAAATGAATGAAGTTGGTCGTCAAGTTGCTATGCAAGTTGCTGCAATGAATCCTATTGCTATTGATAAATCTGGTGTAGATCAAAATACAATTGATAGAGAATTAGAAATTGGAAAGGAATTAGCTATCCAAGAAGGAAAACCAGCTGAAATGGCTGATAAAATTTCTCAAGGAAGGTTAAATAAATTCTTTAAAGAAAGTACGTTATTAAGTCAACAATTCATTCGTGATGATAAATTGACTGTTGAACAATTCCTAGAAAACACTTCTACTGGATTAACAGTTACTGAATTTAAACGTTTTTCATTGAGCTAAACTTAAAGGGTTAAGCAAAAGATTAAAGCTGTCATTTTCTGGCAGCTTTTTTTATGCCCACATATTAGCAAGTTTTTTTCCAACCAAACTTCCAATTGCTACTCCCATTCCCCCCATGCGGACGCCAAAAGCAACATGTTCACTTTGCTTTCGAATAATCGGCGACTTATTCTCTCCTACTCCCATAATTCCTGCCCATTGATACTCAACTTCAAACTTCTTTCCTGGAATAATTATATCTTCCAACATTTTCGTTAACGCCTCTTGTATCAAATGTGTTGTGCCAATTTCTGTTGTTGTTTCGCCTTCAAAATCAAGATTACGTCCTCCACCGATTAAAATTCTATTATCGACATTACGGAAATAATAGTACCCTCGATCTATGTGGAAAGTTCCCTTGAATGGTAAATCAACTAATTCGTTTGTTACCAGCACTTGTGCGCGAGCAGGCAAAACTTCCTTTCCTAAAAACTGTCGAGCAAATCCATTCGTACAAACGAGTAATTTTGCCGAATATAACTCACCAATTGAAGTTGTTAATCTAACTTGATTTGTATCCTCCTTGTAATCAACCAATTCAATTCCAAAAAGTGAAATCACCCCTTTTTCCGTAGCTATCTCCTGCAATACCTTGATTAATTTTCCTGTATCTATTTGTCCTTCTTCTGAATTGAAAAAGCTAGTTTTTACCCCTTGAAATCCAAATTCGGAAGGTGAAACCGTATCCTCTTGATATACAGCATCCTTTCCAAAAAGTAGGGAACAATTCTCGTTGAGGTAGTGAATAAATGATTTATCAATCAATTGGTTAGTGTCATTTTCAAGTATTAAATCCCAAGAACCATTTTTTTCGTAGCCGATATCTCTTCCCCCAACAATCCTAAATAGTTCAGTTAATCCATCATAGCGCATTTTGACTGTTTGCCAAACATTCTCTTCACTCGATTTTTGTAAATCATCAAAAATTTCAGTTGGACTACCAAAACACGTAAAACCAGCATTTTTAGAACTTGCTCCAGAAGGTAGGTAACCTTTTTCAAGGATTAACACACGTGAATTAGGGTATTTATCTTTCAGTTGAATGGCCGTTGTATATCCTACAATTCCAGCGCCAATGATTGTAAAATCAATTCCATCGAAGAATGCTTTTCTTTCCCAAAAACTTAATTGATTTAGTTGCAACATTTTTTGTTTAAGTTAACTTTTTTAAGGAAATTTGTTATTAATTATTCCAAAGATAATTTGATTCACTTAAACATCAACCATGACGCGATTAATCATTTGCTTTTCACTTTTTATATTCAGCATAAACACGTTTCATGCACAAGGGAATAATGAGGCGTTTAACGACCAGTTAGCAAAAGCTGAAAAAGCATTGCTGGATAAAGACTTGGGAAAGGTTAAAACAATATTATCCAGTCAACCTTTAAAAAGCAAGCAGAATAATCCTAAAATAAAACAGCTCACAACAAAAGTTACTGTTTTGGAAACAATAATTAATGGTGGTAATCATATTTCCTCTGAAAAATGGGAGGATGCAATTATTGAAGCAGACAAAGGACTATTTTTTATTCAATCGAACATGAGTTTATTTGTAGGTACTGAAAAACAAGAATTGGAAAAAATAAAATTGGATGCAGAAAATGGTAAAAAAGGAATTAAATCTTCCTCTTCCACTGTTTCAAATGGAGCTAGATTAGATGATTTAGGTGATCCAATCGACTATAAAACAGGGAGAGATCAAATGATGAAAACCTATTCAGATGAGAGGAATGCTCCGTATATTGAATTTGAAAGGAATAAGGACACAATGATTCAAGAAAATCAACGTCGAGAAAAGATTATCATACAAGGCATTAGTCAGAATCAAAAATCCATCGATAGTAGTCAAGTTAAAATGGAAAAAGAAAAGGAAAAATCCATTCAATCCATTGATCAAAATCGCAAGGAATACTTCAGTCAGCGAGATGAAGTAATAAAATCCGCAGCTGATAAAAAAAATACGATTGCCGAAGAAGTTAAAGAATCCAATAAAAAAACAGAAAAAGACCTTGCTAGCATTAATAAAACAAACAAAGATCGGGTGGATTTAATTAATGATGATATTGATTCCTCAGCAAGTAAGCGTCTGAAATTTCGGGAAGAAAATAACAAAGGAAACGAAAAACGTATTGAACTGATTAGTAATGATCAAAAAAAATACGATAGTTTGGCGCAAATTGCAAAAGTAAGTAGGACTGATGCTTCAAATAACAATGCTCAACTTGTTGCCGATAATTTAAAATCATTGGATAAACATAGACAATCCGAACCCATTAAAACAACGGGAAGTGGATTAGTAAATAATAAAGGGATTCCCTATGAAAAAGGAGTTACGCAAGGAGTATTTAGTAAAGGAGAAAAAGGAAAAACTCAAGTGTTAATTACCCGACGAGTAAAAATTGACGAAAAAAATAATGCAGATGTTTATCTCCGACATGAGTCACCAAGTTCAGTTACTACCTATACTAAAAATGGAGCGACCATTACGGAATATACTTGGAATATCGAATCTGGAAATGTTACTCATTGGGAATAAATGTGTTTTCGTTAATAAATTGCGTGTTTTGTGGAAAAACCATCGTCAAATTATTAGCTGTAAAAATTGAATTCAAGTAATTTTATTGAAAAATAAATCGAATGTTTGACGACGAAGAAGAATTTTCAGGAAAAGAATTAAGCACTGATATTGAGCGCTTCGAAAAGCATTTGCAAGGAGAGGAGATCGGATTTATTGATGGTGATCGAATTGAATCAATCATTGATTATTATTTATTTAATTCGAATTATAGCAAAGCGAAAGTTGCAGCTGAATTTGGAATCAATCAATTACCACATTACCAAGTTTTTAACCTTCGAAAAGCACAGTCTATGGCAGGACTTGGATTAATATCCGATGCCCTAGAATTGGTAAATCAAATTGAGGATTTGGAATCATATCAAAGTGAGTTATTGCTTACAAAAGCAGCATTGCACAGTCAAATTCGTGATTCAAAAAATGCTATAAAATTATATAAGCAAGCGCTGTTTATTTGCGAAGAGTTTGAAAAAGATGAAATCTATGTTGATTTAGCGGTAGAATACGAAAATATAAATGACTATTCTGGTGCGATACACATTTTAAAACAAGGCCTTGAACACAATCCTAAAAATGAATTCGCATTTTCTGAAATGTGCTATTGCTACGAGAAAATAAATGAATTTGAGGCGGGTATAGAACAAATTTCGTTGTTCGTTGATGAAAATCCTTACTCTTATTTAGCGTGGTATCAACTTGGTAGCTTCTATTTGAGAAATGAAAATTATGAAAAAGCGATTTGGGCATTTGATTACTGCTTAATAATCAATGAAAATGCAGGCTCTGCTTATTTCAATCTTGGAAATGCTTATTTATCTTCTGACAAATTTAATCAAGCAATTGAGAATTTCAACAAATGTATTTCATTAGACGGAGAAGACCCATTAGCGTTATGTTATTTGGGAGAATCCTACGAAAACATTCATGAATACGAACTAAGTAAAGATTGTTATACAAGAAGTATTGAATTATCCCCTGAGTTTTCAGAACCATGGTTGGGACTAGGAATTTTAGAAGATTTACAAGGCCGCAGTAAAGAAGGAATCGTATTAATGCACAAGGCATTAGACTTAGAACCCACCAACCCGGTAATCAATCAACTCATTGGCTCCGCATATGTTAAAATTGGAGAACTAACATTGGGGATTGAATTTTTGAAAAAATCAATTGAATTAGATTCATCCGATATGGAATGTTTGAATGCGTATATGGAAGTTTTTTCGAAAATAGACATAATTCAAAGTCAACAATTCATCCATGCATTTAATTTAGAGAATGGACAAGAGACAGAATCTTGGTTGTGGGAGGTAAATTTACTTTGGATGCTTGGCAATCAACAAGAAGCTATAGCATTATTTATTATTTGCGTGGATAATGACCCGATAAAATCGAAAGAATTGTTCACCATTAATCCGCAATTATTGCTGCATCCAACTCTTACCGACTTGGTTGATCTTTCCGAATGAAATTCTCAAAACTAATTGAATTTTCGGATCATTCAGGTCCCGTTTATTCTATTTCACCGTCTCATAAATTTGTCTATTCAAGTGGCGGAGATAAATGGGTTGCCAGGTGGGATATTTCTTCACTAAAACAAGACGCGTTCGCTGTTAAACTTCAATCAGCTGCTTTTAGCATATTTCACAGCAAATCTTTTCCCTTGCTCTATATTGGTTGTTCGAATGGTGACTTTCATATCATAAACACAGATAATCGAGAAGAAATAAAGTTTATACAACACCATAAATCAGCAATTTTCGCTATTCAAGATAATCCTTTAAAAAATCATGTTTATACAGGAGATTCTGCAGGTAATTTATGTATCTGGGATGGTTCTACTTTTCAACTTGAACTTCAAATTCCGCTAAATTGTAATAAAATACGTGCAATTGAATTGTTGGATGATGGAAAAAAAATAGTTGTTATTTCTAAAGATGGAAAAATTCGTATTTTTGAAACAACCTATTTCAACGAAATTCAATCACTATCCATTAATTCTGATGGAATACAATCTTTTTTATCTATCGTTGATTATTGTTTTGTAGGTGGATATGACGGTTACTTGTATCTCGTTGATTTGAAGAATAATTCAATTACTTCGAAAATCCCAGCCCATAAAGGAGCGATTTATTCAATTATAAACATCAATGACCAATACTTCGCTACCTGTAGCCGCGATAAAACAATTAAAATTTGGTGCATTGCCACGATGAATGTGATTCAGAAGTTAGATTTAAAAACGGGTGGACATAAAAATTCTGTTAACAGTTTGATTTTATTTGGAGACAAACTACTTGTTTCTTGTTCCGATGATTCCAGAATTATTGTTTGGAAAATAGATGAACCCAAAACAACTGTTATTCCTTAATTGTTGTATTTTTGATCTAAACCATTTTTCATGAAAAATATTCTTTTTTACACGCTTTTAGTTACGTTGTTTAATCCTGTTTTCGGTCAAGAAAACTCAACAAAATGTTCCAAAAGAGATAGGTTTGGACATCAACTTTTGAAAAGCGCCACCTTAACTGTGTCACAAATTGCGGAAACAGAAAAATACGATGTGCATTTTTATGGGTTAAATCTCAATATGACTAACACCTCCACTTATTTATCTGGAACGGGAAGAATTGATGCTCATGCTAAAACCAGTATAGATTCGGCAATTTTCGAATTATTCCCAACCTTAACTATTAGCGAAATCAGATTAAACGGAACAAGTGTGCCATTTACTCGATCTGCTAGTGCCGTAAAGGTTCCTGTATATGCTACCATTGGACAATCCTTTTCGTTGGAAATTGATTATTTTGGTACACCCCCAACTGCTCAAACCAATCCATTAGGAGGAAGTGGAATGACGGCTGATGATTCACCCAGCTGGGGAAATCGAGTTGTTTGGTCTTTGTCTGAACCATTTTCGGCATTTGAATGGTTTCCTTGCAAACAAAGTTTAACAGATAAAGCGGATAGTTCATTTGTAAGTATCACTGTTCCTGATACTTGCAAGGTAGGGTCAAACGGAATATTAACAAGTGTTGATACCTTGGGCAATGGTTTTTTAACCTTTAATTGGGAACACAGGCATCCGATAGACTATTATTTGATCTCTGTTGCTGTTGCAAAATATGTTGACTATTCCTTTTATGCTAATCCCATTGGCGCTCCGCAACCAATTTTAATTCAAAATTTCATCTACGATAACCCACAAACGTTACCAAATTTTTTAAATCAAATAAACGAAACGGCTGATTTCATTGAATTGTACTATGATTTATATGGCCCGTATCCTTTTGAAGATGAAAAATACGGTCATTGCATGGCACCTATATCTGGAGGTATGGAACACCAAACTATGACCACACAAGGTTTTTTTAACAAAACTCTCACTTCACATGAATTAGGTCATCAATGGTGGGGAAATAATGTTACCTGTGCTTCCTGGTGTGATATCTGGATCAATGAAGGTTTTGCATCCTATAGTGAATATTTGATGCTTGAAAATTTGTACCCAACTGAAAAAAACCAACACATGCTAGATGTTCATACAAATGTCATGACCCAAATTGGCGGAAGCGTATGGGTTTTGGATAGTTTGAATGAAGCCCGAATTTTTAGTGGACGTTTAACGTATGACAAAGGTGCTGGAATTATTCATACCATTCGATATATTGTCGATAATGATAGTTTGTTTTTTGGTGCCTTGCGTGACTTTCAGATTGCTTACAAGGATAGCACAGCAACCGGAATCGATTTCAAAAATTTTATTGTTGCATATACTGGAATCAACCTAGATAGCTATTTTGAGCAATGGTATTTTGGAGAGGGGTATCCTACTTACTCCGTACGCTGGGAACAAGTTGGGACAGATGCTCTTGTTGAAATTTCACATACCGCATCTAAACCATCAATAACTCCCACTTTTACAAACCCTATTGATCTAAAATTCAACCGAATAGGTCTTGCTGACACAATCATTCGATTTGATATAAACTCAAATACACAGTTGTTCTCCGTGAATAATATTGGTACGTTAAGCGCTACAGCCACAGTACTAATTGATCCTTCAAATTGGGTAATCAATCAAAATGGAACAATTGTTCAGGATAATTCCTTGGGAATAACTGAAAACAATGAAAACAATGAAAACAATGAAATTATGATTGTTCCAAATCCGTCTTACGGCATTTTCACTCTGACAAATATTCCAACTGATTCCCCGATCAGCGTATACGATATGTTTGGTAAAGTGGTATTTGAAACAGTTTACAATTCAAGCAAAAAAATCAACCTAACATCATTAGGTCAAGGTAATTATTTGATTGAAATTCAGCTACCTAATAACAATAAGCGATTAAAATTAGTTCAATTTTAGTTCGTTTAAAAGTTGTCTAATCATTAGATTGAGCGCTCAGAACTTGATATGAGATTACTGAAAATAGAGCTGTATATTGAATACTGATAAATGGACCAAATAGAGTGCGATTTTCTATATCAAATCTTGCTAAAACAGGAAAATCCAACCATCATTTTTTGACAGAGATATTCACAAATAATGATACTTAGTCTTACTTTTGTACTAGATGAAAAATCCAACTTATTTTATACCACTGAATGAATACAATGATCAATTTCCTCTGCCCGAAAAACTAGATTTTCCTTTCTTTTATGAACCAACCAGCTTAGCTATTTATGCTGCTGAAGAAGTACAAAAATCATTGATTCTAAATGATTTCTCACACAATTTCGGAATTGAAAACTCTGAACGGAATGGAGCTATCGGCAAAATGTTTGGTATTTTAATTGTTCAAAATCAAAAAGGTGAACTGGGATACTTAAAAGCGTTTTCAGGAAAACTAGCAGATAAAAATGATCAACCCGGATTTGTACCACCCGTTTTTGACATATTGAAGAGAGATGGATTTTTTAAACTGGAAGAGCTCAATATTAACAAATTGAACGAGCGCATTGAGGAAATTGAAAACGACATCACCTATTTAAAACTTAAAAAAAATTACGAAGATTACATCCAAGAGCGGCAAAATTTATTGGATGAATTTAGAAGGTTCTTAAAGGCTAAAAAGAAAGAAAGGGACGAATTGCGTAAATTAGAATCACTTAGAATAACTCCTTATCAATTTGAACAATTAATTGAACAACTAAAAAAAGAAAGTATTTCACAACAATTAGAATTTAAATCCTTAACTATTCAATCTCAAGAAAAGCTCACCGATTTAAAAAATCAATTTGAACCTTTAGAAAAAGAACTAGCTGATTTAAAAACACTTAGAAAACAAAAATCAAACGAATTACAAAAAAAAATATTTGAACATTATACATTCATTAATCAAAAAAAGGAAGAAAAAAGTTTGTTGGCCATCTTTCAAGAAACTGTTTTTGATAAACCACCAGCTGGAGCCGGGGAATGTGCGGCACCCAAACTTTTTCAATATGCATTTAAACATGATTTGACTCCCATTTGTATGGCAGAATTTTGGTGGGGAATGTCACCAGATTCAGAAATAAGAGTGCATAAACAATATTATTCAGCATGTCGGGGTAAATGTGAACCCATTTTAAATCATATGCTTAGTGCCAGTAATGTTGAGGCAAATCCACTCAATCAGCAAGCTGAAATCACTGATCTTGCTATATTATATGAAGACGAATGGATTGTAGCTGTTGATAAACCTGCCGAATTCTTATCTGTACCCGGTAAACGATTAACGGATTCTGTTCTCACTCGATTACACCAACTGTATCCCGAGGCAACAGGCCCGCTCCTACTCCATCGACTAGATATGTCAACATCAGGAATTCTCGTTGCCGCAAAAACAAAAGAAGTGCACAAACATCTTCAGCATCAATTTATCAAACGTTCCATTAACAAAAAATACGTAGCTCTTCTCGAAGGTAAATTGGAACAGCTTGAAGGTGAAGTTAATTTGCCACTTATTGGCGACATCACAGATCGTCCAAAGCAAAAAGTATGTTTTGAAATTGGGAAGAAATCGAGGACACTCTATAAAGTTTTAGAACAAAAAAATGGAAGATCCTTGATTGAATTTAAACCCATTACTGGTAGAACACATCAACTTAGGGTGCATGCGGCTCACCATTTAGGATTGAATTGTCCGATCGTAGGAGACGATCTTTATGGTCTCAGAAACAGTCGATTGCATTTACATGCATCCGAACTAACTATTTATCATCCCATTTTAAAAGAAGAAATTTATATTCAATCGCCCTGTAAATTCAACTGGTGATTAAGAAACGTTGATTAATAAAATGCAACTTAATTGGTGATATCATCGTCATAACCGTTTAAATTATCGTATGAAATTAATCAGTACCTTTTTGACAATAATCTCCCTCTTTTTTTTATCAGTAGGGTATAGTCAGAGTGTACCTTGTCCTTTTGTAAATGCAGGACCTGATCAAACTGCTGATTGTTCAGCGGCTCAGGGATGTTCTAACTTAAATGCTACATTTTTAGATATTAGGGAAACTTCAAGTTATACCGTTGAGTCAATTCCTCATACGCTACCTATTCCTTATAATCAAGCAGGAGGAGCACAAGTATCAGCAAACACAGATGATGTATGGAGTTCAATCATTACCTTGCCTTTTTCCTTTTGTTATTACGGTCAAACATATACCACTTGTAAAATTGGTTCGAACGGATCAATATTATTTAACCCAACCGCTGGAGCGGGAGGTCAACCTTGGGCGTTTTCTGCAAGTTTAACCAACACGACAGGAATAAATGGTGCAGGACATGTGTTAGGTGTTTATCACGACATTGATCCATCGGTTTGTGGAACAATAAAATGGTATGTTTCAGGTGTTGCTCCTTGCAGACAATTTATAGTCTCTTACAATGAAGTTTGTCACTTTTCATGCAATTCTATTAAAAGTACGCACATGATGGTGCTAAATGAAACCACCAACTACATTGATATTTATGTACAATCAAAACCTACGTGTTCAGGTTGGAACGGGGGAAATGCAGTCATTGGATTGCAAAATTTTGCACAGAACGGTGGTATTACCGCTCCAAATAGAAATACAACACCAACTTGGAGTCCAACAGCTGCTGAAGGATGGAGATTTAAACCGGCAGGTATCCCATTGTATACTTTTGAATGGCTTCAAGGAACAACATCCTTGGGAAATACACCAGCTATCACTGTTTGTCCAAGCACTCCAACTACGTATACATCCGTTTTCACTTACACACCTTGTGGCTCAACAACCCCAATTGTATTAACCGATGATGTTACCATTACTCCTGCACCAGGTTCAATCAATGCAAGTACAGCAGTAACTCAATCAACCTGCTTGCAAGCGAATGGAACAGTTTCAATAACTGCAACCGGTGGAAGTGGAACCTTGAGTTACTCCTCTGATAATGTGACGTTTGAACCAAACGCTACCTTCAACAACCTATCCGCAGGCACTTATACTTTCTACGTGCAAGATCAAGGGGGTTGTTTGGTGAGTTTACCAACCCAAGTAACTGATATATCCACGTTAACCGCAAACATTGTTTCAAATAACAATATCGATTGCTTTGGTGGGTTAAATGGGCAAATAGTAGTTTCTGCTTCTAATGGAAATCCTCCTTATAATTATGCATTGAACACTCAACCAATTCAAACGAATGGACAATTTCAAAATCTACCTGCTGGAATTTATCAAATTACAGTTTCAGACGCTCAAGGCTGCCTGTTTTTACTAAGCGACACATTAACTGAACCTACTGAATTGATATTAACTGAAATCAATACAGATTCAACTACCTGTAATGCAGCGAATGGGTTGATTGAAGTTTCAGCAACCGGAGGAACACCCGTTTACACCTATTCAATTCTTCAAAATGTTTCACCACAATCCAGTGGGATTTTTTCGTTACTCGGATCAGGTAATTATACTGTTTTAGTAGCAGATCAAAACGGATGCCTTGACTCATTAACATCCATTATTTATGCAAATCCCTCGATCGATTTAGCTATTGGAGCAATTAATAACGTTAGCTGCGTCGGATTAACAGATGGAATTGCTTCTGTATTGGCTAGTGTGGGACCTAGTCCTTACATATATTACCTTGAAAACGGAACGCCACAAGATTTCTCCGTGTTTTCCAATTTTTCACCAGGAACCTACACGATTTTCGGAGCAGATGCTAATGGATGTATTGATTCGATTGAAGTAACCATAGCTGAACCGAGTCCTTTAGTTTCACAAGCTGACCCAACTGCTGAAGTTTGTGTCGGAAACTCAGTGGAATTATTGGCTAGCGCTTCGGGAGGAACAGGTCCATATTCTTATAATTGGATAGGTTTAACTGGAAATCCAGCAACAGTAACGCCAACTTCTTCATTAACATATCAAGTAATTGTAACAGATGCAAATGGATGCCAAGACACCAATCAAGTTACAACAGTAATTTTACCTTTACCAATTGCTTCAGCAACACCTTCCCCTAATACGGGTGGAGCTCCACTTCCGGTTGTATTTACCAATCAAAGTCAAAATGCTACAACGTATTCGTGGGATTTCGGTGATGGAAACACAGGGTCAACAAGTGATTTTAGCGCTATATCTAATACGTATTTATCCGCGGGAACTTATTATGTTGAATTAACTGCGAGTAATGGATTTTGTGAAGATTATTGGTATGATTCCATCGTAGTTATTCCTGTTTTACCTGTAGAAGTTGAGGTTCCAAACGTATTTACACCAAATTCAGATGGTAACAATGAAGGATATTTTGTTTGGACAAAAAATGCTGCTTCTATTGATGCTGTTATCGTTAACCGCTGGGGAAATGTGATGGTAAAAATCGATAATTTGACCTATCAATGGGATGGAAAAACACTCAATGGAACAGATGCCACAGCTGGAGTTTATTTCATCAAATACACTGTAATTGGGTTAGATGGATCCGAAACAAAAGGCCATACATTTTTCCACCTAATTCGCTGATTTTTTTTCAGTTGTTATTACTTTTAATTATATTTATCCTATTCAAAGTAAAACGATAAATTGTAATAAATGAAGTATCTTTTAGTTCTTTTAATTTCCTTTTTTTCGGGATCATTATTCATTGCTCAACAAAACTGGAAAGCAGAATTCAAAAAAAGGAAAGTTTTTATTGAAAATAAAGGACAATTCGATGAATACAATTCCAATGAATTTGGAAAAGTAAAATATGCTGTTGATTTTGGTAATACTCGGATCTTATTCAGCGAGAAAGGTGTTAAATATTCTTTGCTTGAATCATCTTTGGTGCCTAAAGAAAAACGCGAAGAATTAGCAAGTAAATTAAAGGCATCAAGTGTTTCAGACTATAAACAACAAGAAAAACTAGTAGGTAAATTCTTGTTCAAATCGGACAATGTTACCATGTTGTGGTCTAATGCCCTACCCTGCTCTATTATCAGCGAAAACAAAACAAAAGATTACCACAGTTACACGTTTAAAAGCATTGATGGAAAGTATATTAATGAATCTAATATTCCGGGATACGAGAAAATCATTTACAAGAACATCTATCCAAATATTGATATCGAATATACGGTACATCCTGAATCTGGAGTGAAATATGCGTTAATGTTGAACCCTGGTGCTAATCCAAGCGACGTGAAGATGGTGTATGACAAAGTGGTTAAACTTGAAAATGGAAAAGTGTTGATTCCCACCATTTTCGGGGATATAATAGATCACGAACCATATACTTTTTACGCCACATCCAAAAATGAATCCATTAAAAAAGAAATTACTTCCTCTTTTCTTCAGTTAGATCTGTTTACTATTCAGTTTCAGCTTTCAGCGTATTCTTCCAATAAAAAAGTAATAATTGATCCATGGACTCAAACTCCAGTATTTGCCACCAATTGGGATTGTGTTTGGGAATGTGAGCGCGATGGATCTGGAAACGCTTATGCCTTAGGTGGAGTAATGCCAATGCAAATCTTAAAATACAATGCTGCGGGAACATTACAATGGACGTATAATACTCCTTATGATACATCCAATGTTTGGCTGGGTACATTTGCAGTTGACAATAGTGGAAATTCATATGTAACTGCAGGTTCAACTGCGCAAATTCAAAAAATAGGACCCACAGGTGCACTTGTTTGGAACAATGCTAGTCCAACTGGAGCCTTTTCAAATGGCGAATTTTGGACAATCTCTTTCAATTGTGATCAATCTAAATTAGTTGTAGGAGGAACAGGTGGAGCTGCTCTTACGCTAAAAGCAACTGTCTATGATATAAATATAAATACTGGTGCCGTAATAACTAGTGCAGATTTCGCTCAGGGAAATACCTTAGGTTTTCCACCAAGTGTTCAAGAAGTCCGATCAATTTGTACATCACCAAGTGGTAAGTATTATTTTATGACACAGGACACTATTGGAGCATTCAGTCAAAATTTTAGTTTATGTTCCGGTACCCCACTCATATATAAAATTGATAATTCATACGATTTAGGATACAAGTGCGAAAATTACCGCTATGATAATTCAGGAATTTGCGCTATAAAAGCAAATAACAACTTTTATTATACCCAAAATGGATCAAGTGTGCACAAGAGAAACTTGCAAACAGGAGTCATTATTTCTACAGTAGCTATTCCTGGAGGAGCTTCAACAACAGCTTTAGGTGATTTTTCAGTGAGTAACAGTGGTCTTGATATTGACGATTGTGGTAATGTTTATGTGGGCTCTTCTAATGGGATAGTTAAATACGATGCAAATTTAACGCAAATAGCATTCTATCCGACTTCATTCAAAGTATACGATGTTCATGTTTCAACTAGTGGAGATATAATCGCAGGCGGAAGTACGGGTAATTCATCAAACGCTACAAGAGATGGTTATTTACAATCAATAGTTGCTAGTGCTTGTGCACCATTAGTTGCCAGCTGCTGTGATGCAACTATTTGTCCAGTTCAAAGTGTTTGTGAAACTGACGCACCTCTAACATTAACAGCCGCAACCGCAGGAGGAACTTGGTCTGGAAATGGTGTCAATGCTTCTGGTGTTTTCGATCCAACCGTTTCAGGTGCAGGAATCCAGCAAATTACCTATACACTACCCTGCGGAAGTGAAACCATTTCCATAAATGTTAGTCCTTGTCAAGCCTTGACTGCCTGTATAGAATCGAATGGATCAGTTACTGTATCAAATGGAATTGCTCCTTACAACTGGGCTTATTATCAAGCAGCAACTACTACACCAATTACCAATCAAGCTGAATGTCAATCATGTGGATACACTTGGTTTGGTTTTCAATGTTTGAATGGATTCACTCCTGCAAATTCATGTAATTCGCCTGCGCAATGGGTTAATTTTTCGACAGGAACAAATGCAACAATCCCGGCTGGAAATTCACAAGTTCAAGTAACTGATAATTCGGGTACTATAACTGTTCTAACTATTGCTAATTTACCGAATTGCACCACAAATCCATGCCCAACAATAACGGTAACTACCCAAGCACAAACGAATGTATCGTGTTTTGGAGGATCAAATGGATCTGCATCGGTTACAGCAACGGGAGGAACTGGCACTTACTCCTATTCATGGAGTCCCGGAAATTTAAGTGGCGCAACTCAATCAAATTTAACCGCTGGAACCTATACAGTAACCGCAACGGATAATGTAAATTGCACTGGAACTATTCAAGTAATTATTACTCAACCTACAGTTTTACAGGTTTCTCAAGGAAATATAACTCCTGCTAATTGCGGAAGTAGTGATGGAAGTGTTTCTGTTTCTGCTAGTGGTGGAACAGTTGGATATACTTATGCGTGGTCACCTTCAGGGGGTAACGCAGCAACAGCCACAAATTTATCAGCAGGGAATTATAGTGTAACAGTTACTGATGCGAATAATTGTATTCAAACGTTGCCGGTAACAATTAACAGCTCGGGTGGACCGAATATTGATCAAGTTGATGTGGTGAACGTTACATGTTTTGGAGAATCTACAGGTACAATCACTGTAACAGCATCCCCCTTTTTACCTGGTACAGAACCATTACAATACCAAATTAACAATGGAAACCAACAATCATCTTCAGTTTTTACGGGGTTAACTGCCGGAAATTATTCAATTACGGTAACTGATATTAATAACTGCCCGAATACTCAATTGGTGACAATTTCACAACCCAACCAACTCACGGTAAATGCCGGACCAGATGTTGCTGTTTGTTCGGGTGAAATGTCCAATTTGAATGCCATTGCTTCAGGTGGTACTGGTACCATTTTCTACCTTTGGTCAGATGGTCAAAATATACCTTCGATTCAATTTTATCCTATTTCATCTGGTATATTCCAAGTGGATGTAAATGATATAAATGGATGTACAGAAAGCGATTCTATCTATATTTCAATCATTCCTTGCGGCCCTTTAGAAATTGAAATACCAAATGTATTTTCTCCAAATAACGATGGTAGCAATGACGAATATGGAATTACTACCTTGAACGCTTTGTACCAAGAAGCAGTAATTTTGGATCGTTGGGGAATAAAAATGATCGAATTAAATTCACCCAATCAACTATGGAATGGTAAGATTCCAAATGGTAAAGAAGCCACTGAAGGAGTTTACTTTTTAAAGTATCGCGTTGTTGGTGCAAATGGAGAAGAGAAAATTGGCCACACCTTTTTCCATTTAATTCGATAAAATAAAAAGACTTTTTTCGATTTAAAAATTTAATAGTATATTTGCAGCCCTTAATGCCCCGGTGGCGGAACTGGTAGACGCGCTGGATTCAAAATCCTGTTCTTTCGGGAGTGCCGGTTCGATTCCGGCCCGGGGTACAAAATCAGAGTTTTTTAACTCTGATTTTTTTTTGACTTTATTTTACATTAAACAAATTGCTATTTACCTTTAAATCATACATTTGTAATGATAAGAACAAACTAAACAGATTTCAATGGCATTTACGGGAGATGAAGGCACAGTTGTAACACGTTGCAGTGAGGTAAATTCTCTGAACAGTTAATGTTAGATTTTATATTTTATCTACTTTATTACGGAGGTACAATAACTTACTTCTTGCCTGTATTAATTTTTTGTACGTTTCGAAAAACCTTGATCAAAGAGAATTCAGCTTTGTTTGCATTGGTATTCTTTCATCTTTTTTTACACTAGCCTCATCTTTTGCAGGAATGATTTACAATAATTGCTACCCTTCTTTTCATGTCACAATTCCCATACTTACTTTGTTAACAATCAACTATTTTCGGAGGAAAGGAATTAGTACATTTATTGCTGTAATTCTCGCTAGCATTGTTCTCCTATTGTTTATTTATGAATCCATCTATTTAAATAAATGGTTCGAAAACAATATGCTCATTACTGTTTTTTCAAATATGTGTATTTCAATGTTATCCTTATATCACCTATATACCATTTTTACAAACGAAAATGAAAAAGATAACCAATTTAAATCGCTTTTTTTCATTAGTTCTGG
This sequence comes from Crocinitomicaceae bacterium, assembly GCA_044377675.1. GTDB lineage: Bacteria > Bacteroidota > Bacteroidia > Flavobacteriales_D > Crocinitomicaceae > UBA952. The sequence continues at coordinate 55,287 of JBILYP010000002.1, forward strand.
ATTGTTTATTTCAAATACCTCCATTTTTTTCTTCAGTTTGAATGAGGATCAAATTAGATCAGAAGATTCTTTACTATATCAATACGTTTATCCGGTATTTATGTTTTTATATATCTTACAAAATATTTTAATTTCAGTTGGAATATGGACAACTCAAAAGAGATCTTAGTAATTCTAAGTGGCCTATTTATTTTTTCATTACTATCATTTAGTAGCCTATTTGTTTTTTTATTTTTTCGAAAAAAAACGACTTATATACAAACTAAATACGATTTACAATTAAAGAAAAGAAAACTTGATAAAATGAACGCGCTTCTTTCGGGAGTGTCGATACCATTCCGACAACAGATACAAAATCAGAGTTTTTTAACGCTGAATTTTTTGACTTTATTTTACATAAAACAAATTGCTATTTACCTTTAAATCATACATTTGTAATAACAAGAACAAACTAAACAGATTTCAATGGCATTTACGGGAGATGAAGGCACAGTTGTAACACTAGCCGAAGCGGCAGAATGGACTGCAAATTATAGAAAAACAATACCTGAAGGAGATACAATCGCACATTTTGTTGGCAAAGAAAAATTGTTGAGTATTCTTGAGCAAGATGATTGTGTAGGTATTCGATTTTATTATGGAAAAGAAAATGATGGGGCGAAAAATTTAATTGCCGTTGGCGCCAACTCAGCAGAAAATGACCTTATTGATGGAATTATCGTTGAAAGAATTATAGGTTGTCCAACACGTTGCAGCGAGAAAAACCCTTTGAACAGTTAATGTTAGATTTTATTTATTATCTTTTTTCATACGGAAGTATAATAAGTTTCTTCATTCCTGTACTAGTTTTTTGTACGGTTAGAAAAACCTTGATCAAAGAGAATTCAGCGCTATTTACATTGGTGTTTTTCAATTTGTGTTTCACATTTTTAGCAATCTTAAGTCAAGAAATTTATACCAACTGCTATCCTGCTTATCATGTCTCAACACCCATACTTACTTTGCTAACAATAAACTATTTTTGGAGGAAAGGAATTAGTACATTTATTGCTGTAATTTCCGCTAGCATTGTACTTCTATTGTTTATATATGAATCCATCTATTTAAATAACTGGTTCGAAAACAATTTACTCATTGCTGTTTTTTCAAATATGTGTATCTCAATGTTATCCTTATATCACTTGTACATCATTTTCACAAACGAAAACGAAAACGAAAACAATAACCAATTTAAATCGCTTTTTTTCATTAGTTCTGGATTGTTTATTTCAAATACATCCTCTTTTTTCTTCAGTTTGAATGAGAATAAAATTAGATCAGAAGATTATTTAGTTCTATTTCAATATGTTTTTCCGGTGTTTATGTTTATATATATCTTACAAAATGCATTAATTTCATGGGGAATATGGACAACTCAAAAGAGATCTTAGTAATTCTAAGTGGTATATTTATTTTTTCATTAATATCATTTAGTACACTATTTGTTTTTTTATTTTTTAGAAAAAAAACGACCTATATACAAACTAAATACGATTTACAATTAAAGGAAAAAGAACTTGATAAAATGAACGCTGTTATTCAAGCGCAAGAAACAGAACGTACTAAAATTGCAAGAAATTTACACGACGAGGTTGGTTCTATATTATCCATGGCTCAGCGCAATTTAAGCACTATTTTAGAGAAAACACCCAGCAAAAACTCCCACAAAGAAGACCTTAATTTTGTAGTAGACGTACTTGAACAATCAATTGTCAAAATAAGAACGATTTCGCAAGAAATTATGCCTCATTATTTAGTTAAATTTGGATTAATCAAAACATTGGAACGCTTAACTAAACAAACGGAAAAAAACTTGGGGAATCCATGCGAGTTCACTACCAACTTAACGTACAATGTTACAATTGATGAGCAGAAAATAATTCAATTTTATACAATTATTCTAGAATTACTGAATAATATTATTAAACATAGTAAACCAGAAAAAATTGATTTCGCTCTCATGCAAAATGATAATCATTTAGGTTTAATATTGACTCATGATGGAATTGGTATTAATCAACAAGATTATGAATATTTAATTGATCACAGTGATGGATTAGGATTGGCATCAATCAAGCATCGGTTAAACCTTATTTCAGGAGAGGTTTTGTATAAACGCCAAAATAAAGGTGGAACCATTAACCTCATAATGCCTATTAATTAGGTTTATACAATAATAATATGAGTAAATCACCATACAGAAATTCAACAAATACCATTCGTGTAGCAGTAGTTGAGGACCACACTTTAGTGAGACAGTCTCTGGTTTATCTGTTAAAAAAGGAACCACAAATCATTGTAACCCTTCAGGCTGAAAATGGCAGAGATTTCCTCAATAAACTACCTGAGCATCAAATTGATATTGTATTACTCGATTTAGATATGCCGATTTTAAACGGTCTAGAAACCTTAAAAATATTGCGCTCTGATTATCCATCCATTCAGGTTATTATACTAAGTATGCATGCTGATGAATGGATTGTGGCTGAAATGATTCGTGAAGGTGCAAAGAGTTTCTTATTAAAAGATTGTTCAATCAATGACATGATCGACGCACTTTTTAATGTGCAATTTAAAGGAAGTCATACTTCTGAAATTGTTGAAAAAGCCTTCTTCAATCAACAAGATAAACAATTAGTAAGTCAAATTAGTTCAATAAAATTTGACTTAACAACACGAGACCATCTTATTTTAAAACTCATTTGCGATGGTAAATCCAGCGAAGAAATTGCGGATAGAATGTTTCTTTCTAAGAAAACAATAGATGCTAATCGATCACAGCTATTAAAAAAGATTGAAGCAAAAAACACAGCCGAATTAATCCGAAAAAGTATCTGTTTGGGATTATATTCAGCTCGAACCGATGAGGAAATAAAGACCGAGGACTTGATCGCTTCAGAGAGACGGAAACAATAATTGTATACCCTTATCTAATTTATTTCTCCTACAAAAAATAGTATTTGTACTATTTTTTATGGTATTGATACTATTTATTCATTTCGTTATCCCTTGAAAACAGTACATAACTGTCCAGTTGACTATTTTTCAGAAAAATAACTCGTGTGGCTCTAACTAATTTTACCTCAGTAGAATTTTAACCATGCCACAATTTCGTTTAAGCAAATACCGCAGAGATTCAAAATCCAATTATGAACTTCATCAGGAATCATGTCCGCATTTTGATTCATTGAAGTCATTCATTGATTTAGGAAATTTTATTTTTTGTACAACAGCTGTGCGATTAGCAAAAACAATTGGTTATGAACAGGTGAAATGTTGCGAAGAATGTTGTGATAATTGTAGTACAAATTAACTAGAATAGACATGGCACTTTTAACGCCACAAGATTTGAAATACACGTATGTCTGGGACAGAAAATTACTACAACAGGAAAAAATACAAGGAATGCCTAAAAAACATTTTTTAAATAAAAAAGACGGGAATGAAATTATTCAATTTATTAATTACTACTGCATCATCCACGGTTTTAAGGATAAATCGGAGGCACTTATTATTGAGGTATTAATTCATGAAGCGATGCCAAAAGAAGAGTTAACAAAAAATGAAACCATGAATGTTCTGAAAATGAAACTAGAATACTTTTTATCCGGCGAAATTTAAAATTAACTGAATTATAAGATGTTAACCTAAATCAATAAAATCCCGTTCGACTTTTTTTAAGATCTTGCTTCTATAATTTTTTATTGAAGCTGCATACAAACCAACCTTTGGGCAACCAGGGTTGGTTTGGTTTTTAATCCTATTAACCTGAGTTCGGTTATTAAAACAAAGTCAAAATTAATTTAATGACGTTGTTGCAAGGCAGTTTTTATAAGGGATAGCGGGTTATTACGTTAAAAGCTAACGCAGGAAATAAGGGTTTAAATTAAGCCAAGAATACGCAATTTCACCTCTAAACAGCAATCTACTTCCCTTTTTCGCATCGAAATATGACTATATTCCGACTTATAAAATATCGGATCTCACTATTTACAGGTGTTTTGACAACGTTTGAATAACCGAACTCCTATGTTTGCATTTATAATAGATGGAAAGAATGAGAGCGGTGAATCGAACAAACAGCATTTAATGCATATACTACCTGAGATATTGCCTAATTCTTTTTTTATCTCTAAGAGTCTGAACAGAATGTAAGGAGTAATTGATTTCGAGATTACATCCAGGATATCCAGCTAGGATAAAAGACGATGGGAGATATTCATCTTATTTAAATTTTAAATTTATTTATTATGAAGATTTTAAAACAAGTTTTGGGTGTTGATGTTGCTCAAAAAGAATTAGTAGTGACGCTGGGAAGATTAAACGAAGATTTATCCTATGAGCTTTATTCATACAGTGTTTTTATGAATACGGAAAAAGGGTTTGATGCTTTGCTTAAATGGTTAAAGAATAATGTTGACCAAACACAATCTACTCGCATTGTAATGGAAGCAACTGGTGTTTATCATCAAAAATTTGCTCATTTTATGCTTGAAAACCAGTTTAAGGTTAGTATAGTTTTACCCAATAAAATCAGCAACTACATGAGAACTCTGGCGATCAAAACAGTTACTGATAAGACTTGTAGTGAGGCAATTGCTCGTTTTGGTTTAGAACGAAATTTGGATGATTGGAACAAGCCAGTTGATGCTTACCGAACTCTAAAACAACTCACAAGAGAAAGGGATCAAATTGTTGATGACCGAACAATGACTAAAAACAGGTTACATGCTGAGCAATGTGAATTTTCTCCAAACCAAAACACGATTAAAAGGTTAGAAGACCTTATTAACTTTTTGAATCAGCAAGAAAAACAAATAAAAAAAGAGATTAATGAAATCCTTAATGAGAATAAACAAGTCAAAGAAAAGATTGAGTTAATGAGTTCTATACCTGGAATAGGCAAATTAACGGCAGTGATAATACTATCTGAAACCAATGGCTTTGAGCTGATTAGAAATAAAAAACAACTCACAAGCTATGCTGGCCTTGATGTTAAGGAAAAAATATCAGGAACCTCTGTAAGAGGCAAAAGTAAAATTTCAAAAAAGGGCAATCGACATATAAGGAAATCACTATTCTTACCTTCTTTTTCAGCAGTAAAATACAACCCAGTGCACAAAGAGGTATATGCAAGATTAGTTGGATATCATGGAATAAAAATGAAATCACTGATAGCTATTCAAAGGAAAATATTGGAGCATTCTTATGTTCTCGTAAAGAATAACATCAAATTCGACCCTTTACACGAAACGAAAAAGAGAGCCACAGAAACTGTAAGCCCTCTATGAAACTAGCACAAGGCTGTTTGAATTACGAAAGTAAAAAAAAATCGCTTTTTTTCTTGGTGGTTAACACAGAATCTCAGGTTATTAATAATCACAAAAAAATTACGTACTAAGTTCTAAAATTGAATAGGTCAAATGATTTCCTATCCCCTACTTCATTAGATCAAAGGAGTCAAAAAAACTTATGTTTTACATTTGTGCAACTCATTGTTTTTCTCAATCTTTACGATAAGTAATTAAGAGTCGATATCGTTCCTCCAGTACTTCCAAATAGTCTTTTTTTAGGGCATCTGACAAGAAAGATTGCTGAATCCATTCAATTGCTTTGACCTTGTTTTTACTTAAACGATTGAATACACTTTGAATCTGTTTGTTGGTCAACCCCAACTCTTCTCCATAGCGTTCAAAATAGTATTGATTTAACTTCCTCTTTTTGCCACCAAGAGTCAGTGCAAGTTCCTCTTTATCAGTAGGATTTGCGATTGAAACATTCAGTAAATCATATGCCGGAGCCAATACCCAACCAGATGAAGATTTAATCATTGAGAAGTTTTTCAAATGCATGTCGTTATTGCCTGTTAAGAAACAGAAAATAGTCAGCTCGAACAAATTTAAGGCATCCAACAAGGTGTTTTCCGAATGTTCAAGGATTGCTTTTCCAACTTTCTCCATCGAACTTTTATATTTATCGAAAGCCTCAGTAATTTGAAAAAGGTCCAACATATGGATTTTTTCGCCATTTTTAGTTCTATCAATACGTTGGGTAAGGTATGCAAGTTGACCCGATTTCAAACGAATCAGACTCGATGGAACAACCTTGATACCGAAGGCTTCCGCTATCCGCATTGTTACATGTTCATTGGCTGGCATTTCTGGATAAAACTCGGAAGGTGGTTTCAAAATATAATTACCACCTAGCGCACCAACAACAGTCAAACGTTGTTCCGCATTTCCAGCAATTTCCTTCAGTACCGAAAGTGACAATTTGGGTTGTACACCTGGAACGGTTACACTGCGCTCCACAACACGCTTTGCCAATTCCGTCATTTCTTCGAGCGTATGATTCAACGTTGGAGGCACATGCGTTCCAAAAAATTGCTTGCTGCATTTTTCATGAAAATCAAGGGCTCCATCAAGCGGTTGGTAACAATACAAACATTTATCAATCATGACTTTCGGTAAAAGGTTCAATACTCACTGCACCAATACAATTCCGACAACAAGCTAATAATAACCCCATGCGGTCGTTTCGATTCAATTTCCAGTTTTTGGACGCAATATCAAGCAACCACCCTTCAGGAATCAATCCTTCAAAAAAAGGAAATAATCGTTTTTCACGGAAGGGAAAAGAAGATACAGGCATGGAAAACGTAATGAAATTATCAGGATGTTTTAGAACGTATGAATCCTGGTATTGAAAAACATAATCGCCATCATTGGTCTCTGTCAATATTCCGGCAAGAATATCTTGGTAAAATACCTTCGCTTGTCTCATGATTCAGTAGAAGTTAATTCTTTCGTACTTACTGCTGCTAACTCATGACCAAACATCTTGAGCACCAGATTCACTTTGTCCATATTCAAATTTGTTTTCCCTTGCTCTATTTTACGAACAACAGTCAACGCAACTCCTACCCTTTCAGCAAAAGCTTCTTGGGTCAAGCCAGCTTCTTTTCGACGCTCTTTTACAAATTCAGCTACTTGTTTCATTATATGCTTTTAGATATAAAATTAAACAAATATACATTATTATATGTAAAAACATATATTTTTACTAAAAATATTCATTTTATATGCTTTTAGATATAATAAATATTTTAGATCGATTAGAATATAGTTGATTAATGAACGATACTAAAAATAATACTATTTATTCTCTGTCTGAAGTAAGGGATCGCTACAAAAACAGGCAGGTTTACTCAGTAATTGTTTACATTACCAAAGTTGAGTTGAACGAAGAGAATAGTATTTCTGAAAATGAACTATTATGGAAGATTTGGCAGGAAAATACTAATTTGGTTATTAACACCGAATATGAAATGGTGATTGGCATCTATGATTTGGCCGGTAATGTATCCACCAGGCATAATTTAAATTCGGGCAAAAACATCATTCCATTGCGGGTCAAGAGCGGAATATACATTCTATCGGATGAAAAAGGGAATCGTTTCAGATTTTACGTAGGAAATTAAAAATCAGAAATACCTTGAAAGATAAATACCAGCAACGTTGTTACTCAACTTCAATCGCTTTTTTTGATTTTCTATACAAGTAGCTTTCGTAAATGAATCGTTTTGCAAATCGAACTTGTTTATCGGAATTGATCAGTTTTTTGTAGACATTGGCATTAACGCCAAAATACTCGTATGTTGAACCATCAGTGAAAGTAATTTCCAAAAGTAAGCCTTTGTGTTTGAAGTCGGCTATGCCGCATTCCATGATTATTTTTTGATATTCCGGCAGGTTAGCTTCCTTCGTTTCTGGTGCAATACTCACCAAAAAGTGATATCCATCCGTTACTTGTCTTCCCATAACGTTAGCTTCTTCTTTCAACGGATCACCATCTTGAAACTTATCAGGATGCCATTGCTTAACTAGTTTTCTATAAGTTAACTTCAATGATGCAAGATCAATTTCGTTTTCAATTTGAAATAACTTTTTGTATTCGTTGATTCGTTTCATTTATTTTTTATTTTCAGCAATCGGGAATTACTAATAGAATCCGAGAAGCTGCATTTACATCAATAACACTATCAGTTAATCGCTTATTTAAGACAAAAACCCTAAGAAATTTGATACTTCTTAGGGTTTTCTATTCCTCCAGCCATAGAGGCGTTTCTTTTAACGTTAGCTTTGCGGTCTGGACGGGACTAACGAATTAGACCTAACCACCTCAATTATAATAAGTTATAAATATCTTTTTGCTATCTCCACTGAATAACCCACTGAATTATCAAGTGATGAAAGCGTTATCTTAAAGAACGTTTTGCTTTTAATTGCATCAAATGTAAACATAATTTTCCATTTAGGGACTATCTGAGTAGACTATTTGAATTATGAATAATTGGTAAAGTATCTATAGGTAAAAGTGGGGTAATATTTAGGTGATTTTTCTTAGTTATTAAAGCAAAATAATGACAAAGAACGCAACAAAATCAAGGGTTGCAACGCATTGAGAATAACTTCGTTATTTAGCAGGAAATGAGTATTACTAACTGCTAAAAACATAAAAAAATGGCAAGACAATCAGGCTTAATTAAGATTAAAGGAACATTGGATAATGTGTCCTTTTACAAAACCAAGGACGGTGACTTGGCAAGAATGAAAACTTCTGTTGATGGGGACAGAATTGCGAATGATCCAGCTTTCGTAAGAACACGCGAGAACAACAGTGAATTTGGAAGTTCTGCAAGATCTGGAAAATTGACTCGTGATAACTTACGACCTATCTCAATGAATGCAACTGATGGACGAGTGGTTGCGAGAATGACAAAGATAATGACACAAATTAAAAACTTAGACACTACCTCTGTTCGTGGTGCTCGTAACGTGGGTGTTGCCATGGCGACAGCCCAGGCAAAAGCCTTGTTGAAGGGGTTTGAGTTTAATAGAGAAGCAATGTTGAGTAGTATGCTTTTCAAACCTTGGGCGGTGAACACGACTACTGGAGTTATTACAATTGCTGGTTTAGTACCAACTTTAGATTTAATTTATCCTGAAGGAGCAACCCATGTAAGTTTCACAGGTGCTTATGCAAATATCAATTATGCAACTGGTATCGCTGATGTGAAATTGACTAACGTTCAAAATTTGCCGATTACAGCAACATCTTCTGCAGTCACATTAACTCCAACTGTTGTTCCGACAGGTACAGGAGCAAAAATCTTTTTGTTGAAGATTGAGTTTTTCCAATTGGTCAATGCTGTTCAGTACAGTTTGAAAAATGGTGCATTCAATGCGTTGAAAATTATTGAAGTAATCTAATTGATATGAAAGGAAAATTCTATTTCGACAAATTGACATCAATTCGAGAAAGAGCACAAACGGAAACACCACCTTTCTTCAAGAAGTTGAGATTGATTGGATTGGTTGCAATAACTGTTGGAACTACAATTATAATGTCTCCAATTGCTGTTCCGGCTGCTCTAACCACCATTGCAGGATATGTATTATTGGGTGGAACGGTATTATCGGCTGTAAGCCAAGTAACTATGAACGAAGAATAAACATTATGGAAAATTGTACTAAAAACGACTTAATCTTAAACATCAAAAAGAAAGATCTACGCAGATTTAAAGCAGGAGCAGAATTGAGTGGCAAAGTGAATATTATGGATGTTTCTGTTTTTGAAGATGAAACAGATACCCATGAGATTTTGGAAGTATCACTTGTGCTAACCAATAAGCAATGCGAAAAAACAATTTAAATAACATTAAAAATCGTAAAATGAGTGAAATAATAGACGGTGGATGCACCAATTCAGATTTGATACTGAATGTAAGAAAGAAGTCAATCCGCTTCAAGGCTGGAGCAGATGTTAGTTCAAGCGTTAACAAAATGGATGTAAATGTATCGGAAGATAAAGACGAAAAGTTTGAAACGTTGGAAGTTCAAATTAGACTTAGTAATGAATCATGTCCACAAAATCTGAACGCACTATGACATCAAGTAATTGCAATGAAGGAAACTTTGAATTAAAGGTTCAGCGCAAAAATACAATCCGCTTTCATGCAGGATCTGAATTGAGTTCAAGTGTAAACCGAATGAGTGTAGATGTATTTGAGGACAGAGACGAGCGTTTTGAACTGTTGGAAGTGAAACTTACACTTTCATCCGATAAATGCATTCAAGAACCTATAAAACTATAACATGGCTGAGAATTGTACACAAGGAAATTTTGATTTGAAAATTAGCAGTAAAAAAACTATCCGTTTTAAAGCAGGAGCTGAGTTAAGCTCCAGCGTCAATAAAATGGAAGTTGATGTGATTGAGGAACTGGATGAGAAATTTGAAACATTGGTTGTCAGCATATCATTAGGACAGCAACAATGCATAAAAGAGATTTAAGATGCTTTTGAATAAGTAAAATGGATGATGATGAGGAAGAGGGCTGATGCCCTCTTTTTTATTGCCTATAATTTCGTAATTTAGTATTGTTGCTTGGTTGGTGTAAGGAGGAATGAATACTTCACATGGTCTTAACATGCCTGTTTTAGACAGGTAGCTGGGGGTTAGAATCCCTCACCAAGCAACTTTTTTATCTCATCAAATCAGCAACTAACACTTTTTGCAAACTTTGCAGACTTTGCAGCTGTTGCAATATTGTATTTTTGGCCTCTTGCACCTTCTGAATTGCGATAACTTTCTTTTTATACTGAACTAATTGTGCAGTATGATTGAAAGAAAGCCAGTTGAGTGCTTTTTTTACATCATTGATTCTAACGAAGGGAATAACTGAACCGCACAGGTATTGTTCAAATACTCTGCCCTGGCACAATCCCATTACCAACCAATAAAGCATTTCTTTTTCTTCCTCTGATGAGCATATACATACAAAGCAATTCGGGCAAGGATCATTCATTGGCTTTCCGCTGTGGTTTCCTTTATTCAAGATGAAGAAATGAGGCTCTGAATATGTAACATTCAGTTTGTGTGTTTTTAATTTGAAAGTGAACATAATTTGGGGTTAAAAAATTATGCTCTGGGGGATAGCGCTTCGCGCACACTAATAATTTCAAAAGAAAAAAAAGGAAAAAAAAGAAAGTGCTGACAGAGGGTACGAAATGAGGTAATGCAAGGTTTTTGGTAAAAAAATACTACCCGACTTTAAAGTAGGATTGTCAGCTAACTAAAAAATAGGTTTTCTGATAAAGAATATAAGCTTTTAAAAAGAAATGAAAGGGTGGAGATTATTTTATCAAAACCCGAAGGGCTTGACCTTGAATGAACGAATGTAGATGCCCTACATTTGCATTTATTTTTTATTCTAATGAGGCATGATTTAAAAGATGATGTATTCTTTTTATAAATATTGCGTTTGTATCTATTGAAAATCGTTTAATATTTACACTTTCAAGAGATATATAAAAGGTTATTCAGTTCAATTTTTGTATATTTGCTAAAGTCTTTCTCAAAAGAAGTTGTATATGTTAGAAAAGGAATTTAAATATTATTTGGACAATCAAGATGATCTTGTTAAAAATTATAATGGTAAATTCATTGTAATTAAAGACGAGAAGGTAATTGGTGTATATGATTCCCATTCAGAAGCATATAATGAAACCTTGCTAACCGAAAAATTAGGTACATTTTTAATTCAACATTGTTTATCAGGCGACCAAGGGTATTCTCAAACCTTTCATTCACAAGTAATTATTCATTCTTTTGCGTAGTTCTGCTTTTACAGTAAAAGGAGCTGGAATACTCAGAGTTTTAACAACTGAAGTTAATGTTTTAGTGGCGAGTGATAGTAAAGGAGTTATCATAAAAGCTATTTGGGACACCGGTGCTACGGGTTCAGCAATCACAAAAAAGGTATCACAAGAACTCGGTTTGATTCCAACAGGATTTGCAGAAGTACATACTGCAAATGGGCTGACAAGACAAAATACATTTACAATTGATATTAAGCTTCCGAACGGTGTAACAATTCAAGGTATCATTGCGACAGAAGTAGATGCGTTAAGTGGTGGTTGCGATGCATTAATTGGAATGGATGTAATTACTCTTGGTGATTTTGCTATTACTAATCATAGAGGCGTGACTTGTATGTCTTTTAGGGTGCCATCAAGTCATCAAATAGATTATGTGAAAAATCCAAGTTATGGCATAACTCCAATTAAAAATATTCTTCCAGGAAATATTGGAAGTAATAACACTCCCAAAAAGAAAAAAAGAAAATAATTGGCGAAAGAAAATTTTCGGCTTGCTCTAAAAAATTATTTCTCAAAATGAGCAGACAAAACTACCCACCAAACCGCTCCCGATGGAGATGGAGACACCATTGCCAAAGATTGAAAAACATGACCTGACGATTGGAGCCATTAGGCAAGGAAAGAGACTGAGAATGGATATAACGTGCATGACGGTAAAACTCCTCTTTTGGCATTGAGGAAAGAATGGATTTGATGACTGCTGGATTGATGTGATACATGACCTTTTGAGAAAAAGGGGGAATGTATTCACAGCACCAGTAGGAAGTCATTTTCACAAGAACTTAAGAAGTGTTATTTTGCTCAAAATCTTCAATCCAATACCCATAAATTTAAAAAGGGAAAACAGCCATGAGCCAGCGTTGGAAAAAACGAAAGGAAGCCATGTAGCACGACGGAATGGCTGACTGAAGTGAGGGCGCGAGCCGACCGCGAGTTAGCGCCGAAGGGGGATATGAAGAACGACCAGAGGAAGTGGGAATGACCTCTGCAAGTTGCACAAGGGACTGGCGCAGTTTTTTGATTTGGGTTGGATAAAACAAAGTCTTTGGCATGAGGGACGAGGTGACAATGTCTTTGTGTGCGGTGCGTAAAAGCTACTGAATGGAACGAAAACGGAGGGGATCCAGCGTTAGCGGACGCATCGAAGGAGAAGTGATAGAAGTTGCTTTTAGCATATGGCTCAAAAACTGTGACAGAACCGCAGCTGAGGCGCTTTAGCAGGCGAGCATAAACACAAGCAGCGGCAGACCCCTTGTTATTAACTGCGTAGCAACCTTATTGGGTTATCAAGGGGGATGGAGAAGCTGCGACTGAGGACGCCCGAAGAACAGGCGAAGAAAACAAGTGAACAGCCACAAAGTGAATTTTGAACGACTGGCTAAGGAACGCTAAAAACAAGGGCGTGAGAGACAATAACTGCATTTATGCATACTCTTGACGAACCGCTTGTTATACCCTTGTTTTTATGTTTTCTGAAGCTGTGATGAGAAGGACGAAGACCGCTTTACCTTTTCTTTATTCTTGAACTTCAATAGAAATAAGATCAAAAAACATTAACCTCGTTTTCAACTCTTCTGATTGATTAATGCCCATATGTTCTTTTTCTTGAATCTCTGTGGAAAAAAGAAAATCGAAATTATTTTTCAAATAATAATTTATAGCATTATCTGAATTGTATGAGTCTACAACTATAAATCTACAACCAGTCTTATTATCTTTATCAATGAACCAAGACTTAATAAAATTCATTAATTCAGTCCCGATACCCTTTCTCCCAAAATTTTTATTTACTCCCAATCGTCCTATTAATACGGCTGGATAACTTTTAAATCTCTTTTGATTCGGTATTGATTTATTTACTTTTTTTCTTCGTTGATTTGGAAGGTAATTAAGTTTTATACTATCATTCGAAATTGTAAAAGCACAAACTATTTGCTTTTCTGAAGAATCTAATGTAAAACAATAAGATTTACCTAATAATTCCTTCGAATAATTTAAGCAATCATTTAGAAAAAAGTCGTTTAAATCTTCGTTTTCACATTCAAATTTTTCTGAAGAAGTTAATAAATCAACAGAAAATGATTTAAAAGAACAATTCTTCTCAAGAAAGTCCACAGATGTTATTTCTGTTTAGCTTTATCCAAAATATTTTTAGCAGATTTAACTTGGGAGGAAAAATTAACTGCCCTTTTCTTGGATGCAACTTCAGCCTTTTGAATAAAAGTTTTAGCACTCGATGAGCTTAAAACTGGAATATTTTTTATTGCTATTGCCATAAGTTGCTGTTTTTTAGCGGGTGCAAAGATAAACTTTATGTCAAATATAAACTAATTATCTATTTAAAAGTTACTTTTTGATCTTCCGAATTAATAAATAAATAATTTGCAAACAAAAAAATTCAATAGATCTGAACCCTATTGTTTCAAAGGGTCTAATTTGTCTGCTTGGAGTTTTGCCCATTTGGCATATTCTCGTACTTCTTCTGTTAATGAATTTGTTTGAATTGCATTTTGCTCAAATGCATAAATGTAATTCCTTAAATTATTTGATTTTACCCAATTATCTGAATTAACGAATAGTTCTTCTACTTTTTGTTTTTCTATTGCAATAAGTTTTTTTTGACGTTGCTGCTCTTCTCTTTCGAGTTGATTTAATCTATGTATTTCTTCTCTTTTCAAACGTTCAACTGCTTTCTTCTCTGCTAATATTTCTAATGAAGCAATTAAATAAGAAATTTTTGATTCAATTTTTACTTTTTGGGTATCGGATAGAAAGACATCACCATAAGAGCCACCTTCAATAAAATATAACATACCTGTAGGTTTGTAACCATGATAATTGCCGTAAGAGTTCTTTTCTTTTACGTAACGAACTCTTTTTTCCCTTAGTCTTAAATGAATTGGTTCGTCCGAAATAATTAATGTATGAGAATCATTTATTTCAACTTTATGGCCTCGTATTTTTAGTGCTTTAAAAAAAGAATCCAATATGCTGAATGTCCTTTTTAAATTGGATTCGTTAACTGAAATAGGGAATAAATGACGTGAAGAGTTTATCGTTCCTTCATATCTTTGCCATCGATTATTTCTATTATTAAAATCGTTTATTAGCAATTGAACATCAGAATCAAATGATTTTTTATTCTGTTTAACTGTTAAATCTATACGTTTATCATTTTCAATTTCTGCCTTTTTTATATTAATTCTTTTTAAAGGTGAAATATCCTTATTTACTAATTCGAAAACATTGTCAGAATCACTTAATTCTTTATTTACCAATGGTGCTAAATTAGGAGGGGGTTGATGTTTGTGATACTTCAATTTTGACCAATACCCATTTTCAGGCAATGGTATTTCATACTTAATACATGCAACTTTGATATCTTTTATTTTAATATTTTTTTCTTGCTCTATTTTAGAAAGAGGCGATAACCAAACTATGTTGAATAATTCAATTCTATTCATTCAATAAACGATTGAAAATTATAATTCATAAAAAACGTAAAAAATCTTGACGTATTTATAACACCTTATTAAAACCATTCACAAAGGTTTCAACAAAAAGCATGATCCTATTCAGAATCCTATCGCCTACTGTTTTGCGTTGTAAGATTGTTGGTTTATCTCCTGCTATAAGATTGATTATTTCTTCACGGAGCGGTTCACGTTCTGCAAATAGGTAGTTTTCAATGAGCTGTTCAGTTTTTTCTTCAGAAAGGTTTTCTTCTTCAACTAATTGTTTGAATGCTTTTATTTGTTCTTCATTCCAGAATTTCTCGAACTGATCAGGTAATGTGTCAGTATCTTCGATTTGTGGAAGGCTTTCTAAAATGAAACGTTCGATTAATTCTCGTTTACTTCTTAGGTTGGCTTCTCCAGTTAGTAAGTCGATTATCTCTTTTTGTTTTTTGGCTTTATCTCCTTCTTCTGCATTTTTTAGATTAGCCAATAATTTCAATATGTATGTGACATTAATTTCATCACGATGGATAAGCTCTAATTCAAAGTCTACATCTTCAAGAATTGATACTTTTTCTTTTGCTACACCTGGTTTAACTTTCTCGTAGAGGTCTAAGTATTTGCTTTTGTAATCTTCGAATTGCTGTTCCTCCATATCAAGGTCTTCTAATTCGAAATCTGAGAATGTATTTAATACGTTTTTGATACGCATCAATTCACGGAATGCCTTGATAAATTCTAATTCCTCTTCTTCGTTCTGCAAATCATTTACACTATCAACAGTTGGTGTTATTTCCAACAATGCAAAGAAAGCTTCATTGAATTTTTTGACATAATCTTCATAGGGTTCCATGATGATAACGTCCTTAGCATCTTTATTTGAAAATAAGGCTATTGCTTGGTCTGTAAGGAACTTTAAGTTTCTAAATACAACAATATTGCCTTGTGATTTTAAATCGTTTAAAATGCGGTTTGTACGCGAATAAGCTTGTATTAAACCATGGTATTTTAAATTCTTATCGACATACAAAGTATTCAAGTTTGGACTGTCAAATCCAGTTAAAAACATATTAACAACCAATAGAATATCTATATTTTTCTCTTTAACCTTTTTTGAAATATCGTTGTAATAATTGTAGAATGAAACACTGTCTTTTGTAGAGAAATTGGAACCGAACATTTTGTTGTAGTCTCCAATGAATTCATCTAATTTTTCGCGCGAATGCACATTTTCTCCATAAGCTGATTTAGGTTCTGCAGCTAATCCAAAAGTTGTTTCATCTTCAAAAGCATCGATCATCATTCCATTTGCATCCTTATCGTCTTCATTTGTTCCATAACTGAATACCGTTGCAATTTTTAGGTTGTGTAAACCGGCTTCCTTTTTGGACTTAAACAGCTCATAATATTTAATCAAAGATTCAATGCTACTGACACAAAACATTGCAGTAAATTCTTTGCTATGCGTTTTGCGATTGTGGTTTGCAATGATGTATTCAGTGATTTTTTCTAAACGGATTGGTGAATCCATTAATTCTTTTACATCAATGTCTTCTACTTCTATGTCGATTTCTGTTGCAGTTTCTTTTTGTCTGTACCGACCAACATATTCAACGGAAAACTTTAATACATTTTCATCTTTAATGGCATCCGTTATAACGTACTTGTGTAAACACTCTCCAAAGAGTTCAGTTGTTGTGCGTTTTCCAAGTTCATTTTTAACTGCATTATCAGCAAAGATTGGTGTTCCGGTGAAACCAAACAATTGGATATTATTGAAAAATGATTTTATTCGAGCATGTGTTTCGCCAAATTGCGAACGGTGGCACTCATCGAAGATGAATACAATACGTTCATTTTGCAATTTCTCCATACGCGCTAAATACTGCTTTTTACTAATAGCTGTATTTAATTTTTGAATGGTTGTAACAATTAATTTTGTTTCATCTACAAATTGGTTTACTAACGCATTTGTGTTATCAGTTCCGTCAATGCTCCCTTTACTGAAGCTGTTAAATTCTTTGGTTGTTTGGTAATCTAAATCTTTTCTATCTACTACAAACACTACTTTTTTTACTTGTGGCAAGTTCATTAATATTTGACTTGCTTTGAATGATGTTAGAGTTTTCCCTGAACCTGTTGTGTGCCAGATATAACCGTTCTTATTTGTGTTTTTAACCGTTTCAATCAACGATTCTACTGCGTAATATTGATAAGGGCGCAAGACCATTAAAGCCTTGTGAGTTTCATTCAAAACAATGTACTTGCAAATCATTTTTGATATGTTGCAAGGTTCTAAGAAATCAGTAGTAAAACCGTTCAATATATTAGTTAAACGCTTGTTTTCTCTATCTGTCCAATAGAATGTTTGCTTGAATGATTGGTGTCTGTTGTTTGCGTAGTATTTTGTATTTACTCCATTACTAATAACGAATAGTTGAATGTACTGGAACAATGCAGAATTGGCACCGAATGAATGGCGCTGATAACGGTTGATTTGATTGAATGCTTCTTTTAGTTCTAAACCTCTTCTTTTTAGTTCTATTTGAACCATGGGAAGCCCATTGATTAATAATGTTACATCGTAACGGTTTTTATAAGTTCCCTCCATTGTTAATTGATGGGTAACTTGGAATTGATTTTGACACCAGTGTTCTGAATTGATAAATTCAAAATATAGGTTATCACCATTATCCCTTATTATATGTTGTTTTTCTCTTAGTGTTTTGGCTTTTTCAAAAACAGAACCTTTGCTCAATAAATTTAACACCTTCTCAAACTCTTTATCAGTAAAGGAAATGTTATTGTGTTTTTCCAATTGGGATTTAAGATTAGAAATTAAATCTTTTTCATCTTTTAATTGCACCAAGCCATAACCCAACTTTTGAAGTTGATCAACTAATTGTTCTTCGAGTATTTGTTCGGGTTGCTTAGCCATTTATTTCCAAAGAGGTTCGTTTTGCCAATCCAATAAATTTCCTTTTCCATCAGATGGAATACCCAAATATTTAATTGGCACACTTGGATATTTTTCAAATAATTTTTCCACCTTTTGTTTCATACTATTACCCGGATTGGCTCTAAGTAACATATACCTAAGTATACATAAAAAATAAAATACTCTTTTGTTATTTTCAAACGGTTTGTCAATCCAATTTCCTTTAGGCTTTAGTAATTTTTCGGGTTCAATTGCCAAATCTCTATTCCATAAGCGACTGTGATGGGCACAAATATTTCTTACATAGGTTAGCGTATGTAACCACGATGTAAAAACGGTTGGGTGTACATCGAAAAAATCTGCTACCCGTTTTTTATCAGCGTTGTTTTTTAAACCCCTATAAATATGTGACAATTCGCCCATGGTTAATAATTCAAAACACATCCAACTGGGTGGATTGGCTGGTTTATTATAATTATTGATATAGTGTCTTACAAAAGTTTCGGGTGTTCGTGCAGTTTTTGCTTTAGAAATAATTGCTTGAAAATCAGCAAATGGATTTACTAAATTGCCAATCTTGTTATAATAAGGTGTAATAAAATGATTTTGATTATCCTGCCAATGGCTATCGTTATAATGCATTGACATTTGGTGAACAAATTGAGTTCTGATGGCTACTTCAATTCTTTCAATACAATCAAAAACCAATAAGCGTAATTCCCTGTCAAACGAGTATGTTTTAATAATTTGGTCAAACGTGATATTTTTTTCAAATTTATCTTTGGTTGCTTGATAAGGTAAAAAATAGGCGCTTAAACGGTAATAGCTTATTTCTTGCAGATACGAAAGTGCTTTAGGCTCATCACTAATTAACAAATCTCTATCCTTGAGCAAAGTAATTTGACCTTGAAAGCTAAGAGGTATTTTAGTGTAAACGTTACTCATAGGTTTATAAAAAGAGAAAACCTCCTAAGTGTGCATCGTGGATAGGCATAGGAGGTGTATTATTGTTAGTAAAAATACTTTCGAAAGAAGATGACCTGAATTCAGGTCTTACGGTGTACAAATCTAAAACCGACTGAACAAATGTAATACCTTTTTTGAATACAATATACATATTCAATGTTAAATTTTTAAAATCACTGATTTTCAAATTTTTAATCGGGGAAAGCGTAACCTCAACATGACCCACCTTTTGAAGTTGAACTACTAATTGTTCTTCTAATATTTGTTCCGGTTGCATAGCCATTTAAATAAACATATTTTGTAACAAGCCTTTTTTGTATTGTTGGGTTTGTTGAATTTGAGTTGTTGCTGAAATAATCTTATTATCTATTGCTATTAAATATTCAGCTATTTTTTTCTGTTCTAGTTGGCAAGGTGTGGGTATCAATAATCCTTTTACAATATCCGCTGATAGATTGCCCTGTCCTCCCTGTAAATAAGTTCCAACAATTAATTGCTTCGTCAATTGCAAGAAGTTAATTAAGAATATTTTATCGTATCG
Source organism: Crocinitomicaceae bacterium (assembly GCA_044377675.1). Lineage (GTDB taxonomy): Bacteria > Bacteroidota > Bacteroidia > Flavobacteriales_D > Crocinitomicaceae > UBA952. Next base: position 74,951 of record JBILYP010000002.1, read on the forward strand.
GTTGCTTCTAATACATAAAACTGCTTGGTTTATAGCTCCATTAATTTTTGAAATACCTGCCTCTCCACTTGTTGCACCATACAAAGCATAGAGCAAATCACCAATTTCAACCATTTTTGAGGAAGAGTTTTTTAACCCTTCCTCTGAAATATATTGTTCTGTCTTAGCATCATTTATCTCTCCGGACTTTATAAAAGGAATTTCTCCGTCATAGTAATGTTTTTTTGTTGTAAGTGGCGTTCCTCCTGAAAAGAAAGTGGCATTGTCTCCTAATCGCAATTTATCCCATTTAGGAAACTCATTTCCATTCTCATCTTTAAATCTCAATTCTTGCGAAAAGAGTTTTTGCATTACACCTGTCTTGTATTGCTCCAAAAGGTTTTTCTTTTGTTTGAGTTCATTTATTTTTTTATCTAAAACAGTGAAGAAAGATGCAATACGTTTTTGTTCGGGAATGGTAGGTATAAATATTCTATCGTGCAACACGTAAGCGTTGTTAATCTTCATATCGTTTTTTGCACCTTTCTTTACCAGTGGTCGCAAATAGCGGTTGGTATTAGCATCTAACGAAAAGTAATAATCAGTAAAAGGTCCGTATGCAGTTTGCTGGTTTACTTTGTAAACGGCATAAAGAGTAGATACAATTCCTGCTTTGCCTTTGTTGAGTTTTATAATTCCAAATGGATTGGCTTTTAGAGGGCTTTTGGTATAAACAATGTCCCCAACTTCTACAACGTGGTACTGATGTACCGAAACACCTGCATAACTTCTGCCTAAATGTTCAATTTGGTTTACAATACCCAATTCACCCGAAACAGAAAGCACTTCGTCTTTGCCATATTTTAAATCTTCATTCCGCTTTTTTGCTTCGCTTAAAAGTTCATTCAGTCGTTTATGTTCCCAAGAATCTTTAAACTCTGGAAACCTTACAAGCGGTTTTTTGCTTTGTTGTTTTTCCATTATTAAAAGGGTGTATCAATTTTAAGTTCCTTACAAAATGCCGTTAGTTCTGCATCTGTATTTTTCATTTCTTTTTCAAGGTCTCGCAATTTTTTTGCAACTGAGGCAATGTCAACACTTTCTTTTTCCTCAAATGTGTTTACATAGCGAGGAATATTCAAATTATATTCGTTTTCGGCAATAAAATCAAGCGTTGCCAAACTGCTGTATTTTTCAATTTCCTTTCGTTCTCTGTAAGTAGTAACAATTCGGTCAATGTCCTCCTGACGTAATATATTTTGATTTCCACGTTCAAAATGTTCTGCCGCATTGATAAACAATATTTCATTTGGTTGTTCTCGACATTTTTTGAAAACCATAATACAAGTTGGAATGGTGGTTCCGTAAAAAATGTTCGCTGGTAATCCAATTACTGTGTCTAAAAAATTTCTTTCTTCAATTAAGTATTTACGAATGTGTTGTTCTGCTCCACTTCTAAACAATGCACCGTGAGGCAAAACAATTGCCATCGTTCCATTATCCGCTAAATGGTGAATCATATGTTGAACAAATGCCCAGTCTGCTTTACTGCTTGGTGCCAATTTTCCGTATTGGCTAAAGCGGTCATCACTTGTAAATAATGGGTTTGCACTCCATTGTGCTGAAAATGGAGGGTTTGCAACAATTGCTTCAAATTGTTTGTCAATATGCTGAGGCTGTTCTAAAGTATCTTCTTGTTTTATATCGAATTTTCTGTAATGAACACCATGTAAAATCATATTCATTCGAGCAAGGTTATACGTAGTCCGATTTAATTCTTGACCGTAAAAATTGCTAACATCAGATACTTCTTTTGCTACCCTAAGTAGCAGTGATCCCGAACCACAAGTAGGATCATATACTGATTTCAATTTAGTTTTACCTGATGTTACAATCTTTGCAAGAACAATACTGACTTCTTGAGGGGTGTAGAACTCACCAGCTTTTTTACCTGCACCACTTGCAAATTGTCCAATCAAATATTCGTATGCATCACCCAAAACATCTAATTCTGTATCTTCTAAAGCGAAGTCAATTTTATCAAGGTGCTGCAATACTTTTGCAATGATTTCATTTCTTGCTTCAGGAGTTTTACCCAATTTGGTACTATTCAAGTCCATGTCTTCAAAGAGATTGTCAAAATCATCTTCGCTTTCTGTTCCCATTGTACTTTGTTGGATATTAATCAAAACTTTCTGCAAGTCTTCAATAATAAAATTGCTTTGTCCTTCAATATCGCTATTACCACGTTTAGCAATCTCACTAAATAGTTCACTCGGCTTCAGAAAATAACCTAACTCAATTAATGCTTCTTCACGTATTGCCTCAATGTATTCTTTTCCTTGAGCAGTATTTTCGTTAATGTCTCTGAAAGAAATACCGTCTTGTTTTAAGATTCCATTTGCATAGAGCTCCATTTTCTCTGCCAAATACTTGAAGAAAATAAATCCCAGGATATAATCACGGAATTCGTCTGCATTCATTTTACCTCTTAAGGTATTTGCGATATTCCAAAGTTGTTGTTCGAGCTGTTTTTTTTGTTCTTCTGACATGTGAAAATTTTGTTGCACAAATATAGGAAACAAGAACTTAATTTTTAGTACTTACGAATACAGCACGAGAATGAACACTCACAAAGCAAATAATTGATAATCTAAATAGTTAATCGGTTTATTACCCTAACTATGTTAACTAACTTAACTAAGAATATGTGTTGTTAGGAAAGTAAAGGTAGTTAAGGTTGTTCTGAGCTTAACGCATATACTCCTTTGGAGATTTTTTTGATTTTCAGATCCATTGATAATTTTTCCATGCAAGAATAAAAAGTAGGTCTGGACATCGTTTTAGAATCTACAAAATGAACTAAAAGGGATTTTACTTTTATGGGTTGATTTACTTGGAAGTTTGTTTCAAGGTAATCAAGAATCGTGTCCTTGTTAGAAGAATCATTTCTACCATCTGATACCTTTAGTAGTGATTGTTCCGAAATTTCAAATGATGGATGAATCCAAGCGTTTGAATTGATTTGAAAAGTTGTGACGGTCTCATCATTTTCAGGAGCATAGCGAAATGCAACCTCTTTCATATACCTTGTTCCTTCCAGTGATTTACTTATTCCAATCATAAAGTCTGCCTCTTGTGCCAACATTCGAGAACCTGCAAGGCTATCAATGGTGAGTGGTCTGCCAATTTGTTTGGGTGTATGGTGGATGACAATAAGGGTTATTTTCAATTCATTGGTTAGTTCTCGTAACTTGAATAATAGCTCCTTTGCCATTTGGCTATCTTCAATACTACCAGAGTACATTCGTGATAAACTGTCTATAAAAACTACTTCTGAATCTGTTTCAATGATATGCTTCTTAAGTAACTCCCAATCTTCTTTGTTGTCAATCAATCTCGGAAAATGCTCGTCAACAGTTAGAAAATTATTACCGACTTCGGCTTGTAATTCTTGAAGTTGTTTTTCATTTCTTTCCGTTCTTTGTTGCCAAAACTCTTCCATTGATATAAACAAAACTCTCCTTGTACCTTGAAGTATCGGTTTGTCGAAAAAGGATTCTTGTTGCGTGGCAATTGCCATAGCAAGACATTCACAAAAGATTGTTTTACCTGCCTTAGGTGGCCCAAAAATAAATCCAAATGAACCTATCTTGATTCCAGACCATAAGTAGGGAATAGCTGGCTCTGTCTTACTTCTGATAATCATTTCATTCAGTGACCTTATGTGAAGATTATTTGAAGAATTAATCGGATTTGATGATATATGTTTGTTTGCTAATTCTGCTGTTGATGACTTGGGTAACACAAAAATGTTGTTCTGAAAACACAAATGAAAGAAAGTCTTAATGGTTATTCCAGAACCATTACCTCCTAAACATTTATTGAATTGGTCATCACAAACTTTGCTATTATATTCCGGATGAAATTGACTGACTCTTTGAAAATAATTTCTTCCATCTTCTCCATAAAAGTCTGCTAATGCAAAGCCTATTTTTAGCCACGTATCATAAGAACCTGTAATGTCCTTTTTGTCGTTTTCAATTTGTGTGATTAGATATTCCAAATCATCATTAGTTTTTTCGAGGTTGGTTATCCTATCATTGGATTTTGTAACATTGTTTTCTTGTGGATATTTGCTCCACTTATCTAAATCAAATTTTTTCATATTCATTTTCTAAATTGTATTTTGGGTTAATAAAACATTCTTTGTCGTGGGGAATAAAACAAGCTCGAGAAACATCTTTTCCTGACGGATCTACCTTTAAGCGGTATGCAGCCATTAAGTAATTACTAATTGCATTAAAGTAAGTGGTATGGCTGTCCGAGTTAATATCAATTTCTACAATCCATTTAATACCATTTCCAGACGGAGAAAAAAACAATAAAGCAGTTTCTAAGAATTCATCCTCTAATAGTAATTTCTTAATTGCTTGAGGGTTGTCTAAATCGTCTAAATCAATCGTGATTAGACCGGAATGCTTGATGAGATTTGTGTCCTTACGCGTGGAGAAAGTGCCTGAAAAAGTAACATAGTCAAAATGATTCTTCTTGTAAATCTTCGCTGCTTCTTTATCTTCAATGGTTTGCAATTCAATTACATTTTTCAAAAATCTTATGTCTTTTATAAAAACATAAGCATCAAAAATTGTAATGGTATCCGCTGGAGTTACATTAGTCACCGGTTTGCGGTAATAACTAAATCTTGGAAACATTGATTCGGGCAATACTTCTGCTGTTTGCATAATGGAAAAATGGATGATGATGAGGAAGAGATGATGCTTGAACTATGCGCCCGGCTTTAAATAATGACTTTGTAAAAAATCATCAATATCCTTCGCTTTATAGTAAATTTTAGCGCCTACTTGGGAGAATGGTATTTTACCAGAATCCCGATAATGTTGTAAGGTTCTTTTACTAATGTGAAGGAGTTCACACACATCTTGATTATCCATCCAAACATCAGAGAGTGGAGTGGTTTCTTTGTGATTGTTCAACCTAACGCTAATCGCGTCAAGTTTTTCTACTAATTTTTGGAATGCTTCGGATTCCATTGTAATAACGTGCATAATTTTATTTTTTAGAATTATGCTACAAAGGTTTTTAGAAAGATAAGGTCTGAAAATTCAGACGGGATAAGACCTGATAAACAGCTGTTTTGAGAGAAAATTATTTTATCGAGAAGTGATTTTTGATGTAATCTAATGCACGCTTCTTGTAAAATGTAACAGTATCTGAATGGTCTAATTTAGACTGTAATTCTAATTCTATTCGGGTAGCTATTAATTTACAGCTGATTTCTAAAGTAAGTTGAGGAATAATTAATTTTTCATGTAATGCTTCAACAACTCCTCTTATTGAACCTTTTTTTCGTTCTCCTAAAATAAACTTGCCGTTTTCTGAGATTTGTAAGTCCTCGAGCATTTGCATGATGAATTGTATATTTTCGGAATTAGTAATTTCTTCAAGAGAAGTAGGAATACTTTTCTTATCGGTTTTCTTTTTATTTGTTACTTCTGCCAATGGGTATTCCTTGAAGAATTCAATTTCATCTTGTAGCCACTGTTTAATTGTTTTAATATAACTCAATTCATTTTTGTCAAATTTTAAGAGAAGTGCTTTGTTTTTTATTATTCTTGATTCAATTAGTAATTCCCGTTTACGTTGATTTACATCAAAGTCATCTTTATTAATTTCCTCGTATGATTTTATTTGATAAAGAAGGTTTTTTGTTAGTTCACATAGATAAAATACAATGGACTCCTCAGTATGAATCTTTACAGAGGTTAAACTATTGTATCGATTTGTGCTATTAATTTGAGAAACAATCGGAAGCTTTTTAGACAAGGTTTCCTTAAGCTCCGTAAAATAAGGAAGACTAAAAGGAAAAGTATCTATCCATTTATTGTATAAATCTCGAAGAACATTAAAGTTAGGCGATGCTGTTTTCTTTGTTTTAGGATCTAAATAGCTGAGGAGTTTTGTTCGCTTATATTTGGGAATGGGTGCTTTGCTTTTTTGTAAATAAAGTATTAGATGAAATCTCAGAAGATGAAGACCAATCCCCGGGCTGCCAAATGAAAACAAATTGTATTCAAAATAATCTGTAATATCCTCAAACCAATCCTCGTTATTAATTTTTGTTTCGATTATATATTCAATATAGCTCATTTGATTAACAACCTTTTCTTTCAAATAATCAAACGAACCGGGAAGAATTCCAAATCTACGAGCATATTGGCGATGTTCATCACAGCAATTCGGGAATGCTGTTAAAAAATCTTCTGTATTATTAATTAGCGATTTGTGGAAAGGGCAACAGTTTGGGAAGCCTTTAGGAGCTTCCCAACCGTCGGGAACCTGTATTGTAGTAGCAGGAATATTAAATTGGTTTGCTGGTATTTCTATAAATGGAAAATGATTGTTATGCATTCTTTTTCAGTATTTAACACAAAGTTAAATACACAAAATGATAAAATCTACCCCATTAAATTATTAGTTATTTACATAACCAGTTTTGCTCTTAACATGTCAATATCATCCTCAACTTTCTTATCAATTACCTTCGCATAGATTTGAGTGGTTTGCATTTTACGATGACCTAACAATTTACTGACTGTTTCAATCGGAATACCATTAGATAAGGTTACTGTCGTTGCATAGGTATGACGTGCTAAATGGGTATGTAATTCTTTCGTAATGCCACAAATGGAAGCAACTTCTTTCAGATAGGCATTCATTTTTTGATTTGACGGAACTGGGAGCAACTTACCTGAAATAAGAACCTCTGCATGAGCGGCATATTTTCTAATGATATTCTCGGACACAGGAAACAAAGGTATGCGACACGTTACACCTGTCTTGCCTCTTCGAATAACTATCCATCTATGCCCGTCAATACCAATTTCAATGTTCTCTTTTTTCAGTTCAGCCAAATCTTTGTATGCAAGACCTGTGTAACATTCAAAAATGAATAAATCACGTATCACATCCAGGCGTTGAATGGTAATCTCTTTATTTATGATTGCATCAATTTCAGCTTGTGTTAAATATTCACGTTCCACATTCTTCTGAGTAATACGATAACTAACAAATGGGTCTTTTCGGATATAGTCGTTTGCTAATGCTATACGAATTACTTTTTTTAATGCCTTGATGTGTTTCATTGAACTGTTATGCTGGCATTTTGCAACTGTCTTAAGGTAGAAGTCAAATCCTGTGATAAACTTGTTATTAACCTCTGATAAAGGCAATTTTTCATTATTGTATTGAATGGTGCAATAGTTTCGAATGTGTTTGAGGGCAGCATCATAACGCTGTAGGGTTAATGGTGAAAACTCTTTACCAATCAATTGCTTCAAATTGTTGTTGTGATCTTCAAACAATTCTACTAAACTCCATTGCTTTTCTCCGATACCTAAAAATGTATTCAGAAGAACTTTCGCTGTAATTTGTTTACCAGCTTCTTGTAATTCTCTTTGGTGCATGAATAACTGACCTCGCACACTTGTTAGATAATCATTGATTTCTGTGGACTCAGGACTTGTTCCTTTGGCTTTGTTCCGGGCAGTGTCCCAATGGGATGGTTTGATACTTCTTTTAATAGAAATCTCGGAAGAATCTCCGTTTGAAGTGATTCGCAAATAAATAGGTGCTTCACCTGTTTTTAGAAGTTTTGACCTTTTAATGAAAAAAAGGATGTTAAATGTTGCTCTTTTCATGGCGATAATGATATTACAAAGTTACCGCAACACGTTAAATTAAGGAAATGCTAAATGCTGCAAATCAGTGCATTAGAACCAAATCGGTGGACTTTTTTTGAGGAGGATTTTAGTCCACCGAATAGCCCACTTGCAAATGATTAAAAAGGGGAGAAAATGAAACAAAAAGACATAAAAAAAGCCTCTAAAAGAGGCTTTTTCGACTTAATTCACTGTTTTTCAAGTGTTTAAGCGGTCTGGACGGGTGAACAGTCCAATATGTAAATATCTGTAAATCAAACCTTTAAAGTGAGTGAAAATGCCCTTGTTCGCCTATGTGTTGACCGAATATTTTGGTCGGTTATGAACGGTTTGACATTAACCTTCTCGACAAAGGTAGTATTATTTTCATTATCAGATACTTATTTCACTACAAAATGATACAAAATGGTAGGGAAAAGTCCAGTTTTTTAGAAAGAAGGACCGTGAATCCTTAATCAATGATGAACTGCTTGACTGTTTCAATGTCTATTCCAACGTGTTGGGCGAACTCTTCTATCGTTACAAATTGATAGGATTGCTTGTTGAGGTTTTGCCTGATTGTGTGGAGCAATCGCCTGGCATATTTCTCACTTCTTCCGGTTATTCGCTGTACATCTTTTGGATAGACACATACTCGTTTGGGTATTTTCATACTCTATCTATGCTTTATCCATACACTATCTAGGGAGTATCTATCCAGTGCTTGAATGCAAAGTTAGGATTTTCAAGTGGCTATAATTTATCCTTTTACGGACAATTATGCACGTTTCTTTCCACACGGACATGCCTATGGTGATGACGTGTTTTGACTGCTGTACTTTTGATTTATCTGATTGAACTCGCGAGGTAAAAAAGATAGCGGTTGAGAGGGTCTCAACTTTGAATTATTAATCAAAATACACTTTAAAAATGGCAAAGCAAATTGGCATTATTAAGTTGAAAGGTACAATCGGAGATTTGTCTTTCTACAAAACAAAAGACGGTCACTTGGCGCGCGAAAAAGGTGGTGTTGATGCGGAACGAATTAAGAACGATCCTGCGTTTGAGCGCACGCGCGAAAATGGAGCTGAGTTTGGAAGTGCTGCGAAATCCGGGAAACTGGTGCGTGATGCTTTCCGAACGTTGATGATGCGTTCTTCTGATGGCAGGGTGACTTCTCGTTTGACGAAGTTGATGTCAGACATTCGTGCATTGGACACTACGAGTGCTCGTGGTGAACGTAACGTGGCGGTTGCAATCGTAGATCCTGCTGCAAAGGATTTGTTGAAGGGTTTCAACTTTAACAACCGAGCAATTTTGGGAGCTGTGTTGTATCGTCCTTTTGCAGTGAACACTGCTGCAGGTGAAATCGTAATTCAGGGGCTTGTTCCGAATTTGCATGTGGCGTTTCCCTCGGGAGCAACACACATGGCGTTTACGGGTGCCTGGGCAAAGGTTGATTTTGCAACGGACACGTATAGCGTGGAATTGACGAACACGGAAAACCTGGTTATCGATGCAACACTAACAGACTTGCTTTTAGCAGCTGGTACTGCACCGACAGGAACGGGAACCGATGTATTTTTGTTGATGGTGGAATTTTTCCAAGAAGTGAATGGCGTTCAGTATTCGATGAATAACGGATCATACAACGCCCTTGCCATCGTGGATGTAGCGTAATCTTTTTAGACTATGGGACTGAAAAAACGATGGGATGAACTTTCTTCAATGGGAGAACGCATCCAACAAGAAACACCGCCTTTCTTCAAAAAACTACGTTCGATTGGTTTAGTTGTAGCGGCTATCGGAACATCCATTGTGATGGCACCGATAGCTTTACCGGCATTACTTACAACGATTGGGGGTTACCTCATCGTAGGTGGTTCGGTGCTTACTGCAATCAGTCAAGCGACAGTTGAAGCAGGGGAATGAACAGAAGTATTAACCTTTAAAATTCAGAAAAATGGATACTGGAATTTTGGAAAATGGCTGCACGAACAGCGACTTTTTGTTAAACGTAAAAACCAAGAAAAACATTCGTTTCAAAGCAGGGGCTGACGTAAGCTCCAGCGTGAACATTATGGATGTTAGCTTGGATGAGGACGTTACAGAAACGCACGAGTTCTTAGGCATCAGCATTCGATTGGGTTCGAAGAACTGCCCGAAAGTTGATCCTGCGATAGCTAGTAATTAATATCCATTGACAGAACACTATGCCACACGCACACGACCATACCACCGCTTGGGGAACACTGTCAGGAACTGTATTAACAGTTGTAGCGACGATTGATTCCATGGATATAATTAAAACCGTGGTTCTGGCCATTATTGGTGCCAGCGTGAGTTTTTGTGTGAGCTTGTTTTGGAGGTGGGTTTGGCGGTTCCTGATTGGGACCAAAGATAAATAAATTATTGTTAAACGTTGAAATGCTCTCGGGAAACCGGGGGCATTTTTTAAATCTTAAAAAAAATGGAAAAAGTAATTGATGGTGGCTGCACCAATTCTGACTTTGAATTGAATGTAAAAAAGAAAACAATCCGTTTTAAGGCAGGAGCTGAATTGAGTTCTAGCGTGAATAAAATGGATGTTGATTTGGTGGAAGATGTCACAGACACGCACGAAATTTTAGCAATCAGTATCGCGATGCGCTCGGAGAAGTGTTTACAGAAAGCAGAAGTTTAACCGCCCTGGGCGATGAGCCCAAGGCAAAAAGAGAAAGTCATGGAAAAAGTAATTGACGAAGGATGTACCCATTCGGATTTTGTGTTGAATGTAAAAAAGAATACCATCCGTTTTAAGGCAGGTTCGGAGTTGAGTTCGAGCGTGAATAGAATGGATGTGGATTTGGTGGAAGATGTCACTGACACACATGAAACAATGGGAATCAGTATTGTGATGCGCTCGGAGAAGTGTTTACAGAAAGCAGAAGTTTAATCAGCCCTGGGCGATGAGCCCAAGGCAAAAAAAGTAAATTATGGGAAATCTAAAAGAAGCGAGTTGTACCAACTCCGATTTAATTTTGAATGTCAATAAAAAGGATGTCAGACGTTTTAAAGCCGGTGCCGAGTTAAGCGGTAAAGTGAATAAAATGGATGTGACTGTCGATGAGGATATCACAGACGAAGCACAAGAATGGAAAATCACGCTGGTGCTGACATCTGAACGATGTTCAAAGTAAGCAAACAGAAAAGCAAAACGCCACCTCATCGGGTGGCGTTTTTTGTTATCTGATCATTTGATGGCCGATAACAACCTTCAATTCTTTGATGGATTGGGTTAGTTTGGCGTATTCCTTTTCTTTCTGTTGGAGGAGCTGCAGGGCTTGAACATTTTTGCGGAATTTATCTGGGAAATGGATAGCATATTTCTGCCCCTGGTGGATGAGGTTGGAAAGTTCCTTTTTGCGAATAAAGGGAATTACTGAACCGCACAAAGCTTGGTGAAATCTGCGACCTTGCCAAAGGGCAAAGAGGATCCAGTATAAGCTTTCTTTTTCCTGCTCCGATTGACAGATGCAAATGAAGCAATTCGGGCAAGGCTCTGAAAGTGGTTTTCCGCTGTTAAGACCTTTGCAAAGGATGAAGAAATGAGGCTCGGAAATACTGTTCTCCGGGCGAAACGATTTGAGTTGAAAACTGAACATAATTTAGGGTTAAAAATTATGCTCTGTGGTTTAGCGCTTCGCGCACACTAATAATTCCAAAAGAAAAAAAGGAAAAAAAAAGAAAGTGCTGACAGAGGGCACGGAATGAGGTAATGCAAGGTTTTTGGTAAAAAAATACTACCCGACTTTAAAGAATGAATTAGAAGAAAATCCAAGAAATGTTTTCTTATTAATGCATAGTAGGAAATGAGAGAAATGAAAGGGTGGAGATTATTTTATCAAAACCCGTTAGGGCTTGACCTTGAATGAACGAATGTAGATGCCCTACATTTGCATTTATTTTTTATTCATTCTTTTAAAAATGAAGTGTTGCAAAGTTTGCAATGATTGCAATGATTGCAAAGTGGGTAAAAAATTTAGTAAGGATTTAATTCTGATTAGTTTAAAATAGTATTTCTACTAAATTTTTCAGTATTAGTACTATTTTTTGTTTTAGTATTGATACTATTTTGAAGCGGAAAACTACCCACCAAAACGCTCTCTATGGAGACGGAGACACCACTGCCAAAGATTGAAAAACATGGCCTGCCGATTGGTGCCAACAGGCAAGGAAAGCATCTGAGAATGGATATAGCGTGCATGACGATAAAACTCCTCTTTGGGCATTGAAGAAAGAATTGATTTGATGACTGCTGGATTGATGTGATACATGACCTTTTGAGAAAAAGGGGGAATGTATTCACAGCACCAGTAGGAAGTCATTTTCACAAGAACTTAAGAAGTGTTATTTTGCCCAAAATCTTCAATCCAATACCCATGATTTAAAAAAGGGAAAACAGCCTTGAGCCAGCGTTGGAAAAAACGAAAGGAAGCCATGTAGCACGACGGAATGGCTGACTGAAGTGTGGGAGCATTGAGAGAAACCGGAGGTACGGAGGTGAACGAAATGCGCGAGCCGCCCGCGAGTTAGCGCCGAAGGGGGATATGGAGAACGACCGGAGGAAGTGGGAATGACCTCTGCAAGTTGCACAAGGGACTGGCAAAGTTTTTTGATTTGGGCTGGAAAGAACAAAGGTAATGGCATGAGGGACGAGCTGACAATGTCTTTGTGTGCGGTGTGAAAAAGCTACTGAATGGAACGAAAACGGAGGGGATCCAGCGTTATCGGACACACCGTAGGAGAAGTGAGAGAAGTTGCTTTTAGCACATGGCTCAAAAACTGTGACAGTACCGCAGCTGAGGCGCTTTAGCAGGCGAGCATAAACACAAGCAGCGGCAGACCCCTTGTTATTTAATGCGTAGCAACCTTGATGGGTTCAAGGGGGATGGAGAAGCTGCGACTGAGGACGCCCGAAGAACAGGCGAAGAAAACAAGTGAACAGCCACAAAGTGAATTCTGAACGACTGGCTAAGGAACGCTAAAAACAAGGGCGTGAGAGACAATAACTGCATTTATGCTTACGCTTGACGAACCGCTTGTTATACCCTTGTTTTTATGATTTTCTGAAGCTGTGATGAGAAGGACGAAGACCGCTTTTCCTTTTCTTTTAACTGTTATTGATTAAATTTTTAGTTGTAAATTAGGTGAAAATAGATTTTATGAAAACAAGAATAAATCCAGTAACTGGAAGAGAGGAATATTGGAATGAACCACCTGGACTACCTGGTCTTTGGATTCCTCGAGGTTTTTGTGACAGATGTCATCCTTTTAATCAATGTTTGGGGCTAATGAATATTAGTGATGAAGAATGGAATGATTTAGAAAATAAGGTTTATGAATTAGTTAATGACCGAGCTAAATTGGAGAGCGTTATAGTTGAGAAGCAACTTAAAAAATGTACTATTTAATCGCATTACGGAAAAGCTATTCACTATTTCGGTCTTGAAATTTCCGCTTCTTTCGATTATAAACTTTTGAAGATTTTACTGCACGAGTTCTGAATCTGCCATCAAAAATTCCTTGACGCACTTGTTCTGCACGAACAGCACCAAACGAATTTTATGCATTATTCGATTACCCGTTAAGACGTTTTTTTTCTTTTTCATAAAGCATTTTCGTTAAAACAAACAGTGTTTCAATTATTAGGTATTTCCATAAAGGCATAGAAACTAGAAATACATCAATGACAATCCAAGTTGTGACGGAACCAATTACGGCGTAAATAAAAAGGGTAAGTTTTATCTTCATATTAATTGTTTTCAATAAATGGTTTGGGGTCTGAAATACATTTCCCAGGTATACGGATAGTAAATATCTTATCTTGTTTAAACGAAAAGGCAAAACGAAAAACAGATTCATGAATCTTCGGATCAGGATTAGCACCGAATGGTTTTTTTACCATAGCGATGTCATCGGTGAATGGATCGTAACTTGAACAACGTATTTCCATAACAAATTCTCCCGGATATCTATCCATAGCAATACCTGTATTGATTTCCATGTGGAATTTCTCACTCGTTCCTCCTTTTCCAAAAAAGATGTTATGAAAATAACCGCATGCTTTTTCGCGATTCATTTTTTCAAAGTATACGCCATTGGGATGAAGTATTTCTCGAAGATTGTAACAATCATTCGACGAAAAATGAAATTGAAAACTGGTTAGCAAGCGAGTGTTTACCAATTGTTCAAGCTCTGTAACGCGTGAAATCATAACTTCTTTCATTTTTTTTTTCGAGTTATTTTCTTTAAAAAGGTAATCCAGAATCATCTTCGGATTCCATATCTAGTGGCGCAGGTGGCTTGGGAGCCTCAGGATTTTGGTTCTCAGAATATAATAATTCTATTCGCCATGTCTTTACATCGGTATACCAACGTCCTGAATATTCTCTACTTTCAATGTCAATATCATATTTATAATAATTACCGATTTGAAGATTCGTATCAGAAATCTTATCTCCCCAAAGTGAAATACATATCTTTTTTGGATATTGACCATCTGTTTCTACGATAATGTCTTGTTTCTTCCATTCTCCATTTTTACCTTGTCCGGTTTGAATTGCTAGTACTTCAATAAGTTTTGCTGTTAATTGCATTTGTTTGTTTTTTAGGGGATTAATAGAAAAATTTATGCTACAAGTGTTTTTACACTTTTCTGACCATAGCATTTAAAGCATATACCATTTGAAATATGGTTGTACTTTGGAATGTAACCTTGCCCATTACATCTGTCACACTGGTTAACCTGCTTATTGGATACAGAAAGTTTATTATCCAATGATGTATTACATTCTTTTGCTAAGACCGCCTTTAATTGTTCCTTTTCTTGATTGGGAACGTCACAAAGTTCACCAACTTCCTTAAGTAATGACTCAGGTACATCTAAAATTTCAGCATATCGTTTGAACCAGGTTTCTGGGAATAAAAAGCTATGGACATAAATGTAATTTCCGCTTTTTTTCTCAAAGAAATTTAAAATCTGATTTCTAACTTCCAGTGACATTTGACTGTACTTTCCTGTTAAAAACAAATCCCAATCAGACGAGAAGTCTGACATATTGAAAATGAATATTTCATAACCATTTTGAACTTCGATCCTTTCATGAAGTAATTTGTGATTAAGAAGTCGTTCCTCTTTGAAAGTTTCGTATTTCAAATCCATTTTTGGATCGTAGACAAGAATAAGTTTTCTGTCTTGATGCGTGTATTTGTCATTCATTGAAGAATAAACTTCCTCTGGAACTACATTTCCACGCTCAATTCCAAGCAATGGATACATGAAAATTTTAGACTTTTGGAAGTACTTTTTGTAGAGTTCATTAATAATCATTGGCGTAGAATTGGATTTTATTTTTTCAACTCTACAAAGTTTACTTTTATTTATGCAGTGTACCTGCATAGAAAAGGTGCTATTTATTTTTGGGAATATTGGTCTAAAGAATTTTTAATTCTTGCCATGATTTTCTCTTTCAGATCAAGAGGTGAAATAACTGTAACACCTTCTCCAAAAGACAGAATTAATTGTTCTAGTTCAAAGTTTGGAATTACCTTAATTTTGACTAGTAATCCATCTTCATGTTCATAATCTTTCTGTGTTTCATGAATTGGTTTAGTTAAGATATAAGGTGCCTGTTTTTCGGAAAACAATAATTGAACTTCAACTTCCTCAACTTGATAAGGTTTGGAGACCCCAATAATTTCAGAAAAATAAAAATCCCAATCGGTGTCATCTTCAATATATACGTCGTGAATTTCATTCATTGATGCAATCCTATCGAGTGCTAAATTCCAGGCAGGAACATCCAAATTCTGATTTAAACCAAAAACAAACCAACGATTATTAAATTGTTTTAAATGGTACGGATGAAAAATGAGTTCTTGTGCATCTTTACCAAAAGGTATATAATTGATCTTTAATACACGCTTGTTTACAATAGCGTTAAAAATGGACGTTATGAACTCATGACCTGTGTAGTCAATATTACTTTCGAATGAAATGACTTTTTTATCATTGCTTTTTATATGAAATGTACCTTTTAGAATTACAGATATCTCTGTTAACCATTCAAACCCAGGGCTACCTTGAAAACGGTTTAAAAGCGTTAAAACACTTTTTAATTGTTCAACCTCAGTTGAATTTAATGGGCTGTTATTGATTGAGAATGATGTGTCACTGTAATAATAGGCATGTTTTTTTCCTGAAATAACACGTGTTTCAATTGGGGCAGAATAACCTAATTCACTTCTCATAAAGCGAATATCTTCTCTTAATTGTCTTATTTGAATACCCGAATTTTCAGGGTTTTCATCAGTTAATGCTTGATTTATCTCGTCTAGCAAGTCTTCTATTAAGTAACTCCTGCCAGAATTCTTAAAACAACGATCTAATGTTTGATAACGTAATAAAGCATTTTTGGTAATTGACATAAACTCAAATTCTGGCGATTGCCGCCATTAATATTTTAATTGTTTTAAAAAATCTTTCAGCTTGATAGTCGATAATCCGAGACCTTTAGCTTTAATCTGTAAACCATTGTCTGAGGTCAAAACAATCGGATTATCTTCATTAAATTTTAATGCGACGGATAAAATCAAATTATCAGGTGATTTTTTATTGAAATCCTCTGGAAGCAAAGACGCATCTGCAATTTCCATTTTGATTCCGCGTTTGTCAATACTCTCGTTTATATATCTCAACGCCTTCTGAACATTTCGTTTTTGTTCATCGGTTAATGATATTTTCAAGTAGTCTAACTCGTCAATTACTTTTGCAGATAAAACAACGCTGTATTTCTTGTCAATCTTCGAAATTATATCCGGGTAATCTACAAATACATTCGTATCAATGATATAAATATTTTCTTTTCCTTGGATGATTTCTTTCTTTGGTTTTTCAAACTTTGAGAGGTCTATTTTATCAATAACTTTTAGTCCAGTTGATTTTGACGCGTTAGATTCGTTACCGCCTAAATCTATAACAGTTGGAGGGATAAAAGCGGATTTGTCTATTTCACATTTTGAAATGAATTCTGCTACAAGGCCTTTGTATGGTGGTACTATTTTATAAACCTCATCCAAAAGAATCAATGTACAATATCTTGCTCTACTTGTGGCAACATTGAAACGATTTAACTTAAATGAAAATGCTGGACTTCCATCAGAAAACGCGAAGTAAAAGCAAAAATCAATTGTTAAACCCTGAACACTGTCCACGGTGTTAATCAGAATCTGATCTTGTTTATCGTTAAGCTTATGAAGTAAATTGTCCCTCAGTAACTTAACACCTTTCTTGGTTGATGACAAAATCGCAATTTCGTATTCAGGATTTATTTTTAGCAATTCATTTATTTGATTAAATAGCAAATCATAAATGCTTTTCAAATTTGAAGAATCATAGTAGAATAAGGAACAACCTCCTATTTTGTTATAAAGATTAGGGATTTTTGAAAATAGGATATTATCCTTCTGAATATCGGATTTTGATTTTAGGCTGTTTTCGTAGAATGTGTTTGTTTGAAAACAAGCATTATCTGAAAATCTGTATGTTGTGGTAAATCTAAATTTAGGGCAGTTAATTGTTGAAGCATAAAATGTAAAAGATTCAAGCATCAAATCAATATTGGGAGATATATTACCTGGCTTTTCTTGATTTACGACTGGTGGTAACTGAAGAGGATCTCCTACTAAAATTACTTTTTTCCCAAGTAATTTGGCGGCAGCTATAGTTCCGAGAAAGCACTGACTCGCTTCTTCTAAAATAATATAGTCATATATAGGTCTACCAATATTTTCTACGGCTATACCTGTCATTTTGTAGAAAGTGGTTAACAATATATTTCCTGCTGCAGGCAAGAAATTTTTAGGTATAGGCTTTAATTCTTTGACTTCCCTTGACTCTTCCAATGTTAGATTGGATTTAAATACAACGGATCTATTTACAGTTTCAATTTCAAAATACTTCTTTGCTAATTCAATCAATGACCTATTTGCCAAGGTTGCTACAAGTACGGTTTTATTCTCTTTGTTTAAGACTTCAAGTAATCTAGATATAAAGTAGGTCTTACCAGTTCCGGGAGGACCTTGTATTATAATTGTATCTTCTTTATTTAATTCTGATTTGTACTGATCAATTAAGTTTAGGGAGTCATCTAAATGAACTGGCTTGAAATTATTCAAATGGTATGTACCTGATATTACTTCATTTGCTTTTTGAGATTTCTCAGCATTTTTGGTGATTTCAATAAGGTTGAAATAATATTTTAATGGTGGATCAGAAATGCCAAACACAATTTTGTCACCCTTGGAAAGGGAATTTAAAAACTCCAGGTCAAAGTTGCTGAATCCTACATTGAATTTGCCATTTAGCTCCTGATAATACACACCATAACATTCGCTAAAGTTGGCCACAAAGTTTTTACGATAATGACTGTAATTCAGATCATTAAAATTGGAAGTTATAATGTCTGTTGTTTTAGGTTTGGTTGCTGTTAGTGGAACTTTTGTTTTAGGTAGTTTGTCCTTGGGAAACGAGAAAACCAACTGGTTTCTCACATCATCTATATATTCGAATGAACCAACAAATAATTCAACCTTATTGATTAGGTCAACACACTTAGAATCAAGATACGCTTTATAATCAGAAAGAATTTTTTTGATCTCTTCTTCATAAAAATTAAACTGTTGTTCCTTGGAAAGTTGCTTCATATTTAAAAATTATATTGGTCCAGGTTCATCACTTCTTTATAGCTCTCTGCCGTTTTAGTGTTTTCATTAACGATTATAACAAAATGCCATTTGCCATTTTCGCTTACTTTTCCTATGGAATTAAAATCAGCCAACGAATAAGAAATTGGCAATTTCATAATCCCATACTTATTCATTGGCTTAGCAAAATCAAACAAATCTTGTTGTGTTCGAAAGAAGGTTATTTGGTTATTTGTATGAATTGCTAACTTAACATTATTCTCTCCAAGCCTTTTCCAATGGTATAAATCTAGGAATAGCAAACCTCTTTGAGCAGATCGAACTATTATTTCATCAAGACCAACTCTTAAAAAATAACCTTCATCTGATATTTCAGCTTGTGAATAATCGCTTCTGATAATCATTAACGTTTTTATTTTTGCTGCTAAGTTAGAATCCATTTGCTCGTTTAATTCGTATTCTCCTCCTATGATATCCCTTATGAACTCTATATCGCTATCAGTGAGTGCCGACCAAAATGGATCGATAGAGTCATCATCTTTTTGAGATTCTGTTTCATCTTCCTTATTATCTGAATCCCAAGTGTCTGGAACAAAACCAAACATATCTAATAGTGTTTCAATGATTTTTCTATCATTCCACCTATTTATGATATTATCAAACCAAACATTTTCTATTTTTTCACTTTGTATTTGATTGCGAAGAAACTCTATAACTCTTTTGTTATTTTTCCATAACCCATTGTAAATTATTTCATTTCTATCTGTATCAAAATAAAAATCTAAAATCTGTTCATAGATGGGCTCATCTCTAGGAAATACTTTTGCAATAAAATCAACCTCAGAAAACTTAAATGAGGACAAATGCTCGACAATATTCGATTCTATCTCTTCCCAATTTAACTGGTTAATTTTAAATGCAATAAACTTTGCTTTTTCTTTGAAATAAAAAATAACATCATCAGAAAATTCTGGTGCTTCCGGAGATACTTTTAGAATTAAGTTATCTTCAGACAATTCTTTCACACCAAAAGTTTCTGCTAATGAAATTAAATGCTCGTGTAGTTTTTGACTTGAATCTAATTGTAATTGATCGTCATTTGAAATAAATAGCTGACTAACAGGTTTCCAAACTTGGTTTACATTAGGGAGATAAATTGATTCGATTTCATCAACAGTTGGTTTATACCCCAATAGGATATCAACAATTCCAAGATTTGATATTTCATCCATTGAAAGATGATTTTCCTTTCTGCTTAATAACTCAATACAAAACTTTGGTGACAACTTGCTTTTAATACCTAAAATACTTTCTAAAGAATCTGTTTTATCATCATTATAAAACAGATCACTGAAATCAAATTTTGGAAGAACGCTTTTATCTGAGATGTATTCTGATAATGTAAAGGAATACATTTGGGATGGTAAATTCAATTCATCTGATTGATTTGGTAGAGTTGGATTCTCTTTCAAGAAGTTGAGTATGTAATTTTCAAACTCAAAGGAATTGAAGGCTGTTTTGTAGGTGCTTTTTTGAAATAAATATTTAACAAAGTTTGGAGTGGGTTTAGTTACCTCATCCCAAAATTTTAATGAATATTTATAAGTCGTCAATAAATTTTTATAATTGAGATCAATATGTTCTAGAAGTCTATGTTGACTACCGTAACCTGGAGCATTTTGAACAATATAATTAAAACGATTCTCAAATTCAGTCTTATATTCAGATGGTATTTCATCTCTTTTTAAATCTTTTTTATGAAACCTAAACGCTTCATTCACCCCCATTTTAATTAAAAAATACTTGTCTATTTTAAATTCGAAATACTTTTTATTTAAAAAGTTTATAAATGATTCATTAAAATCAACATCGGATTGAATGTCAATCTTCGGTTTATAAATACTTGACAGATGAATATTAAAAGGGCTTCTGAACTCGTTATCAGTTGTTTTTAATTTCACTTGTGATAAGATATTTACAAAATCAAAATCAAGTCCATTAGTATTTCGTGAATTGTATAAATTATAAATACCTTTTATGTATTCAAAATGAATTTCTTGAAAATCATCTTGTTTCAGAATAATAAACGAAAGTTTTGCATCTAAAACTTGTTGCTTTTCATCCAAAGAAATACAACCTATTTCTTTAAAGAATGTGTTCCATTCTAAAATTTGGGTATAACTATATTCTGACGAAATCTGGTTAATCAGACAAACTTCAGGTAAGGTTGAATCAATAATTTTATTTGTTTGGTAGTGATCTGAAATAATACATTTAGAAGTTTCAAGATAAATGTTATCAATAGACTTTAACTTTAGGTTATTCTTAATTAATTCTATTTGGTATTCGGTTAACCTTGTTTCTTTGTCTTTGTTTTCTTTCCAGTACTTAAAGATTTGTTTCGTAATTATAAAGTGATTTTCTTCATTTATACTTGAAAGTTTAGGGAGTAAATCATCAACAGTTTTTTGTAAATCTCCAATTACTCCAAGTCGATTAAATATTTTACGCCACTTTATCTCGTCTCCGCTTTTTAAAATATACTTTTCAGAAATAAAATGAGCATCTTCAATTATACTTCTAACGGTACTTTCAATTTCATTCGACAAGTTGAATTCAGCGGATAAGTAAGATTTTGAGATTACGCATTTTGAAAGCTGATCAGTAGACTCTGATTTACATAATATTTGGATACTCCTTAAACTATTAAAAATTTCTTTTTCTTTTTCATTGTCAAATAGGTCCCAGTTCTTAAATATAAATTCCCAAAAGAGAAGAAGATTAACTTCATTATTAAGACTAGTATTTAAAGCTTCAGTTTTATCGAGAATGCTATCCTTAAAGAATTGAATAGGTTCAAATATCTTAAACTCAATTTTTACTCCTTTATCTTTAATCGAAAGTAAAACTTCTTTATTTACTTGTTTAGGTGACAGAAATACTAACTCTTCTGGTACTTCTGAAAAAATATCAGATGCTTTAAATAGGTCGCTACCATTTGATAAAACAATTTCTTCTGTATTCAAGAAACCTTTAAGTGTTTCATTACAACTAATATGTTCTATGAACTTGAAATTATTTGTAGGCTGTTTTAACCAATCTTGAAGCTTTGTTTTAATATCAATTTTTAATCTACTAGCATCATATATTACACCTACATTATGTTGGCTTATTAGTTTTTTTATTTTTTCAATTGCTTCGCCTATATTACTATCTATTAATTTTTCTGGTATGCCAGTTAGTTTGGAAAATTCATCGCCCAACAATTCAAACAACCCTGTTTCATCAATTAAAACATTAGAAAGCGTTTCTAAAGATCCTGATTTAGTTGGAATAAAAGCAATTGGATTTTCACCTGTAAGGGATTCAACATACCCTTGTAAAAACCACTCATATAATTGATTCCACTTTGAGTTCTGGAAATTGTTTTGTACAGAATCAGGTAAAAGATGGAAGCTGCCAATTTTTTGGAACACTATATCTGAAATAAATTTAGGTAAGCACCTTCCTATTTCAGTCATTAAATACTCATTCCAAGTATTTAAATATAATTCTTCCCTATCACCATCAGGAATAAAATCACTATTCACTAAAAATGGAAAGCCAAGTGAAATTGATAGTGGTAAATAGTTAAATAAAGTTGAATCAACCAATTGTATCACCTTGCCACCTTCAACTTTATAGGCGTATGATATTTTGAACTTACCTATATCTTGGTATTTAATTGGTACCTCTTGGTTATTATTTCTGATTTGCTCATTCAGCCAAGTTTTTATTTCGGTATTAACTTCAATTGTATAATCTCGAATATCCCAAATGGAATTATTTTTTCTACAATGAATTTTTTCTTTGTTTTGAAGCGATACGTGTACTTGTTTTACCTTTTTAAGAAATAGCAATATTCTATCATCATTAAATAGCTCTAGTGTATCAGAGTATTTTGATAATAGCTTTATATCATTGTTTGTGGGACGTAATGCTATAGAAACATTTTCTGATAAAAATTTATGATTATTTTTTATCATTTTATCAAGCTCAATATCATCTATTGGAGTCCAAATAGGCATCAATTGCCAAGGTTTTTCAACAGAATAATTTGATTGATCAAATCTAAAACTGTACTCCCCTGAATTGATAAATACCCAATCATTGTCTTTGAATACAGATTTAAAGCCAATTCCTTTGAACCCAATTTTATCAATATCATCAGACTTATCTTCTGCGTTTACAGAACAAATGGCAAAAACATTATTAAATGTGAAAGGTTCACCATTATGAAATACCAGCAAGTACTTATCAGTTATGTAAAAAGTTACGTTAACATCTCTATTCCCGGCATTATCATCTGCATTTTGTAAAAGTTCATAAATAAATGTTTCTGGCTTTTTGTTTATCTGATATGTTATAGTGTTTAATGCTTTTGATATATCATTGTTATTAGCCGAATCTGCTTTATCAAATCTTTCATAAATTGAGTCAATTAAATCTTTTGCATTTGGCTTGTATTCAATGATTTTGGAATCATTCTTAATAGTAAAGATGAATTCATTATTGTGTTTTATTCTTAGACTTTGTGGGATTATTTTACAAGTGAAATAATAATATGAACCATTTTTAAGGTCTTTGCTATGTTCTTTATGAACTATAATCTTTGCATTTGCTAACTTATCATCCTTGTTGCTTTTGATCTTCGGAAGTGGCGAAAAATTTGGTAATCTAATATTGTCAAAGAAAGTAAAGCCATTCGTGTGCTTTCTATATCTGCCAATGAAATCAAGGCTATTGATTGAAAGTTGGCTTGTGATTTCGTTTTTTACTTCTAAATCTGATTTTATATTCCAATAACCTGGCATAGTTCGTTTATTTTATCCCTAACATTTTCAACTCTAATTCTTGTTATCTATTATCTCCTTCAAATTATTCAACGCCTCTTTAAACCATCCGACTATCAAATCGCGTTTTTGGTTGTAAGCGCTATTTGTCATTCGTCTAGGAATTCGGTTTCCACTTGCGTCATCCACAACTTGAACGTGATGAAATTCATTGCGCTCTTGATAGATGTTATTGAAAGCTTGACCAATATCTTGAAGTGTGCCACCTAATTCTACTAAGTGATTATATACGTCACGTTCTTTTAAATCCTTTGCGGTTTTCTTTATCGTTTCTTTGCGATCAACTTGAATATGTTTAAGTAAAAAGTTATCGTAGCATTTTAACGCAGCATCTGTCCATGGTTTTAATTTTCTACCGTACAAATGATTCACAGTTAAACAATGCTCTAAACATTCTTTTGCATACTCATTTGAAGAAGAGTAGTAACTTTGAGTTAACCATTCTTTCAATTCTGTTTGAAAACCATTGTCAACTAGATCATTGGTAAGGTATTCTAAAAATTTATTATTCAAATCATTTAAAAGATCCCTTACTTCCTTTGCCATGTATTGAAGCTGGTATTCTGCTGTCGGTGCTCCTGAAAAGGAGTTCATCTTCGTTCTGGTCGATGTGAAACTCATAAGCCAACAGATTTAATAAGATCTTCCATTGTTTCCTCTCGTTTGTCATCACGCTTCCAATAGGCAAGAACCATTAGCTTCAAGTATTCACTGCTCTCGGTGGCTAATGTTGCTTTTAAAGAAGATAATAATTGAGGATCATTTGAACCTTTGATTAGTAGATTGTACCACGCATATCTTACGAGTAAAGACTGTTCATCTTTTAAAATTTTAAAGTATTCGCGTAATGTTCTGTCATTCGATTGGAAATTATAACTAAGACATGTCACCAAGTAATATCTGTAACATTCATAGTTTTTACCATATTTATATAAATCAAGTAAACCTTTTTTTAATTCCTCGTTGTTTTTGTAATACTGGAGTGTGATTACGTAATTACTCGCTCTCCAGTAGTATTTTTTTAAGGCAAAAAGCCAATATTTTAATAGATCCTTGTTTGCTTCAGCCTTTTTATATTCGTTTAAGGATCGAAGAGCGGTACCGTATTTAGAACTGTATTTAATAAATTCTACATCATCGCTTTTCTCTTCATCAATTAACCAAATTGTTCCGAAATCTTCTTCGAATAATTTTGGCAATTCCTTTTCAACGATTTTTATTTCATTTTCCCAGAATTCAATAACGGCCTCCGGATCTGATATAATATTTGAGTTTATCTCGAATTCAAGCTCATTTGATTGATCTAAAAGAGCAGCTATATTTTTTGAAATTTCGACATTAACCGAATCCATTTCAACTTCTATGGATGTGCCGTCGTATTCCTCTCCTAAAATTTCAAATCGTTTCAGTGATTTTAAGGTTTCATCACTCTTAGGGTCAACTTTTTGAATTTTCGTCTTTTTACTATTTATGGATAATCCTTGACCTTTCAAATAGTTATCAATTCTAACTAAAACATCTAATAAATCCTCTTCCGAATATCCGTAAATATTGATATCATCCATGTATCTGAAATACTTGAATGCTTCACCCATAAGTTGTTTGTCTAATGGATGCAAAAGAAGGTTTGCGAAGAATGAAGATGGAACAGGACCTTGAGGTATACCAACCCCAGGTGTGCTGCTATCTTTTGTGCCCGACCAAGCGTTGAAACATTCGCTTAGTAGGTCTAATATTTCATCTTCAACGCCAAATTCCGTACTGAGGGTCAACAATAAATTATAATGTGGAATTGCATCAAAAAAACCGGTAATATCTGTTTCAAATTTGTAGGTTGCCTGATCTTCTTCAATTGCTTTGATGACAGAATTTTTAAACTTGTTGTATAAGGATTTCCAAAATTTGAAAAAGAAATAATTTGGATTTTGTTCGTTCAAAATTTCAGCTCCTTTTGCTACATCAGGCATTAAAACAGAACCGTAAACAAAGTCCTCTGTGTCTGAAAGCTGGGGATAAACATTACTCGCAATTACATTCGCTATTGCCTGATAAACAATGGCATCTTCGATAAATAAAAGGGTCTTTGTTCGCTGTGTTCCAGACGATTTTGGTTCGTAATATTTAAACCCTTTTTGAGGGGTATATTCTCCGTTATATAATTTCTCTGCTAGGTTTCTACAGTTAGTCTCGAGGTTCGCACCAAAGGCGTTTATGCCAAATCGATCTTTGACCAATCGTTCCGGCCAACACACGACTCTGTAATAAGCCAATTTTAGGTTTTCCTCGTTGAAATATTTTTCAGTTGTTTTA
This sequence comes from Crocinitomicaceae bacterium, assembly GCA_044377675.1. Lineage (GTDB taxonomy): Bacteria > Bacteroidota > Bacteroidia > Flavobacteriales_D > Crocinitomicaceae > UBA952. Next base: position 100,599 of record JBILYP010000002.1, read on the forward strand.
TTCATTTTATGCCACTTCTGCTGTATAGATAATTTCTTTTATTTAATAAAATACGCTTCATAAATCCAATTCTTTTTGGTGATCTTTTTGAATTGCATTTCAAATTTATAATGTTGTTATGCAGAGTATGTGCACAATTGATTTTCTTTATTAAACAAAATGTCTTAACTCATGTTTCATCTTTTTTTGTTATTAATCCTGCTTTATTTGATCTTCGCTGCTATTCGCTTGGTTAGGGATGGTATGCGGAAGCCAAATTTCATTTAGATTTTAACCAAATTAATATAAGAGTCATAGTTTTTATCGGCGTATTATCTCTAAAAGATAATCATCTGGACTATCGAATTTACGCTCATAACCAGGTGTTTGACGGATTTCTAAAATATGCTTTGCACCTCCTTCTGCGTACTCACTTATGACAGTCAGTAAACGTCTAGAGTTCAGAAAATCATCAGCACATTTTGCCTCAATTTTGCCTACTGCCATAAGTAAAAGAGCATGGGCAATTGACTCAGAACCATTAGTAATCATTTGAAATTGAAATGATGATTGATGAGGTAAATCAGCACCTTCCTCTCTTTTATCATTTATTAGTCCAATAATTGCTGCCCACGCATAAACTTGCCAATATTTCGAAAAGAATTTATCATCTTTTTTGGTTAAGGATTCTTGCTTCCGAGCGAACATATCTCTAATTTGCTCTACATAATTTCCATAGTGAACATTTCTTTTATTAATCTCAGTAAATAGCTTTTCCATTATTTTATAATATTAATGTATGTTTTTTTATTCGTTCTTGAGTCCTCACCATCACTATCTATCAGTTCATTTCTTAATTCATAGTATTTGCTGATTTTTGCTTTTTCAATGAATTTTTGTTTTTCATCTTTCGATAGTTTGTTATAGTCTTTTGACATGATTATAATTTGGTTAAAGGACTCTGACAAATTCTCTGTTAGGAACAGTGTATTTTCATCATCAAATTGTGATGTAGGAGCATCTGCTAATAATGGAAATGAACGATTCATTTTCTTTTCACTTAACGACAAAAATGAATTTGCTACTGCTAATTTTTGTGCAGTTAATTCAGCTGTATTTAAATTGGTTAGTTGTTTTTTTGTTGTTTTATCAATAATCCGAACCCCTCTATCTATTTCTATTTCTCCTTGAGTATTTCCTCCCAAATATTTTGAATACAATACATTACTTTCCTCTGTTATTTCGGTTATAAGTTGATCTAAAGCGACTTTCTTTAAATTAGAAACAGCCTCATTTATAACTTCAATATACTTTTTAGCTTGAATTTCAGGGATTTCATCTGAATCTTCCATTGGAATAATTTTAGCCTTCTTATCTAGTAATTCAATTAATCTTGACTCTTCATGTTTTTTATCGTTTTCATATGAAATTAATTTTCGATCTGTTGATGATTTACTTGAATTCAAACTTCTGATTTTACTGAGAATTTGGTCTGCTGTTGAATAACCTGTGTTAATTTCCGTGTCGTCCGAAACACCAAAATCTGAATATAAATTGTCTCTTTGAGTAAGTAATTTTTTTCTTTGGGCTATTAATTTCTCGATTTGAGCGTCATTTTCTTCGACTTCCTCAGAAATACTAGGTAGTTCATTTAAAATATTCCGTTTGAAACGGTTAAGCTCAGTAAAATTATCGGATAGGATTTTCTGGATTTGATTTGCCCGGAAATCTTCCATTCTAGCTTTAAGTGCCTCATAAGCAGGAGTACCTTCAGTCACTTCTCTTTCACAAATATAGCAGATATGATCATCAAGCATTTTTTGAACATACTCAGGACCAGGTAAAGTAATTGGAACAGGATTTTCAGATTTCTGAAAAGTTTTTATTTCTTTGCTCAATAAATCAAGGTTGGAAGATGAAGCTTTTACTAACGAGTCACATTTATTGAGCATCCATTTTGAAATAAATTTTTCTTTACCAAAAACAGATAAACTATCTATTTTATCATTCACAGTTTTTATTTCATATTCTAATTTGTTCAATTTTGCTTTTAATGAGGAATATTTATCATAACCTTTCATTTTATCCTCTTCTTTTAAAATTGCATCAGATAGATTCAACATCTCATTTCGGCAATCAATTATGCTATTATCGTAATTTGAAATTCTCTTTTTGACAAAATCAATTTCTGAATTCAAATTTTCTTGTTCAGAAGTGAATTTTTTCTTCTTCTTAAGTTCATTATCAATCTTCTTTTCAATACTACTTGAAGAGCTTTTGGTGATTTGTACAAGATTCTCATATATGGGGAAATAAGAAATTTCCTTGATTGCGTAATTTAAAGTTGATGGGTTACTAAAATCGTATAATTCATCTACTGTTTCACCCTGGAACCACATGAATTTTCTAATACTAACTGGAAAAATAAGGTCTAAGAACCAACTGTGTTCGCCACGTTCCAAATAAATTGTTTCACCATCTTTAACATACCAGATTTGAAGTTCTGGCTTTGAAATATGAATAATTTCTTGATTAGACTTTTTGAATTTTACCTCCTTCTCAAAATGATAATCGACTACTTCACCTCTAATCTCTTCATTTTCATGAAATTCGGTTGATAATACGATCTTAATTGCAGATTTTAGTATTTCATCATCCTTAGCATTTGCAATCACAAAATCAGGAAGAGTTAGAACTTTGTCTGCAGATTTCCATTCTTTTCTTGATGTGTCCTCTTCTTTATCAACATAAATAGAATTGAAGAATGTCCAATGGAACGCATTAAATAAATGCGATTTACCTCCTGAGTTTTTTGCGGAAACAATATTTAATCCTTCCTCAAATTCGAAATTCTCAATTCCGACGTAACAGAAAAAATTCTCAATTTCAACATTTTTTATAATCATTTTAATTCATTTTAGTTCTTAGATGGTTGATTAAATAGTTTTCAAATTCTCCCCTAGCTTTATCAACTAAATCAGGATTAGCCTTGAATTTCAATAATATATCAAAAGCTTTTTCAAGCACTTCCTTATCTAATTCTTGATTTTCAACTTTTTTTAAAAGATTTTCGTTTTTTAAAGAATTTCTAAATTCTTCACGCAATGAGTCATTTAACGTTTTCATGATTTATAATTTTCAAGTTCTTTATTTGCAAGATCATATATGTCAATATCCATCTCGTAACAAAGAGATTCAAGGCTATTTAGACATGTATCTTTATTTTCTGATAGGACAGAGAAATTAACTAGTCGCCTTAATTCAGACAAAAAGATATTTTTTTCAATTTTCTTCAATCGGTCATCAGTATCTGTATGATCAATTACTGGCTTCACAATTAAGTCATAAATTATTGCATAATCCTTTCCTTCATATTTTCTCAGAACACGACCTCTTCTTTGAATGTATTGTCTAGGGTTTCCGGTTGATGAACAAAATATGGCATACTTTGCCTGAGGTATATCTACCCCCTCATCGAGACATTTCATTGCTAATAATGCATCTAATTTATGATCTTTGAATTGATTTAAAATTTGATCTCTATTTGTTGTTTCACCTGTGAATTTAGCCATCTTCAAACCATATTTTTCATACAAGTTTTTGAGGTAAACATCAATTAAATTTTTATTCATTGTTATTTCTTCCTCCGAAGGGCTTTCATCTAAATTGGAATAATCAATTTCTATACCCTCAGGCACATAGATAAATGCATCTTTAAAATTTTCAACTCCTATTTCTTTAACAATAGAAATCAGAGCTCCAACTTTTCGTGCAGCTTTGTGAATAACATTTTTTCTTTTAATCAATAGATTATTTACGTAATCTGACTCTCTGTATTTACCAGTTTCAGGATCAATATATTTAGATAATTCCTTGCTTATTTTTAAATACTCATCTTGTTCAGACTGCTCAAGGCTTACTATTTTAGGGTAATAGTAGTATTTCGTAAGTATTTTATTTTCAATTGCCGTTTTCATGTTATACTCAAAAGTATAATCGTCTTGTGTTGTTGAAAAGAAATCAGAAAGTACTATATTTCCTTCATCGTCAAATTGTCGTTCAGGGGTTGCAGAAAGACCAATTCTATTTTCAATGTAACTTGGCAATACTTTTAAGAAACCAGGAGACCCCATAGTGTGGGCTTCATCTGCAATTAACGTTAATTTAGAGTAGTCATTTTCAAAATACTCTTTGAAAATGGATTGAAAATTAACACCCCTGAAAGTAGCATATGTAGTAATAATTGCATAATCAACCTCTCTATTAAAAATTATATTCTTACCAATGCTTTTTAACTCATCCTTCCATTTTGGATTATTACTCGAACAAACTAAACAATTTTGAAAATTAAACTTCTTAACAACTTCATCTTTCCATTGATTTGCTAATGCAGTCGTTGGAACTAATACAACAAATTTGTAATATCCGTTTATTTTGAATACGTTTAGAACACAATTCAAAGATGTAATTGTCTTACCTGTTCCTGTAGCCATTGCAAATAAACCTTTTCGATTATTTTTTATCCAATTTTCATATGCATTAATTTGATATTCCCTAGGACCCTCAGGGTAAGGAAATTTTGGAGTTCGTGTTATAATATCAATTTCTTCATGTAATTTGGAGATTGTCTTCTTAAGTACAGGATTCGAGACTAGACTCATTTTCTTCTTGAGAAGATCATCTTCCTGTACTAGTAGCTCATTCAGATCTTTTTTACCAAAACGATCTTTTAAAACCACTTCAATGTCGTTAACGTTTAAGTATTCAACGTCATCATCGCTCTCTGCAAAATAATGATCAATTATTTTAAGTTGTTTCTTAATAAGTTTGTTAGAGCGTCCATTTTCCCAACTTAAAAACGCTTCTAGTTCCTCTAGATTTTCAGAAAGGCCATAAAGCGTAAAATTGCATGAGGCTTTGTATCCGATGGAATCTTGACCATCTGTAAATACTCCAGATTTGTAATGAGCAATTCCTTTTCCATTTTTTGGTTTTATAACCTTTATTTCAATTCGTTTTTCAGAAATTAAATATGCCAGGCACTCAAAAAAATGAAGATCATATTCGTCTAACACTTTTCCAAGGCTTACAACATCAGACAAGTCGAATACCTTTAATGTTGAACTCTCATTTGCATTGGAGACAGCTTGTTTATCTTTCTCTGACAATAAATGGTTTATAACCATTCGCATTTTTCCACCTCGACTTATAAACGTTGCGAATCCAACGGACAATAAATTGATTGCAGAAGAACTGAAATACCCAAGGAGTAAGTTGAATTCTGTACTGTTGGATAAACCTTCCAAATAGAACTGTAGTGGTTCATTTTCTGAACCAGTTTTATAATCTCTATCCGGTGACCATTCGCAATCTTTAAGCATAGCTGTTGTTAGGTTGAATTACTCTTATTATTTCTTTTAATACAGCACGAATTTCATCCATTGTATTGTATTTGCCTAATGAAAATCTGATAGATCCAAATGCTTGGTCCTCGTTCAAATTCATTGCTCGAAGAACGTGAGATGGTTCAATTACTGATGATGAACATGCAGATCCGTTTGAAACCGCGACATTTTTCAATCTACCAATCATCATATTCGCATCTTGACCTTCAAAACATATGTTTGATGTGTTGTAAGCTCTAAATGTGTTGTGGCCATTTACAAATGTTCCTGGAAGTTTAATAAGTTCGCTTTCTAAATGATCCCTTAGCAATTTGATTTGCAGCTTGTTCGCATCCATTTCACTTTCTGCAATCTCACAGGCTTTTGCTAGAGCAATAATACCAGGTACATTTAATGTTCCACTTCTTAGCCCAAATTCATGCCCACCACCATGCGTTTGTGCAATAATCTTTGATTTGCGAGCACTTTGTCTTACATACAGAGCACCTATTCCTTTTGGTGCATACATCTTGTGACCACTGAAACAAAGCAGGTCAACACCTAATTGTTCAACGTTTACAGGAAGTTTTCCAACTGCCTGAGTGGCGTCGGTCATCATTAAGGACCCATTTTCACGCACTATTTCCGCTATTTCCGCTATTGGTTGAATTACTCCGGTTTCATTGTTAACCAACATCACAGAAACTAAAATTGTGTCATGTCTTAATGCTTGTTTAAGTTCCTCTAAATCAATTAATCCATCGTTATTTACGGACAAGTAAGTGATTTCAAAGCCTTTTTTCTCGAGATCCTGACAAGTATCCAAAACTGCTTTATGTTCAGTTGAAACCGTTACTATATGTTTTCCTTTGTTTGTATAGCTTTCAGCAACTCCTTTTATGGCAATATTGATAGCTTCAGTCGCGCCACTGGTAAATACGAGTTCATTAGCCTCTGCATTCAGAAAATCAGCGATTTGTTGGCGAGCTTCTTTTACCTTTTCATTTATTTGAAGACCAAAATGATGTGAGCTACTTGGATTAGCAAAATTGTTTTGCAAATAAGGCAACATTGCATCTATCACCTTTGGATCAACAGGTGTTGTAGAATTGTAATCAAAGTATAATATGTTATTGATTAAACTCATAAGTCAATTTTCTCATTAGCCAAACGATATTCAGAAACTTCTTTTGATGGTATACCTTTGTTATTAGAGAAGAAAGAAGCGAAAGTTCTGATCAATAATCTTTCTATTGCCACTCGTTGATTTTTTGATAATCCTTCTGGTAAGCAATCAAAACGGTAGTAATCCCAATTCTTTATCACTTCTCTATTTTGATTCAATCTCTGAGTTAAACTTTCTGCTTCACCAATATAAATCAGTTTGTTATGCGTATCGATGAGATTATATATTACATTTTTAGCATCAATTTGATCTGATAGTTTATTCTTCTTTTTCCAGTCTTGTTTTATGAATCTGAACTCATCTTTATTTTGAAGAACATCATCAATAATTTTTAGAGAATGAGATTTAACTAATTCCTTGAAAAGTTCTATATATGCAGGCTTTTGAATATAGTATGCCTTGAAATAGAATGTTTTGTTAGGTGCATCAAATTCAATATCCAGAAACTCCCAAAAAGGTATTTCATTCTCTATTTCTTGTTTTAAATATTCTAATTTGTTTTTTCTGAGATCGTTTTCAATACTTCTCATGTAACTCATTAGGAATGTATCTTTAAGTATATCACTAAGTGATCTTTCAAAAAATAATCGACACATTTTTTTTGATGAAGACAATACTACTTTACCGGTAAATTTTTCTCGGCCCCAAATTATTTTCACATCTGCTGTCGAACTAATCTTCGAATTGCTTGTCGAAAATAATTCCTCGATATCCCAAACTTTCCAAAGCCATTTTGGAATAGGTGTAGCTCCGTCTTTAATAAGAGTTGCATCTACTTTCTTTCTCCACAGTGGGAACTCTATATCTGATCTTTCCAGTTTCATAATTTACACAAAACAAGCTGCACATCCTTCGCCTTCAGTATCATCCAAGATGTCAATAAGATAAGGTGATTTTGCCTTTGATTTTTTCTCCATTCGTTTTAAGTACTCTTCTTTAATCTGGGCCATTCTTGCTGGTTTAATTAAATCTTCCAAGCTTTCATGTTGCCCCCATGTGTAGCCATCCTTCTCATACTCCATTGCCTTTTTATATAAATCAGGGTGTTGTTCATATAACCAAACCCATTCAATCTTTTGTTGGAAAAAGCAAAAGAAACAACCAGAACGGCTACGTGCATATTGGCCAGTTTTTCCATTGATTTCAAAATCAATTTTATTGTAATAAGCTGGCACACCAACACCACTTTCTTCCAAGATTCTGAAAATATCTTCCCGAACTAATATTTCATCGTTGTCAATTAATGGAAATGATACTTCTGTAGCCAATGGATAGTCAGTTGATTTTAAAAATTCGAATACGAGTTGGTTGAATGATTTAATATCCGCATCGAGTAAAACATTGAGTTTATGATCCAATGTGAACCCATTATCAATCTTTCGTGATATTGTTTGAATAACTTTTTCATGGTTCTTACCAAAATCAAAATTCTTTGTTAAGTCAATAAGATTTTCAAGATTTTGATTGGTTAATAATTTATTTATAACGTCTTGACTCCAAATATTTTTTCTAAATGGAAAGATGGATTGAATGTTCTTTTTTGTTGAAATATAACCTTCACGATCTTCATCACCACGAATACCAACATACGACACTACAGGGTCTGTACCAACGTATTTTTCAAATGGATCTAATTTCAATTTCTTAGTACACCATCTTGAAGTTGAGGAAGGAAGATAGCCACCATACATTTTTAGGAAATGATCAAATGGATCTTCGGAACTATTCTCTGCACCTTGTAAAAGATTAATTTTAATACCAAGGTAAACCTCTAAGTTTTTTACTAATTGATAAGTTTCATCTAACTCTTTTCCTGTGTCACATGAATAGAACTCTAAATCTATAGAGGGGTATTTTGTTTTGACATAAATTGCCAATGCGGCACTATCCTTACCTCCTGATATTCCTAATACGTGTCTTACTTGGCTCATTGTAATAGTTCTTTTAATAAATTCAAGACAGCGGCGATGTTTGAAGTTTTATCTTCGCCTAAATGACTCTTCAATTCAGTTTTCAACTTTTCAATCTCGGCGGATTTATTCCTTGGAATTCTGACCACTTTAGGATCTATTTTACTGAAGAATGAATCTATTTTAACTCCAATTACCTCTTCTTTATTCTCATCAATGTCAGATCTTGAGATATTGGTTAAACTATCTAATTCAAGGATTAATCTTTTAAACTTCTCATAAAGAATAATTTCATCTTCATCCGAAAACATTTCCAACGTACGCCCCGTAACTGCTTGAGAGATTGAGTTTAACCATGCCTTTCTATCATCTAATGCAGAGTCGATTCGCTGTACAAATGTTTTTTGATTAGTTAATAACAAATGTTTTTTTAGTTTAGAAAATCTCTTCTGTAATACTGACTTGTATGTTTCAAACTCTTTTTTATCTCCAATAAATTCTAAGCAAATAAACTGTTCAAATCGATCAACTAGGTGATCATAAGCGGTTCTTATTTCTCGGACGGCATCTTGTAAATTTGTAGTATAAGCCTGAAGTTTGGATTTGTCCTTTTGAAGGGTTTCTATTGTAAATCCAAGTGCAGAAGGGAAGGTTTCAAAAAATGTCAACTCAGGGTCTTTACTTTTTGAAATGGCTTCTCTTATTTTAAGTGCTGAATTTGTCAGACGAGATGTGTTTTTACTGTACTCGGGTAATTGTTTATAAAAAACAATGAACGGTTTAATAGTTTCAATAAAGGAATTGTTATCAAATTTAACTCCAGTAGATTGATTCAAGAAGTTCCTATAGCTATTAAAAATATCCAACTTAACACCTTCAATATCAAAAGTCTTAATAGAATATTTATCAGGGTATTTCGCAATTAATTCCAAGTTTTCTTCGGAAAGAATGGGAATGTAGTTGTCATCATTAAAAATGGCAAAGTCGTCTCTTCTTAAGAAAAGGAATGATGGCACCCAAAAATCAATTAATCCTTGTTTCAATTTAAATGGTCTGCAACGAAGTAATTCTGAAAGTTCAGATATTTTGAGTTGTTCAGATTTAGCACTTTCTAAAAAGTCTTCAGAAGCTTTCCAGAGAAGATGAAATGACGAGTTTTGATTTACTGCCAAAACATTATTTTCTCTATTTCTAATTGGTGTAATGTTATTTTCTTTCAGTAGCGATAAATAAATTGTTTTTTCAGGAGGGAATTTTGATTCATCAAATCCAAGGTTCTCTTGGTCCCATTTATTAGCTAAGGCTCTAAAGTAATTCTTTTTAGCTGTGTGGATAGAAGAGGAAATTTTGTGCTTGTTGACGAGCTCGTTTTTGAAACGAGGAGTAGCATGATATATGATTTCACAAATTTGCGATAACAACTTGTTAAAGTCCTTTTTATCACCGATTACTCTCTCCTCACCTTCGAAAAACCATTTCACATCATCGCTTCCAGAAAAAATGCTATCAGAAATAAAATGATTCAATAATCGAATTTGAGACTCATAAATGTTTTCAAGTTCTCTTTTTGCGACTTTGTCGTCCGTATTTGCTTCAATTACAGACTCTATTTTTTCTATTTCGAACAAAAGGGTCTTTATCTCAGAAGACTTCTTGAAATAACAATAAAGGATTGCTTCTTCTTGAATTTGAGATTTTCTTCGAACGTAGTCTTCATCAATCTTGTTGCTGAAAATAAGATTGACAAAACCATCAACTTCGCCTTTAGGAACCTCTGAAATAGGGCTATCTGATATTTTGAAATCAAAATATCTTGGAGTACCTTTTTCGAACGAATATTGTTTTGCAAATACAGGACTAAAGTTTATGTGTTTATTGAGTAAAGTTGCTACATCAGCTACTTCAGATATTTTATTACCGGCTTCAATTATGGCGTTTTCAATATCTAAATCTGTTCCTTCGAAAAGAATATAACGATTGCTGTGAGATCGGTACCTAATAATGTTTTTTATCTCAAGGTTTTTAATAATCGAACTGGCATTATCAACTCCACAAGCAATAGTTAAATATTTGGTTAAAAATTCTCTATCTAACACTGAACCACTTGCTGAAAAAATATTTAGAATCCCTATCGTTTTGACCGCTTTCAGGTAATCGTTTATTGAATGGTCAAAAGCTCTTTCTACCTCCTCAATTGAAGATCTAATTGAACTCCATCCTGAAAAGTCTGGATTATAGCGTGACGTTAAAAATGAGTAGAAATTCAAATTTAAATAGTCAAAAACATTGGTTAGGTTATAAAAAGGATTTTCTTTCTTGTTGTGTCTTGATAAAGCAGTATGATCAGTTGATTCTAAAAAAGAGAAGAGTGATCGTTCATTTTGCCCATATCTTTGAAGAGACAATGTTAGAACGTTTGCAGAAAGGAGATCCAACGGAAATAATTTTTCTGCAATTTCATTAGCAAAATCTTTACTAAAGTTGAATGCTTTGGTGTTGAGTGCCAACTTTAAACATTCTAGATAAGACTTGTCTTTTTTTGTATTCACGCCACTTGCACGAATGTGTTCGGCAGCAAGAAAAAGCAATTGTTCAACTGGTTCATTGAAGGTGATTTCTCTAAAACGTCCCTTCACCTTTGTCCATTCTTGTTTTTGAGTTATTGTTAAAGAATATGCATAAGACTCAAGGCTTTGATGAACTGTCGTAATTAAGACAATATTGTGTTCTGGGTTATTGCAGAATTCTGCTAATTGCTGAACGAAATACAATTCGTCTTCCGGATTGTGTTTACTGGCGTATTCTAAGAATTTGCCAAATTCATCGATAACAATAAAAAGAATTTTATTTCCCCCCTTAATACCCTTGTATCTACTGAAAATTTCAGTTAAAATGTGATCTGTCCTGAATTTTTGATCAATAACTTCAAATTGATCGGCGAATCGTTCAATCAGCGATGAGTATGTTCCAATGAATTTAACAAAATCAACATTTGAGTCCTTCAGAAAATTCGGATCAAAGAATCTTCTACTTCCAGTTAAACTTTGTTCAAAGGCTAAAAGGAATGATGACTTTCCAGTACCATATGTACCAACTACGTTGAATGACCGGAGCCCCTTTTTAAAGTCATTTACCATTTGCCGAACGACTTGAGTTCCGTTTGGCGTTGGGATATAATTAAAGGCTCTTTCAGTATCCCTCAATATATTTACTGAAGTTGTGAATTTATCTGCCATAATAGTGATCTAAAATTGTGTAAGGTGAGAGCTTAGTTTTAAATTGGAGTTCTTTTATTCCAGCGTGGTCTGTAAATGTTAAATTGTCATTTTCACTAGTGATTTCCGAAATTTTATTTAACAAGCCTGTTCGATTTAAGGCGAAAATTGCTCCAGGACTATTAAAATCCAATTCTAGAGCATTTAGGCTTATTGACATTCCATAATTTGGGTTGTCGATAATAGAGTAAAGAACTACTGCAGCTGGTAAGGAATCTTTTTCATTATTTAGAATTGTAAATTGCTCTTCCTTACCGGATCCAATTTTTGTTAAGAATTCAAGTTCTGATAAAATTCCAGAGTAACTCTCTTCGATATCTTTAGATTCCGAATCGCTCTTGTAAATGTTTGAGAAAACAACGAAATCTTTGCCTAGTGTATTTTCATTCAAATTCAATTCTTGATTACTTTCTGCAATCCTCTTCATGAAGTGAATAAAGGATTCTTTATTGAAATGTATTTTCTCTTTTCGAAATTCGTTAACTATAACATTGTAAATTGAAGATACATTTGTTTTAACAAGTTGATAGTGCAATAACCAAAGGCTAGCCTCGTCCTCCAAATATGGATCATATCCAGTTTCATCGTTGAAAAGCAGGTTACCAAATTCGGTTATTTGATCTTTTTGATCAATAATATTGAACGCTTTCATCCAAAAGCGAATTGCTGAAACCATATTTTTCCCAACACCAAGACTAATGACAGCATTTTCATCATTGAAACTATTTCCTTCAACAAGAAAATCATACCCTTTCTTTAACCAAAGTTGCCTACATTGAAATGAATCATGGCCTGAAAAGGTCAATTTCGAATCTTTATTTTGTGTTATTTCATTCATTTTTTATTTTTCATTTAAGTACTGTTTTGCTGCTAATTTTTGATTAAATCTTTTGGATTTACATTTAAATGTTCAGCTATTAAAAATAAAAGTGATAAACTGGGCTGTCTGCGATTATTGCAATAATCATTAACAATATTGAAGCTTTTGCCCAACTTTTCAGCTAACCAGGTTTGCTTGATTCCCTTTTCCTGAAGTACTTCTTTGATTCTGTTCATGAATAGTTTTTGTAGTAGGCCATGAAGATAAAAAGAAAAGATGGATTTATACACAATATTACTTTGTATTATTATCAAATTCAATCCCCCTCATAAACCGCTGAATAGGCTTCAAATCGTTTACCTGAATTTTTAGTTCATAAAGGTCTGATTTAGGGTTGTATTTGATATAGGGAATAGTAAGCGGATATTCTTCTTTAAGGAGTAAATATGCCTTGAGGGAAAGTTCTAATTCAATGTTATGCTGCTCTCCAGTAAAACTAAATCCAAACGCATCCGGAATTTGTTTTTCGTGTTTTTCTTCAAACATAAAACCTCTGTTATTGAATTCAACTGCGGTGATTCTATCTAAGTGATACGTTTTGTTTTTGGCTGAGGTAACTTCAAAGGCCATAACCGTGTGATAGTTATCCGTAAATCCAAAGGGCTCAACCAAACGATCTGAAATGGTTTCGGAATTAATGGAATGGTAACGCTTTAGAATTACTTGTTCTTTGTCTGCTATGGCTTGTGCCAGTCGTTCAACGATACGTCCATTCTTTGCATTAACCAAATGGCCAGCCACGATATTGACATCTGATGCTAAATAGATTTTACTTAAAACAGCATCTTTGAGTTTATTTCGTTTACCAGTAGTAAGAACTAATTCTTTTAAAAATTCTGCTTCTTCGGTAGAGAAACGAATGCCCTGGGCGGTATCGTTGTGAATGAAAAAGCGTGTGTATTTGTCTCGTTGTAAATCAAAGCCACATTCTCGGATGAGGTCAAGGTAGCGATAGACTGTTCGCTCTGTGGTTTCAATCATTTCTGCTAACTGAATCACCGTTTTAGGCGGATGTTGTTCTAGGTATGAAATGAATTGTAATACACGAAGAATTTTCCGTTGGTTTAACATGTTAAATAGTGATAAAACACAAAGTAGCACAAAATGATACAAGTGTGCAAATGTTTGACCTTAGTTGTCAGAGAAATTTTGATTTTTATTTTATTTAGCATAGATAACTGATTATTATTCTGCCGCTAATTCAATATTGTACTTACTCAGTAATGGGACTAATTCCTCTAATTTTTTCTTCCCAAAGTTTTTAATGCTCATTAAATCTCTTATTCGAACAAAACTCAATTCATTCAGGGTACAAAAATTACCCTTGAATAAACAATTTCTTAAACCAGCTGACATTTCAATTTCTTTAATGATTATGTCTTCTTCTGTGAACTCAGGACGTGTAAATCCATTACTTGAAATAAATTCGATAAGTACCTTTTTGAACTCTTTGCTTTTTTTAGCAATGAAACATAATTCATCAATGCTAAGTGATTTTAGTTCTGATTTTGTTGGTAAACGATTTAATATTCGAATATTAATTGTATCTATCATTTTACTTAATATTTGTGTTTATTAATATAATATTTACAAAAGTATAGTCACACCACAAATCTGCACATAAGGGTAAACCCCTATTTGTGTAGGGGTAAATACTATTTCTTTCGGAAAGTATGGATAATTAAAGCATCTGGAAACCACTAGGAGCTACCTAATCTCACTCAAGGACTTCAATAAATTAATCATACTCAATTGTGGATGACAATCCGATTTATCGGCACGGAAGGATACATGAGTCCAGATGCCGGGAGAACCATCAAGGGCTTGGTTGTCGGAAATGGTGTGTTTTTTAGAAAATGTTTTGTTTTATCTCAATCTTGAAATTACGTCATTCTTTAACCATTCAAATGCTGATTGTTGGTCATATTCAATACCTGGGCGCAAGAGTGCTTCCATATCTCCTGTAAAATTAGGGTCGTTTTCTTTTTCTTCTATGTTCAATTCAAATTGTCGGCGAGTTGGAATGTGACCAGTAGAAAACTTCATGTATTCGTTGAAACTTTCAATGATTTGATCTATTTCAATTTTTTCATTTAATCTTGAGTAATCGAGATCAAACAAATCACGCCCTTTTGAGCGTTGATAGAGAGCTCTCAATTTTGTACCGAGAAGCTCATTTATGTTGTAGGTCTTGATACTTGCACTACCAGTGAACCATTCATTTTTAACGTCAAATGGAAAATTCACCCAATCAAGTACATTGAAGTGCTCTTTGCTATTTATTTCGATTTTAAGCCTCATTCGGATGTTTTCATATTCTGAATTGAAGCGGTAGTACATTTTGGGACCATGTCCACGAACATCGGTTTTTCTTGGCTCTTCAAAAAATTTAATCACTTCATTAATCTTCTCCATGATTGGTTTTATTGGACCTGGTTTTATTTGAACCAAATCAATATCCTCCGAATAACGAGGAGCGGGATTCAAATAGAGTTTATGCAAAGCTGTACCTCCCCTAAATGCTAAATTATCATTTAAAAATTTGTCAGAAAAAATTTCAACGAGCGTTCTGCTAATAATTAAATCTTGTTCAATCTGATCGAAGGAACTCCATGGTGCAAATTCTTTCCATCGGGCAATGTTAGGTCTAGGAATCATAGGTCGTTTTCAAGTTGAATGTTAACATCTACTTTCCATCTGTTTCCTGTTTTCCCCGCTTTAATACCTTTTTTCGGAGATAGTAGAATTGAATAAAAAGCATCTTCTTTTAATTTGTTGAAGATTCCATCTGAAATGAAGTTGTTTATTTCTAAATAATCTATCAAAAATCCGAATCGTTGAAGTGAACTTTTATGAGGGTACCACGATAATAATTGCATTAAATCATCTTTGGTTATCTCTTGTGAGAGCTCCTCTATATTTGCGAGAATTCTATTCAAACCTCCAATTTTTGAATGATGTTGTACAAGGTCAACAGCAGTTAGCGCGGGGGATGATATTTTATAGTTCCCAGCTTCTGATTTTTTTTCAATTATATTTCCTTCTGGCCAATTTTCTGTTTTGATAAATCGTAGCTTATTTTTCCCTTTGTCAATATCCCTCAAAGCTGGTGGAACAGTAAGTATATAATCTTGTTGAATTTTCTGATGTGAGGCTCCATAAACGGCAGCGGCAGAAAATAGACCGATATAGTATTCTTTATTCAATGTTTTAAAAAGCTTTTCAACGTAAAGATGAATAGGCAATTTCATGAGATTTTGATACCGAGGTGGAATGATGATGTAAAATCCATGACGAAGATTTAGCACTTCATTCTTTTCTGTTAACCGAATTAATTCTTTCCTAATTGTTGGTACCGGTGCTTTGCAATTTTCCAGAATTTCATCCCAAGAAAATGAATATTCTTCGTAACTCTGAATTTGTTTGATGTACTCCGTAACGGTCATTGATTTAGTATTTCGTAGCGCAATATACCAAAAAATGGTCATAAACGCACTGAAAAACTAAATATTTTCTATAATCTCACCTCACTAAATGACTTCAACAAATTAATCAAACTTAACTGCGGATGACAATCCGATTTATCGGAACGGAAGGATACATGAGTCCAGATACCTGATGTTCCATTGAGGGCTTGGGTGTTGAGTTTCCACATGTCTGGTTGGTAAGTGTTTGGAATGGCGTATTTCTCGCACAAGTATTCAAGGAGGGTTTTTAACGATTCCAATTGCTCGTCTTTGTATTTGTGGAAATAGCGGTGTCCGCGCCATTGCATGCCGTAGTCAATGACTTCTTCTTTTGGAACTTCACGGTTGAAGGTGGAATAAAACTTACCGCCTTTCTCAATCAATGCACCCCAATTACAGATTTCAATACCGATGGATTGTTGGTTTAATTGGGTGTTGTTACGGTTATGCGTGCCTAAGTGATGTGCCCAATGGGCAGAACTGAAACATTGGTAAATGATTCCTTCTCCATCAATGACAAAGGCTGTGGCAACCCGAACTGGGGTATAACCCCAGCCGCTAATGACATTTTTTGCATTACCGCCGCTCACCGTATGGTGCAACACAATTTGTTTTTTGGGATGCACTTCCGGGTAGTATTGTGCTTTGGTTAATGGGAATTGGATGAGGTTTTTGATTTTCATGATTTCATTTTTTAGTTAATTATTCTTTGTTGGGATTTTCACCCCTCTAAATCTCCCCTCGAGGGGAGAATGTAAAATTTTCATTTTCGCTTATCAGGAGTATCGTTTGGGAATGAGATGAGGTTGAACATTTCTCGCATTCGGGAGCGCAAGCGATTTCCGTAAATGGCTTCGAGGTCGGAAGCACTGAGGTTGGTGGTGGCATGGGTAACATAACCTTGGCGCACCATCAGTTCGTAGCGATTCAAGAGGATTTCGGCAATGGTGTTGCATTCGTTTCCATAATACTTCATGTTTTGTTCCACGCCTAAATCATCGAAGCAATAGATTTTTGGGTTGTTGGAATACTTCTGCAATGTTTGATAACCTTCTTCGTGAAACTCTGCTGCAACGGCTCTTGTGGAACGGATAAAGAAATGATTTACTTCAAAAGTAAAGTCAGTCATGAGCGTCATGAGTGAGGTTTTACCGCAACCAATTGGACCTGCTAGTAAAATGCCTTTGTCGGGATCAATGCTGTACTTTTCATAAAAGTTTTCGCACCTCGTGAAGTACACCACGAGTTTGGAAATGATGGTTAAATCTTCTTTATGAATGCGAAAATGCTTGCCGAATTTCAGACGGCCTCTGTGCTGTAAATAGCGAATTGTATTGTCGTAATCGTAGTTGCGAGCTCCTTCTTCATCAATGAAGTAGGGCTTCTCCGTTGCCGGGTTATAAGGTTTCTTCATAATTGGTGGGTTTAGCGTGTAATTGATGAGGAGCGAGTTTGCCCGCTTTTTCGGATTGGAACTTCTTGCTTCGCAGGATCCAATTTTTGGCGGCCGCTTGCCAGTTTTTCATTTTGGCTTTTCCGACCAACCAGCCATTGGCTTGGTAGTACAGGAAAAATGGTTCAGCTTCTTCCATTACAAACTTTTGAATTTTAAAAAATTCTAAAACTTCTTCCAGAGAGGGCGGCGTAAAATTCGTTTTACGCTCTCCTTGTTTATTCTGTTTAGATAGTTTATTAATGTTTGTATTGTTTATAGAAGGTACCAGTGCTTGTACTGGTACTTGTACAGAGCTTGACCCACTACTTGTCCCACTACTTGTCCCAGTAGTTGTACCGCTAGTTGTACCAAATTTATACATCTTCACGGTGCTACCTTTCATGGGATTGTGAGAGGGGCAATAGAGAAAGAATCCCCATTGACTTAACTCGGTTATGCACTTGTGATAGGTGTTTTTTGAACCTATTTTAGACAAACGCATGGTGTCTTGCCGATGAATGGAAATTGGATTGTTAAATCGATTCATGTTCCAGAATTGAAAAAGAGCTAAGTATAAGCTGACGTGACTGGGATTGAGCTTGTCGTCTTGGGCGATGCGTTCCATGACGGCTGTCAGGTGTGCGATGTAATTCATGATCGAAAGATGCCATTGTGGATTTTTTTGGATTGAATGATTTTTATGATTTCCTCGTAATCATAAAGGATAATCCCACCGACCTTGGAATAGGGCAATGTACCGTTCACGCGCATGTTGAGGAGGGTGCCTGCAGACAGCCCGAGCAATTTTTTGACTTCGGATGATTTCATCCATTTCTTTTGCCCAGGAATACTGCGTTGCTGTTTGTTGAGGATTTCTCTAAACTCGGCAAGCAATTCAGATTTGAATTCTTGCAGATCCTCTTTCGTTAAAAAATTGATTTGCATAAAATGTATTGTTTTGATGTTCGTAGGGCAAAATTGTAGCAGTTTGATAAGTTGTTTTGCCAAGGTCGGATACCATACATAGAAAAAAATGAAGATTATTTTCGCTTTGGCTATAAACACAAGTAAAATCAGTGTTTTTGATTTAAATTAATTCAACAAAAAGCCTGAAAAGAGCCAAAAAGATGTATGTTCATTACAAACAAAAAAGACTACTTACAGCAACAGGGATGTTACTATATCAGTCGAATAATGGCTGAAAGCCTAGTAATTAAAGGTAAGTAGAGAGAGGTTACATGTAAGGTTACATGTTTTGGCGTTTACTTGTGAGCATCAATTATCATTTCTTGAAAGGCCACAAGCATCCTGCTTAGCAATGATTTGTTTTCATTTTTACGATTTTTAATTGCTGATACTGTGCGATATACATCTTTGACTTCAAAGTTTACTATTTGTGAAAAGGCTAAAACAAAACGCTTGAAATCATTCTCTCCATTATTAAAAACACTCGTGCGGTGCAGGGCAGAAAGTAGTTCTACTAAATCTGTTTTGTTGCCTGTCCACTGGAGCTCAGGATAGACAACTTGTTTCCTTTCGGGAATTTCTTCCTCGAAATATTCTTTTGTGAAATCCATAGCCAAAGAATAACCTAAAAGCACATCATAACCGGTTGAAAAACCATTTTCTACTTCGGGTATTAAACGAAGAATGTAATCATCTTTTAAATACGCCAAAGTGAAATATTGCTCATCACGATTGCATGATGAACTGCTCACGTAGTAGCGGAAATCACGGAATCGATTGAACTTTTCTTGCATTTTGTTCAGGTAATGTTGTTGCAACTCGGCAACATCTATTTCCTGGTTAATGACTCTTTCAAATTCATATTCCATCAATGTGCGACAAGCAAATTTCACTGATAAAATTTTGGGTTTTACTTCCTTGAAGAAGCGTATTTCATCATTCAAACTTTCAAACCCTTTTTCAAGAACTTGGTCTTTCATTCTTTGAAGTGTTTCATCACAGAGATCCAGCAACGTAATACACTTGTTATGAAAGCATCCTTTACTTTCCCAATGGCTCATGAATTGTTCATGGAACTCATGCGCGGTTTTTTGATACGTATTCATCCTCAATCAATTAATAATTAAGGATTTCATACGCTGACAAAGACGGTCAAAAAGTGCCTGTTTTTTCTACACGTTTTAGAGTGAATTTTTGTTTTAATTGCTGCATGTCTTCGCTGACTTTATGCTCGAGGACCTTTGCATAAATCTGTGTTGTTGCTAGTTTTTTATGTCCTAGCATTTTAGAAACGGACTCAATCGGTACACCGTTGGAAAGGGTTACCGTGGTTGCGAAGGTATGCCGAGCAATATGCATAGTGAGTTCTTTATTTATATTGCAAAGCGTAGCAATTTCTTTCAAATAGGCGTTCATTTTCTGATTGGAATTAACAGGCAATAATTTTCCGGATTGAACGCATTTTGGATGGTCTTTGTATTTGTTGACAATCTCCTCCGCTTGCGGAAGCAAGGGAACATTGGAAACAGTATTGGTTTTTGTTCTTCGGGTAAAAATCCAACAATCGCCATCAATGCCCTTGGCAACATCGGTTTGTTTCAGTTTAAATACATCAATAAAAGCATAGCCAGTGAAGCAACAGAAAAGAAAAACATCACGCACTTCTTCCAGACGTTCTTGTTTAAATTCTTTGCTATACAAGGCTGATAATTCAGCTTCGTCCAAAATTTCACGAATAACTGCGTGCGTGCTGCATTTGAATTGTGCAAATGGGTTTCGTGGCAACCAACCATTTAAAACGGTCTGATTGATTACTTTCTTGACGTTGCGGATGTATTTCATTGCTGTATTGTGCGCAATGCCTTCCGTTTTTAGATAATGTTCAAAATCGGTGATGAATTTGTAATCGAGTTCTTTCAGGTAAACGTCCGATCGTTTTATTCGTTTCTTGAGAAAATCGCTACACTTTTTGTAAACTGTCTCAAATTTGGTGTGGGTGGATTTGACAACATCGACTCCGATGAGTTCTTTCATTTGGTCGTTGTGATACTTAAATGCTTCCAGGAATGTTTTTTCCTTTTCGGTGTTTCCGAGAAATTCATTTTTAAGTAGGTCGGAAGTGATAAACTTTCCGAGTGAGGTTTGCTCAACGTAAATTCGGTAAATGGATGTTCGGATAATATCTAACTGATTGTTGATTGTCCGAGCTTCTTCGGATGATCCTTTGACCATTCCAGCTGTCTTAATCCATTTGGATGGTTCGATAAATCGTTTTACGGATAGCTCAGCTCGTTTGCCGTTTACGGTGATACGGCAGTAGATAGCTGCCTTTTCTAGTTGCATTCTTGAGGTGTTCAACCAAAAGAGAAGCGAATAGTTTTGTTTCATCTTGTTTTAATTTGTTTGATTTTGTTCACCAATTCACTTTGAAAGGGTGGAAAACGAACATCAAAACCGTACAAATTAGACCAATCTAATCTTTTAACTATCAGCTACTTAAAGCGTAATTCGGTTAACAAAATGCAAGTATAATACTTGTTAACCGATTTGTTCACTTTTTTTTTGTTAATCTATGAATGAAATGAATAACTCATAAAAACAAAAAACCCTTTAAATCGTTTGATTTAAAGGGTTTTACGTGCTTTTGTGTTTGTTTGAGAAACACTAGAAGCGGTCTGGACGGGACTCGAACCCGCGACCCCATGCGTGACAGGCATGTATTCTAACCAACTGAACTACCAAACCAATTTTTTAACTTCCTTTCGGAAATCTCCAGAAACATCTGGATTCAAAATCGTGTGTGCTTTCGTTAAAAGCGAGTACAAAATTAACGATTTTTTCTGAACTAACAAGTCTAAACGATTTTTTTTCTTAATTATTTCAAAAATTCTAATTTCTCATGTACCATTCCTTTTTAGTTTTGTACCTTCGAATCCGAATGATATTTACCCCTGATATATCTTTATTCTGGCTAATACCTTGGGCAATAATTTCTTTTGCGCTTGCCTTTTACCTCTATTCTAAATCAGAATGGTACAATGAGCTTCATTTTGCATGGAAATGGATCCTTAGATTATCACGGTCCTTATCGCTTTTCATCATTGGGATTTTACTACTCGGTCTAATTTTTCAAGCATTCAACTATAAAAAAGAAAAGCCCGTTTTTGTTACCTTAATTGACAACTCCGCATCGATGCGAAATTATGCAGATAGTAATCGCGTTTTAAGTCAAATCGAAGAGGTTAGAAAAAAACTAAAAACTCAATTTGGCGACCGATTCGAATTAGTGGAAATGTCCGTTGGTAACCAAGCTCAATTCAGTGGAAAAATAGACTTTTCAGCAAACAATTCAGCGCTTGAAAAAGGATTCGAGAAAATCATGATGGATTATTACAATCGAAATCTTGGTGGAGTACTATTCATCTCAGATGGTAATTTTAATACGGGATCAAATCCATTATATACCTCAGCCAAATTAAACCTCACTCCTATTTTCACACTCGGCGTGGGAGATTCAGTTCCGAAAAGAGATCATTACATCAAAAACATTTCGGTTAATGAAGTGGCTTTTCTTAAAAACAAATTCCCAGTTGAAGTTGATATTGACGCCATAAAATTAGGAAAAGGGACATATTCTGTGAGTATTTCAAAAGGTGGCAAAACAATCGCATCAAAAAGTATTTCGTACGAAAAAGGCCAGCGCGAATTCAAACAAGTTGCTTTTGAATTGGAAGCAGATCAATTGGGTTTTAATACCTATTCTGTAACAATTGCCAAAGCAGAAAACGAATACAATTACGAAAATAACACACGTAATTTTTACATTGAAGTACTCGATTCCAAAAGTAAAGTGGTTATTCTTGCCGGCGCTCCTCATCCGGATATAGCTGCCTTAAAAGATGTACTAGAAGAAAATGAGAATTTTGAAGTGAAAAGTTTTCTGGCAAAGGATTGGAACAAAGACATGCGAAATGTAGATTTAATTGTTTGGCATGAACCAGGTATTTCTACTGATGTGAGCTTACTAAAATTCATTTCCGATCAAAATAAACCTACTTTATTTATTCTCGGCCCGAACACTTCCAATTCTGTTATTCAATCACTATCCATTGGCCTAAATACTCCTGGTGGCAATAAGATGGATGAAACGCAAGGAACTGTTAATAAAGGATTTCAGCCGTTTGAAGTTTCTGAATCAATGACCAAAGCATTTGAGTATTTCCCCCCACTAAAATCTAAGTTTGGAAGTATTGGAAACTCAAATATATCCGACATACTCATTTATCAACGCGTTGGTAACGTGACGAAAAAAGATCCTTTGGTATATTTCTCGAAAAAAGGTAATACCAAATTTGGTGTAATATATGGAGAAGGCCTTTGGCGTTGGAAAATGAACGAGTTCGTTCGAACCAAAGATATTGCTGGATATAGAGAATTCATTCAAAAAACGTCAAACTATCTTTCAGTTAAAGAAAATACTTCAGCGCTAAGAGTTACTTTACCAAATCGTTTCACAAAAAACGAAGAAGTTATTGTTAATGCGTCTTTTTACAATGAATCAATGGCACCAATTACAACTCCAAAGATTCAATTCACCTTAAAAGATGAAAAAGGTAAAGTTTCAAAAATGGAATTTGCCACTTACGGCGAGGGGTATAAATTATCTCTGGGTAAATTAAGTCCCGGAAAGTATGAGTGGGTAGCAACTACGGCGCATGCAGGAAAAACCTACAGCAAGTCAGGTGCGTTTTTTGTGGAAAACACCACATTAGAGGGATTAGATACCTATGCCAATCACAATTTATTGGTGGAAATGGCTGATAAGTCCAAAGGGAAATTTGAACAACTTGCTAATTACTCAAAACTCATTGATGCTATTGGAAAGAGAGACGACATCGCTTCGGTTTCATATAAAGAAACAACCTATGAAGATCTCATCGATTATAAATGGTTCTTTTTCTTACTGCTCTTTTTCCTTGGTTTGGAATGGTTTGGCAGAAGAATAAACGGTATATATTAAAGTAGCAACAGATACATGTCAACGAATTTCGGATCCGCACTCACCCACCCTGTTTTTAAGGTAGTTTCTCAAATTGCAAGTGAAAAAGGAATTTCTGCTTTTGTAATTGGTGGTTTTGTTCGCGATTTAATAATTGGAAGACCATCAAAAGATATTGACATCGTTGTGCTTGGTAATGGACTTGAATTGGCTCAATTATCCGCTGAAAAATTACGAGTAAAGAAAGTAAGCTTCTTTAAAAACTTTGGAACAGCTCATTTTAAATACAAGGATCTTGACGTAGAATTTGTTGGTGCAAGAAAAGAATCTTATCGCTCGGATTCACGAAAACCAATTGTAGAAGATGGAACGTTGCAAGATGATCAAAATAGACGTGATTTTACGATTAATGCATTAGCACTAAGTTTAAATACAGAAACATTTGGCAATCTGATCGATCCATTCGATGGCCTTAAAGACATTGAACTCGGGATTATTCGAACACCACTTGAACCAGATGTAACTTATAGCGACGACCCCCTGCGCATGCTTCGGGCAATTCGTTTTGCTACCCAACTGGATTTTAAAATTGAAACGAAAAGTTTAGAATCTATTTTAAGACAATCCGAACGATTGAAAATTATTTCTCAGGAACGTATTAACGAGGAATTAAATAAAATCATTCTTGCTGATAAACCTTCCCGCGGATTTGTCCTATTAAAATCAACTCAATTATTGCAGCAGTTTTTTCCTGAAATGATTGCATTAGTTGGAATTGAAACTATTGATGGAAAATCACACAAGGACAATTTTTACCATACGCTTGAGGTGTTAGACAATGTTTCAGAAAAATCTGATTCACTTTGGTTGAGATGGGCTGCTATATTACATGATATTGCTAAACCACCAACCAAGCGTTTTGACAAAGAAATTGGATGGACTTTTCATGGACATGAAGACCTAGGCGCACGTATGGTTCCACGTATTTTTACTCGAATGCGTTTGCCCCTAGATCAAAAAATGAAATATGTTCAGAAATTAGTACGGCTACACCTACGTCCGATTGCTTTGGTAAAAGGAACTGTAACCGATTCTGCCATTCGAAGATTGTTAAATGAAGCTGGAGATGATATTGAGGATTTAATGATGCTTTGCAATGCAGACATTACCTCAAAAAATGAATTCAAGGTAAAGAAATACAAGCAAAATTTTGAAATCGTTTCTCTGAAACTAAAGGATGTCGAGGAAAAAGATCAAATTCGAAACTTTCAACCACCCGTTACTGGTGAATTAATTATGAAAACATTTGGCGTTGGTCCTTGTGCTGAAATTGGTATGATAAAATCACGCATCAAAGAATCAATTTTAGAGGGAACCATTCCTAACGAATCTGAAGCAGCTTATTCTGAGATGTTGCGAATTGGAGCTGAATTAGGTTTAAAGATTGAAGCCTAATGGAATTGTTCAAAATACGTATCCAAACTCCAAGCTTCCGGCTTTGAATTAAACCAAGGTTTGACAATTGGCCAAACAGATCCAAATAATTCAGAATCTCTGTATTTATTCAAAGCATCTTGATTTTCCCAATGACTGTAAGTAAAGATAATTGAACTATTTTCTTTATCCACAAGTAGTTTCATCCCGTAACACCCTGGAAAAGTAGCTATATCAGATTTTACTTGATCAAAAAAGCGAAGAAAAGCATCTACATTTTCGGGTTGAAATTCCATTTTAACGATTCGAGCGAGCATGTTGTATTTTTGCGCTAATTTAACAAGCAATTAACAAAGTTGAATTAGAAAAATTAGATAAAAAAGTAGATATTTGTCAAATAGTAAAATTTAAACATGAAAAAAGCCCTATTTTTACCGCTTGCATTATTAGTTACTTTTTATAATCAAGCACAGAATAAAATGAACAATGAATTAGACTCAGTATCCTACTTGCTAGGTGCAGCAATTGGAGGAAATGTAATGAAGGACATTCCGGAAGGAAATAAAGAAATGATTATTCAAGGTTTGCGTGACAAATTATACGGAAATCCATTGGCAGTTAATGATCCTACCAATCAAGCATTAAATGCGTATTTTCAACAAAAGCAAGAAAGAGATTCGAAACAAGCTCGCGAAGGAGGGGAAATCTTTTTAGCTGAAAACAAAAAGAATCCGAATGTGAAAGTTACCCCAAGTGGACTTCAATACGAAGTAATAACACAAGGTTCAGGGGAAAAACCATCTGCCACTTCTAAAGTGAAAGTTCATTACCATGGTACTACACCAAGTGGAGAAGTTTTTGATAGTTCTGTAGAAAGAGGTGAACCGATTACTTTTGGTTTAAATCAAGTAATTAAAGGATGGACAGAAGGTTTGCAATTGATGGTAGTAGGGTCAAAGTACCGTCTATTTATACCACAAGAATTGGCATATGGAGCAAATCCACAACCTGGAAGTGCTATCAAACCATATATGCCGCTTGTTTTTGAAGTTGAATTATTAGGAATCGAAAAATAATATCCCCATGAAAAATCTATTAATATTAGCCTTTACTTTTTTAAGCCTTTCTTTATTTGGACAAATCGAAAAAGGAGCAAAAATCCAGTTTAATAAAGAAACGCATGACTATGGAACAATTCCATTTAGCGGAGACCCATATTGTACATTTGAATTTAAGAACACAGGAAATGAAGCTCTTTTAATCACTGAAGCGCGTGGATCATGTGGTTGCACCGTACCTGAATGGCCAAAAGAACCTATTGCACCTGGAGCTACGGGTTCAATAAAAGTTACCTATGACACAAAACGAGTGGGTAGTTTTCAAAAAAGTGTTACCATCACATCGAATTCAATCAATGAACCAACCAAGGTAATTAATATTAAAGGAGAAGTTTTACCCGAAGAAGCTAAAGAGGTATTGAATCAAAATTTGAGTACTGAAGGGATTTATGCAGAGTTCAATACATCGAAAGGAAAAATCGTCTGTTTATTGGAGTATAAAAAAACTCCTATAACTGTTGCCAATTTTATTGGTTTAGCTGAGGGGACATTGAATTTCAATAGCAAATCAAAGCCGTTTTACGATGGGTTAAAATTTCATCGCGTAATTAAAGATTTCATGATACAAGGAGGTTGTCCTCTTGGAAACGGAACTGGAAATCCTGGATATAAATTTAAGGATGAATTCGAGTCAGATTTAAAACACTCTGGACCTGGAATTCTTTCAATGGCCAATTCTGGTCCAAGTACCAATGGCAGTCAATTCTTTATCACACACAAAGAAACTCCTTGGCTAGATGGAAAACATACTGTTTTTGGACATGTGGTTGAAGGACAAAATGTGGTTGATGCCATTCAACAAGATGATATTCTCAACAGTGTAAAAATTATTCGAGTTGGAACTGAAGCTAATGCTTGGAATGCTCAACAATCCTTTCCTGATGCAGCAAAAGAAACGATTCGTAAAGAAGAGGAAAAGATACGTTTAGAGGAAGAAAACAAAAAACTTGAAGCGGAAAAAAAACAAAACGAATACAAAACTACTTTTTTTAACGAGGTAAAAAAGAATAACAAAAAGGCACAAGCATCATCAACTGGTTTAGTATATGTAATTTCAAAAAAAGGGAAAAACCCGAAAAAATTTCATGCAGTAAAAGGTTCACCAGTTAGCCTTCACTATACAGGTACTCTATTTAAAGATGGGACAAAATTTGATTCTTCTAAAGATAGAAATCAACCTTTTGATTTCAATTACTTAGACATGAAAATGATTCCAGGATTTGAAGAAGGAATTGCCTTATTAGGTCCAGGAGGAAAAGCAAAATTATTCATTCCCTATTTCTTGGGATACGGAGATCGCTCAGCAGGAAGTATACCAGTTAAATCTGATTTAGTATTCGAAATTGAGATTTTATCGATAGGTGCACCAAAAGCAGCAAACTCGGAAGAGAAAGGACACGAAGGACATGATCATAGCGATCCAAATCACAAACACTAATTTATTCAAAAATGAATGGAGAAGGGCTTTCACTAGAAGGCCCTTTTTTTTTATGACTTTAAATCTGTTCGTATTTTTTCTACAACCTCTGAAATTGGTAGTATTTCCGTAACATATTCAATGGAGGGTCCGGCACACCAAACATTTTTATACGTGGCACTAAACGCAGCCTTTTCTAAACTTTTCATTCCTTTGATAAAAGTTAAGGCCTTTATCCATTTTTTCAAGCGTTTATTTTTAGATAAAAATCGCTCAATCCAATTTTGAGTTGTCCCCACCTCTTGAACATAAGGCGTATTTATTACCGTGCATGGAGTTCCGGAGATTTTAGTCGTTAATACGATATCTGAAGCGCCATACTGAATACATGCTTGCTTATACTCTTCTGAAACCGATGATTCTTTGGTTGCAATAAATATACTTCCCATAGAAACTCCTGCAGCACCCATATCTAACATGCGTTGAATTCCTTTTGCATCACCTACTCCACCTGCTGAAATTACCGGAATAGAACAATTCTGAATTAATTGAGGCAAAAGATCTTTATAAGAGATTTCTCCAGCATGTCCGCCTGCTTCTTTATTAACTGCAATGATGGCATCAGCCCCCAATTTCTCTACTTTCAATGCAAAATTCAAATGGGTAACATCGCAAAAAACCTTTATTCCAACTAAATGAGCTTGCTGAATAGTTTCTTCAGGAGAGCCCAATGAAGTAATGATAAAATCTACTTTCTCCTCACAGCAAATACGCAATTGCTCCTTATATTTAAAATTTGATTTATTAACAATCAAATTAATCCCAAAAGGCTTAGTTGATTTACTTTTTATCCATTTTATTGCTGATCTCAATTCATCTGAAGTTCTGAAATTTAAAGCCGGTATTGCGCCGGTAATTCCAGAATTTAATGCTTCTACAATCATTTTTTCATTAGAAACAAGAAACATCGGTGCCATAATGATTGGTAAATCAATCCCAAGTAATGAACATAAATTAACATTGGATTGACTATTCATTGAATTTTTAATTGAAAAATACACTTTTTATTCCTTCAAACTAAAGTTAACAAGTAAATTTGACACAAAACACGAAGATGATGATAAAAAATTGGCTTGATGCGTTTCGCTTACGAACATTACCGCTATCATTATCCGGTATATTAATGGGGTCCTTTATTGCTTTTGACAATGGATTTGTAGACTTCCGTATTTTTAGTTTAGCCTTAATCACAACAATCTTATTTCAAATATTATCCAACCTTGCCAACGATTTAGGAGACTCATTGAAAGGAACAGACAATAGTAATCGTGTGGGACCAATGCGCACCGTTCAGTCTGGAGCAATTTCAAAGAATCAAATGACAATTGCTGTGGTGATTACCGCTTTTTTATCATTAATAGCTGCCGGAAGTTTAATTTATATTGCCAAGGAAAATATGTCTCAGGAATTAGTTATTGGATATGGCATTTTCACCCTACTCAGTATTGCAGCCGCCATTTTATATACTATTAGTAATTATGCTTATGGATATAAAGGATTTGGAGACATTATGGTCTTTATCTTTTTCGGAGTGGTGGGAGTACTTGGTTCATATACACTTTACACCAAAACAATCGATATCTCTATTTTACTTCCGAGTTCATCGATAGGAATGTTGAGTATGGCAGTTCTTAATTTAAATAACTTGCGCGATCACGAAAATGATGCACTTTCTGGAAAGATAACATTGGTTGTTCAAATGGGATTTCAACGAGCAAAAACATATCATTTTCTCTTGCTCATTTTTTCTTTTATCAGTTTATTTAGTTTTGCACTGATTGAAAAAAAGTATGGACTTTTCCCAGCTTTTATTCCTTTTTTAGCATTGATTCCCCATGTTATTTATGTGTTAAAATGCACAGTACCCCAAGAATTAGATTCTGAACTTAAAAAAGTTGCTCTTGTGACTTTTGCGGTCAGTGTCTTTACTGGTCTGGGTTTGTGGTTGATTTGAATCAATCGATTTCTTCGTTTTCTACTCTTCATTTTTGAATATCTTATGCCCTAAAATACTTGGAAAGATTTAATCACCACATCCATTATTGCTATCTCGAAAATAATCTAACGAAAAGGTAATCCGTAGGTTAATGAATTGAATTTTTTTAAATTTAGAAACTTCCTAAAAAACGAATATATCATTAAAAATTAAACATAAAAAAAGGGCTAGCAAACGCCAACCCTTTTCCATAATGACTCGAGTACTATTATTTTCTTCTTGCCTCGTTAACAACCAAATTTCTTCCCATGAAATCATTTCCATTAAGAGAATCGATTGCTTGTTGTGCATTGTCGTCATTTTCCATTTCAACAATAGCAAATCCACGTGAACGTCCTGTTTCACGGTCAGTAATTACTCTGGCAGAAGATACTTCTCCAAAACTTTCAAATAGCTTTTCGATGTCTTGACTAGTCGCACGAAAGCTAATGTTTCCACAATAAATATTCATAAAAAATAAAAAAAAATTAAATCACCATACCTTGTGTACAGTTCCGCAAATGTAAACCTAAATAATTGAATTAACTAATTAATTTTCATTTTGTTATAATAAAACTATTTTTTTTTCCTAGAAGCTTAAAAATTTGGAATTAAATTAAAGTACGACATTCACGATTTTTCCATGAACGATAATAACTTTTTTCGGCGACTTCCCCTCCATCCATTTTATAGTTTCTTCCAATTGAAGGACGTGCTCCTCTACTCCTTTTGCATCCAATTGCAAGCTTAAATTAACTTTAAAACGCATTTTACCATTAAACGAAACGGGATAATCAAAATTAGACTCTACCAAAAATGACTCATCAACTAATGGATATTGTTGGGTATGAACCGAACCTGATCGTTCTCCTAATTGCTCCCATAACTCATCGGCTACATGCGGGGCAAAAGGGGCAATGAGAACCACTAAAGGTTTTAGAACCTCTTGTTTGTTGCATTTTAAATCAGTTAATTCATTGACTGCAATCATGAACGTAGAAATACATGTGTTAAATGAATATCTATCTAAATCCTCTCGAATGCGTTTAATTGTACGGTGTAAAACACGCATTTCTTTCTCTGTTCCTTGCTCTTGCGCTAATGAAAATTGATTTTCCATGGGATGAAATAAACGCCAAAACTTACGCAAAAACCCATTCACGCCTGTGATTCCTTTGGTGTCCCAAGGTTTACTTTGCTCCAATGGACCTAAAAACATTTCATACATCCTCAGCGTATCCGCACCAAATTTCTCAATCAAATCATCAGGAGTTTGTACATTGAATTTACTTTTCGACATTTTCTCGACTTCAAATCCACAGATATACGATTGATCCTCTTCTAAAATAAACGTTGCATTCTCGTATTCAGGCATCCAATTTTTAAATCCTTCAATATCCAATTTATCATTATCTACCAAACTGATATCAACATGAATTGGAGTTACATTGTAATTCTCTTTCAAATTGAACGATACAAATTGATTGCTTTGGTTCACGCGGTAGACGAAACTACTGCGCCCCAAAATCATTCCTTGATTTATTAATTTTTGGAAAGGCTCATCAAATGGTATAAAATTTAAGTCATATAGTGCTTTTGTCCAAAAACGGGAATATAATAAATGACCTGTTGCATGTTCTGACCCTCCTAAATATAAGTCCACATTTCCCCAATAATCAACGCGTTCTTTTGAAACAAATTCGTTTTCATTGTTCGGATCTAAATACCTTAAGAAATACCACGAACTTCCTGCCCAACCCGGCATTGTGTTGTATTCCATCCGATCTCCTTGCGTGAAATTCCAATCCTCTTTCTTGGATCTTGCTAATGGTGGTTCACCATCTTCAGTTGGCAAATATTTATCCACTTCAGGCAATTCAATTGGTAAATGCTGATTTTCAATCAATTTAGGAATCTCATTTTCATAATATACCGGAAATGGTTCGCCCCAATAGCGTTGGCGGGAAAACACTGCATCCCTTAATCTAAAATTCGTTTTTCCTATACCAATTCCGCGGTTTTCAATTTCTTGAATAGCCTTTTTAATTGCTACTTTGGCAGGTAAACCAGTTAAAAAATCGGAATTTGCGATAACCGCATCTTTTTCTGTGTAAGCTTGTTTGGAAATATCAACATCCTGAAAAATTGATCGGATTTCAAGTTCAAAATGAGTAGCAAAATCAAAATCGCGTTGGTCTCCGCAAGGAACAGCCATAACAGCCCCCGTTCCATAACCGGCTAAGACATAGTCACCAATCCAAATTTGAACTTTTTCACCTGTAAACGGATGAACGGCATAAGACCCGGTGAATACACCTGAAATATTTTTCACGTCCGATTGTCGGTCGCGCTCTGTTTTCATGGATGACGCTTTTTGATATGCGGCAATTTCTGTTTTTTTAGAAGCTATAGTCAATTGCTCAACAAGCTCATGTTCCGGCGCTAAAACAACGAAAGTTACTCCAAAAATAGTATCCGGACGAGTCGTGAAAACTTCGATTGATTCGGGATTTTCTGCCATTGAGGATAGATCAAGTGTTATGACATCCTCCCCCTCTGTCCCCCTCCAAAGGGGGAAGCAAACTGAAGCTCCTTGAGATTTCCCTATCCAATTGCGTTGTTGTTCTTTCAATGCATCAGACCAATCAATACGCTCCAGTCCCTCCAATAATCGTTCTGCATATGCTTTTATTCTCATGGACCATTGGCGCATCAATTTTTGTTCAACAGGAAATCCTCCCCGAACTGATACCCCATTTACCACCTCATCGTTTGCCAATACAGTACCCATTGAAGGACACCAATTGACCCATGAATCTGCTAAAAATGCGATTCTGAATTTTTGTAATTCGTTTTCTTTTTCTTTTTCAGTAAAGTTTTTCCATTGATCTGGAGAAAAATCAACCGATTCTTCTGTAAAAGCAGTACAATTTTTTGAACCAAATTTTTCAAAATGAGCAATTAGATTCTCAATACTTGTGGTTTTATTTGTTTGGATATCATAATAAGCATTGAATAACAGCTTAAAAATCCATTGTGTCCATTTATAATAATCCGGTGAAGAGGTGCGTACTTCCCTACTCCAATCAAAACTGAATCCCATTTTATCGAGCTGATCGCGGTATCGAGCAATATTTTGTTCGGTAGTTATTGCTGGATGTTGTCCGGTTTGAATCGCATATTGCTCCGCCGGTAAACCAAATGAATCATAGCCCATTGGATGAAGTACATTGAACCCCTCTAATCTTTTGTATCTGGAATAAATATCTGAAGCAATATACCCTAACGGATGACCAACGTGCAAACCTGCACCAGAGGGATAGGGAAACATATCCAAAACATAGAACTTAGGTTTTGTGGAGTCTTCAACTACTTTATAGGTTTGATTTTCGGCCCAAAATTTGCGCCATTTCTGTTCTATTTCTCTAAAATTGTATTCCATATCAATTGAATGAGCACAAAGATAAAGATTAAACACCAAGAATTAACTGAAAGCATTTACCTTTGATATGTAACTTTCCGTATTTTTTGTACTATTATTCACTCATTGTTTTAAAAATGAAGTTTGTTTATATTCTTTTACTCTTTTCTCTTCCCTTCGGTACTTGCGCTCAAAACTATGTTAAAATAGGGCAATTATTCTGGGGGATTCAAAACCTAAACAGTTCCACTTTTCGAAATGGTGAAGAGATCGCTAGGGCGAAAAATCCAACCGAATGGGAACAATTTTTCAAAAATGGAGAGCCCGCATATTGTAGCATGAATTACAATGAAAAAAACGACAGTCTTTATGGAAAGATTTATAATTGGTTTGCCGTTGTTGATCCACGAGGATTAGCGCCCGAAGGATTTAAAATCCCTACTTCCAATGAATGGTCTTATTTACGTGCTTATTTGAACTACGATACGGTATGTAAATGTGCGTTGTTCAAAAATTCAGCGGATAAATTACGCAGTAATAACCAGTGGAAGAGTAAAACTACGGGACAAAACTTATTTCAAATGAACATCCAGCCGTGCGGATATCTGCGAAACGATGGTAATTTTGAAGGGAAATACATGCAAACAAGCTTTTGGACTACCTCACCCAAAAATCAGGCAAATGTAATTGGTGATTCATACGATACCTACTATGCAATTTTTAATCACGATAAACCGGATTTTTATTTGGACAACAACTTCGAAATAAATGGGCATTTTGTTCGATGTATTCAAGGGGAGCAAGAATATTTCTTCTCCAAGGCCAATGTATCCATTGAAGAAGAATCAAACGATCCACCACCAGAAGAAAAGGAAGAGGAAGAAGAATAAGTCTTGCTTTTCGTATCACAATCGTATTAAATCGTATCAAATCGTATCATTTTTGTTTGAATATACGAATATTACTTACCCGAACGATTTAATCTCAATTTATCTTGTTATTTGTACCAAATTCACTTTTTTTGGTACACGATAAGCAAACATGGGACAAAAAGCACCAAATCATCTATTAGAAAAGCTTCCACCTCTTAGAGAAAAAGTAGAAACAATTAAATTTCTTAAAATGTCAAAAAAAATCAATAAGCTTAGTGTTGGTAAATTTTTGTAAATTAGACTGTAGATTGTTAGGAGCGGATTTTTTTCGTTTTTAGGGGTTTACAAAGAGTTACAAGACATTAGAAATAGATACAAAGCTAACTTTTGGTCCAGATATTTTGTAAATTTGACATGAATTAGAGACTGAAAAATATGTTCAACACAATAGAAATAGACAGAAACAACCTAACATTAATGGGAGTTAAGTTTTCAGACTTGAAAACGCTAGAAAGCACTGCAAACGCCCTGGGGAGTAACATGTTTGAAGGATTTAATCCGACTCCAAAAGGAATTGAAATCATTCGGGATTATGTAACAGGAAAAATATCTCTAATAGAACTAGTAGCATTTGCCAAACAAAAAGCATATGTCTAATTCCTACAAATACATAGATACTGACTATAACTACACCGACCCTAATACAGGACTTTTACGAAATTTATTAGACATAAATGACCCTGATGTATTACTCTTTGTAGAAAGTGGAGCTGTAACGAAAAGACTTCAAGAACTTAATGAAAATCCAATAAAAATAAAGGGTATTGACAGCCTTTTTGAAATTCATAGACATTTGTTTCAAGACATATATGTTTGGGCAGGAAAAAAGCGAAAAGTTGAAATAAGCAAGGACGGTAAACAATTCTTCCCCATTTCACACTTTGATAACGCATTTCGATACATAAACCAGTTAATCTCTGAGTTCCAGAAAATTCCGAACAACAACAAAAGTCTGATAGCTGAGAAATTGGCAGAAATTTTAGATAACATTAACTATTTACATCCATTCCGAGAGGGAAATGGAAGAGCGCAAAGAGAATTTTTGAGAACATTGGCATTGGAAAAGCAAATTCAACTCAATCTAAATCCTGCTGACAACAAAATTGTCTATGATCAATATATGCAAGGAACAATAAATAGTGATATTGAAATGTTAAGCAGATTAATTTTAGAACAATTAGTTAAAATTTAATCAATTTCAATTTAGTACATGTACTAATTCTTTCTCCCAGAAACACAATTAGAAAACTCGCTGAATCCTATTATCAGTAAAGTTTTCAGTGATTTAACTTTGGAATCGAAAAAATAAAAATTACAACTTATTTTCCGTTGATAATTTATTGAAACCAACTAAGCATCGATAAATAATCACACAAATAATTTGGAAATTGTTACCTAATTAGGTAACTTTGATATGAGCTTAAATTATAATAACCAAATGGATAATGAATTTCGGAGAAGGATAGTCTATTATGAAAATCATTATTTGGAATTTTTTGAAACGTTAAACCCTGATGTTAGAAAGAAGTTCAACTGGACTTTACAACTAATCTCAACGATTGATCGAGTTCCGGATAAATATTTTAAATACCTTTCAAATTCTTCTGGGATTTATGAAATACGAGTTGAGTATAGCTCAAATATTTATAGGGTTTTCAGCTTTTTCGATAAGGGGAATTTGATAATCTTAACAAATGGATTTCAAAAGAAAACACAGAAGACTCCAAAAGGCGTACTTGAATTGGCGGAAAAACTTAAAAAACAATATTTCGATGAAAAAAATGGAAAATAAACTCAAATCATTTACTGATCACCTTGATGAGCAGTATGGTAAAAAAGGCACAAAAGCAAGAGAAAAATATGAAGAAGAATTTGAAGCATTTAAACTAGGCGTTATGATTCAAGAGCTTCGTAAAGAAAAAGGTCTGACACAAGAAGAACTTGCTCAAAAATGTGGAACTACAAAAAATTATATCTCTAGAATTGAGAATAATGCAAGTGATATTAGGCTATCAACCTTGATGCGAATCATTCGAGAAGGCTTAGGTGGACATTTACGACTTAGTGTTTCCTAATTGTTGATTTTTTAATGGTTCAGAACGACTTAAAGCAATATTTTAATAATCAATTTCAAATTAGAACATGTACTAATTCTTTCTCCCAAGAACACAATTAGAAAAATCGCTGAATCCTATTAGCAGTATACGTTTTAGTGTTTCTAAAATCAAAAACTGAACGAATAAAGCATTTGTCTAAATAAAAACAATTGAAATTATCTTTATATTGGCTAGTAATTTAAAAATAGTTAAATCTTAACAAAATAGCATCCAATGACTTATACCATCATTAAAGAATCGACCATGTGGTCGACAAACACACTTAACCGAAAAGTGGAGCAAATACTGAATGAAAAAACAAAGGAAGGATATGAGGTTGTGACGGTGGCCTTTGGATTAAACATGTGGTGGATGCCAACTGCATTTATTACATTGAGAAAATAACCCCCCGAGCCAAGCGATTTTTACGTTATAAATTAAAAACCTTTGATTATGAACCAATTCACTCTTGTTTTAATTTTTCTTTTATTCGCGAAATATTCGAATGCAAGAAATACAATTTCACAACCTGTTAATTCAGTTTTAGGAGATGCGAGCTATCTAATTAAGTATCAAAAACTTCCAGATAAATATTCTAACGAAGTAATTCGAATTCAAACACATTTGGAATATGTGGAGAACTTATTAAGAAATACATCAACCAAACACCTGAACAAACTTCAACGATTAAAAAGAAGACAAGCCATTGAAAATCTTCATTTCTATTGGACAGCTGGCGTTTTTCCTGAAAACAGGGAGTTTTTGAATGACAGAAAACCATGTTTTATTGATGCGAAAGGAAATCTTTGTGCTGTTGGTTATTTGATTGAACAATCAGCGGGGAGGGAAGTTGCTGAGCAAATCAATGCCCGTTTTCAATACGAATACCTCCTGGAAATGGAATGGAACGTCATAGACGAATGGATTGCCTCTTCTGGTTTGACCAAATTGGAATGCGCGATGATACAACCGACTTATGGATCAACACCAACAGAAAATTACATTACACCAGGATTTGGTTATGCTACAGCTGTTTTTTCGGGAGCGAATGTTGCTTTGAGTGTAATGAATGTATCCCAAATAAATCGTCAAAATCAAGGCCTTTTTACTCCCATTTTAGGAATGGTATTCGGAGCAGGGCAAATCACCTTAGGAGCGCTTAATTTTCCAGAAATTCAATACGGTTGGTCAGGGTCATACATAAATGAAGCACAACGAAATTATGCCTTAATGAATGTGGCTTTGGGAACAAGTTCGGTTATTTTTAGTACGTGGTCTTTGATTACCCGAAAAACTGCTAAAACAAGGAATGTTTCTTGGAATGTAGGTGCATTTCCTACGAATAGAAATCAACTTAATGTGGCATTTTCGTTTCGAAAATCTTTTTAATTACCATTTTAAACCGTAAAGTTCAATCCAAACGCGTAAAACTGGATAAATATATTTACATTTCGCTTCGTTATTGTAAAATAAAAAATGTAGCCGAATTCTTAAAATAAGTAATTGCCACCATGAAAAGCAAACTACTCCTCTCCTTCATGATTTGGTTAGCATCTATGTCACTGTTTAGTCAAATACAATTGAGTGAACCAACAATTACCAAAAAAATGCCCGAACCTAAAATCTACAAATACCAAAAAGGATTGGGAATTGAAACGTTTTATCAGTACACAAATGGCATTGGGCTCGGAGGAATTATCGGGGGTAACATAGGGAATGATTCGAAACCAAATTACTCCGCAGGCATTTACACCGATGTATTTTTCTTAAATAATCCCATCATTGGCCCACGGGTGAAATTCACGTACAACTATGTGGGGATATTTGGTGTAAGCTTAAACTTTAGCGACTACTTCAGAAATAGTAAGCATGACGTTCGTGTAGGGCTCGATTTGAATTTTTCAGCCTACGGTTTCATGACTTTTTTCGTCGGTTATAGTATGAAATTTTCCGAAAATAGTTTTGACGAAATAACCCAATTCAGAGTGGGACTAAACCTCAGTTTGGTGAATAAAATGGAATAGCTTAAAGCAAATCAATTAAAAATGATTCTATAATTTGCGCTCATGAAAAATAAAATAGCATTTGTCATAATTCTTATTCTTTCGGGATCTTTTCATTCACAGGTGTCTTTTTATGTACGACCGACGGTGAATATGAAAACGCAACAAAGCTTTTTTGGCAACAATCGCGCCTCTGAAAATTATTCTGAATATTCAAATAACTATTTCACTTTTCGCAATGATCGACATTATTTTGACCGCAACACTATTAATTTTGGATTAAATGCTGGGGTTGAATATAAAAAGAAGCATTTTTTTGAATTCGGTTATTCTATTGATAATTCGGGAGTTGCTGTTGGCGTGAAAGCTCAATCGTACATGAACAACTACCAAGATACGGATGGATTATTTTATAATTCTGCTGGGTCAACATATAGTCAAACAAGTTCTTCACATTCGAGAATTTCATTCAGCTATAGTACATTTTTTTACAAAAATTATAGTAACACTTTTCAGGCAAGATTAATTGGTGGAATAGGTTTATTTCATAACCCATCGGTAAACAGAAAAAAAAATAATTATGATGTTGATTACTCACCACATTTTACTCATGGTCAAATTGCACAAGACGTATTTATCACGGAACACTATTCAAGGATTTCTAATTATTGGCGAAATTCATTTTACTTAAATTTGGGTATTGGTGGAGATTTTTACACAAAAAAAAATCATAAATATCTATTCTCATTTGATTTGTCTTACCTTCAAGGAACAAGGTCAATACAGATTGATGATAATTTTATCAGTCTTACAGATCAGGGAGATGTACTAAATTTTCACTATCGTGTTAGTAGTCGAGGATCCGGAATCTATTTTACCTTATCTCGAAGAATACAAGTATATCCTTGGGGCATTAAAAAGAAAACTGCCGCGAAAGTATAATTGGAAATTCAATTTATTGAATTAGAACATGTTCTAAAGACAGAAATAATTCAGCTTAAGCAATAACAAGCAATATTTACTTAAACGAGTTTTATACTTACGGACCATTTTTTTAGTGACTTATTTCACCGATAAAACACCTTTGATTTGACATTGCAATAACAAACGATTTTCCTTTTCTTTTTCTTTTTTCCTTGAATTTCTGTGTAAAACTCTAGGGCCAAATCTTCATCAGGAACCCAGCGATCAACCACGTCTAGGTCTTTTTCCATAAATTTCCATTTATCAATTTGAAATTTCGATGTGAATTCATGGACCTTGGTTCCCTTAAAAGTGAAAAAAGTATGTCTGTATTTTCCATTTTCTAGTTTAACACTTTTTAGAATTAAATTAGTTTCATACAGTGTTTCTGTCGTTTCTGGATAGTAAGTTATATGTTTGACAGATTTTGATATGATCTCATAACTTGCTTTATTATCTTGCTCACCAAATTCAGCGTAAGGTATAAAACGATCATTCACAAAACTATAAATGGCAATGGCTCTTGGTTTGCGGTTTATGTAATCTGAATTGTTAAAACTCCTTTTATTACTTAACATTTCATTTTTTTCTACTTTCCCCCGATTGAAAATATTATAATTACCGTTTGCAGAATCTTTTGAACGATTCATTTTTAAAATAAAAAATAGTGGGTCTGACTTTGAACCGTGAAGTGATATATAACGTATGTTGCTATTACACAAGTATTCAAATTCATCATTTTGTATTATCGGTTGTCCGCTCATAATAGGAACGAAATTTATATATTCTTCTGAATATGGTTTGTAATTCTTATTTAGTTCCTCGTTGCCGGTAACTGGATTTCGTATAATTGCTTTATTTTCTTCTCTATCTCGAATTATTAATTTTAATTGAAGTGGTGTACCTTGAAGTGTAGAATAAATTGAGGCTACATAATAGTTATCGTATTCAGATTTTTTTATCGAGTCAACTTCATAAAAATGGCGCACAGGATAATAAATACTTCTAATAGATTTATCGAAATCTTCCTTTTTTTGATATTGAAACGGTACGGTAATTAAATAGTCTGGATTTTTTTCATTTAAATAAATCACTCCCCATAATCCATTTTTCTTTGCGTAATAAAATCGTTGGTCGTCTTCATAGACCATTGCTTGTATTGAAGGAATTGAATCAAATTGAGCTTCTATTTCATAATTGTTATGTAAGTTTAATATTCCGTATTTTCCATTCTTTGAAGTTATAATTAAATCCTCACCGTAATAGAAATTCTCCCGTTCATCTATGCGTCTAAGGAAGGAGATTTTTTCGTAAGAAGCAGGATGTACAATAACATTATTAATCGAATAATGAATTCTTTTTATTCTGAGATTTTCTATAACATAACTTCCAAAAGTTCTTGATGTTTTTTCAAAAGTTAATAAACCATATTGACCATTTTTTCTATAAACAAGTGGATAAATGGCTTTCGAAATTTCAAAACAAGTATCACCCATATACGTTTCAAAATCTTCTATGTTAAAATATTTAGAAATGATTACTGGTTGTGATTTTTCAAGTCGAAAAAGTGTATCAAATTCCTCACTTAAAATTTCCCACTCAATGGTTTCTTCGCCATCGCTAGGCGGAACCGAATGCCAACCATCTCTACTTTCTTTATTGATACTTGTTTTAGACCACTTTTTTAAGGCAAAATAATATTTTGTATTTTTATTTAAAATAAAACTATGTGTACTTTTTTCTGCTCCAAAAGACTCATTCTTAAAGGCTTCGGTTATTTTATCGTATTCAGCTGATACAGTAATTTTTTTATTCTCATCATCCATAATTCCAAATTTTCCATTATCGGAAAAAATGGTTTGGGAGAAAATACTTGCTCCGAAAGTGAAAAAATAAATAAAAATGATAGTTTCTTTTAGTTGACGCATGCGTTTCAAAGGTTAAAATCTGAGTTCAAATAGTTCATGGTTGTTGGATAGTAATTCTTGTCGTAAGCCAACAAAAACCGATTTCTTTTAATGCAAATGTATGCAAAAATTCGTTTGTTTTCTGTTCTTCAATATTAAGTGCATCAAGATTTTTTATCTTAAAAGCTCAATGGGATTGGAAATCACGAGATACACCATGCCTCAAGTAAGAATAAAAATTAGAACATGTTCTAAGAAAAATTTATTTGCAATTAGTTGCTCACTAAAAAATAATCACTTACTTTTAGCGTTAGTAACGCAATTCAGTAGTAGTGATTAAAACTTTTGGCGATAAAGAATCCGAAAAAATATGGAATGGTATTCGGTCGAAAAAATTGCCAAATGAAATTCAGGAAATTGCACGTAGAAAGTTAAGGATGATGAACAACGCTCAAGATGTAAATGACCTTCGGATTCCACCTGCAAACAGACTTGAAAAGTTGAAAGGAAACCACGAAGATTATTACAGTATTCGAGTAAATAATCAATGGCGAATTATATTTCAATGGCTCAATAATGATTGTTACCATGTTCAAATAATCGATTACCACTAAAAAGAAAAAAATGGAAAAGTTAACGAATATACACCCCGGTGAAATTTTATTGCAAGAATTTCTAATTCCCATGGAAATTTCTGCTTACCGTCTAGCAAAAGAAACATTTCTTCCTCAAACGCGCATTTCTGAAATTATCAAAGGAAATAGAAGAATAACCGCCGATACTGCCCTACGCTTTGCTAAGTTTTTTGGTACAAGCGCCAAATTTTGGTTGGGTTTGCAAGATGACTTTGATCTGGAAGAGGAGAAAAATCATAAAGAGAAAGAACTTGACGGTATCAAGCCAATATAAGGCAATGCGGCTTAAAACACATCAAATACGAAAAACAGTCTTGCTTTTCGTATCATAATCGTATTAAATCGTATCAAATCGTATCATTTTGTTTGGATATTCGAATCATAATCGTATATTTGCGTATCAAATCGTATCATAATGGACGGAAAAGTATATAATTTCAACCTGACAATTGATTGGAAACTAATAAATAAACTGAGCGAAATTGATCGTTTTGATGCAAATTGGACAGCAATCGAACGCAAAGAAGGAAAAAGCCTCAAAGAGTTGAAAAGCATAGCTACTGTGCGAAGTGTTGGGGCTTCAAACCGGATTGAAGGCAACAAAATGAGCGACGAGGAGGTTGATGTACTACTTCAAAAAATTGACCTTACCAAACTAAACGATAGAGACTCGCAAGAAGTTGTCGGCTACTTTGAAGTATTGGATCTGATTTCTGAATCTTTTGAGAGCATTCACATCACCGAAAACCATATAAAAAGCTTACACAATAATCTCCTGAAATACAGTGGGAAAGATGAATGGCACAAGGGAGACTATAAATTACACAGCAATGCAGTAGAAGCTACATTTCCGGACGGTACGAAACAACTAATTTTTCAAACCACCGATGCTGGATTTGCCACAGAAGATTCAATGAGAAATTTAGTACTTTGGTTTGACTCGGAGAAAGAGGTGCATTTACTCATTAAAATAGCGTCATTCGTCTATGAATTTTTAAGCATTCATCCATTTCAAGACGGCAATGGGAGAATAAGTCGTTTGATATCAACACTTTTATTACTTAAAGGCGGATATAAGTGGATACAATACGTGAGTTTTGAAC
Organism: Crocinitomicaceae bacterium; assembly: GCA_044377675.1. Classification (GTDB taxonomy): domain Bacteria; phylum Bacteroidota; class Bacteroidia; order Flavobacteriales_D; family Crocinitomicaceae; genus UBA952. The sequence goes on from JBILYP010000002.1 coordinate 143,144, forward strand.
ACGAAATTGAAAATAGAAAAAATGAATATTACCATGTGCTTAGAAGTTGTCAGGCGCAACGTCCCAACGAAGATGTAACGGTATGGATTCAGTTCTTTTTAAGCTGCTTATCAAATATTCAATCGCAACTGATGGAAAAATTGTTTCAAAGTGGAATAGAAACCCAATTATTACCAAAGGAAAAAGTAATTTTAACCATTATTCAAAACCGACCAAACATACAATCGGGAGAAATAGCAACAAAATTGGCAATACCCGCACCAACCGTGAAGCGTATTTTATCTGATTTGTTCAATAAAGGATTAATTGAAAAACAGGGAAGCGGACGCGGTGTAAGTTATACTATTCATTAATTTCACTATGAAAAAACACCTCACTTTTCTTTTTGCATTTTCCTTTTTTGGTTCATATGCCCAAGAAATCCCTACAAAAAAACTAAACCGCTTTCAATTCGGCGTTAACTTTTCTCCTGATGCTTGTTTCCGCACACTGAAAAACTCGGATGGTAGTTCAACAAGTGATTTTGTGATTGATATGCGCAATGACACGGAGAAAATTAAGTTTGGTTACACAACTGGAGTGAATTTTCAATACAACCTGAATCGCTTTTGGGGTGTTTCATTGGGTGTTCATTATTCGAACAAAGGTTACCAAAACAAAAAAATAGATGTTGTTCCTCCCACCCCCCAACCAGATCCCGCTTTACCCAAACAATTCAAGTTTATTCAAAACTTTCATACGCTGGATTTACCACTAAAACTCAATTTCACTGCTGGTAGAAACAAATTTCGATTTACTACCGGTATCGGTGCGGCGGCCAATTTTCTACTCAACGAAACGCAAACAAGTGTCATCTATTATTCGGATCGAACCACCAGAAATTCAGAATCAAGCGGGAGCAATTATAAGAAACTGAATTTTTCACCGTTCTTTAGTGTAGGAATCGATTATCAGATCAATGAAAACATGAACGTGCGCATAGAACCAACAATTCGATATGGAATTATTCAAATTATTGATGCACCCGTTACCGGATATGTGTTCAATGCCGGAGTTAATGTAGGATATTACTATAATTTTTAATCTTTTACAACCATGAAAACTATTCTTTCTTTTTTCGTTTTAGCGGTTTTATTTACACTATTTTCAAGCTGCAACAAGGCATCCACGCACCAGGTAAAAGTAAAGTATATCAACATGACGGGTAGTACGTTGAATGGACTTGGGATTGGAGGAAAATGGATCGGTAAATTGGAAAATTCGCAGGAAACAAAGTTTCTACGGTATAAAGAATACAATTTCGATTCAGGCTTACCGGATGAACCGATTTCGGGCAAGATTAATGGTGAAAAAATAAATGACATGTCTGAAACCTATTGGTGTGGAACACAAAAATACACCGTTGAGGAAGGAACTTTTGAGATTGAAATTCACAAGCAAAGCTCGGATTCCAAAACGTGGTTAATGCTTGTAAAGAGGTAGAAAAACCGTATGAAAATCAAAATCTGAATGGCTTTTTAGAAATACAATATCATCACTTTCCTCCTATTTAGAAAGCGTTAAAAAAGAAGTCTTTACACAAATGAATTACGACCCGATTTTGAAAATTACTTTGGTTTCATATTACCAGAAAAATCAAGCGAATTTAAGTTTTCGGATAGTCAATTAAATCCCTTTCATTTCAATAAAAATTCAAAATCCATCCACGGAATTCTGCCGATTGGATCGTTCAACGAGTTGTTTCCTTTCTCGTTCACTTGCCCGATGGGACTTCATATAACGGGTTGGTGTAAATGTGTTGGTGCCTAACACTATTTCTATATTGTTTTCTGTTGCGTCCAAAAATCGATAGGCGATGTAGTACCTTTTTCCTTGATTGGTTGCCTCAAACTTATTGTCGCCTTGAAATGAAAGCAGTTGATACATTTCTGAATTACCCAACTTCACTTTTCCGGTTTGATAAACTTTACCCGATGCAAATTCATTTTTTCCGCGCAAGCGATACGAGAGTACCGCATAATTGCCCTGCACCTGAAAATAACAGTCTGAATCATCCATCTGATATTTTTTCGGAGAATTGACGGCATTCGTACTATCTAAGATTACCAGGAAATTATTTTCTTGAAGCACACTATCAAAAAACACATCTGGATTAGAAGATTTTTGGGCGATTAAATTACCTAAACAAACTAAGGTAAACATCAAAAGCAAGCTATGTTTCATTTCTCCACAATTTATATTTTCTAAGTTAGCCATTTAAACGAATTTATTCAATAAAATGAGGTGTTATATTGAAAACTAAAGGCTGCATTGGTTGTTGATTAGGAATGGCATTGCAAAAAGTGAATATTGTTTGGTTCAAAAGGGATTTGCGGTTCACTGACCATGAGCCACTCAGAAATGCCCTAAGTACTGATTTGCCGGTCATTCTACTGTATGTTTTCGAGCCTGTACTAATTGCATACGACGATTCAGATATTAGACATTGGCGCTTTGTCTATCAATCGTTAATGGATATGCGTAAGCAATTGTCACCCCATCAAACATTGAATATTCTGTTTGGAAATTCAGTTGCGATTTTTGAGCAATTAATGCAAGAATATACTATACAAACTGTTTTTTCGCACCAAGAAACCGGCAATCGAATTTCATTTGATAGAGACCTGGCATTGAAAAAGTTGATGCACCAAAAAGAAGTTGAATGGGTCGAATATCAATGCAATGGAGTTTTGCGCGGCATAACGAACCGAGATGGCTGGGACAGAAAATGGCTCGAGTTCATGCATTCTCCTCTAATTGAAATTGATCTGAACGCATTGAACACATTGAAAATTACCACTGAATGGATTCATGATTATTCAGAAAATAAAGTCCCGCAAGAATTTAAGGAGATTCATCCCTTTTTCCAACCGGGTGGTGAGCTGAACGCTCAGAAATATGCACGCAGTTTTTTTCGGGAAAGACATGAAAACTACAGCAAAAGCATTTCAAAACCTTTACTTTCACGTACATCCTGCAGCCGGTTATCGCCTTATTTGGCTTACGGTAACGTTTCCATGAGACAAGTCTATCAAATGGCTCTGGTGGCAAAAAATCAAGGAGGAAATAAACGCGCGTTGAACAATTTTATTTCTCGGTTGCACTGGCATTGTCATTTTATTCAAAAATTTGAAGCTCAATGTTCGATGGAGTTTGAGGCAGTGAATCCATCGTTTGAAAATCTAGGAAAAATAAAAAATGATGCATATATCCATGCCTGGCAAACAGGAACAACCGGAATTCCCTTGGTAGATGCTTGTATGCGATGTGTGGTTGAAACTGGGTATATAAATTTCAGAATGCGTGCCTTGGTGGTTTCATTCTTCGTGTATAATCTCTGGCAAGATTGGAGAGAATTGCATTTTCTGGCAAGGCAGTTTTTGGATTACGAACCCGGAATTCACTACCCTCAAATTCAAATGCAGGCAGGCCTTACAGGCGTAAATACCTTACGCATCTACAATCCCATTAAAAATTCGGAAGCACATGATTCGGAAGGAACATTTATTCGCAAATGGCTTCCTGAATTAGCCGAAATTCCCGCAGGTCTCATCCATGAACCTTGGAAAATGAGTGAAATGGACCAAGTATTTTACTCCTGCAAATTAGGCATTGATTATCCCTACCCTATTGTTGATGTCGATACAACACGAAAACATGCTTCAGACATCATGCATGGCCTCAAAAAAACCATGGAATCTCGCCTGAATGGAAAAAAAATACTTGCGCGCCATGTAGCCGTTAAAAATAATCGGACTAAGAAATCGAAGGTAAACTAATTACTTATTTTCCTTTTAATAACTCATTTTAGTTAGTTAAAACATAGAATACTATTTTTTTAACAGATTCCCCCACACAGGCCATCAATTTTCGTTCATAATAGAGAATATTAATAAATAAAGCATGTATCTCATTCAATCAAAGACAAATAAATATAAACACTTAGTTGTTTTACTTTTTACATTTAATCTATTTTTCTCAAAACTAAATTCGCAAGTAATTTTGGATCACAATAACGTTTCAGCACATGTTTCGCCTAGTGGTACATTTTTTAATAACTTTAGCGAAGGTCTAGCAGGTTATGAAGTTCCAAAAGGGTCGGGTTTAACTCCGATTTTTGGAGCACAGTTCATGTTTGGTGCACAAGACGTGAATGGTTCGATTTACATTACATCAGGTGGGTATCCAAACAATTCAACGGATATTTTTTCGGGACCTATATCTGGAGCCTATTCGGATAGTACTTACATCAATCGGTGGAAAAACAAAGTGTGGAAAATCTGTAAGGGTGACATTGACCAATTTAGACTATGGTGGCTTTGCAACAATGGACAATTGACATCCGGTTGTGATACGGTTACTGTTCCAAATTTAGAAGCGCTTAACGTGATATGCGATTGGCCAGCACATGGCGATGTAAGTGTTGGAGAAAGTTATTGGCTCGCTCCTTTTTACGATTTTAATTCAGATGGTAATTACAACCCGGATGATGGCGATTATCCACTAATAAAAGGATGTTGCGCCACCTACATGATACAAAATGATGCAGCTGGTTCTCATACCTATTCAAATACGCAGGATTCTATGGGAATTGAAGTACATACGATGATTTACGCCTACAATACAGCGGATGAAATAAACGATGCAACTTTTATTGATGTAACGGTTTATAATCGAGGATTAGTGAATTACTATTTGTTCAAAATGGGGCTCTTGGTTGATGCGGATCTTGGAAATTATACGGACGACTTTTTTGGTTGTGATTCTTCATCGAATACCATGTTGTTTTACAACGCCGATAATGATGATGAATCCGATATGGGGTATGGGGCTAATCCACCTGCTATAGGCGTCATATCACTTGAACAACCTATGGCATCTTTTCAGAAGCCTGGAATCGTATTTGGGACACCAACGGAACGAAAGCAACAATACTGGAACATTTTAAATGGCTTGAATGAAGATGGGGCGCCTTATATACATCCGAATGGTTATCCCACCAATTATGTGTTTTCAGGAGATCCAACAGTACCCACAGACTGGACTGCAGCTGGAATTGGTTTTAGTGCAGCTGATTGCCGAGGTTTAATGATGTCACCTAGCTTATCCTTAGCTCCAGGGCAATTTGTTTCAAACTCATACGCTATTGTTTACGAACGTTCTGGTGGCAATCACCTTGAAAATGCCTCAGCTTTGCTGAATAGAGTGCCATTTTACATCAATGCTTTTCAAGCAGATTTAACCTCACAATGTCAGGATGCATTTTTAGAAATAACAGAAAAACCGGAAATTCAAACAACATTTAACATTTATCCAAATCCAACATCAGGGAACCTGACTATTTCAGAAATTCCCTTATCCTTAATAGGTTCAAATGCAACAATTACGGATTTAAATGGTAAACAAATCCTAGATTTTGAAATTACCCAGCAGCAAGAGCAAATCGATTGTTCAAGCATGAAAAAAGGAATTTACTTCTTGAGAATTGGGGAGATAGTTCAGAAATTAATGGTAGAGTAAAGTTAGTTTATCAAAACAACTAAGAATGAATAATCAGGTAATGGTTATTGATTTTTCACTTCAATTTACTAACGTCAATTAAGCTTATTCAGATAATAAATTCAAAAAACTAATTCTGTTTTCTGAGTATAATTCAAACATCAAGCCTCTTCATTATTCTGAAATGTAGGGAACTCCTGCTTGTTGTAAAGCACTTTTAACGGTTGCTATTCTACTCAAAATTCCTTCAACCCGCTTTTTCAATTGATCGTGTTCTTCCGTTACAATTTCTTTGTTTCGTTTGTGTGTGTTGCTAACTCCTGAACGATTTTCGTACAATTTATATTCTAACATGGATAAACGCTCATTGAGACTTGGTTCCACTTCAAATTCACGAGAAGAGCGCACTCCATCTCCCCAAAGTACAATGGCACAATCAGATCGCATTTGTTTCAATGCCTTAATTTCTTCCAACAAGGTTAAATCTGCTCCTGGGAAATTGATAATTGCATTTTCAAGCGCTTCTAATTGCGGTTGGATTTTACCGAGTTTCATTCCCGTTTCACTCACTCCTTTGTTCAACTGCGAAACCTCTTTTCTGAACGCATCTAAAGCAACAAAGTCAGTTGCCGGAAGAGTTACATTTTGAAGCATTTTCACTTCAAATGTTTGCTTTTCACCAGTCGATTCAAGCATTCCATTTTTCAATAAGTAAGCAGTTGCTGTATATTTTCCGGGTTGAACTAAAAATCCATTAGACGAACCTGATTTTGCCGAAATTGGATTGGTTGATTCCCCTCTTAAATTCCACATCAGTTTTGTAGTTCCTTTAGCTGCTGGGGTTTGAATACGTTTGATTTCATTGCCAGATGTATCTGTTATAATCACGAGTAACTTAGCTGCTTGGTCTCGTTCTTCCTCTCGAATAGCATCAAAAGTTGGATAGAAAACATCTTTTTTATCTTTTTCAAGCGCCTTTTCTTTTTCAATACGCTGCTCCTTTGCTGTTTTATACTCATCTTTTAAATGAATGTACATTGTTGCTCCCACCTCTGGATTTGGTGCGAACCATAAGTTAGTTCCTTGAAAACCTGTTCCTTCCAAGCCCAATGGATCAGCTGGCACGTACATCAACGCATCTTTTATTTGGAATAAATGCACTTTTTTATCCGTGTTTTCTTTAGAAAGTTCCCTTAATGGTGCATAATTATCCAACACATAAAACCCACGACCGAAAGTGGCTGCCACTAAATCATTCTCTCTTTTTTGAATATCCAAATCATATACCGCGATGGTTGGAAGTCCACTCAATTTTATCCAATGTTTTCCACCATCTGTAGTAAAAAACGCTCCAAACTCAGTACCCACAAACAATAAATTTGGATTGACATGATCTTGTTTGATGCAATAAACTGTTCCTCTTTGCGGTAAATCGCCAACAATTGATACCCACGTTTTCCCTTTGTCACTTGACTTCATGACATACGGTTTAAAATCGCCCATGCGTTGGTTGTTGAACGCTGCAAACACTTCGTTTTCAGCAGTCACGGAAGCACAAATCATATTCACCCGCGTATTTGCTGGAACGCCTGTAAATACATTCACTTTTGACCACGATTGTCCATCATTCTCTGATATTTGAATTAATCCGTCATCGGTTCCTGCATACAAAAGTCCTTTTTGCTTCGGCGATTCATCCAAAGCAATGATATTTCCATAAATGGTGGTAGAAGCATTTTTCATTACCGCATCCATTGTCCATACTTGGTTCATTACTTTCAATTTATTTCGATCAATTTGTTGTGTTAAATCTGATGAAATCACTTGCCAATCATCGCCGCGATTGGTTGATTTAAAGACTTTATTTGCGGCAAAATAAATCGTTTTCGGATCATGTGGAGAAACAAACAATGGAGCGTCCCAATTCCAACGATAAGCAGCTTCCCCTTTTTCAGGCATTGGCTGAATTGGAACTTTTTCACCAGAAAGTTTATCAAAACGAACCAACCAACCATATTGTGCTTGAGCATAAACAATATTTGGGTTTGACCAATCAACTGCCGATTCAAATCCATCCCCTCCGTTGGTGATGTACCAATCCGTATTCATTATTCCGGCCACATTATTGGTTCTTGAAGGTCCTCCCATTGAGTTGTTATCTTGTGTGCCTCCATAAATATTGTAGAAAGGCTCTGCGTTATCCGTTGTTACTTTGTAATATTGAATGATCGGTAAATTGGCAAAATAAAACCATTCTTTCGCATGTGAAAATGTTTCATACAAACCACCATCGCACCCCACTAACCAGTGATTGGTATTGGATGGATCAATCCAAATAGCATGATTATCCACGTGTTTGTTTTTTTCACCCGTTTGTTTAAAGGACTTCCCGCCGTCCTCTGTGTGGTGCAAATACGTATCCATGGCAAATACTTTGTCTCGATTTTTTGGATCACAGAAGATCTCTTGGTAGTAATTACCGCTGGTATTAAAATCAGACATTTTGGACCAGGTTTCTCCCTTGTTGGTTGAACGATAAAATCCTGCTTTACCATACCTACCTTCCACAATTGCATAAACAAAATTAGCATCAACAGGAGATACGGCTAAGCCAACACGCCCCATGTCTCTTTTAGGTAATCCGGAAGTTAATTCTTTCCATGTTTTTCCGCCATCTGTTGATTTATACACTGCACTTTCCGGTCCACCACCAACATACGTCCATTCGTGTCTTCTACGCTGATGCGCTGAAGCATATAGTATATCCGAATTAGTTGGATCCATTACAAGATCAGCAAATCCAGTATCATCAGACACATGAAAAACGCGTTCCCACGTAACACCGCCATCAATCGTTTTATAAATTCCACGTTCACCACCAGCGCTCCACAGCGGACCATATGCAGCCACCCAAAGGATATTCTCGTTGGTTGGGTGAATGATTATATTTCCAATGTGTTCTGAGGTTTTCAATCCCATGTTGACAAAAGATTTACCTCCATCCACAGATTTATAAATTCCATCACCGTAAGAAACAGAGCGCTGATTGTTATTTTCACCAGTACCAATCCAAATAACGTTTGAATTGGATGGTGCAATCTTTACACAACCAATGGAATAGGATCCATATCCATCAAAAATTGGAGTAAAGGTTGTACCATGATTGTTTGTAACCCATACACCACCCGCTGCAGCTGCAAGAAACCATTTGTCGGGGTTGGAGGGATGAATGGCAATGTCTGCAATGCGACCAGAAGTTAATGCTGGACCAACCAATCGAAAAGCCAAAGGACTAACCGTTGAGGCATCATATGGTAATTTGGGAGCAGTTTCCTCCGTTTTTTTCTTTTGATTCCAAGAAATAAATGAAACAGATAGAACGAGAGCAAAAAATATCTTCTTAAGCATAATGAAAATTTAAGTGGTAAATATACACAGTAAATGGTGAAATAAAAAATACGATGCAATTGTAATATTAGCGTTTAAATCCACAAAAAATGCCTCCTCTTTATTACAAATTACCAAAAATATTGGTGTCGCTTTATTACAAAAAATAGAATAAATTGGTGTCGCTTTATTACAAATATTATTATAAATTACTCCCTCTTTATTACATAAAACAGAATAAATTAGTGTCTCTTTATTACAAAAATATTAAAAAATTAGTTCCTCTTTATTACAAATAATCTGTATATTTGCCTACTCTTCATAACAAAAAAAGTAAAATTAAAATGATTAAAAAACTAGTTATCAATAAATTAATTGATTGGAAGAACTCCAAAGAAAAACTTCCGATAATTTTACGTGGTTCAAGACAGGTTGGAAAAACTACTTTAATACAAGAATTTAGTTTAGATTTTGAAAATTATGTTGAATTTAATTTAGAACGGAAAGAAGATCAGGATTTATTTGCGCTCAGTAACGTAACTGAAATTTTTGAAGCAGCTATTTTACAGAAAAAAATAAAGTTAAATACAGGAAAAACACTCGTGTTTATTGATGAAATACAAGAACTACCCAAAGCAATAGGATTACTTCGTTATTTTCATGAAGATTTACCTGAAATCTTTGTCATTGCAGCCGGTTCTTTGTTAGAATTTGCATTGGACAAGGTTTCCAGTTTCCCGGTGGGAAGAGTTGATTTTTTGTACATTCATCCGGTAACATTTGAAGAATTTCTCATCGCTTCAAATACAGATAAAATGGTGGATATTTTTCACACGGTTCCACTACCTGATTTTGCACATGACATTTTATTAACTGAATTTAATACCTACGCGATTCTAGGCGGAATGCCCCAAATTCTGCAACAATATTTGAATAAAACACCCATTTCCAACCTGAAGAAATATTACAATCGACTTTGGCAATCCTATGTTAGCGATATTGAAAAATACGCCAAAAATACCAGCGAAAAAAATGTTCTACGGTTCTTAATGCAAGCAGCACCTTACGAGAAAGACCGAATTTCTTTTGAACGTTTTGGAAATTCAAATTTTCGTTCCAGAGAAATTGGAGATGCCATGCGCGCACTAGATTTAGCAGGCATTATTCGTTTAATTTATCCATCCACTAGTTTAGCACCTCCAATTGTAGCTGATTACAAAAAACGACCTCGACTTCAATTTTTGGATACTGGATTACTTGCTCAGGTATTGTCTTTACAGGGAAGAATGATTGGGTTGTCTGATCTGTGTGATTTTGAAAGAGGGAAAATAATTCAACACCTCGTTACACAAGAACTAATCGCTGTGCATGATGAATTCAATTACAAACCAAACTTTTGGGTTAGAGAAAATAAAGACAGTAATTCAGAGGTAGATCTTTTGTATCATTTTGAAGATAAAATCATTCCAATTGAAATAAAATCGGGAAAACAAGGAACCTTACGATCGCTTCATCAGTTCGTAGAACGCTCAAATCATCCATATGCCGTTAGAATGTATGCTGGAAAGTTCAGTATTGAAAATCATACAACTCCTGGCGGCAAGGAATACAAATTGATGAATCTACCGTACTTTTTAACACGAAAGATGGATGATTATTTAAGACTGCTTTGCGGTTAATAAATTCAAATACGATTTCATTAACAAGCGTAAAATAGGTATTTTTGAAAACTATGTTTAGAATCTTTTTAGTTTTATTATTGGTACCATTCCGTTTTTTCTCGCAAGAATTCCCTGCTGGATGGACTGGTGTTTACGCAGGTGAAATGCACATCTTGACCGGAACAAAGAAAAGTGCTGTAGATGTTTCTTTGGAAATTAGAGAAAAAGTGAAAGATTCTGCTTGGACTTATAAAATGACCTACCAAGCTCCATCAGGAGAAGTGGTCAAGGATTATCAAATCATTAAAACTACTGATTCTGAGTATTATATGGATGAAGGAGGGATAAAAATTGCCATGAAATATGTCGAACATACTTTCATGGATTATTATCAGGTTGACAGTACTTATTTCACTTCAATTCTCCGCAAAACGGATAAAAACACAATCACTTTTGATTTGTACGGTGGATCAATGAAAGAGAAAAACAAACTTACCACCAACATAGACGATTTTTTTGTGCATGCCTATGCACCATCTTTTGTTCAATCCGTTAAATTAAAAAGAAAGAGAAAGTGAAATATTTCATTATTTTCATTTTAGTTTTCTTCAGCAAATTAGTTTTCAGTCAAGTAACTCCTACCATTGAAATCTTTCAAGCAAATCTAACCGCTTTATCCGATGCCTTCGAAAATAGAGATTATTCGTTAATACATTCCATGCTGCACCACAAAGAAGTGAGCGATGAAATATTCAAAAATGAAGTGGAATTCGCTTTAAATGATTCTCTTTTACCCGCGAAAGTGATTATACGGATGAATCAAATTGGAGAATTCGGGCCTTTATTGTCCATAATTAAAAATGAAAGGGCTTACACACGCTATTTGGAAAAATCTGGCGTAAAGGCAAAAAACTGTTTTGCCTATTTCCATGAAATAAACAGAATGGATGTCTTAGTGCTTGCCGAATGGAATGGTTCAACGTTTCGCTTTATACGAATTAAGAATTTGAAGTTGCTTGTATACTAGTGCTTTGTTTTTAATTACAGTGAATTATATGCCTTTTATCCAATTGAAATGTTTAGATGCTTCCCTAAACCAAGTTCAATTAATTTGTAATAAGTAGAAATTTGGATATCGCTTAAGCCACGCTCAATTCTTGAAATATAACTTTTTTTCGTTCCCGTTTTTTCCGCTAGTTCCTCTTGAGTTAAGTTGGCTTTAACGCGTGCCTCTTTCAGCATAACGCCTAATCTAAAAGCAAGTGAATCCGCATCAAACTGATCTCTATCTGCGTTTCCTTTTTTTCCGTATTTCTCGTCAAGGAGTTGATCGAATGTTTTAACGTTTTTCATCTTCTTTCTGTTTTAAATATTCAGTTTTTAAATTCTCAGCGAGTTTGATTTCATTTTTTGGAGTCTTTTGCGTTTTCTTTACAAACGCGTTAGTCAAGACAACCAATGTTCCTTCATCCTGAAAGCACAGTATTCGAATGCTCTTTTGAGATGTAATTACTCTAACTTCATAAATCCCATTCGTGCTTTCTAGTTTCTTAAAGAACTTAATTGGAACTTGTCGTTCAAAGCGAACTAGATCTAATACATATTCAATTTTTAACTGAACTTTAGCAACCAAAATATAAAATCAATTTTTAAATCCCCATAGAAAATAGATGTGACATAGCGAATGATAATATCAACAAGGGCTTAAACCCTAACTTAGCTATTGCTTAGCCGCATTTAAGCCTTGTGTGTTATGCGTTAGCTCAGTTATACAATAAAGATTAAGCTCTGCAACCAGCACGCTTTTTACCTATAACAATATGATACTTATACAAATCGTCATAATATTTAATCCCTGCAAATTGTTTATACTTTTTTGACATTGAGTATTTTAGATCTAGTTTATCTGCCTCTATTTGATTGTGCCTATCCCAATCATCAGAATCAGCAGCATTTTTTTCTTCACATAAGAGTCTTCCATATTCTTGAGCATCTCTGGTGAACTCGTATTCTAAATCAGATTTAGATTTTATATTCTCTGATTTCGGTTTTAATGCTTTAACTGCAGAAATTTGAACATTGGTTTTTTCATCTTGCCCACAACTTACTAGAAGTAAAAACACGAAGTAAAGTGGACTGAAAATAATTAGTTTTTTCATAATAACTTTTATTTTAAATTTATATTTTTCTTACTCTTGTCTATTTTTTGAACAACCCCTCTTTTTTTGAGTGGTTTTCTTGATTCCATGTTTTATTTTTTTGTCACTTTAGGTTGTCAGCCTGCCTTTAACCACTATATTATTTTAAACTTTCCCAGAACTCGTATTACACTCTATCAAACTTTCATTTTCAAAACAAATATATACTTTTTTCACCTTAATTAATCAATTAGACTCTTTATAATTACATGTTTATGTTTACGTCAATTCCTAACCTATCAAAAGAGTAATTTGATTGATGTTTTTCATTCCATTTATATTTTTTCGTTTTTATGAAATACACTTAAAAATTTCCCCGTAACCTCTAGAATTAATATATTCGTAGTCACGGAATGGAACGAATCCTATTTTCGTTTTATGAGAATTAAAAACTTAAAAGCACTTTCGCCACAATAATCTCCTTATTAATGAAATTTTCAAAATAATCACCCAATGATATTGATGTGTTTTTACCCATAATTAAAAATTATTAGTGTAAATGTACCAAATATTGGTAATTCATCCCGTTGGGAGAAAAGTTTTGTTATCCATAACTCGTAATACTCAGAACATTCTTTTGTCAACCTTCCATTCGGATTACATTATATTAAACGCCTTTTATCCAATTGAGTTGAATATTTTTTGCACTTACATGAGTACAAACTTAACTTCGTTGCAAATTTTTATATAATGTCTTTATCATCGGTTGGCTCTGCCTACTCATGAATTTACTCCAGTAAACCACTACAATAAAGTCAGAATTTTCTTGAGTAAACGATTCAATTTTCATTCGGGTTGATCAAAGAAAAGTTCGATTCGTTTAAAATTTTTATCCCATTTATTGTAGAGTGGCCTGTAAAAGAAAATTTTTGTTTCCAGAATGTTGATTTTATCAATTTCGTTTAGTTTATAAATTATCCATCTATCTCCTTCTTTTTTATCAACTTTTTGAGATGTTTCACCGCTTAAAAACCATGCTCGTAGTGCCCATTCACCTTCAATTAAATGATTTTTGAATTTATCGTATAATTCACCAATTAAGTAAGGTTCAACAATTTTCAATTCATTATGGTAAATAAATGTAACCGCGTTATTTTTATTCATAGCTTCCTTTAATTTATCTACATTATCCTTTTCTTTTTGTGTCATATTTTGATCTAATTTCGAAGTTCATTTAGATTGCTATAACGCTACAAATGAAGGCATTTGAATTTCTTTGATTATTATGTTTGAAGCTTTTACAGTTTTATCTTGAAGGATATTTTCATTTCCTTATTTTCAAAAATAGTAAAGAAATGTTGATTTTCCAAGAAAAGAATGTTTATTTATGTGAATTATAAATGAAGTTTGAACACACCATGAGGCAATAAAAAGGTAGGTAAAGTGAGTGAAATTTTGAATAATATAACTTGGGATTTTCTATGTTTCTCTAGAATAACAATCAAATATTTCCCCGTAACCTATAGAATTAATATATTCGTAGTCACGGAATGGAACGTATCCTATTTTCGTTTATCAGAATTAAAAACTTAAAAGCACTTTCATTTTAATTTTACTACATGAAATACATTATAATCAGCTTAGTATTTATTTTTATTGGTCAAGAATTTAGCGCTCAAACGTTTAATCCAGAAAAGTATTTAGGATATAAAATTGGAACTCGATTCACTCCACAACATACCGTTGTTTCTTATTTCAAAGAGCTCGAGGTTAATTTCCCCACTCAACTTAAAATTGAAAATTATGGAAAAACCAATGAGAATCGCGATTTGATCCTTGCCTATATTGGTACGGCAGAAAACATTGCTAAATTAGACCAAATTAAAGCTGAACATAAAAAAGGCAGTAGTGCCGAACAAATTTCAATTATTTGGTTGAGTTATAACGTTCATGGAAATGAAGCATCAGGCACAGAAGCGGCCATGCAAACAGCATTTGACTTACTTACAAAACATTCATCCTATTTAAAAAATACTATTGTCATTATCGATCCATGTTTAAATCCCGACGGAAGAGATCGATATGTCAATTGGTACAATCAATTCAAAACAAAAATTGCCAATGCAAATCCTTCAGCCGCGGAGCACAATGAACCTTGGCCCGGTGGACGCCCCAATCATTATTTATTTGATTTAAACCGCGATTGGGCTTGGTTAACACAAGTTGAATCTCAACAGCGAATTAAAAAATACAACGAATGGATGCCGCATGTTCACGTAGATTTTCATGAACAAGGAATTAATGAACCCTATTATTTTGCACCTGCAGCAGAACCGTATCATGAAGTAATTACGAATTGGCAACGGGAATTTCAAAATGGAATGGGTAAAAACAACGCAAAATATTTTGATGAAAAAGGCTGGCAATATTTCACCTCCAAAGAATTTGATTTGCTCTATCCAAGTTATGGTGACACCTACCCCACTTTTAATGGTGCCATAGGAATGACCTATGAACAAGCCGGAAATGGTCGTGCTGGAGCTGCCATTTTAACGAGTGATGGTGACACACTAACCATTGAAGACCGTGTGGAGCATCATATCACTACTGGTATTTCAACAGTGGAATACTCCTCTAAAATGACAAACCGATTGATTTCCGAATATCAAAAATTCACAAAAGAGAAAAAGTTTGCATACATGTCCTATGCCTTGGAAGGTAAATTTGAACAATTGAATAATTTGGCAACCCTTTTAACAAAGCATGATATTCAATATTCCTACTTGCCTCATGGTCAAAAAATAAAAGGATTCAATTATGAAACGCAAAAAAATGAAACCATAACTACTGATAAAACAAGTTTATTGGTTAATCTGAATCAACCAAAAGGTACATTGGCAAACGTATTATTGGAGCCTAAAACAAAAGTTGCTGATTCGCTCACTTACGATATTACATCTTGGACATTGCCTTATGCCTATGGATTGAAAGCTATTGCAAGTGAAAGCCTTATCCCTGCTCAAGATTATGAACCTACCCTAGCCCCAAAAGAAGAATTATCTGCATCTAGTTATGCATTTATCATCTCTTGGGATGGAATCAATACGGCTCGTTTTTTAACCCATGCTTTAAACAAAGGAATTGCAATACGAAAACATGCAAAAGGGTTTGAGCAACTGGGACAAAAATATGCAGCAGGAACCTTGCTTATTCTAAGTTCAGAAAATAAACCAAGTTTAGCATCCGATTTAATGGGTTGGGCAAATGAATATAAACTTCAAATTACTCAAACCAAGACAGGAATGGTTGAAAAAGGAAGTGATTTCGGATATTCCGACGTAAAACTCATTGAAAAACCATCGGTAGCCCTTCTTATTGGAGAAAATACAAGTTCTTTGAATGCAGGAGAAATTTGGCATTTTTTAGAGAATAATCTCTCTATTCCGGTTACCTTACTGCAAGAATCAGATTTAACGTATTCTAGTTTGGATGAATACACAACCATTTTTGTTCCAGAAGGATCTTACAGCCAGTCAGCCAATTTAACGGAATGGATCACGAACGGCGGTAAAGTGATTGCCTTTGGGGATTCTTATGAAAAAATTGGTGGTACGTTGGGATTGAATCAAATTTCAGATGAAGAACTAGAAGAAGAAATCACTGAGGAGACCAAAAACTCAAAAAAGAAGAAAAAAACGAATGAAGAAGTAGTTGCCTTTTCTGATGCTGAGAGAAATGAACTTTCAAATAACGTTATCGGAGCAATTTATTCGTGTAAATTAGACAAAACACATCCGATTAATTTTGGAATAGAAAATTACTACACCTTGCGCATGAGTTCTATTTCATGGAAGGCTTTGGAAAATGGATTTAGTCCCGTGACTATTGGAAACTCAGGCGATAAGGTAAATGGATTTGTTGGACATAAAGCAGCACCGCTTCAAGCAAAATCATTGGTTGTTGGAATTCAAGAACAAGGACAAGGAAAGGTGATCTTATTTATCGACAATCCGTTGTTTCGAGGCTTTTGGGAAAATGGAAAAATGTTGGTGACCAATGCAATTTACCAGGTAGATTGATTTTTAGACTGAGGTTTTATGGATTTGATTTTTAAATTGAATCTTACTATCAAACTTGTAATTGACTTTAAAATTTGATTCAATGGATATCTTTCATCAATCTTCGCTTATTTTTCAGATAGTAACCGGAACACTTCCAATCTTGTTTGTAATCTTCCTTAAACGGAATCTTCGAATTGAATTTGTTATTCTGTTTAGTGCTTCCGTTATTACAACCTTAATTTTGTATATAACAGCCATGTTAGGAATAAAAAACTTGGTATTTTGGAACCTCTATGCTAGTATTGAAGTTATCTGTATGGCAATTTTTTACTACCATTTACTAGACTCACAAAAAGCCAAAATAACTGTTATAGTTATAGCTTCGATCTGTGTTTCTTCAATAATATGGGAATTAAGTTATTTTGAGCTTGTAAATAAGACCTTGCCAATTATTATGTTGGGTAATTTACTTTACACGATTTTATTTTTTATTGAAAATCTGGGTAAAAAAGCAACTCTGAATCTCAATGCTTATTTACTTATTAATTCAGTCTTATGTATTTACAATTCATTCACGTTTTTCATGAGTTTTGAGGTAGATATTTTGCTTTTGAATAATTTCTGGAATTATCATAATTTCATTGAAGGAACTTCTAAGCTAGTAATTGCCTATGCAATCTTGAAATTGCCTAAAAGAAGTGATGATTTGAGAATGGAATCATTAGGGGTAAACCCTTAATTTTTAGAGTAAAATCATGTAAATCAAGTCCAAAATCCGTGACTATAGAAATATTCATTTTTCTTTGTATTAAAGAATTATTTATGGAATTTATTCAAGTAATGAATCAATTAGAAGATTGAAATTCTATTTAAACTACTAAATACCAAAATTTGGGATCTATTGTATTTATAAAGTTATCTGTTATACTTCAATTCACAACTGGAATAACACCTTTATTATTCTTGTTTTTTTTCAAACGAAAACTCAGAACTGAATTGGTTTTGCTGCTTTTAGCCTCAGCAATAACAACCCTAGTGTTGTATATTACTGGATCGTTAAAAATAAAAAATTGGTTCTTTTTAAATTTATACAACACGACTGCTTTAGCCTGTCTTTCCATTTATTATCATTCAATTATCCAGTCAAAAGCTCTTAAAATGATTGTAGTAATTATAGCATCATTCTGCGGGGCTGTAGTAATTTTGGAATTGACCTATTTAGATCTTATCAATTTATCCTTACCGGCCTTATTTTTGTGCTTTACCTTTTTCTCAATTCTTTATTTTATTGATAATTTGGGTAAAGCAAGAACCCCTGTTTTAAAAGCGTACTTTATTATTAATACTACTTATTTTGTCTATCACAATTTTAGTTTTTTTATGAGTCTTGAGTTCCAAACCATGATGGAAAATCATTATTGGATCATTCACAATTTAGTAGAAGCAATTTCAAAATTGGTTATTGCTTATGCCATTTTAAAAATCCCGAAAACAACAGAAGAAATGAATTCAAAATCAGTTACTTTACCTTAATTAAAAATGCCATGAATAGTAAAATGAAATACAGTGCTATGTTGTTTTTTGCTTTGTTAGGCACGTTGGTTAATAGCCAAGATCTTGAATTTACAGTTTATCCCAATGGATTGATCTACAGCGAAAAAACCATGGAAAAACTTAGTCAAATTGTGGATGTAAGAAACAAGAAATTTCAAACGTGCGATTTAAACAAGGTTTTTTGTGCCAAACAACAAGTTATTGGACATTATATCAACTTAAATAGTGGAGATATTAAATCCGCTCAATCAGATTTGGATAATGCGATTTCATTTGAAGAGTTTTGTAAAAAATACCCTAGTGCGGTTATTGAAAAGAATGTACTTCTGCTTAAACACAAGTATAAAAGTTATGACAATATCGAATTGATTGAAATAGAGCTCTTTGACTTAAAAGATAGGAATGGATTTTCCATTAAATCAGAGGATACTTCTCTTTATAGGAAGAATGTTACAGGAACCTGGATGTATGGGCATAATCCAAAATCAGACTATTCAAAAGAAAGTATAGAGGCCTTCTTTTTCCCAGAAAATTTTAAATCCATTCAACTACCTCAAAAATATGTTTCAATGGTGGGTTATGCAGATTGTTTAATTGGTACTGAAACGTCGAAGCTTAAAGATGAGGTTGAGGAAGGTTGGGTAGATTTGCCTGAAAATTGGATTTCTCTTTCAGAAAAGAAAAAAGAAAAACTATTAGATGAAATGCGGAGTACTAGAGTAATTGGTCGATGCAGTCAAGACGATAGCCCTCGAGAACATGCCGTAAATATTGCGTTATTATCGGCAGAAACAAACAATTGGGAAGTTTTTATAAAAGCTCATTTGGACATATTAAATGATAGCTTTGATAGGATGTCAGATGGAAGTTACGCCTGGAATCGGAGAAAGACCTACATTCGAGAAATTGAAGATCTGAACATCTATGTTGAAAATCTGATTCTTGGAATCTCTTTGCGCATTGAAAACCCCGAAAACAACCATTATTACGGCAGTATCAGTCGTATTGGAAGGGCTTTGGCTGAATCAAAAAATCGGAAGGAAATAGAACAAGAAATGTTGCTAATTATTTCTGATACTGAGTTGGATCTTTTGAATAGATTGTTGATATACTTTTTGTATGTAAATTGTAATTATCACTTAACCGATGATGCTGTGAGGCAAGAAAATACGGAAAGGTTGAAAACGGTTATAAATACTTTTCCTGAATTTATACGTGACCAACTTCTTGAAAACTAAAATTACCGATTGAAAGAACTTTTTTATCCAATTTTATATACCACTTTAGGCATTGATTTGCTCCCGGTTTGTTTGTATTTAATGCAACCAAAAAAATCAAATTTCGGAAAAATGCTCTTTCTTTTTGTGCTTTCCTCTGCATTGGCGCAATGGGCTAGCTATGGTCTTACAATCAACGGATATTCAAACCTAGGGCTAATTAATTTTTATATTCCAGTAGAATTTATCCTTTTGTTTTTTCTCTTCAAACAGTTGCTTTCTGGGTCGCCATTTGTTCTCTTTTTAAAAGCGTCAACCTTCCTTTTTTTGGGAGTTTACCTAGCAGATTTTAATCTTGAATCATTGATGCAGCATTCAATTGTTTTTTACAGATGCATTTTTATTGTTTTATCAATCATCGTATTTATAACGCAACTTAAAACTTCGGCAGATCAAAATGAGGAGCGCAGAGGATTTCTCTATTTTAACAGTGCCATTTTGATTTATTTTCTAGGCACAATCATTTTATTTATAAGCTTCGATAAATTAAATTCTTCGAATATGGCAATTTGGGTCCTTCACAATATTTTTGAAATTTTATTCAAACTAATTCTAACCTATTCAATTTGGCAACTACCGAAAATTTCACGTTAGCAGAAATACTGATCGCTTTTTCATGTTTTTTTGCATTAATGACACTTGCGTTCATAGCGCTTTTTATCACGTACAAAAATAGAATTGAACGAGAACAAGATGCGTTGAATTTGGCCGAAATAAATTTTGAAAGACAAATTAGTGAGGCTTCTATGAAAGCTGAACAGCAGGAACGCGCTCAAATTGCTATGGATTTACACGATGAAGTTGGAGCGTTGGTTACCGTATTAAAAATTAATGTTTTGAATGCCCAAAATAATTTAGGGGATTTGCAAAAAGCCCAAGCAATTTTGACAGAAACAGAGGAGCTTATTGAAAAAACGGCGGAATCTATTCGTGGTATTTCAACGCGCATTTCCCCGCCAACACTCGTGAAAATGGGGCTAGACATTACCTTTTTAGAATTAATTAAAACAATCAATTCTTCGGACCAAATTCAAATCATTTATCAAAGCAATATTCAAGAAAAGCGTTTTCCCATGGAAATAGAATTAAATGTTTATCGCATTTTAATTGAAAGTTTGAACAACATCATTAAACATGGAAATACGGAAACGGTTACAGTTGATTTTAACTTTACGTCTTCTACGTTAACCCTCAATTTTTCTTACACGGGTATTGGGTTAACAAATAAAGAGGTGCAAAATCAGTTGAGGAAAGAAAAAGGGAATGGCTTAAAAAGTATTCAATCTCGAATAAATAATTTGAAGGCAAGTATTGATTACGAATTGAATGGAAAATCCCAGGCACAAATTAAAATAAAAATACCAATTTATGATTGAGAAAATAAAAGTGGCTTTGGTAGATGATCAAACAATCATTCGTAAGGGTTTGATCAAATTATTTGAGAATCATCCTCATATCCAAGTTGTTTGCGAGGCAAATAATGGGAAGGAAATTATTGAATGGTTTGAGCAGAATTACGAGACCTCGCCAGTAGATATTGTGTTAATGGACATTCAAATGCCAATTATGGATGGATGGGAAGCAACCGAAATTCTTGTTAAAAAATACGACAATCTTAAAATAATAGGACTAAGTTCCTATGATAATGAGGCTTTTATCGATCGTTTTATACATTGTGGAGGAAGAGGCTACTTGCTAAAAGTTCAAGAGGTAGATGAAATTGTCTCAGCAATGGAACAGATTTTTGAAATCGGCTATTATTTGAGTGATCGCGTTCCAATTTCTAAAATTCATGAATTGATAATCAAAAATGAAGTTTCTCCAACCTTTAATACACAGTCATTATCCACCCAAGAAATTAAAGTAGTTCGTTTAATCTGTGAGGAAAAGACAAGTCAGGAGATAGCGGATTTATTATTCATTTCAAAGAAAACAGTTGAATCCCATCGGGATCGGATCCTGCAAAAAGTCAAAGCACGAAATATGATTGGAATTGCAATGTATGCCATCAAACACAAAATAGTTGACTTAATATAAAATTGAGCTCAATCTATCTTTATGATTTCAGAAACGAAAAGAATCATTAAGGGTAAACCCCCAATTTTCAGGTAAAATCATCGTTTTTGCAGAAATCTTATTGAATTTACTGTATGTTTGGGGCTTAAAAATTTTGCTTTAATTGAAAGAAAACGAACTAAAATTGAATTAATGAAAACTAGACTTTTACTATTTGTCGCGGCAGTTCTTTTTGTGTTAAATGCAATGACCCAAACCGTAAAATCAGAAAAACGCATTGAAATTGAACTGAAAGATGGTTATTCTGGCGAACGAGTTTTTGAGTTTGATTCCTTGGGAATGTTGTTGTTATCAACTCAAGACATAAAAGAGGGAGAGAACATGGTTTATCGCTTTCAAAAATATAACACAGATTTGGTGGAAATCAGCGAAGTCAACTATTCCATCAATCAAGCTTTCCGCTTTGATAAGAGTTTTCAAGAAGGAAACGATTTACATATTTTCTTTAAATCACGAAAAGGCGATTATCGTATTTTAACCTACAATTTTTTAAGCCAAAAATTCCATGAAACATCAGGAGTACTTCCTAATAAAACAGGGGTAGTATCAACTCTGTATATGAATGAAATGGCTTATTTCCTATTAAAAAACCGAAAAAATATGTACCAGGTTTTAACGATTGATTTAAATTCTGAAAAAGAATCCTTCAGTCCCATAGTGATAGAAGGCATCAAGCCTCGGAACATGAGTGTGACTAGTTTTGAAACCATGCCTGAAAGTAAAAATATTTTAGCAAGTACCCGTGTTAAGTTATCCAGGAAAATGAGCGAAATGAATCTTATTCGACTTAATGAGAAAGGTGAAATTGCACAAAGAACAGAATTGAAAGCTGAAAATGGAAATACCATAAAAGACGCACAATCATTTGATTTAGGAAATAATAATTTTTTCATTTCTGGTACTTACGCCGCAAAAGGCAAGGTTGGGTCAAACGGTATCTACATCACCCGAATTGAGAATGGGATTGTTCAACCGGTTTATTACCACAACTTTACTGATTTAAAAAGTTTTTTTACGTACACGCGAAAACAAGACCAATCCTTTTTTAAGAAGGTAAAAGAGGGGAAAGCAAAAAGAGGAAAAGAATTGAATATTTCTTACTTAATAGCTTCTCATAGGCCAATCAGGGTAAATGATGATTTTTTATATATCGGAGAAGCTTTTTATCCAACGTATAGAACAGAGCAGAAAACGGTAACTACCATGGTTAATGGTAAGTATGTCACGAAAACAACCTACGAACAAGTATTTGATGGTTTCCAATATACGCATGCAATTGTAGCAAAATTTGATAGAGATGGAAAACTACTGTGGGATGAAAGTTTTCCAATGGTTGTTCAAAAACCTTTTTATGTCAAACGATTTATACAAATAGACGAAAATGAATCCGAAAAATTAAAGTTAGTTTTTGCAACCGATAATTCAATAACAACCAAAATTTTAGATTTTGATGGCAATGTAATTGTTGACAAAACATCGGGTCAAATAGAAACCAATTTGGAGGAGGATAAAACTAAATTTAGCTATGTGGATATTGAGCATTGGTTCGGTGATTATTTCTTGGCCTATGGAGAACAAAAAATCGTAAACAAAGAAAATAAGGACGTAAAAAAAGTACGCAAGGTGTATTTTTTTAATAAGGTAAAATTAGACTAATGTTCTGCGTTAAGCTCCTAAAGTTTTAATCTTCTTTCTTTACGTAATACCCCATCAATAAATAGTTCACTTGAAAATGACTTTAAATATGAAGAAATATGGAGTTATTCTTTGGATGGTTATCGTTATTTTTGAAGCGTGAAAGTAGTAGTATTAATTATATTTGTTCATTTATTTTCATCTGTACACACCCAGACAATTCAAACTGGGTTTTCATGGTTGTCAACTTCCCCTTCATTTTCTGCTATTAGTCCAAATTTCTCAAATTCAAATTGTTCAAATATCTCATATACCATAAATTCAACGGAGGAATTTAAAATGGTTAATAATGGTGCTCCTTATAATAACAATACTTTATTTTTTCCTTCAAACATAAATAATACATCCTTATTTGTTGATTTATCAATAAACTTTAGTCAGCCAATTAGTAATCTTCGGATAAGGTTCGTAGATTTAGATGAAAATGTAAATGGATTGACAGAGCCAGAAGAGTCAATTTCCCAAATTAGTCCGCCACCCACAAGCGTTAATTCATTAGGGGGAAGTATTAATACTATTTATCTTAATGGTTCAATAGTATCATCTTTCGATAATAATTCATCAATAAATAATAACGATGCGGCTGGATGGGTTAATTGGACAGGTTCATTATCCTCGGTAAATTTCAGGTATAATAGACCAGGAGCATTGTATGCATTGATTATTGATTCTATTTATTTTGATTGTCCAACTTCAGGGTGTGTAGCTGATGCCGTTTTAGGTCAAGACATCTCTATTTGCAATAATCAAACCACCGTAATTGATGCGAGTAATTCAATTGGTAATTCATACTTATGGGGTAATGGAGAAATTAGTCCTTCAATTAATGTTAATTCTCCAGGGGTTTATTTCGTTACAGTATCTAATGGTATTTGTACAGATACAGACTCTATAAACGTGTTTAATATAGATTTTGAACCGAATTTATTAAATGATTCCTTATACATCTGCCCAGGTGAGGATTTCATGCTTTCAGGATTAACGAATGGTGCCATTTCATATGTTTGGAATAATGGATTAAATACACCGATGATTAATGTAAGTCAGCCAGGGCTCTACTGGGTCGAAGTATTTAATGGACAATGCTCGTTTACTGATACTATTTATGTGGTTGAAAAGATAATAAATCTGAGTGAATTGCCTTCTTTCGATACATTATGTAGCAATGAGATTTTAACGTTGAATGCGTTTGACATTAATGTGACATCTTATTTATGGAATACAGGTGAAACGACAGCTTCCATTCAAGTTACTGATGATGGACAATATTGGGTAATTAGAAATATTGATGGCTGTGAACAACTAGATAATATTCAGGTTGAATTAATTCAAAATCAAAATCTAGTCTTTAATCTTGATAAGTGTATAGGAGAATCTGTATTATTACAAAGTAGTTTTACAAATAATTCTAATTACACATGGAGTAATGGTAATGAGTCACCCGCCATAGTCGTTATCAGTAACGGTGTTTATTCATTGAGTTCGGAAAATGAATGTGGTACAAATACAACTATATTTAATGTTGTGTTTAATGATTGTAATTGTGATATATTTATTCCCAATACATTCACACCTGATGAAGATGAATTTAATCAAGTCTTTGAAATAAAAACAGAATGTAACTTTCTTGATTTTCATTTTCAAATTTTTGATAGATGGGGAGAAATTGTTTTTGAAAGTTATGATCAAAACTCAACGTGGGATGGGAGTTATGGAGAACAATACAAGGTTCAAGATGGAATTTACACGTACAAATTATCGTATGTGAATCCAATTAAACCAGAAAGATTTATTTTAACCGGACACATTACACTGATAAAATAATAGGCAGATGATTAAATTGAGGAACATATTTTTTTTAGGTGTTTTGATTAATATCAATGCCTTGAATTCTCAAGTGATGAATTCTGGGATGTCATGGTTGTCCGTTAATTCAGTGTTTTCAGCGCAAAGCCCAGTTTATAATTCGCTTGACTGTTCCAATATTAATTATCAAATAAATTCCAATGAAACTTTTAAAAAAGTATTAAACGGATCACCATATAATAACGATTGCTTATTTTTTCCTGCTGATATAAATATTAGTACAACCTACATTGATATGAGTATAACCTTTAATCAACCAGTAAGTAATTTGAAAATAAGATTTGTGGATCTTGATGAAAATGTGAGTGGATTAACTCAACCCGAAGAATCACTTTCTCAAATGAATCCTTTACCCTCTAATGTACAGCCATTAAATATTGGCGTTAATCCATTTTTTTTAGTTGGAGGAATTGTTACGCCTTACGATAATAATTCTAATAATGATAACAATGATGCCTCAGGGTGGGTTAGTTGGACTGGCGACATTACCTCAGTTAGCTTCAGATATAATCGTCCTAAATCCTTGTATGCATTAATTATAGATTCTATATATTTTGATTGTCCGTCATGTGTTTCAAATTGCGACTCAGAGTTAGAAATGCCTAACGTTTTCACTCCAAATGGAGATGGAATAAATGACATTTTCACGCCTATCGTTTATTCAAAAATTGAAAATCCATCCATTATTATTTTAAACAGATGGGGAAATATAATTTATAAAAACTCGAATCTATTATCTGGTTGGGACGGAACCTCAAATGGAAAAAAATGTACTGAAGGTGTATATTTTTGGAGGGTGGATTATGATGATATTAATGCTTCAAAATTTTCAAAGCATGGATTCATTCACTTGGAAAAATAGTTAAACAATTCCTTGTGAAGCAATTCGAGAAAGGTAAAAATTTGTTGCTGACAAATCAGTTCCATCTAATCTTTTCCAAGCTAAACCAATTCCTCTCTGTAAATAGAAAAAACCAGCATTCTCAAAATATTTGATTTCACGTTTATTTAAATCATTGGTGTTAAAGAGCCAATTTCTAACAAGTTCACTCCCTTTTCGTTGAAAAAGTTAAAAATGAAGGTGTTGTTTCTGCATGTATTTATGTTTATCGTGACATTCTCATTTTTAAAAAGAAAAACAAAGTAGTTGGT
The DNA here is from genome assembly GCA_044377675.1 of Crocinitomicaceae bacterium. Taxonomy (GTDB): domain Bacteria; phylum Bacteroidota; class Bacteroidia; order Flavobacteriales_D; family Crocinitomicaceae; genus UBA952. The sequence goes on from JBILYP010000002.1 coordinate 169,549, forward strand.
ATAGCTAAAATTTGTTTTGGGTGCAATGCCCTTCATATTACTGGCACTAAAGCCAATACTCAAAATTTTGGAGAAAATGGAGATTATGAAAAACTTGCTAAATTGTTGAGGAATTTACCCAAAAACTAGAGCTAAGTCATAGAATGTTTTGACTCTTTCAAAAACCACTCAATCAAGTGAAAGTAGACTGATTACCTCAATCCACGTCTTTTTTTGATTCCTTCGTAGGCTTCCTGAATGTTCTGGAATTTTTCCTTAGCGCCTTTTTGATATTCTTCACCCATGCTAGCTACTTTGTCCGGGTGGAAAGTAACAGCCATTTTTCGATATGCTTTCTTCACCTCCTCGTCGGTTGCAGAAGATTCAATTCCTAATATTTTATAATCCGAATCCACATTTCGGTAGAACATGTTTTTGACACTTTCAAACTCCATTGAAGGAATACCAAGCATGGAGGCTATTTGCTCAATTTGCTGCATTTCAGAAGTTGATACATCCCCATCCGCTTTAGCAATACCGAACAAATAATGTACTAATTGAATACGAACTTCGGGTTGCATTTTCGTTCGAATATCCGAACAAATTTGATTCAACGGAATGGAAGGTGCATCCAAAAATTGTTTGAGCGTTTGTAGTTGGTTTTTTTGAAATTGACTTCCAAATTGATTTGCGAAAAATGCTTTTACGTAATCTAATTCAGCTTTCAATACTTTACCATCCGCTTTCATAACGGCAGCTGATAAAGCCATCAGCATTGTTTGAATTTCGTGAACGCCCGAAGAACGCTGCTGATAATAGTTGAATACCTCATCGGCATTCATGTTTCCAAAACGTTTTCCTCCGGCACCGGTTTTGCTTCGTTGGTTCACATCAAATAATGAACCTACAATAAAACCTAGTATCACCGCATTCCAACTGCGGAAAAAAATCAAAGCTGCAAGAGCGAAAATAAACTTATACAAATGAATGAATTTAAAAAAAGCGGAGACTAATCTCCGCTCAAAATTAAAAATATTAACCTTAACTCAATCCGAAGATTGTATTTTTAATTTAAATTCTTTAAAGATTTTTCGATAAATGCATCTAACGCTTCACCTTTCAACATTCCTTGAGAAAGCATCGCTAAATCAGCCAAATATTTTGCATTTTCTGTTTGATTAGCCGTTTCTTTAGTCAAAATCGCTTCCATTGCAGGGTGATTTGCGTTTACAACTAAATTATACATCTCCGGAAAAGCACCATAGAAGCCACCGCCTCCCATCTTTTGTTGTTCCATCATACGACGAATGAACTCTGGTTGGGTAATTAGAATTGGAGACTCATCCGATGACATGCTTTCCAACTGAACTGTAAATTTATCTTTGCTCACAACACCTTCAAAAATTCCTTTCAGCTTTTCTTCTTCTTCTTTCGATAATTTAGAAGGGATTTCATCCGATTTGCTGATTAATTTATCCAACGTATCCGCATCTACTCGTGCAAATGAAATATTTTCCATGGATTGTTCCATTTTAGAAATCCAATGAGGAACCAATGGTCCATTCATTTCTAGAACTTCATAACCACGCTCTTTTGCTTTTTTCACAAACGAAAAATGTTCTTCCACACTTGGCGTGTACAAGAAAACAACTTTATTGTTTTTATCCGTTTGAAGCGGAGCTACTTTTTCTTTTAATTCTTCAAGCGTGTAGTATTTGCCTTCTGATGTTTTAACCAAAGTAAATGCTTTTGCTTTTTCAGCAAATTTTTCATCGGTTAACGTTCCATATTGAACAAAAACTTGAAGATCATCCCATTTCGCTTCAAAATCAGCTCGGTCGTTTTTGAACATCTCTGCCAACTTATCAGACACTTTTTTAGTGATGTGCGAAGAGATTTTTTTCACATTTCCGTCGCTTTGTAAATAGGAACGAGAAACGTTTAGCGGAATATCTGGCGAATCAATTACCCCATGAAGCAAGGTCAAAAATTCAGGAACTATTTCTGCAACGCTATCAGTGATAAAAACTTGGTTGGAATACAAATTAATTTTGTTTCGTTGAACCTCAACGTTTTCTTTGATTTTTGGAAAATATAGAATTCCAGTAAGATTAAATGGATAATCCACATTTAAGTGAATATGAAACAAGGGCGCTTCAAAGGTCATTGGATACAATTCTCTATAAAATGCATCGTAATCTTCTTGTTTTAAATCAACCGGAGCCTTTGTCCAAGCAGGTTCAGGATTATTCACCTGATTTTCCACTTCGATAGCAACCCGTTTTACTTTATCATTTTCGTCTTTCTCTCCTTCTGGGGAGTCAATGTATTCTGTTTTAGTACCGAACACGATTGGAATTGGAAGAAATTTACAGTATTTGTTTAAAATTTCCTCTACACGATTTTTTTCTAAAAACTCAATTGAATCCTCGTTGATATACATTACGATATCAGTTCCTCGATCAATTTTATCAATGTTGGTAATCGTATATTCTGGAGAACCATTACTTTCCCATTGAACTGCTTGAGCACCTTCATACCTTGCTAAAGTTCTAATTTGAACTCTCTCGGATACCATAAATGCGGAATAAAATCCAAGACCAAAATGTCCAATAATTTGCTCAACGCCTTCGGTTCCTTTATATTTCTCTAAAAATTCCTCAGCACCAGAAAATGCAATTTGATTGATGTATTTATCAATTTCATCCGCTGTCATTCCAATACCACGGTCACGAATTGTAAGGGTTTTTTCTTCTTTATCAATGATCACCTCCACTTTTAATTCACCCATTTCGCCTTTAAATTCTCCATTTTTCGCAAAGAATTTTAGTTTCTGACTCGCATCCACTGCATTCGAAACCAATTCTCTCAAGAAGATCTCATGATCCGAATAAAGGAATTTTTTAATAATTGGAAAAATGTTTTCCGTTTGAACATTTATTTGACCTGTTTTCATAATTGTATTTTTTAAAGACATATTATTTTGTCAACCATTATGCCATCCAAACAATACTGACAATCTGTCTCAAAATAATTGAAAAAGTGACAGAAAACCCAAGAACTATTCATATATTTATGTCAATGAACACTGATTTACTCCTTCCTGAATTTTCGAACAAAGGATTTGTTTTGAATACCCAAAAACAATTGGCGAAAGATTTTGGTCAAAATGGATTTTATTTTAGTGACGCATTTAGTGAGGTTTCATTTTCCCGCCAAGAAATTGAACAAGTGGTTGCAGAACAATTAATGGAGATAATGCGCTTGGGTGAAACCAAATTATTGCAATTGCTTTATACGATTGACCTACCAGAAAAAGAATTTTTTTCCATTCTCGGCAAGCCCAACTTTTTACAAGAATTGTCGGCAAAAATCGTTTTCAAAGAAGCATACAAGGTATATTTGAGGAAACGATTTAGTTGATACTTAGGTTAAATTCCATTTTCTACTTTTTCCTTCCTGGATATAAATAACCAGTATAGTCCTCGGATTTTTATCGATAATTCTTCGCTTGGGTATAGGATGCGGAGAATAACCGGGTTAATCTATGCAAAAAATGCGGAGAATAATTTAAAACCCAGAAAAAAGAGTACATTTGTTGCAAGAAATGCGGAGAATAAATGGCAAAATACCTACATCAATACTCAAATTGGCCTAATTTTACTTGGGAAAGTGAGCAACTATTGCCTTTGCTTTCGCTTGTCCGCAACAAACAAGGTAGATTAATCGGGAAAATGGCTGCACTTGGCTTTAATCTCCGCAACGAGGCAAATCTTGAAATCTTAACCGAAGAAATACTAAAATCTACTGAAATAGAAGGAGAAACACTCGAAAAAGAACAAGTAAGATCATCCATAGCCAAAAGACTCGGCTTGGAAGTTTCTGGACTCGTACACTCCAACCATAATGTGGATGGAATAGTAGACTTAATGCTAGATGCCATCGGTTTTTTTGATCAAGAACTCACAAAAAAAAGGCTTTTAAGCTGGCACGCTTCCTTGTTTCCTGGAGGGCAAAGCGGCATGTTTCCAATTCTAACAGGAAATTGGCGCGATGATTCTTTGGGCCCAATGCAAGTTGTTTCGGGTGCTATGGGAAAAGAACAGGTACATTTTCAAGCCCCGCATGCTCACCTTCTTGAGGATGAAATGCACCAGTTTTTTGATTGGTTTAATAAGGAAAATGAAATTGATTCGGTATTGAAAGCAGGGGTGGCGCACCTTTGGTTTTTGACACTGCATCCTTTTGAAGATGGAAACGGAAGAATAGCACGAGCATTAACAGATATGTTGCTCGCGCGTTCAGATGAACAATCCTACCGATTTTATAGTATGTCGGTTCAAATACGCAAAGAACGAAACGCCTATTACCTTCATTTGGAAAAAAGCCAACAAGGAGAGTTGGATATAACAGCTTGGCTTGAGTGGTTTTTAACGTGTTTATTACATGCCATCACCCACTCCGATGAACTGCTTGAAAAAATAATCGTGAAACACTTTTTTTGGCTTGAGCATCGAAGAACTGTTCTCAACGAAAGACAGCACAAAATATTAAACAAACTATTGGATGGGTTTGAAGGCGTTTTGAATACCACCAAATGGGCAAAAATGGGCAAATGCTCTCAAGACACTGCGCTGCGCGATATACAAGACT
>JBILYP010000042.1:0-19001 GCA_044377675.1 Crocinitomicaceae bacterium
TTACGGTTGGGGCAGCGGTCAAAACACGGAAGATTTAATCAATTTAACAGCAGGAAATTATACAGTTACTGTGACGGATAGTGCCAATTGTTCATCAATTTTAGCAGTAATTATATCAGAACCAGCAAATGCTTTATCAGCTTCAACTACTGTGACAAATGTATTGTGTAATGGGAATTCTACAGGATCAATAAATTTAACGGTATCAGGAGGTATAGGCCCGTATATTTATAGCTGGTCAAATGGTCAGTCAATTGAAGACATTGCTGGTTTAATTGCAGGTTCATATAGTGTTTTAATAACAGATGCAAATGGTTGTACGTTAACAACAAATGCCCTTGTAACAGAACCAAATCTTCCGCTGACAGCATCAACAACCCAAACCAATGTATTGTGTTTTGGAAATACAACTGGAGCAATTGATTTAACCGTTTCAGGTGGAACAGCACCTTACACATATAGTTGGGGTAACGGATTAGTTTCAGAGGATATAACAGGGTTAGGAGCAGGGACATATGGAGTGATCATTACGGATGCGAGTGGATGTACTACATCAACTAGCGTAACAATTACGGAGCCTGCAAGTGGAATGACTGCTAGTATTTCAAATCATGTGAATGTAAGCTGTAATGGATTAAGTGATGGATCTTTACTGATTAATGTTTCTGGAGGATCTGGTAATTATTTGATTAATCCATCTCAAAACAATCTTTCGGCAGGGTCTTATAATTATACTATATCAGATATAAATGGTTGTACATTACTATTGAATGCCGTTATCACTGAACCTGCTCCATTGGTGGCTCTGGTTACGAATACAACAATTACTTCAAGTGGGGGTAGTTCAACTGTAACGGTAACTGCATCGGGAGGTACCACACCATATAATGGAGTTGGAACTTATACTGTTACGGCTGGAACTTATAACTATACAATGATTGATGCAAATGGATGCTCGGATATAATAACTATCACAATAACTGAACCATTACCATTAATTGCCAGTTCTTCAGCAGGGTTGATTCAATGTTATGGAGGAAATACACCTGTAACGGTTTCAGCTACTGGAGGAACTCCACCGTATACTGGAATTGGTATATTTAATGAAACTGCCGGAAGTTATACATATACCATAACCGACTTTTATGGAAATACGACAACAACTGCAATTATATTAACTGAGCCATCAATTTTACTTGCTTCTTCAACAGCTTCTGGCATTTTATGTAATGGAAATCAATCAACGGTAATTGTTTCTGCAACGGGTGGTGTATCTCCATACACTGGAACAGGAACGTTTAGTGAAGCTGCCGGAACTTATAATTACACTGTTTCTGATGCGAATGGCTGTACTAGTACAACTTCAGTGATAATAACTCAACCATCAGCTCTAGTGGTGACAGATTTGGTGCAAAATGTAATGTGCCAAGGTGGTTCAGGTTCTGTTAATATTGCTATTTCAGGAGGTGTTGGCCCCTATAATGTTGTTTGGAATGGATCTGTAAATGCTGAAGATTTACTTTCGGTTACTGCTGGCACTTATAATGGAGTGATTACAGATGCAAACGGATGCCAAACTACAATTCAATCTGTAGTTCAAAATGATTTTGCAGTTCAACCAACATTAACAAATATAACGGGTACGAATCAACTTACCTGTGCGGTTACTTCTATTAACCTACAAGTGAATGATGCAATCAGTTATACATGGAGTGGTGGTTTGTCTACTAGTACCGTAAACAATTCATTCAATTCTCCCGATATTTATTTTGTTGATGTTTTGGATGCTCATAATTGCCCAAGTCAATTGAGTGCAACCATTACTCAAGATATCAATCCACCTACGCCAGGAATTAATAATTTATCAAATAATGTAATTTTAACTTGTACAAATCCAACAATTAATGTTCAAGCAACGGGTGGAGTTTCTTATCAATGGTCAAATGGCTTAAGTAATGCAGCAAATCAATCCTTAACTCAACCAGGAACTTATACCGCTACAGTTATTGGATCAAATGCTTGTACTGCAACTTCATCAATTACAATTACTAGCGATCAAACTGCACCAACTGCTGTTATTACAAATAATACAGGTTCAATCGTTTTACATTGTAATCAAACTCAAATTAATGTTACTGCATCAGGTGGAGTTTCATATTTGTGGAGTAACGGTCTTGGTACCAACCCTGCATTAAATCTAACATCAGGAGGAACGTATACTGTTACAGTTACAGCACTAAATGGATGTACAGATATTGAGTCAATTACAATTAATCAATTACAAAATCCAACGGTAACAGTTAGTGCAATGACCATGTGTGCTGGAGCCATAGGAACACTGACTGCTGTTCCATCAACGCCAGGAGGAACGTTTGTTTGGACACAATTCCCGAATAATGTACTATTACCAGGTAATTCAGCATCTGTTAGTGTCTCGCCAACAACAAATTCAATTTACAATGTTCAGTATTTTGATGTTTACAATTGTCCAAGTAACACGGCAATGGCAAATGTTACCGTCAATCCAACCCCTGTTGTAAATATTAGTGGTACAACAACAATTTGCTCGGGTAATACAGCAACGCTAAGCGCAAATTCATCTTTAACAGGTGCCAATGGGTTTTATACTTGGGGTCCAATAACAAGCTCGTCTCAAACTGTTTCTGTTACTCCAATGACAAGTACGAGTTATTCAGTTAGTTACACCTTAAACGGTTGTCCGTCTGCAGCCGCTAATCACTTGGTTACAGTTTATCAAACTCCTGTGGTTGTGGTAAATAGTGTTGGTATTTGTACAGGTGGTCAGGCAATATTAACGGCTGTACCAGATATCGCTGGTGGAACATATTCATGGAATACATTCCCAACTGCAGCAACTACTCAAAGTATAACTGTTCAACCGGCTGCTACATCTACTTTTACGGTAGTTTATACATCTCTGAATAACTGCCCAAGTCAATCTGCTACAGCAACAGTTACGGTTACGGATGTTCCAACTGTTTTGGTTAATGATATAAATGTTTGTGAAGGTCAAACTGGTAGTTTAACAGCAATTCCTTCAGTGCCAGGAGGAGTTTTTAACTGGAATCCTGGAGGAATGGGATTGGAAACACTTACTGTATCGCCTAATTCAACTCAAAATGTTTCCGTTGTATATATTTTAAACGGTTGTCCTAGTATTGCAGATACAGCATTGGTAACTGTTATTAATACACCTTCAGTTTCAGTGGCTGATACAGTAATTTGTGCTAATCAATCAGCAACGTTAACTGCAATTCCTTCGAGTCAAGGTGGGACTTTCTTGTGGTCAACAACTGAGACAACAGCTTCAATTAATGTTAATCCTACTTCAACGAGTCTTTACAGTGTTGTTTATTATGATAATGGTTGTGCGAGTCCTACAGCATTTGCAACAGTTACTGTTGAACCAATTCCAGTGGTGACTTTCGATGTTGATCTGACAGAAGGTTGTTTACCGTTAACCGTTAATTTAACAAATACCACATTAAACACTACGAATTGTTCATGGAGTATTGAAAATAATGGAACTTTTAATGAGTGTGGAGATTTAAGTTATACATTTCAAAATCCGGGTTGCTATGATATATCATTGACAACTGATTCTCCGAATGGGTGTTCAAATACGTTAACGCTTTCAGATTTAATTTGTGCCAATCCTTCTCCGATTGCTGATTTCACGCTTTCTTCCAATGAATTAAATGTAAGTGATCCGATTGTTACAATTAATAATAATTCTACTGGTGCAGTAGATTATATTTGGAATTATGGAGATAATACAACTGACACATCAATATATAATCCTGAACCACATTTGTTCGAAGGTTATCTAGATAGCATGTATACTATTACGTTGATTGCGATTTCAGAAAATGGATGTGTTGATTCGATGTATCAAATCATAACATTTAATGATGAAGTGATCATTTATGCACCCAATTCATTTACTCCTGATGAAGATGGCTTAAACGAAATTTGGCTTCCAGTAATTTCATCTGGAATTAATCCTAGTGATTATCAATTAAGAATATTTAATCGATGGGGACAAGAGTTCTTTGCAACTAATAATATTCTGCAAGGCTGGGATGGAACATTTTTGGGAAATAAAGTTCAAGATGGAACCTATACTTTCCAACTGACCTATTTGAAATCTGGTCAAACCAAGAGAAATGTTGTCGTAGGCCATATAAATCTCATTCGATAGATTGGAATGATTCTTGAAAAAGAAAAGGAAAATCAATTATGACTATTCAATTTTCTGCTGTTCTTCCTGTTCCTTTGTCCTCCATTGAACATAAATCTGATAGTATTTGGAACACTGATTTTTCAATTCAATCTGGTCAAAAAATTATATTAAATGCCGCGAGTGGCAAAGGTAAAACAACCTTTACTCATTTATTAATGGGTATTCGAAATGATTATTCGGGTAAAATTTTGTTTGAAGGAAAAGAGATTCGTTCACTGAATAATAACGAGTGGATCGATATTAGAAAAAGAACTATTTCAGTTGTTTATCAAGATTTGCAGCTGTTTCCTGAGTTGACTGCATTCGAAAATATAGAAATAAAAAATCAATTAACTCTTGCCTTATCACGAAATGAAATCGAACATTTATTCGATCAAGTAGGATTGGCTGACAAAAGAAATCAACTTACCGGTACGTTATCCATGGGGCAAAAACAACGTGTGGCGATTATTCGTGCTTTATGTCAACCTTTTGAGTGGTTGATATTAGATGAGCCGTTTTCACATTTAGACAACCAAAACAGTACGGTTTGCCTTGAAATCATTCGTGATAGATGTGATAAAATAAATGCAGGAATAATTTTGACATCACTCGATGAAAAAGAAATTTCAGGTTTTGATAAACAATTAAAACTCTAGAAATGTTAAAGAAATTGCTTTTTCAAAATCAAGACAAAATCCAATACTTTATTGCAATTATTGGGGCATGTATTGGAATTCTATTTTTAGTTACCTCTATACACTACCTAGTTAAAGTGAATGAATTTGGTCAAGGTCAAGAAATACTTGGTCCCAACACGATGATAATTCAAAAGAAATTGAGTAATTCATCAAGTTTGAATCTTTCTAAAACTGACTTTAGCCTAGAAGAAATAAGTCGATTTAAAAACGAATCCTTCGTTAGTGATGCTCAGGCTGTGATTTGTAATAACTATAATGTTCTTTTTTTAACAGATGATCCATTAGTCCCTAAATTTAGTTCTGATGTATTCCTGCAAACAGTAAACGCCAAATTTTTGGATGTAAAAACCAAAGAATGGCAATGGAAGGAGGGTGATACCGTTGTACCTATGGTCATGCCTCGAGATTTTTTAGTTATGCTCAACACTTTTATGAGTGCAAGTGGAATTCCTCAAGTTTCTGAAGATCTCGCAAAACAAATTAAATTTAAACTGCGCATCTCAAATGAAAGTCAACGCGAATTTGTTTGGGCGAAGATAGTAGGATTCACTAATGAAATACCTTCGTTATTAGTGCCTGAGTCTTTTATGAATTCTGCAAATACAAAATATTCAACTGGAAAAAAAAGTAAAATAACCAATGTTATGATTTCTTCAAAGGAAGGTGAATTTGGAAAAATGGAACAGTTCTTAGATGAACGAGGTCTTGAATCACGTAAATCTCAAGTGGTTATTGGGAAGTTAAAAAGCATTGTCAGTACACTATTTCTGGTGACATTAATAATTTCTATAATCACAGTCGTTATTTCAGGTTTGGTTTTGATTCAATACCTTCAGTTGTTGATTGCAAATAATAAATATCCCATTCGAACACTTTTGCGCCTTGGATATGCTCCAACAATTCTAATTCGAATTTTCATCGTTTATTTTGCTCGAACTTTCGGAATAATCACCATTGTAAGTTTTGTCTTATTTTATTCAGCGAAATTTATGATCGACGATCTTTTCTCAGCTGGTGGAATTACATTAAATGAATCAATTTCTATTCTCAGTATATTCGCTGCTTTCATTTCATTTTGTATTTTTGTGACAACAAGTTATTTTGTAGCTAGGATAAAAATAATTAAGGAATTTTAAGCGTTAAAAAACTGTTAAATTTTAAACTATTTAATTATCATTTCGTCTTTACTAACACATTCAAAAAATTACTATGAAATTCATTATTCTTTCTTTAGTTTGCTTTTTTTCAATTTCTGGCCATGCCCAAAAGTTGAAATTTAAAGTTACAGGTCCAAAAGATTCAACTGTTTTTTTGATTAAATATTATGGTCAAAAATTGTTCTATGCTGATACAGCTGAAATGAAAAATGGATATGTTGAGTTTGATGGTAAAAAGCAACAGCCGGGTATTTTAGGGTTATATCTGCCAGATCAAAAATTTTTCGAATTTATTTATAACAATGAGGAAGTTAGCATCGAAACTTCCGGCCCAGATTACACGGGTAATTTAAAGGTGAAAAAATCGGAAGAAAACAGTGTTTTTATTCCGTATGTTAAATTTATAGGTAGTAAAAAGTCCGAAGCAAATAAATTAGGAGAACAACGTTCTAAAATCAAGGAAACAGACCCTTCCTATAAAGCGTTAGGGGATCAAATTGATAAAATCAACAAGGAAGTTGAAGATTATCAATTGGCGCTAATAAAAGATAACTCGGAAAAACTTGTTGCAAAAATTGTGAAAATGTCTCGTGAAGTTGAAGTTCCTGAAGCTCCGAAAGACGCCAGTGGTAAAGCATTAGATCCCGATTTTCGCTTTAAATATTATCGTGCTCATTATTGGGATAATGTTGATTTGAAAGATGATCGCTTGGTAAATAATCCTGTTTTTCACAATAAAATGGAATTTTATTTCACCAAAATGATGGTGCAGCACTGGGATACGGTGATTCATTATTCATATGATTTTTGTGACAAGCTAAATCCAAAATCCAAGGTGTTTGAATACGTTGTTGGTTGGATTACCTCTAATTACGGCAAAAGTCAAATAATGGGGATGGATAAAGTGTATACCTACATGAGGAATCGTTATTATTGTTCTAAAAATTCAGAAGGAAAATCTCCAGCGTTTTGGGTTGCTGATGATAAATTTGAGGATTTATGTGGTAAGATTAAAACAGAAATGAATTTGGTTATGGGTGTTTGTCCACCGAATTTAATATTGAAAGATTCAACAGATACAAAATGGGTTAATTTATACGAGGTGGCTGAGAAAGCGGAATATACAGTGTTATATTTCTGGGACCCTGAATGTGGTCATTGTAAAAAAACAACCCCAAAACTACAGACCTTATATGAAAAGAAATTTAAGGATCGTAATATTGAGATTTTTGCCGTAGGAAAAGCAGTTGGTGCTGACTTTGAAAAATGGAAAAAATTTATTCGTGATAATAAAATGACCTTTTACAATGTTGCAGTTACTGATAAGCTCTATGAGTTAGCTAAAAAAGATCCAAATAGTTTAGTTCCTGTTCCTGGAGATAACAGAATAAAACCGACCACTTTGGAATCCTTAAATTATCAAACGGCGTATGATATTTTCTCTACTCCACAAGTCTATATTTTGGATAAAGACAAAAAAATAATTGCAAAACGTGTTTCTATTTCACAAATTGAAGAAATGCTCGATGCCTTGCAAGGTAAAAAAGATTTGCCAAAATTATTCCCTCCAGATCCTGAAGAGGACAAACAAATGCAGCAGCACTAAAATTTCATGCGCTGTTGAATGTACTGTATGTCTTTGCGTATTTCTTGCAATGATTGATTAATATTGGTAGTGTCTAGTTGTACATCCGGTAATTCTGGTGAGATGTAATTAACAAAACGCCAAACTTCTACAATAGAATTTACATGGACCATATAGGGTTTGTAAATTGTATTTGTCGAGCATAGTTGGAATGAACCGGTTTCATCCAGCATATTATTCAATACTTTAAATACAATCCCGTCTTCTTTAGTAACAACGATACAAGGTGTACCCGAACGAATGGAATGCCAGTTTTGAATAAATTCGGCCACAACAAATGATCCTTCAACAACCGGAGGCATTGAATCACCTTGAATAGGGAAAGACCTATATTTCTTTTCCTTGGAAAGAAAAGGCAATGAAAAGGTGGGTAAAACTTTCAGGTATTCGGGATCTGCATAGCCAGAAACATAACCAGCAGATGCTTTTAGAGGAATCATTTCTATTACCTCTTCGTTGTTTTGATCTACGATAGAGGCTAATATTCGAAGTTTATCACCTTTAACATCTGTTAAATTCCCGGTTTCTATTTTATGCCAGTCTTTCTCAGTTAAAACTTCAAAGTTTTTTCGAATTAAATCGTCGATCGAAATCTTGTAGAAATCTGATAGTAGAATTAAATTATCAATATTTGGTTGAGCAACTCCATTTTCATATCCACTATAGGTAGAACGGAAAAGATTTAGGCATTTTGCAACTTCTTCTTGTGATATTTTTTTTCTTTTTCTCAAAGTTTTGAGATTTTTACCAATATTCATAATGTATATTTTTAACAAATATAATAATTGTTATTAAAATATAGTCAATTTTATGACTAAATAATAATCATATTATTTTGAGCTATTTATTATTAGTAAATTTGTACAGCTAAATTGCTCAATTATGAAGGTTTATATTGGTATGTTATTATTGGTTCTTTTATTCTTTTCATGCGCTAAGGGCTATGGAACGACTTTTGTTTCGGAGAATTTGACAATTTTTTATACGACGCCAAGTGATTTACAACAAGTGAAGGCCCTTGCTTTATTTTGGAAGAAAAATGAGCTAATGGGTACCAAAAATCAAAGTCTACGACTTTTTAAGTTAGATAATGGATCCTATCAAGTTCAGTTGATTGCCACAAAAAATGAGGATTCAAAAACCTTGAAATTTGATGAGATAAAAATTTTGCAAGAACTGGAAAATCAATTGAATAAAGAAGTTTTTCAAAAGAACAAAATTGATTTAGTTATTTGCGATTCAAGGTTCAAGGTATTAAACAATTTAAATTATTAACTTTTTTCTTCAAGAGACGTACTTTCTTGAACGTTTTATCGTTTGTGTAATATGAAATTTAGGTTCTACATTCAAGTATTGGCGTTTTTTATTTCTTATTCGTCCTTTTCTCAAGGTTCGTTTCAACAGAATTTCTACTCATTATCTGAACTAGGACCAACCGTAGGGTATATGTACTACTTGGGTGATTTGAACCCTTCTAAGCAATTTTACAATCCGAATTTAGCCATAGGACTAATGTATCGTTACAATGTTAATGCCCGATTAGCTTATAGATTCAATATAACTTCAGGTTCCGTAGAGGCCTCGGATAAAGATGCTCAGAATGAATTGTTGTTGAATAGAAATTTGAGTTTTTCAAGTGCTATTCAAGAGATTACGGGAGGTATTGAATTCCATTATCACAAATATCAAATGGGAAACAAGAAATATCGAGCAACAACGTACATGATTTTTCAAGCTGGTTTGTTTCATTTTAATCCGAAAAGAGAGTACAATGGTGAAGAAGTAGAGCTCCAGCCTTTGGGCACCGAGGGTCAAGGAACTCCTTATGGTAAGAAAAGAAAATATAGTCGATACCAGGTATGTTTTCCAATTGGACTTGGCGCCAAAATTTCATTGGGTAAAGTGGCAAATTTAAATTTTGATATCGCCCTTAGAAAAACTTTTACGGATTATTTAGATGATGTTGGAGCTAATTACAGTGTTGATCCTGCAGCATTCAGTAATTTAAATGAAACAACTGCTTTGGAGTTATCAAATACAAGTATAGATAATTCACGTTATAGTCGCCGAGGGAATAAAACAACCGACGATTGGTATGTATATTATAGCGCTTCAATTACTTTTCGATTAGGAAAAACAAATAAATGTGCTGAGCCTCGGTAATATTCTCCAACTTTCTTCCTTATAATTTGTTCAATACTTGTAATTTCACGAATTAAATCATTTCAAGTATGAAAATCGGTGTTTTGTTGATTCAATTAGGTACTCCAGACAAACCCACAGTTGGGGCCGTGAGACGCTATTTGTCAGAGTTTTTAAATGATCCACGTGTTATAGATATCCCTTGGTTAGCGCGAAAAATTCTTGTCAATGGCATTATTGTTCCTTTCCGTGCTCCAAAATCAACTAAGATTTATAAAGAACTTTGGCACCTGAATAATGGTGTTTCACCTTTATTGACTCATACTGAAAATGTACAAAAACTTTTACAACAAAGGTTTGAAGGAGCAGATGTTACTGTTGAAATGGCAATGCGTTACCAAAATCCTTCTATGGATAAAGTTTTGGAGCGTATGCATCAAGCCAATTACGATAAAATAATCATTCTTCCTTTATTTCCGCAATACGCCAGTGCATCAACCGGTTCAGCGGTTGAAAAAGCAATGAATATCATCAAGAAATGGTGGGTTATTCCGGATGTTTCTATTATCACGCAATTTTATTCGAATGAAGGATATATAGATTCAATTGTGGATAATGCATCAAAGTTTGACTTTACGGAGTTTGATCATATTCTTTTTTCTTATCATGGATTACCCGAAAGGCAAGTAGATAAAGTATATGAAGCAACAGATTTATGTGGTGATCAACCGTGTGAAACTGAGTTAAATGAGAAGAATAAATTTTGTTATAAAGCAACAAGTTATGCAACAACAAGACTAATTGCGGAAAAATTGAATCTGAAAGAAAGTGATTACACGGTATGTTTTCAATCGCGCTTAGATAAAAAATGGCTGACTCCTTTCTCTGATAAAGTTGTTGAAGAATGGGCAAAAAAAGGTGCCAAGAAATTATTGGTTTTTAGCCCCGCTTTTGTGGCAGATTGTTTGGAAACAATTATTGAAATTGGATCTGAATATCAAGAGATATTTGAAGAAGAGGGCGGTGAAAAGGTGCAATTAGTACCAAGTAGTAATTCGCATCCTCGATTTATTGATGGATTAGAAGAGCTTATTCGTCAACGAATTTAAATGTATCGCTAGTAGGATGCTTACTCCTTTTTTTCTATCTTTGAAAATATGAATATTCAACTATTAATAAATCAAATTGAAGAAGAGTTCGAAGAAGTGATGCCAGGGACTATAAAACCTGAAACTTCTTTTCGTGAAATGGATGGGTGGAGTAGCATGCATGCTTTGATTTTAATTGCTTTAATAGATAATGAATATGATATTTTGTTAACGGGAGCAGAATTAAAAAATGCGCAAACCGTTCAAGATTTGTACACAATAATTCAGTCTAAATAAGGTGGGTTTCCTTACCGTTAAAAATACTGCAATTAAGGCTATTTATACCTCCGTTCCAAAACAAAAAGTTTTTACAAAGGATTATGAATGGGTAACTGTTGCAGAAAGAGATTTGTTTGCCAAAACAACTGGAATTATAGAACGAAGAGTTGCTTCATTAACTACAACATGTTCTGATTTGTGTTTTCAAGCAGCGGATGAATTATTGAATGATTTAAATTGCCGTGATGAAATTGATTTACTTCTTTTTGTTTCCCAATCACCCGATTATTTTCTTCCGGCAACAGCTGTTATTCTTCAAGATAAATTGGGATTGTCTAAAAGTACATTAGCTTTTGATATCAATTTGGGCTGTTCTGGATATGTATATGGATTGTCCGTTGTTGGACAGTTTTTACAAAATGGTAATTTTAGAAAAGCACTTTTATTGTGTGGTGACAAATCAACAATTTCAACCAATTATAAAGATAAAAGCTCTTTTCCACTATTTGGAGATGCCGGCAGTGCAACGCTATTGGAATTTGATAAATCCGCCGACGAGTGGTTTGCCCATTTGGCGAGTGATGGTTCAGGAAAGGATTCAATAATTATTGAGCATGGTCATTCTCGTCATCCCTATGGCTCTGTTTCTGACGAATATATAGAATATGAACCAGGCGTAATTCGGACTAAAAAACATTTGGCATTGAATGGAATGGATGTATTTAATTTCGCTCTGAAAGAAGTTGCCCCGTCAATTAAACTAATGCTTGAGAATTTTGATATAAATATTGATGATATTGACTACTTTGTTTTGCATCAGGCAAATAAGTTGATCAATGAAAGTGTTCGGAAAAAATTAAAAGTTGCACCGGAAAAAGTTCCCTATTCAATTCAAAATTTCGGAAATACAAGTTCTGCATCTATTCCTTTGACAATTTGTACCTGCTTAAAAGAGAAAATTGAATCCGAACAATTAACCCTATTATTGGCTGGGTTTGGTGTTGGTTTCTCATGGGGATCAGTAGTATTAAAAACATCCAAAATTCGCACAAAAATTGTAGAACATGATTGATTTAACAAGTAAAACTATTTTGGTTACTGGTGCTTCTTCAGGAATTGGTCAAGCCACTGCTATTTTATGTGATTCCCTTGGTGCTTCTGTTATTATTTCAGGAAGAAATGAGGAAAAACTGATTGGAACTTTATCCCAAATGAGCGATCGAACTCAATTGGTAATTGCGGACTTAACGGACGACATAGGAATATCGAAATTAGTGGATGCTGTTCCGAAAATTGATGGGTTATTTCATGGAGTTGGAATGATCCAACCTTATCCAATAAAATTCATTAAGCGGAAAAATATTGAAGAATTACTGAATACGAATTTAACAAGTGCTATTTTAGTAACTTCCAATCTTCTGAAAAACAAAAAAGTATCAAATTCATCTTCTTTTGTCTTTATTTCTTCAGTATCTGCAAGTCATCCATATATGGGTGGGGCACTTTATTCCACATCCAAAGCTGCACTTGAAGCCTTTACTCGTTCAGTAGCTTTAGAACATGCCAATCAAAAAATAAGAGCAAACATTCTGGCGCCAGCACTCGTTCAAACAGATATGTTCAATAAAACGAAGGAAGCATATTCGGAAGATGAATTTCAACAAATCATCAACCAATATCCATTGGGAATTGGTCAGCCAATAGATGTTGCCCGAGCAGCAGTTTTTCTTCTAAGCGAAGCCTCAAACTGGATAACAGGAACAACCCTGCAAATGGATGGCGGGTTATTGTTGAATAGTAAACGCTAATTATTTCAGCATCCAACTTCCTCCAACGCTTGCAACATTGGTTAAATTCAAATAATCGGTGTAGGTTGAACTCGTGATTCCGCCGGTAGGACAAAAAACTACGGATGGAAATAACTGTCCGTATGCCTTCAAAGCCTCTATGCCGCCGGATAAATGTGCTGGAAAAAACTTCAGAAAATAGCAATTCCATTCAACAGCTTGCATAATTTCGCTCACAGTGGAAACTCCAGGAATATAGGGTATACCACACGTTGAAAGTTCATGCGCCAGTTTTTCAGTAAGACCCGGAGAAACGATGAAATCAACATTCAACGCATGTACTTGTTCAATTTGATTAGGTCGGATAATGGTACCAACTCCAACTTTAAAGTTAGGTAAATCCATTTTTTTTAATTCTTCAAGTGCTGTCAAAGCGTAATCTGTGCGCAATGTAATTTCAATGCACGATATTGATGCCTCTTGAATTTTTTCTAATTGAGCCAATAAATCATCGCGATTGTTTATGGTAGCTACTGGTATTACTTTATTGGATAACAAAATATCCTCAATTCCATTTTGTATCATTGTTTATAATATAAATGATGCTCCTTCTTCACTTGAAGAAATAGCGGTTCGTAGATTGGAAAACAGCTCGCGTCCAAAACCTTGTGTTTTAACAACTTTCGTATTTGGTTCCAGCAGTTCAAAGTCTTGTGTTAAACAAATTAATGTACCATTTATGGCATCTAATTTCAATAAATCACCGGATTTAATTTTAGCAATTGGTCCTCCTTCAGAAGCTTCGGGGGTTAAGTGAATGGCTGCAGGAACTTTTCCAGATGCACCGGACATTCTGCCATCAGTTACAAGTGCGACTTTGAACCCTCTTTTTTGCAATATTGTTAATGTTGGCGTTAGTTGATGAAGTTCAGGCATTCCATTATGTTTAGGGCCTTGAAAAGGTAAAACTGCAATGAAATCCTTATCAAGTTCTCCATTTTTAAATGCTGAAATAAGATCAATTTGTTCATCAAACACAATTGCAGGAGCTTCAATAACAAGGTTTTCTTCAGATACTGCAGCCGTTTTTATTACGGATCTACCTAAATTACCGGTAATTATTTTAATTCCACCATTTGCTGAAAATGGATCATTTGCTGATCGAATGATAGAATTATTTAAGCTCTCTTTAGCTCCATCCTCCCAAACTAATTGATGTTCTTTGATTTTCGCTTCTTTTGTGAAGGTACGCATGTTGTCACCGAGTATAGTTCGCACATCTTCATGCATTAATCCACTGTCTAGCAGAGTCCTAATTACATAACCCATTCCACCTGCTGCATGAAAATGGTTCACGTCAGCAGCACCATTAGGATACATGCGCGTAAGTAACGGAATTACATCAGAAAGGTCTGACATGTCTTCCCAATTAATTAGAATCCCAGCAGCCTTTGCAATGGCAATTAAATGAATTGTATGATTGGTTGAGCCTCCTGTAGCTAAAAGTCCAATAATTCCGTTAACAATCGTTTTTTCGTCGATAATACTTGCAATTGAATATTCAAAACCAAGCTGTGCATTTTTTATAGCTACTTTAACGGCCTCTTCATTCAATAAATCCCTCAGTTCAGTCCCTGGATTCACAAAACTTGAACTTGGAAGCTGAAGGCCCATCATCTCCATCAACATTTGATTACTATTGGCCGTGCCATAAAATGTACATGTACCAGGGGAATGATAGGAATCAGATTCTCCTTTCAATAATTCTGCTCTTCCGATTTTTCCTTCGGCAAATTCTTGTCTAATTCGTGCCTTTTCTTCATTGGTTATTCCACTTGGCATTGGTCCACCCGGTATAAAAATAGCCGGTAAATGTCCAAAGCGTAAAGCACCAATTAATAATCCGGGAACGATTTTGTCACAAATACCTAAATATAATCCTGCATCAAACATGTTGTGTGAAAGACCAACTGCCGTGGAAAGGGCTATTACATCTCTGCTAAATAAGGATAATTCCATGCCCATTTGTCCTTGAGTTACACCATCGCACATTGCAGGAACACCACCTGCCACTTGGGCAATAGCACCTTGTTTTTCTGCGTATTTGCGTAATTCCTGAGGATAGTTTTCGTAAGTTTTATGGGCTGATAACATGTCATTATAGGCCGTGATTATTCCTAGGTTTGGTACACTGTTTTCGGTAAGTTTTTCTTTTTCAGAAGGAGAGCATCCAGCAAAAGCGTGGGCTAGATTTCCACAGTGCATACTTTTACGAGAAACCCCAACTTCAAAAGCATCCTTCATATCTGAAAGGTAGTTCAAACGTGTTTTTTTACTTCTAAGTATGATTCTATTTGTAACTTCAATTATTCGATTATTCATAATTCTTTTTCTGTATAATAAATTTCTTTTAACCGAGGAATGAAGTGACCAATTGGTAATTTCAATTCATCCGCTGTCTCCAAAACCAATTTCTTTTTTAACCCCGTAATCATTAAATAACAGTTTTTAGCTGTATCTATAAGTGTCGGAGAGCATGAAATTCGTTGAACAGGTTCTTTAGGGGCTTCTGTTGAAACAATAATGTCCGTTGTTGCAAACGACAATTCCGAGTTTAAGTCAAATGGGAATATAGAAGCTGTATGTCCATCTTCTCCCATGCCTAGCAATACAACATCTGGATTTCTAAATATAGAATATGCTTTTTGAACTTCTAGGAGGTTTTCCAATCGATCCTTTAGATCAAAAATCATCGGTATAAAAACACTTTCTTTTGCCTTATTATTAAACAGCGTTGATATAAGTAACTTTTCATTTGAAAAATCACTTGTATTCGAGACAAATCGTTCATCAACTAAGCCAACTGTAATTTTTGACCAATCGATTAATTGATTACTTAATAACTCATACAATCCCAAAGGCGTTGAGCCGCCTGAAAGTAATAATGTAGCACTATTTTTTTCTTTTAGAGCAACAGAAAGATCATTAATTAGCTGATCACAAAGTGCTTTCTCGAGTTCCTTTTTCGATTCAAAAGTTTTCATTATTCACGCCATGATTTTGTAATCCAAGAACAATCATCGTCCAAAACATCATCTCCGGGTCCCCATGTACCTGCTTCATAAAGGATGTTTGGCTGATTTGTTGCCTTCCAATTACTAGTTATTGATTCAATCCATGTCCAAGCAACCTGTAACTCATCCTGACTCATGAAAAGAGTTTGGTTTCCTCGTATAACGTCAATAATTAAACGCTCATAGGCCTCAGGAAATCGCTCCTTAAATGAATCGATGTAATCTAGTTTCAATGCAATTGGTTTATAACGATAACCACCAGGCCCGGGTATCTTTGTCATTTGAATAAGTTCGATGCGTTCTTCAGGTTGCAATCGTATGATTAACTTATTATTGTTTAGCTTTTCTTTTGAAGGAAATATATTGTGACGGACTTCTTTAAAATTAATTACGATTTCAGAATATTTTTTTACCATTCGTTTACCTGTGCGCAAATAAAAAGGAACGTCTTTCCATCTCCAATTGTCAATGTAGGTTTTAATGGCAACGAATGTTTCGGTTTTTGATCCAAATTTCTCAATGTCTTCTAGATAGGATTGTACTTCTTCTTCTTGAATCTTGCCTCGGGTATATTGTCCTTTAACAGTGTCTTGTTGAACGGTTTTCCTAGTTATGGGTCTTAAAGCACGCAAAACTTTTAATTTCTCAATGCGCACTTCATCAGCACCTAACTCATGAGGGGGTTCCATCGCAACCAAACACAGTAGTTGTAATAAATGATTTTGAACCATATCCAACAATGCCCCACTATTATCGTAATATGCAGCCCTCTTTTCAACACCAAGAGTTTCTGCAACCGTAATTTGTATATTATCAATATGTTCTGAATCCCATGCGCGCTCAAATAAATTATTGGCAAACCGAAGAACCATTAGATTTTGTACTGTTTCCTTACCTAAATAATGATCTATTCTATATATCTGATGATCATCAAATGCTTGGGTAATCTCTTTATTTATTTCATAAGAAGACTCTAAACTGTATCCAAGAGGCTTTTCCAAAACAACTTTACTGGACTCTCGAATTAAACCAACTTTTTTCAAAGTTTTTGCAATTGGCCCAAATGCGGTGGATGGTGTCGAAAAATAATAGATATTTTGATATTCTGAAAAACCAGTTAAATAATCAACAAGTTCTGAAAAATTCTCAGGTGATGCGTCTACTATTTGAATTAATTTAACCTTTTCTGCAAACGTATGAATGTCTTGTGTTGACGTTTCCTTTTCCTTACTCTCATTTAGAAAATGAACTAACTGTGAATTGAAATTTAGTTCATTTGGATCTCGTCGAGTTATCGAAACAATATTATAGGGGCACAAGAATTGTCCATCTTGATCCCTGTGAAATAGAGCAGGATAAATTTTACGAAAAGCCAAATCGCCGTCACCTCCAAAAACGATTATATTAAACGGTTGAAATACCTCTGTATGTTTCATTTTTTTTCCCATCTTCAAGTCTTTGTGTCAAATATACACTAACTAAATTAGAATATCAAGTTTTTGTAGTATTTTTCAGTGTCCTGTTTATAAATCAATGCGCGTAGTACTGTTTAGGCGAAACAAACATAGTCAAAACATCAATTTGCAACAATTAATAAGCTGTTTCATTGCATGAAAGTTCTCCATTGATTGAATCTTATCTGAATAGTTCTAAGTATTAGTTCTTGCTGTTTCCTGGCGGATTGATTCAAAGTAGCTTGAGTTTTTATATCTGAAAACAATAGTAATAAAACGTAATTTGAGTTATTTTAGTTAGAACTAACGCAAAATTACTCGATTGTATAAATCATTAATTGATTTGTCAAAAAATCATAAAATCGAACACTTTATTCGATTTATTGTTTAGTTTTAAAAAAAATACAAACATCATGGGAAGACCAGCTACCAAACCAGCAAGATTACGAGACGGATTTTATATCGAGGTTAAATCAGTTGGGAGTGGTTCTATTTACGTTAGAAGAGACACGAAGGAACAGATGATTATAGCAGCTGAAGATTATGCTCGATCGAAAGATGTTACTGTTTTGGGGGAAATGCGAAATGATAAATGGATTGCTGACTAATTAATGAAACCTTTCACTAAAGGAGAGTCCTCATATTATTTTATATATTGGTTAACGGTCATATTTACACTGTTGTTCTTGGTGCCAATATTTTTATTTTTAAATCAAATTGTTCTTGCTAAATTATTTGGGTTTTCTTCTCTTATAATTGTTTCATTGGCTTTACTCTTTTGGAAGAGCGTCTCACGAAAGCGCAATCAAGTAAAAAATCGAATTGTTCTTAATGCGAATGATCGTTTTTGGTTGCAGAAAAACATTTCATTTTATAACAAGCTAACATCAGAAGACCGACAGGTTATCGAAAACAGAATTGGATTATTCCTTGTTCAAACTGAAGTAACATCTAAAATTGATGATAAGTATCAGTTAATCTATTTGGCTTTATTTGATCTTATAGTTTATGGGGAAGATCTTCAAGTAAATATTTATCGAAAAAAAATTGATTTGCTACCTACGGAAGATCTTATTTTTGAAAGAAACGAATTAGGTTTTGTGGTTTCTCTGAGATATATAACGAACCTCTTTACAAGTTTAGAAACTAAACTCACCGCAACTGCTACCATATCTCAAATAAATAGAATAGTAAATAATTAGAAAGAGGTAATAGATTAAAGTGCTTGAAAACAGTAGTTTAAATTTTAATTTTATTTTTTTTTATTTTTTTTCACGAAAAGTCATTGTCAATTAAAAAAGCCTACGTATCTTTGCACCCCGCAAATGAGTGGAAAGTGTTATTAAGAGATGTACAATTTAGGATTAATAGAAAGCTTATTAATACTTAGATCACAAAAGTTCTTTGAAAGATTGGGTAAAAGGAAAGACA
>JBILYP010000043.1:0-18951 GCA_044377675.1 Crocinitomicaceae bacterium
ATTTGCAACTGAATTATACAGATTCAATATTTGAAGAGGAGTCATCAATACTTCATAACCAATTCCCATTGATGGAAGTGATAAACCAGACCATCTTTTTTTATCACCAGGTCTATTAAATTTTGGGATTCCTTCTCCGGATAAATCAATTCCTAAAGGAGCAGTTACACCAAATTTATCCAAACGACTCAAAAAAGCATCTGGTTCAGACCTGTATGCGTTGAAAATGATTTGGGAAAATACATTGGATGATTTTTCAAATGCTTGCTTGATTGAAATTTTACCATATCCTTTTCCTTCATTCGCATCTTCGAATGTTTTCCCGGTAAATTTATAACGCCCAACGGCACGCACAGAATCTGTGATCCGAACTTTCTTGTCTTCTAGTGCGGCCATTAATGAAGCCAGTTTAAAGGTTGACCCGGGAACCTCGGTTACTCCAATAGCATAGTTTAGTTTTTCAGAATAGTTTCCTGCTTTATCTCTTGTTAAATTCGAAACTGCGCGAAGAAATCCTGTTTTTACGTCCATTACAATAACGCACCCACTTGTTGCTTCTTGCGATTTTAATTGTCTTTCTAATTCTGAATGAGCAACTTCTTGAATTTCTTTATCAAATGATGTTATTACATCTGCACCTTCAACTGCTTCTTTTACGATTTTACCTGTTTTCTTCCATCCTGTTGAAATTCGTTGTTCAATTTCCTGTCCTGGACTTCCTTTTAAATACTCGTAAAAAGCCCCTTCAATACCAACTTTAACTACCTCCTTCGATTGGGCGTTATAATAGCCAAGTGTTCGACTCATCATATCGCCATTTGGTCGTTTGCGTTCTATTGATTCAATGGAGTCGATAAGTCCACCCTTCAGTTTGCCCAGTTTAAAAATGGGTAAGCTGGCTATTTTTTTTCGTTCGTCATTTGTAACGCGTTTTCGGATGAGTAAATAGCGATTTCCTTTTTCCCGTGCTGAACGAATTTCGTCTTCATACTGTCGCGCTGATTTTTCGGGATACAAAGTAGATAGTCCTTGGCACAAATCAGTTATCTCTTTGTCAAATGTTTTTTCTTCAATCACCGTTGGATCCATCCGAATATCAAAAAAAGAAATAGAGGTCACCAATGGCACTAAGTTCATATCAAGAATTTCACCACTTCGTGGGATTTTACTTACCATACGAACGGGTAATTTGTCTTCTCCGAAGGACAGGATTTTGCCTGCTCCATCAAATTGGATGGACATTGTTTTGACAAGAACGATAAGCATCAATAGCACAAACCCCACATAAATGGCGTAGGCTTTAAGGTAGATATGCTTGTTTTCGTCTTTCATTTTATAGGAAGTAATTTTTTTATTCTGATTACTTTGGTGGCATTTTGATTTTCTTTCAGATTTGAATCCACTTTTTCAACTAATTTGTAACGAAGTCCTTCTTCTTCAACTTTGGCTTTTGCCTCCACGTAATCGGCTGTCATTTGATCAACCTCTCGTTGAGACTGGTTAATATCTTTCGATAATTGTTTTCCATAATAACTTTTTCCAACCAGAATAAGTAATAAAAAAATCAAAAAGAAAACATATCCAAGATTATCAAGAACAAAACTTTTCACAAGGAATTCCCCATTTAAAAGCATTGCAAGCGTATTTTTTTTACCCTTACTAGTTCGCTTTTTTTTATCCGGGCCTACTGACTCGGGAGCATTATCCTTGTCTGTATATTCGTTATCTTTCATTTCGTTCAGCTATTCTTAATCGAACACTACGTGCCCGTGAATTCCTTTCCATTTCTCCTTCTTCTGCAACGTATGGATGTCTGTTTATCTCAGAAAAAGGCTTGATTACATTTCCAAAAAAATCTTTGGTTTCAATTCCTGCAAAAGAACCACGCTTGAAATAATTTTTCACTAAACGATCCTCTAAAGAGTGATAAGACATTACCACAAAGCGTCCGTTTACTGATAATAAATCAGTAGCATCCAAAATCAATTTTTCTAATACGGCCATTTCTTCGTTTACCTCAATACGAAGCGCTTGAAAAACTTGAGCAAAAAACTTGTAGTCCTTAAATTTGGGTGCTAAATGGCGCAGTATATTGCATAGGTCAAAAGTTGTTTCAATGGTTTTTCCTGCTCGTTCAAGAATAATAACTTGGGCAATTCGTCGGGACTGATTTAATTCCCCATATTCTTTAAATACGCGAATCAATTCACTTTCTTCATACTGATTAACGATGTCTTTCGCTGATTTTCCAGATCGCTGGTTCATCCGCATATCTAAAACTGCATCAGTCCGGAAAGAGAATCCACGTTCGCCTTCGTCAAATTGATGAGATGAAACACCGAGGTCGGCCAAGATGCCATCCACCTTACTTATGCCAAGAGCAAACAACTGATTGCTTAGGAAGGAAAAATTACTTGTGATAAAATGAAAATTTGGAGCCTTCCAGCTATTTTTCAATGCATCTGCATCCTGATCAAAAACAATTAATTTTCCTTTTTCAGAAAGTTTAGAATAAATCTCGCGAGAATGCCCTCCGCCACCAAAAGTAACGTCTACGTATATACCGTCAGGATTGATATTTAATCCATCAATGCATTCTTTTAAAAGAACAGGTATGTGATAGTCTGTGTTATTCTCCATTTTCCAAATTACCCATTACTTCATCCGCTAAATCAGCGAAATCTGCCATGCTTCCTTCGATCATGCCGAAGTATTTGGATTTATCCCAGATTTCAATGCGGTCGTTGTATGCAATCAGCATAACATCTTGTTGTAATCCAACGCGCTCCATGTGCGTAGTTGGAACCAAGATTCGACCGGCATTGTCAAGTGCTACCATTTTCGCCCCTTGATGGAACAAACGGTAGAACATTCGATTCTTCGGCTTGAATAAATTTAATTTCGAAAGTCGTTCACTAATTTTTTCCCACTCGGTTAGGGGGTATAGCGTTAAACATTCCTCAAATCCTTTATTCAACATAAAGTCTCGCTGAGTTGCAGGAGAAAGCTGCTTCCGTAATCCGGAAGGAAAAAGAAAACGCCCTTTAGCGTCAATTTTTACATCAAATTCTCCTACTAATCCTGCCATAGCTTAATAATGGGTAAAAATAGAGATTATTTACCACTTTTTACCACTCAATTTTAAATTGTTGATAACTTGTTACGTGTTTGACAAGATTAATGTTTCAATATCTTGCAAAAACCTTTTAAAATATAGGATTTATTGTGGTGGTAAAAAGTGGTAGAATTTATTAACGTATGGATTTTACTTGATTGTATTATCAAAAAAAGATGCCCGCTAACAAGTGCTTGTTACTAACTAATCGTTTCATCTTTTGATCGTTCTTCAGATTTAACTAACTTCAAAACCTTAGTATTTCTGTATGAAAAATTGTTTTTTACTTATTGGATTTTGCGCTTTTTTTTCGTGTGTAATTGCTCAACCTTGGGAGACTTGGGATGAGCACAAGGTTATTGTTCACCGTGATAAACAGGTAAGTGAAATCATGCACATGGATGCTATATTTGATGAGCGATGGGATATGTTGCCTCAAATGGATTATTGGAAGTTGGTCATGCAGTTATCTCCTGATTCTTGTGTTGTGAGTCAGGGACCCGATAAAAAAATTCGCAAGATCATGCCTTCTAACCTATGGAAAACATATACCGATGAGCAAAAGGACAAGGCAAAGGAACTATTGAAAGTGGAATTAAATATTAAACCTGACGAATTACTAACGGTTGTTGTCGGTAAAAGCAATTTTTATCTTTTTGATGTTGTTTATCCTTCATTGACGAAAGGCGTTGCGGCTTTTGAAAAAAACAAAGTAGATCCATGGTATGCCCAGGCAATACTTTTGATTGAAAGTCCTGGCCAATTAAAAAAATCGACAACTGGGGCGTATGGACCGTTTCAACTGATGCCTGAGGTGGCTCGACATCAAGGTTTAATTGTTACAGATTGGAAAGATGAGCGCAAGGATTTTGATAGATCAGCCTATGGTGCTGCTCGATTGATTTCGCGGATTTGTATTCCAGAAGCAAAACGTATGCTGAACAAACATGGAATCAGTTTTTCTGAAAATGATCTCTGGTTTCGGCTATTCGTTATGCATATTTACCATGCTGGAGCAGGAAATGTTAAAGCAGTGGTAGACAAAATTGCACCGAAAAAAGGAGGAAAGGAATTGATTTTGGCCATGTGGCAAACCAAAGCAGCTAGTTTCGGAAATAGTTCCCAAAACTATAGTCAGGTAGCACTTGCCGCTCAGCTTATATTACATGAATTAATTTATAACAAATGTGACGAGATTTACCATTGTAGGTAGGTTTTCAGTCTGGTTTATCTACGAATTTTAAGGAAATAGAATTCACACAATGGCGGGTGTTTTTAGGAGTAAGTTGCTCCCCTTGAAATACGTGTCCGAGGTGTCCTTGGCATTTTGCGCAAACAATCTCTATTCTCCTTCCATCTTTGTCTTTAATGCGGTTAATCGCCTGCGGGATCTCATCATCAAAAGCGGGCCATCCACAGCCAGAATTAAATTTTGATTCTGATGTATACAAGGGCTGGTCACATTGCTTACAAACATATATTCCTTTCTCAAATAAGCGATCATATTTTCCGGTAAAAGGATACTCAGTTCCTTTATCAATAATTACCCGTTTTTCTTCAGGCGTTAACTCATTTAATTTCATCGTTATTAGAATTAGTATCCGTTTTTGATTCCTTCTTGGTTATATGATAAACAACTTGAACTGAATTCTGGTTCGTTTCAGGTTTTTGCTCATTTTCTTTTTCTTCTAATTGTCTCAGTCGTTCTAGGTATATGCCTTCTAAGTCTGGTGGTTCTATCCCTAGTTCTTTTTCAATTTCATAAAGGTATTTTGGGCGTTTTGGTCCTTCTGTTCTGAAGTAAAATGCCAGCCAGATGCCAACGATAAGCCCCATTAAATGTCCTTGCCAGGATACTTGAGGATCCATTGGGAAAATACCCCAAATCAAACTTCCGTATAGAAATACAACGAATAGAGACAGTGCTTGCAGTGGAAAAAATCGTCTAATTACGCCAGAAGTAAAAAGAAATCCAACCAACGCGTAGATGACACCACTCATTCCGATATGATACCCGGTGCTACTTACGGCAAATATCCAAACAAAAATTCCGGTTAATACCCATGAGGATAAAAAAACTTTCCACGCAACTTCTTTGTAAGAATAAAACAAGGCTGTCAATAACAGGAAAGTGGGTAGTGAATTATTAAAAATGTGCTTGATATTTTCTGGAGCATGAATTAGAGGCATGAATAAAATCCCTCTTAATCCTTTCCATGTTTGTGCTTGAACTCCCCATTCGTATAGATTTACGGGAAGGACATAATCAACAATATAAACTAACCACATTAGTCCAACGATAATGAAAGCCGGAATAATGGCATTTTTTAAGGTTAATTCAAATGGAGAATTCTGTTGCATAATCTCAACAAGTCAAAGAATATGCCTTGAAAAATATACTGACAGAACGTCAGTTATCTATTGATTTATCAGTAGCCCAATTTAGACCTAACTCTTTTCAAGACTTTTTGAGCCACTTTACGGGCTTTTTCTGCGCCCAAAGCCAATACTTCATCCAATTCGTGTTTATTATTCATTAAATAATCAAATCGTTCACGTTCTGTTTGAAATTTTTCTAAAATCACTTCGAATAATGCTTGTTTCGCGTGTCCGTATCCATATCCTCCTTGAAGGTAATTTGTGGTCATTAGTTGAATTTGTTCTTGGCTGGCAATTAATTGATATAAGGCAAAAACATTACAGGTCGTTGGATCTTTTGGCTCTTCCAATGCTTTACTATCTGTTTCAATAGACATTACTTGTTTGCGTAATTGTTTTTCGGGTAAAAAGATATTGATCGTATTGTTGCGTGACTTACTCATCTTTTCGCCATCTGTCCCAGGTATTAGCTTGTTATCTTCGTGAATTTCTTCTACAGGTAAAACAAAGGTTTCACCCATTTTTGTATTGAATCTTGCAGCTACATCACGCGTCATTTCCAAGTGTTGAAGTTGGTCTTTTCCAACTGGAACTATTTCAGCATCGTATAATACGATATCGGCAGCCATTAAAATAGGGTAGGAAAACAATCCGCCATTTACATCTTCTAATCTATCTTGTTTGTCTTTAAAACTGTGCGCTAAGGTTAGTCGTGAAAATGGATAAAAACACAATAAATACCACATTAATTCTGTTACTTCCGGAATATCACTTTGACGGTAAAATACTGTTTTGTTGGGGTCAAGCCCACAAGCGAACCAAACAGCTGCAGTAGCATAGGTATTGTCTTTTAATTCTTTGGAATCTTTGATTTGAGTTAATGAATGCAGATCAGCAATAAAGAAAAATGATTCATTTTCTGGGTTTTTAGACAATTCAATAGCAGGAAGAATTGCACCCAAAAGGTTTCCTAAATGAGGAATCCCCGTACTTTGCACTCCAGTTAAAATTCTTGCCATATACCTAGTTTTAGCAAAATTAATGATTTTATGGGACTATAAATTAGAAAGCGTCTGTCTTTTAGTGAAAGTTCTTACATTTGATACATGCGAACGTTAATTTCTATTGGCTCTTTTTTTTGGAAAGTCTATATTGGAATTGTCTTTGTATTTTTCGCGGTGCTTCTCTATCCATTTTTTTTAGTCCTTCTTTGGAATCGCAAATGGAGAAAATTCAGTTTTAAATTATTCGTTTTTTGGAGTTGGATGATGCGAATCTTTTGTTTTTACAGAATTAAACGTATCAAAAACAATATTTTACCGGAAGCACCTTATGTTATTGTGGCTAATCACACCTCTTATTTAGACATATTTTTCATGTATTCTCTCTTTCCAAAGCATCCATTTGTTTTTTTAGGTAAAAGTGAGATTTTAAGTTATCCTATCATTCGAACTTATTTTCAAGATTTAAATGTGCCTGTTTTTCGTGATGACAGACGCAAGGCAGCTCGTTCGTATATGGAAGCAATTAAAAAGGTAGAAGAAGGGTATTGCCTAGTGATTTTTCCCGAGGGTGGGATCCCCGATAATGACATTCCACGCATGAAATTCTTCAAAGAAGGTGCTTTCAAATTAGCCAAAAGCTGTAAGATACCTGTTGTTCCAGTTACTTTTACGAATAACTTTAAGCTTTTTTCTGATCCTACGCATCATCATGGCACCGCCCATCCAGGTATTTCAAGGGTATATATACATGAGTTTATATCGAGGGAACAAGTTATAGAAATGCCTTTAAGTGATTTGGCTTCACGGTGTTTTTTTACTATCAATCAACCTCTCATGGATGAATATCCGCGATTGAGAGATAATAAGGCTCAATAAATGAAAGTAGCGGGTTTTACGTTTATAAAAAATGCGCTCATTTATGATTATCCAATTGTTGAAGCGATTCAGTCAATTTTACCTGTGTGTGATGAGGTGGTGGTCGCTGTTGGTAAATCTGATGATGCAACGCTTGAATTGATTCAATCTATTGACCCCGTTAAAATTAGAATAATTGAAACAGTTTGGGATGAAAGTTTGAGAGAAGGGGGACGAGTTTTAGCGGTTGAAACAGATAAAGCTTTTGCAGCAATCTCCAATGAGATGGATTGGGCAATTTACATTCAAGGGGACGAAGTTATCCATGAAAAATACCTGGAAGTCATGAAAACGGGTATGGAAATGTGCTTGAATGATCCTGAAATTGATGGACTTTTATTTCGTTATCAACATTTTTATGGTTCGTATGATTATGTTGGTTCTTCGCCGGGTTGGTATCGAAATGAAATTCGTATTGTCCGCAATGATGAAGCGATTTATTCGTACAAAGATGCGCAAGGGTTTCGGAAAAATGAAAATCAAAAACTTTCCGTTGCTGCAATTCACGCTGAAGTTTATCATTACGGTTGGGTAAAAGATCCCCGTGCTATGCAGCGCAAGCAGGAAACATTTAATAAGTTATGGCATGATGATGAATGGGTGGAACAGCATGTGGTAAAAGCCGAGGAGTTTGATTACGAAAGTCATATTTCCGAATTAAAAAAATTCAATGGAACTCACCCAAAAGTAATGCTCGATAGAATTAGTCAAAAAAATTGGAAATTCGATTTTGATCTTTCTAGAAATAAGTCAACATTCAAGGACAGGTGTAAGAATTTTCTCTATGATTACCTGAAAATAAATGTTAGTTACAAGAACTACAAGGTAAAAAGAAACTTGTAACGATTTTTTAATTAGGGAACCACGGTTACGGAACTTATAGCTGCTACTCCATCAATTGCACAACCTTCTGGTGATTTTGCCCGACTTACGGTAGCTGTAAAACGTAAATTCAATCCTTTTTTCTTGTATTTATCCGCTAATTCAATAGGGTAAATTTTGTTGCCGTTTATTATTCCCTCTACTTGTGAATTCGTTATTTCAATATAAATAGGACATCCATCTTCAGATACATGAACAATTCCTTGGCAATTATATGCGGAGGATACCGGAAGATTTTTGTTAGAACAGCAGGAAGTAATCAAAAAAAGTAATCCAAAGAATAATTTAAAGGAGATGAGCTGTTTCATAGGTAAAGAATATTTGAAACAAATATAAAAAAAAAGAGGTCATTACTGACCTCCTTTCCTAATTTAACCTGTAGCTGTTAATTTAGATCCTGACTTGGATAAACGGAGAGGCCTTGTAAAAGTTACATTCTTTCAAAGAAAAAGTAGTAATTAACACTATTTTATGGATAAACATTTTATGGCTCGATTAAAATTGTTCAATCAAAAGGTAATTTTGGACTGTAAATATGTTGCAAGCTACCTCTATACAAGCCTTAATTAGATTGGTCGATGACCCCGATAATCATATTTATGAACATGTCCGTGGTGAGCTAATTCGGTGTGGAACTTCAGCGTTGCCTTATCTTGAGAATACGTGGGAAACAGATCTTTTTGGAAATAATCACCATAATCGAATCGATGATATCATACGAGATATTCAATTTGAAGAAGTGAAAAAAGAACTGAATCTTTGGTTGAATTCCTCGGATAAAGATCTTCTAAAAGGTGCCTGTATTATTGCGAAATATGAATTTCCTGATATCGATGAAACAGAGATTATTGATTTAATTCAAAATATTAGACGCGATATTTGGCTCGAATTGAATGACAATCAGACTGCTTTTGAAAAAGTAAAAATTTTTAATAAAATATTTTTTGCACATCACCAGTTTGAAGGTGATTCAGATGATTTTTTGGCTCCTCCAAATTCGTATATTAACCAGGTATTAGAAACACGCAAAGGAAATCCATTAAGTCTAAGTTTAATCTACAGCGTGATTGCTCAATCTTTAGATTTACCTGTGTATGGAGTTAACTTGCCGAATCATTTTGTGTTGGCATACATGGATGTAAATGGTATTCATGCCTTGAATGATCAAGAAAATGAATATGGAGTGCTATTTTATATCAATACCTTTTCTAAAGGGTCATTGTTTGATACAGCAGAAATCAAAGCTTTTCTCGATGGTCTGAATGTTGAGCACAAACGAGAGTATTTTGAGCCTTGTTCAAATACAGCTATTATTCGGAGGATGTTAACCAATTTAATAACAACCTATCAGCAAAACGGACGATCAAAAAAAGTAGAGGATTTGTCTTTATTGCGTACCATTTTAGACTAATTATGGACGCAACATCATTAATCCAGCACTTACAATTGACTCCTCATCCAGAAGGTGGATATTTTCGAGAAACATACAGGAGTAAGGATAATACGCTTAATAGTGATGGTGACAATCGAAGTCAAAGCACAGCAATTTATTTCTTGTTAGAAAATCAAAATAAGTCACATTTTCATCGAATTAAGTCGGATGAACTTTGGTTTTTTCATCAAGGGGAGCCCATAGAAATCCTGTATTTTGAAAATGCTGTGTTGCATACCATCCAATTAGGGAATGATTTCCAAGTAGGTCAAGTTGCACAAGCCGTAATTCCAGCTCATGTTTGGTTTGCTTCTCGACTACTAAGTGGTTCAGGATATGGATTAGTAAGTTGCACTGTTGCACCTGGATTTGATTTTCTCGATTTTGAGATGGCAACCAAACAAAATCTATTATTGGAATTTCCAGAGTATCCTGAAATTATCGAAGAAATGACCTTGGATTAGGCTATAAATCGCGTTGAATTTCCGTTGTTGAGGTAACATTGGGTTTTGAAAAAGTACTTTCTATAATAGGAAACAAAGTCATAGATTAAATCGCGCAAAAATTTCGGAATCACCCAAAAAATCAAACAAATGCGCCATGGGGTTTTCAAAAAAGGAATTATCTGAAGCGCTGCACTTGATTTTTTGAAAATATTTTTGCCATTGTAAAAATAAAATGTGTTTAATCTTGTCGCATCGTATCCTTTTCTTTTTAGAAATTCGATCCCAAATTCACTCTGTAAAGCGCAAAAAACTAACTTTTGATTTCGTTCATTTCTTAAAATAAATTGAACTACTCGGTTGCAAAGTCCACAATCTCCGTCATAAAAAACGATTGCGTCATTCTCCATTATTTCAACATTTGAATAGATCTATCCAATGCCGTGGCAAATAAATCAATTTCTAATTTAGTATTATATAGGGCAAAGGAGGCGCGAATGGTACCTGGTATTTGAAAGAAATCCATTAAGGGCTGCGTACAATGATGGCCTGTTCTAACCGCAATTCCTTGTTTATCCATTAATGTTCCAATATCAAAAGGATGAATGTTGTCAACAACAAAGGAAACAACACTTGCTTTATTGGAAGCATTTCCAATTATTCTAACATCTTTAAACGTACTCAAAACCTCCTCAGCATACACTAAAAGGGAATGCTCATATTCGATTACCTCTTGTATTTTTAATTGTAGCATGAATTCAAAAGCCTTTCCTAAGGAAATTCCACCAGAAATATGCGGAGTGCCTGCTTCAAATTTATGCGGTAATTCGTTATAGGTAGTTTTAGCAAAACTCACTTTAGCAATCATATCTCCACCGCCTTGATAGGGAGGAAGACTCTCTAAAATTTGTTTTTTACCATATAAAATCCCAACCCCTGTTGGCCCAAACACTTTGTGACCTGAGAAAACGAAAAAATCACAATCTAAGGCTTGAACATCAATTGGGAAATGTTGAATGCTTTGTGCTCCGTCGATTAATACTTTAGCGCCAACGGCATGAGCTTTTTTGATTAGTTCTTCAACTGGGTTTATCGTACCAAGTGTATTTGACACATGGGTGATGGAAAGTATTTTGGTTTTTTCTGATAGTAATTTCTCAAATTCTTCCAAATTTAGTTCACCGTTTTCATGGATCGGAATCACCTTGAGCGTTAATCCCTTTCGTTCACAAAGCATTTGCCACGGAACAATATTAGAATGATGCTCCATGTAAGAAATTAAAATTTCATCACCTGAATGCAGTGTTTCTCCCAATGAAAAAGCTACTAAGTTTATGGAATCTGTTGTTCCCTTGGTGAAAATTATTTCACAAGATTCGGCCGCATGAATATACGATTGAATGGTATTTCGTGCATTTTCATACGCGTTTGTCGCTTCTTGACTCAAGAAATGAACCCCTCGGTGGATATTTGCATTCTCGTATGAATAATACTTTGTGATGGAGTCAATTACTAGTTGGGGTTTTTGAGCTGTTGCACCGTTATCAAAGTACACCAAATTTTTACCATTCACTTTTCGCTGTAAAATGGGAAACTGAGCTCTAATTTCTTCTGGGTTAAATTGGGATGCATTCATAGTACAAAAATACGAATCTTTAGAAGTTAATATGCTACTAAGACCTGAAAGGTAGCATCTATAACCTTCGCCATTCGACCAATATCAAGTGTTTCCATGGTATCTGTCATTTTATGGTAATTTTTGTTCCGATAAAAGGCAGTGTCTGTAATCATCAACGCGTCTATTCCTATCTTCCAATAATTCAAATGGTCCGAAAAATCTATTCCCGGAAGTGATTTTGGTGCTGAAAATTTTTTAGCCTTGATTTTTCGTTCTCCGCGAAATTTTTTAATAAACCGTTTTACAAAATGACCTGCTTGAGATTTTCGCACAAGGGTTATGTAATTCCCTTTTCCGCCATAAATTAATCTTAAGAAACCTATCGGATAATCTTGTGATTTCTTAGTGTCTTTGAAATAGGCAATCATTTCAAGGCTTACCATACCAAGTATTTGGTCTTTTATTCCTTCGATTGATTTTGCATGTACAGCACTTCCCATATAATCGGTTCGAAAGAAGGGAGGTTCCTCTAACGTATACGCTACCAAATCGATTCTGTTTTCAAGTTTTTTATGCTGTAATAACCGCCCCAATTCTAACAAACCTACCGTTCCGCTTGCGTTGTCGTCTGCCCCTTCTTGATTTCCGCAAACATCATAATGCGCACCTACAATAATTCGCTTCTTCTGATCAGTACCAAAACTTGCAATCACATTTCGATAGGTAATTCCATTTATTTTAAACGGTTGATAATAAACGGTATCAGCATATTTTGAAAAGTCTTGAAAAATATATGCAGCAACTGAATCTAACTCATCCGGATTTTCAAAATGCCTGTAATTATCTCTTTTTGTTATCAAGCGCAAGTGTTCTCGAATCAAATTCGAATCAGATTCTAATTGAGCAATTGCTTGGTTAAAAAAAATAAATAAGGAGAATTGAAAAAATAGTAGGCGCATACTCGAAGGTACTAAGAATTTTCAAAAAGCTGGAATATTCACTTCTTTTTAGCCCTTCCGATTTAGTATTCTCACCAAAAGGGTGCTCAAAAACACAATGGTAATTGAGCTCAACGGCATTAAAATAGCAGCAACAAATGGCGTTAGATGTCCGCTGATTGCGAAACTGAGTCCTAAGGAATTATAAGTGATTGAGAATGCCAAGCAGATTTTTAAAATTAATCGTGCATTTTTTGCAGCCCGCAAAAAGGTGTGTAAACGAGTGAGTTTGGATGCCTCAATAATTACTTCTGAGCTGGGCGTGAATTGTGATAGGTTTTCCGAAACCGCAATACCGACAGATGCTGCTCCTAAAGCACCAGAATCATTCAATCCATCACCAATCATTAAAACTTTTTTTCCTTTTTGGTTGAGTTGTTGAATGTAATTGAATTTGTCAGCAGGAGTTTGATTAAAAAAGATGGAGGTTGAAATAGGAAAAAGTGCCTCTAGTCGATTTAAGTCTTTCTCATTGTCGCCCGATAAGACATGAATATGATAATCACCGAGCGATTCAACTAATTTTTCGATACCTTGACGCATTTGTTGTTGGAAAAGAAATTTTCCTTTTACCTTATTGTTTACAGCTATCCAAACCTCTGTTTCAATAGTATTATTGGATTCTTCCCCGCAAAATGATGCCTTTCCGATGCGGTATTCACTGTTCCTTATTTGTCCAGAGATACCCTCTCCTTTAATCTCAACCCATGAATCCACTTCGTCTAATTCTTGATGTCCTTCTTGTTTTAGCAAGGAATGTAATGCTCTCGATAGTGGATGAGTGGAAGCATAGGTCATTGATGTAATCTGGTTTTTTTCAGAGTCGGAAAGTCCTTCGCCTACAAAATGTATGTGCATTCGCGGTGTTGTGAGGGTGCCTGTCTTGTCAAATACGATATCAGTAATTGCATTCATTTTTTCAACAACAGCCGTATTTTTTAAGTAGAAACCTCTTTTACCCATCCATTGTAGGGTGTTTCCTAAGGTAAACGGAGAAGATAGAGCCAAAGCACACGGACAAGCTACAATTAAAATGGAAACCACTATATGTATTATACTAGCCGGTTCTATGAAGTACCAGGCAACTGCACTTCCTCCTGAAATAAGGAGAACAGCCGATAAAAAATAAACAGAGAGCTTATCTTGCAAAGAAACATGTTCTTTAGGATCTTTTTGCTGCATTACATCATTCCACAACTGAGTCAAATGGGAACGGCTGCTCTCTTTCAGAACCTTAAAATGAACTGGTTGCCCAAGTATTTTTCCTCCGGCAAAAACAAAATCCTTTTTTGATTTTTTAATCGGTTCGGCTTCACCAGTCACAAAGCTATAATCAATGCGGGCATCATCTGAAATTATTTCTGAATCACACGGAATTATTTCTTCATTTCGCACCATAAAAACATCACCGATTTCCAGTTTTTCAACTTCCACATAGATTTCCTTGCCTTCATGTAGTTTACAAACGGCAATGGGTAAATACATGGAATTATCATGTTCGAAGGACAGTGACCGGTAGGTGATGTGTTGAAACCATTTCCCAATGAGTAAAAAGAAGATAAATCCTGCAAAGGAATCCATATATCCTGGGCCATTTTCGCGCAAAATACTCCATGTGCTTTCGTAATACAAAGCAATGATTCCTAGTGTTATTGGCACATCTAAATTCAGACTTTTATTCTGAATGGCCTTGTATGCGGAAATGAAATAATCTCGTGCAGAAAAAAATAGAACAGGAAGTGAAATCAGTAGGGATAAGTAGGCTGTAAAAGTTCGGAAGGGGGCATAGTTCTCGTCAATCCCAAGGTATTCCGGAAAACTCCATAGCATTATACTTCCAAAGGCAAAACCGGCAATCCCGATTTTATATAGAAAAACACGATCGAGTTTTTTTTCTTGATCTTTTCTGTTGCCAAAATTGGGTGTGTAACCAATCATCTCCAACAAGGTTGCCACATCAGAAAGTAGCATTTCCTGAGCAAAAATAATTGTCTCTTCT
The DNA here is from genome assembly GCA_044377675.1 of Crocinitomicaceae bacterium. Lineage (GTDB taxonomy): Bacteria > Bacteroidota > Bacteroidia > Flavobacteriales_D > Crocinitomicaceae > UBA952. The sequence goes on from JBILYP010000043.1 coordinate 14,786, forward strand.
CGTTTGGGAAAGTTAACTTGTGTATGCTTAATAAGCGGGTTTATTTTTGAAAGATTTTCTAGTAAATAAACACAGGAGGAGCAATGAATTTGAGGTAAGAACAACGTTACTTTTACCATTTCATCATCCTCAAATTCAATAAATTTTTTCCTGAAATTTTCGGTGTCTAAAAAACGATATTGTTCCTTTGATTTCGATCCAGGACGATTTCCGGCTTGGTTTTCAATGGAATAAAAAGAATCTAAATCACTTGACTTTAATACTAAATAAACACTTTTACATCCACTACAACAAAAGGAGTGATTGTCAGTTGTGATTGGTTTACCAACAACCGGTTCTCCACAATGATAGCAAGTTTCGCTCATATCGTTTTAGAAAATAACGGTTTTTCAGATCGCCCTGCTTCGTGCAGATAAGTGTCAAATGCCATGCATGCGTTTCGCACGAAAGGGATTCCTTTTTCAGTTAATTGAAATCCGGAAGGCAATTCGCGAATTAATTCATCCGTAACCATTTCCTTCAACCTGGCTCTAATATCGGACTTGTATTTTTCGGAGGAGGTTTCTCCCCAGTTCATTTGAAAATGGCACATCAGAGAAAGGATATATTTTCTAATTTCCACATCTTCTTCTGAAAGAATATGCCCTCGTAGGATGGGTAGTTTTCCTTCTTTTAATCTATTTTGATATTCCTCCAACGATTTTTCATTTTGCGCAAATCCAAACCAACTATCAGAAATCGCCGACATTCCTAGTCCAATCAGTAAAGGAGTTTCTTGTGTTGTGTAGCCCATAAAATTCCGATGCAATTTCTTGTCTCGCATGGCCAAGGTCATAGGGTCTGAAGGTAGGGCAAAATGATCCATTCCAATTGAGATATACCCAGCTTGAAGAAGTTTTTCACTCCCCATTTCATAGAGCTCGCGCTTTTCAGCATCTTGCGGAATATCTTTTTCATCAAACCCACGTTGACCATTGCCTTTGATCCATGGAACATGCGCGTATCCATACAAGGCAATGCGATGGGGCAAAAGTTCAATTGTTTTTTGAATGGTAGTTTCAAATCCTTTCAGTTGCTGCTTCGGTAAACCATATACTAAATCATGACTAATAGAATCGTACCCAAGTTTTAGCGCATATCGATGAATTTCTTTTACTTTTTCAAATGGTTGATATCGTTGAATCGCTTTTTGAACAAGAGTGTCGTAATCTTGAATACCGATACTCAATCTTCTAAAGCCGAAATCAAAAAGTTGTTCGGTATGCGCTTGCTTCATGAACATAGGGTGTGCTTCAAAACTCAATTCATGTGTCGCAGGATCTACAGTGGTGCTATTGAAAATGTTTTTTACTAATTCGACTAAATTTTCAGGAGTAAAAAAAGTGGGAGTTCCGCCACCTAGGTGCAGTTCCTTAATAATTGGTGTGAATTCAAACAGTTCTTTGTAAAGACTCCATTCTTTTTTGAGGCTTTGCATGTAAGGAATCTCGTTTTGGTGATTCTTGGTAATGCGTTTATGGCAACCACAAAACGTACAAAGTTGCTCGCAAAACGGCAAATGAATATAAACACTAACTTCTTTTGACTTAAATTCCTGTTTATTACGATCTAGAGTTTGCTGCCAATCTGCTATGTTTAAGTCAATATTTTTCCAAAACGGCACAGTGGGGTAGGAGGTATATCTTGGACCTGGAGCGTTGTATTTTCGAATCAGTTGTTGACTTTTTTTCACAATACAAATGTATAAATCGTGCTAGCTAGAAAACATGATAATTATCAATAAAAGACTACTATTTTCATTTTTTTGCGTCTGTAAATTGTATCTTTACAAGTTCATGTTTCTATTAGCCACTAATTAAATTGTGATAAGTCTGAAGTATTATTTTAGTTTGGTTGTATTGATTCTTGCTTTTGCTGGGTCATCACAACTCATACAACCTTTTAATGCACGTTATTCTACCTCACAGAAAGGAGGGATTCGAATATTATCAAATGTTTCTGTTTCTTGTAATTCGGGTACATCTTGTACGTCCGCTACTTCAGAAGTGCCACCAAATGGTACAAATTCCAATGGAGGATTTACCATGAATTATGTTGATTTGGATGGACTTTCTTCCACATTTATGTCCTCTAGTGATAGTTTGAATTTATTGAATTGCAGTGAAATTCTTTGGGCAGGACTTTATTGGAGTGGCAGGGCAACATCTAGTGTCACCAACTGGAATATTCGTAATCAAGTAAAAATTAGAGTAGGAAATAGTACGTATCAAAATCTTTCGGCGGATGAATTAGTTGATGCTCAAAGTCTTGGTTCACATCCAAGTTATCATTGCTTTAAAAATATTACATCCATTGTTCAATCCGCTGGAATAAAGGCCCGTTTTACCCTTGCAAATGTAGTAACACAAACAGGAGGTTCTAATTACTGGGGAGGTTGGTCAATCATTGTGGTTTATAAGAATGTATTTCAATCGATGAGGAACTTAACGGTCTTTGATGGCTTTGGGAATATTAGCGCAGGAAGTTCTTTAGATATACCAATTTCAGGTTTTGCAACCCCACCCAGCGGGCCTGTTGGTTTTGAATTGGGGGTTATTGCTTTTGAAGGAGATCGTGGTTCAACAGGGGATCAATTGCAGTTCAATGGCGCAGGTACTTTTGTAAATGTCTCAGATGCGATGCATAATACGACCGATTTTTTCAATTCAACTATATCCTATGGAGCAGTATTGACGCCCTTTCGAATACCTAGTTTAAATAATTCGCTGGGATATGATGCTAGTATTTTTCTACCGAATAATTCATCGTTTAATTTCATAGGTAATAATGCCACATCGGCAACAATTCGCGTAACTACAAGTTCTGAGAATATTCTTGCAAGAGCTTTTACTTCAGCAATTGATATTTATGAGCCTGATTTACGCGCAGATGTTCGAATTAATGATTTGAATGGCGGTTTAGTAGCTCCAGGCGATATTCTGGAATATACACTCGTTGGAAAAAACATTGGTTCAGATTTATCATTAAACACCTTTATGGTGGATACGTTGGATCCTAGAACTGTTTATATTCCGAATTCGATTTCCTACTCTTTTGGTTCAAATAACGGAGTTAAAACTGATTTGTCAGGTGACGATCAAGCTGAATACAATGCGGTAAATAAAACATTAAAATTCAGAATTGGAATAGGCGCAAATAATACAGCGGGTGGACAAGTTCAAGCTAGTTCAACCGGTGCAGACAGTACGGTTGTAAAATTTAGAGTGCAAGTTATCAATGATTGTTTGATGTTTCAATGTGATTCAACCTTGTCTCATGTGGCGTATATCTATGGAACGGGTAATATTTCTGGTAATTCGTATAACAATGGTGGTGCTTCTGATACGTATGATGCAAACGGTTGTCCCTCTGAAGCGAGTAATGTACTATTGATTGATGTTTCGGGCTGTCCTCCACCAAACATTGGATTTAATCCTCCCGTTTGTGTTGGAGAAAGTTTAGTTTTAACAGCATCGTTTTCTGCTGCAGCAAATTACTCTTGGACAGGCCCTTTATTGCTTCCTACAATTGGTAATACGCAAACAATTACCAATGCACAGCTTGCTAGTTCAGGACAATATACTGTTCATATTACTTTTCCTGGATTAAATTGTTCACTTGATACAGCGGTTGCGGTTGTCATTCACCCCAACCCGATTTTGAATTTGGATTCGTTAAAGAATGTGACTTGTTTCAATGCTGCAAACGGAAAAATTACTATTAGTGCCTCATCTGGGACTCCGATATATCAATACCAATGGATACCCGGAAATTTGAGTGGATCTTCAATTTCCAACTTAGTTCCCGGAAGCTACACCGTTACAGCAACAGACGCTAATACTTGCACAGCAACAGAATCCTATACCATCACTCAACCAACAGCTCTAACGGCGCTCTCGACAATTACTTCCAACTACAATGGAAAAAATATCAGTTGTTTTGGCGCTTCTGATGGATCTGCTTCGGTGTCTTATTCGGGAGGAACAGCGCCCTATTCGATATCATGGTCACCAGGTGGGGCAACGACTCCTTCTGTTTCTAATTTAGGACCAGGCACATATACGGCAACCATCACCGATGCAAACGGCTGTATTAATACAAGTTCGGTTACTTTGACACAGCCTACA
>JBILYP010000044.1:0-18905 GCA_044377675.1 Crocinitomicaceae bacterium
TTTTCAGAACAGGGAGTTTCTTTTTCAGATTGCTTTAATAACTAGAAAACAGGAATTTCGCTTGTAGCCTTACTAACGGTTACTTCCTTTTTCGGGATAGAAACATGTAAGATTCCTTTGTCGTATTTTGCGTTGATTTTGTCGGTATGACAATTCTCAGGCAAAGCAAAAGATCGTTGAAAACTGTTGTAGGAGTACTCCTTACGTGAGTAATTAGGTTCTTCCTCAGTTGTTTCTAGTTCTCTTTCAGACCGGATACGTAATGTTCCTTTTTCTACTTCGACTTTAAAGTCCTTTTTTTCAAGCCCAGGTGCCGCCATTTCAATGGAGAATTCTTTCTCGTTTTCGTTGATATTCACAGAAGGAATTCGATCAACATAATCCCAAGGAAGATAGTCGCCATTCAAATCAAGCATGCGAGGACTTAAAAGTCTTCCGTTATCAAATAAGCTACCTGTCCAAGTCGGTAGCAAGCTTTTACTTTTTGTTAATGTTGTCATTGTATTAGTTTTCATTTGTGTATGAAACAAAATTAAGGCATCGATTCAGTGATGTGTTTACATGATTGTTTGGATTAATTGTTTTTATTTTATTTCAGTAGTCTTTTGAATGGATTTAGGCTGCTTGGTGGATTATTTGTAACTTTGCACCCTCATGGAAAATCATAAATCCGGTTTTGTAAATATAGTTGGTAGTCCCAATGTTGGTAAATCAACTTTGATGAATGCAATGTTAGGTGAGAAATTATCCATTGTAACTTCAAAAGCTCAGACTACACGTCATCGTATCTTGGGAATAGTGAACGAAGCAGAATATCAAGTTGTTTTTTCAGATACTCCAGGTGTTGTAAATGCCGCTTATAAAATGCACGAAGCAATGATGGGCTATGTAAACTCATCGTTGAAAGACGCAGATATCTTATTGTTTATTACGGATCCTTATGAATCTGAGATGAACCATAAAGAAACGCTCGCCAAAATTCAGAAAATGAATATTCCTGTTTTTTGCCTGTTGAATAAAATTGATTTGGTTGACCAAGCAGTTGTGGAGGAAAGAATGGCTTATTGGAAAGAGCAACTCCCATCAGCTGAAATAATTCCAATTTCTGCCTTGCATACCTTTAATTTAGAAAAAGTGTGGGGACTTATTTTGGACTTGTTGCCCATTAGCCCACCATATTACGATAAAGAAGAGATTAGTAATCGCCCCGTTCGTTTTTTCGTGTCAGAAATTATTAGAGAAAAAATATTTGAGCTTTGTAAAAAAGAAATTCCATATAGTAGTCAAGTTGAAGTCGATACCTATTTGGATGAAGGAAACATCATTCGTATTCGAGCAATAATTATTATAGAAAGAGATTCGCAACGAGGAATAATAATCGGTAAAGGAGGAGAAATGCTCAAGCGAATAGGGACAAATGCTCGAAAAGATTTAGAAAAATTCTTAGATAAAAAGGTATTTCTAGAAACCTATGTAAAGGTAGATAAAGACTGGCGTACAAGTGATAGCAAGTTAAAGAAATACGGATACGGACATTAATTAAATTCAAAATAAATTTATCAATGGTTAACATTGTTGCAATTGTAGGTAGACCCAATGTTGGTAAATCAACACTTTTTAATCGACTGACTGAATCAAGAGATGCAATCGTTAAAGAAGTAAGTGGAGTAACTCGTGATCGAATATATGGAAAAGGGGAGTGGAACGGTAAAATATTCTCAGTAATTGATACGGGTGGATACGCCGTTGGTTCTGGTGATATATTTGAAGCTCAAATACGACGTCAGGTTGATTTAGCCATTGAAGAAGCTACCGTAATTATTTTTATGGTGGATGTTATGTCTGGTATCATGGACATGGATGAATTAGTCGCCAAAAAATTACGTAAATCAGGCAAGCCAGTACTTGTTGTTGCAAATAAAGTCGATAATACCCAACGCGTTGGTTTGTCTGCCGAATTTTATTCTTTTGGACTTGGTGATGTTTATGATTTGTCTGCAACAAATGGAACGGGGACAGGTGAAATACTTGATGCCGTTGTACCCTTTTTTAATTTTGATGAAGATATTTCACGTGAAGAAGATTCTTTACCAAGAATTGCTGTAGTTGGTCGTCCAAATGTTGGAAAATCTTCATTAATTAATGCCTTAACGGGTGAGGAGCGAAATATTGTAACTAATATATCTGGGACCACACGTGATGCCATACATACACGGTACAAATCTTTTGGATTTGATTTTGTGTTAATTGATACTGCTGGTATTCGTAAAAAAGCGAAAGTACATGAGGATATTGAGTATTATTCGGTACTACGTTCCATACGAACTATTGAGAATGCGGATGTTTGTATTGTTATGATCGATGCTTCCGAGGGGCTTCAAAAACAAGATTTGAGTATCTACTATATAGCTGAAAAAAATTCAAAAGGAATTGTTGTTTTGGTAAATAAATGGGATTTGATCGAGAAGGATCAATCAACTATGAAGGCTTATGAAACTAAATTACGTGAGCAATTAGCTCCGTTTAATGATGTTCCAATTATTTTTACATCAGCGCTTACGAAACAACGAATTTATCAAGCTATTGAAGCTGCAATGCTTGTTAATACAAATCGTACTAAAAAGATTCCAACTTCCGTATTAAATGATGTGTTATTGCCGATAATTCAGGCTACTCCTCCAGCTGCTGTGAAAGGAAAATATATTAAGATAAAATATGTTCAACAATTACCAACACACTCGCCAGCCTTCGCCCTTTTCTGTAATTTGCCGCAATATGTACAAGATTCATATAAACGATTTATTGAAAATAGATTGCGGGATGAGTTTGATTTTAAAGGTGTTCCGATAAAAGTATTTTTCAGAAAGAAATAATTAGTTGAAGAATTATATTTTCGTTTATTATTGTTGTATTCTTTTTGGTTTAATTGAAAAATTACCTTAATTTAGCCTCCTTTATTTGATGGAAAATAACAAACTTATTCGTACAACACCAATGGAATCATTAATAATTACAGCAACATCATTAACTCCGTCAATTCGTTTTGAATCAACAGGAAGTATGGAGATTCATGGAAAATCGATTCCTGAAAATAGCGACGATTTTTGGTCGCCGATATTAAATTGGTTTAAAGCCTACGTTAACAATCCTGCTGAGCAAACTGTTGTTAAGTTGGATATTGCTTATCTTAATATTTCTTCTTCCAAAAACGTTTTGCACCTACTTTATCAACTGAATGAATTAACTGATCGTAATTTTGATGCCCGAGTTGAATGGTATTATCATGCTGCCGATCAAGATATGCTAGAAGTTGGTAAAGATTATGAACACATGGTGCGCGTTCCTTTTTTCTTTAAAATTTGGGAAGAAGAATTCCAAGTAGTTTAACACCTAGTTAATAAATCGTTCATAAACTGTTCAGTATTTTGGACAGTAATTCTAATATTTTTGTTTTATTTGTGTAACGATAAAAAATAAAGCATGAAAAAAATTACATTATTATATTTTACTCTTTCATTTTTCCACACACAAGCTCAGCAGCAAATCGGCAACAGCAATATGGAATCTTGGGATAATGTAGGTCAATCTTCTGAGGAACCAACCAATTGGAATGGTTTCAAGTCTGCTCAAGGTGATTTTACATCATTTGCCTCTCAACAAGTTCAACGATCTACAAGTATTCGTTCTGGAGCTACTGGTGCTTACTGCGCGCGCGTTTGGTCTAAAAGTACCTTGGGTATCATTGCCAATGGAAATATGACTTTGGGGCGAATTAATATGGGAAGTACAACGCCAAATAACCCAGGCAATTATAATATTTCTCTTACCGCAGACGCTAATTTTTCTGAAGCGTTAACTTCATCACCTGATTCAATTGTTTTTTGGGTGAAATACACAGCGGCCAATGCAGCAGATTCCGCTCGAATTCATGCTATTCTCCATGATTCCTATGATTTGCGTGATCCGTTAGATGCCAATTCACTTTCGCACATCGTGGCTCGAGCTGAGAAAAATTATGCTAAAACAAATGGTTCATGGGTTAGAATTTCTGTTCCGTTCAATTATGTAGCTGGAGCACCTGCACTAACACCTGCTTATTTACTTGTGACTTTTACAACCAATAAAACTCCAGGAGGCGGATCAGCAAATGATGAGGTTTTAGTGGATGATATTGAATTGATTTATAATAGTACAGGTATTGAATCAATGGAGGCTCAAAAAGAATTTAGCGCGTATTATTCCCATGAAACTGGTTTAATATTGAAAGGCGCGTCAACAAGTCTAGCTGTGGTAACAATGGACGGTAAAATCAATAATCAAGGACCTATTGATAATTTAAATGGCATCAAATTAAACACGGGTGTTTATTTTATTCAATCAGCTAATTCCTCCATTAAAATTCTAGTTCCTTAAATTCAATGAAGGTACTTTTAGTTGTTTTATCATTTCTAGCAACAAATGTGCTATTTGCTCAAAATGGTTTTTTGGAAGGAATTGTTTCTGATGACAAAGGAAATCCAATTGAGGGCGCAGATGTTATATATCGTAAAGATATTACCCGTGGTGCTGTAACAAATAAAAATGGTTACTATCGCTTAGAATTACCGATTGGTCAGGTAAGAATTATTTGTCGTTTTTCGGACATGAAAACAGATACTTCATCAGCTGTAGTAATTCAGAATGTTTCTGTTAATCATTCTATCCGATTAAAATCATTGGTGAAGGAATTAAATCAATTTGAAATTAAGGTAGGTAAGTTTGATAAGTCAATTGAGGAACAAACGGTAACAATGGTTGTGATCAAACCTCAAATGATCGAAAATAGAAATACCAGAAGTATCGAAACAGCCCTAGATCAAACTCCAGGTTTAAATATATTGGATGGAGAGCCCCAAATTCGGGGAGGTAGCGGTTTTACATTTGGCGTTGGTTCGAAAGTGGCCATAATTGTAGATGATATGCCTATGCTTTCTGGTGATGCAGGAAGGCCAGAGTGGGGGTTTATCCCAGTTGAAAACATTAGCCAAGTAGAGGTTGTAAAAGGAGCCGCCTCTGTGCTTTCAGGAAGTTCTGCTCTTTCAGGATCAGTTCATATTCGCACTGCTTTTCCTCAACAAAAACCTGTTTTTAAAGTCAATGTTTATTCAGGAGCTTATTCTGCGCAATCTTCGTCAAACGAAGCTAAATGGAATGAAAACTATCCTGGTATTCATGGTATGAATTTTTTGTATGCGAAAAAATTTAGCAATTTGGATTTAGTAATTGGGGGTAATGTTAATTATGATCACGGATACATTGGTCCACCCATAACAGATTCAATCGTAGCTACAGTTTTTCCAGATACTATCACGAATTTTACAGAAAAACAACTTATCTCTAAACGAGCTCGAATCAATTTTAATTTGCGCTATCGTTCCAAAAAATACAAAGGATTGAATTATGGCTTAAATGGGAATTTTATGTTGGCCCATTCAAATATGCCATTAGCTTGGTTGAATGATTCTACTGGATTATACCGCGCATATCCAGGAGCTATTTTTTTACAAGATCAAGTAATTTTCAATTTGGACCCATTTATTAATTTTCATACTGCTACCGATGGTAAGCACTCTTTGCGTGCTAGAATACTGCATGCTGATAACAACATGAGTGCTAATCAATCCAATAATGCAACAACTATTTACGGTGATTATATGTTTCAAAAGAGTTATCCAGAATTAAAAAACATTGATTTCATTGGTGGTATAACAAGCTCTTTTACCAATTCATTTTCTAATATTTATGTTGGTTCAGGAACACCAACCAATCAACTCTTAAATATTAGCGCTTATACTCAAGTGGAAAGTAAAGTAAACAAAACGTTTAATTTATCAGCCGGAGCGCGATTAGAATATTTCCAGTTGAATGACACAATCACCGCAATTAAACCAATTTTTAGAGCAGGCTCAACAATTAAGTTATATCAGGAAACTTATTTGCGTGGATCCTATGGTCAAGGATATCGTTTTCCAACGATCACTGAGCGATTTATTAAAACAGGTATTGGAAATTTCGGCGTTTTTCCGAATCCAAATTTGAAACCAGAAAGTAGTTGGAACGCCGAAATAGGTATCAAACAAGGATTGAAATTCGGGAGAATTTATGGTTATATTGATGTAGCTGCTTTCTGGCAGGAATATCAAAATACAATTGAATATATGTTTGGCATCTGGAAAAGCTTATCAGGTGACCCTCAAACCTTGGGTTCTAGTGCTGGATTTATGTTTCTAAATACGGGTCAATCCCGCGTAACAGGAATTGATGCTTCATTTATGGGAATGGCGAAGTTGAGTAAAAAAACGAATTTAACATTCATGACAGGGTATAATTACATTGTTCCTAAGACCTTATCTCCTGATTTTGTATATGCTACAGATTCATTGAATAGAGTGTTTACATATAATTCAACTTCATTGGATGGCTCAAAAGGAATATTAAAATATCGATTTCTTCACAATATTAAATTGGATGCTGAGTTAACCTACGATAAAAAATTAAGTATTGGAATGAGTGCAAAATACTTTAGTAAAATTGTGAATATGGACGCAATAATTAAAGATTTTGAAGAGTTGACATCAGATACTACCTCCGATATTGGAAATTGGATTCAGGATTTACGCTACATGGATTATTTTAATTCACACCGCCATGGAAATTGGATTTTTGATGCGCGAATATCATATTCTTTCAATGAAACGCATAAAATTGCATTGATTGGAAGCAATATACTCAACAGGAGTTATTCATTACGCCCTTTAAAAATTGAAGCGCCAAGAACCATAATGATTCAATACACCTACAAGTTTGATAAAAATTAATTTCTTGAAAGAGAACTGAGTATCCGCAAAACTTTCTTCCGGTCAACTTTTAGAATGGTTTCAGAAAAGAGTGAATCTTCATCTAATAATGTTTTTGCTGTTCCTGAAAAATGTATCGCATCTGGATTAATTTCTTCTGCTATTTTCAAAACGTTATTGGCATTTATTCCACCTCCTGCCATTATTTCGATGCGACCCTTGGCATAAACCATCATTTCTTTTAGAACAAGGAATCCAGAATCAACATTTGTTGAAACACCAGATGTAAGAATCCGATTAATTCCCATATTTATGAGTAAATCCATGGATCTTTTCCATTCGATTGTGTCGTCAAATGCACGATGAAAAGTAATATTCATTCCTTCAGCAATAGCACAAATTTGTTCTAACTGTAATCGATTGATTTCGTTGGTTTCAGTTAATAATCCAATTACGATTCCTTGCGCACCAATGCGTTTGCAATAAGAAATGTCTAGCAGCATTATTTTTAATTCCTCCTCTGAATAACAAAATCCACCTGCTCTTGGCCGAATCAATACATTTGTTTCAATTCCTCTAGCCAAAGCATAATCAATCATTCCAATAGACGGGGTGATTCCTCCTTGTTCCAAATTTTGACATAATTCAATTCGATCGATTTTTAATTCTTGAGCAAGTTGGATAGATTCAAAAGAAGCAGCACATAATTCTATTTTCATAGATCAATTTTGCCTCAAATGTACTCATTTATTAGTTAGACGGTTTAATTTAACTACTTTTGCCGAATGATAACGTTGGAGAATTTAGGGGTGCATCTTCCTCAAGGATATTTGTTTAAAGGTGTCAATTTACAAATTAATCGTGGCGAACGCGTTGGCTTGGTCGGTAAAAATGGTGCAGGAAAATCTACATTGTTAAAAATTCTATCGGGCAAACATCAGGGTTCGGAAGGGAAGATTCATCTGTCGAAAGGAACAAATATTGGTTTTTTAACTCAGGATATTATTATTGATTCAACGAATAGTGTTTTTGAATTTCTAAATCAATCCAATGAAAAGATTAATGAAATTCGCACACGATTAGATGAGATAAATCATTTATTGGTGGTTCGGACTGATTATGAGTCAGATAGTTATATGTCGTTACTAGATGAGCTCTCTGAGTTGAATCACGCCTACAGTTTGTTTGATGGCCATACGTGGGAAGAGCGCATTGTGACAACGTTGAAAGGATTAGGTTTTCAAGAAGAGGATTTAGATAAGTCGCTAAATTCGTTTTCTGGGGGATGGAAAATGAGGGCTGAATTAGCGCGTATATTAGTGAATCAACCAGATGTTTTACTTCTGGATGAGCCTACAAATCATTTGGATATAATTTCTATCAGTTGGTTAGAATCGTATCTTCAAAAATATGAAGGTATCGTTATTTTGATTTCGCATGATCGTTTGTTTTTAGATAATGTAACGAAACGAACTTTAGAAATATCCTTAGGGAAAATACTTGATTTTCCGTATAATTATAGTAAATACAAAGCGTTACGTGAGGACGATTTAGATCGATTAGAACAAGCTAAAAAGCAACAGGATAAAGAGATCAAGCAAACAGAAATGTTGATTGATAAATTTAGAGCAAAAAGTAGTAAGGCTTCCTTTGCTCAATCGTTGATGAAGAAGTTGGAGAAAACGGAGCGTATAGAAATTGAAAAAGATCCAACTTCCCGTATGCGTCTTACTTTTCCATTAAGTGTTCAGCCAGGAAAATGGGTGCTGGAATTGGATCAAATGGGGAAAACTTACGGTGAAAAATTAATTTTCAAGGATATTAATATTACGGTTGGAAGAGGAGAGAAAATAGCGTTTTTAGGTGCCAATGGTGTTGGTAAATCAACGCTACTTAAGCGAATTATGAACGAGGTGGAGGGAGATGGATTGGTGAAGTATGGGTACAATGTAAATATTGCGTATTTCGCTCAAAATCAGGCTGAGGAACTAGATACGGAACTTTCGGTTTACGATACAGTGGATGCAATTGCTGTTGGTGATATTCGCAAAGATTTACGGACAATACTAGGAACTTTTCTATTTACTGGAGAAGATGTAAATAAGAAGGTTAAAGTACTTTCAGGTGGTGAACGAACAAGGTTAGCATTGTGTCAATTATTATTAAGCCCATCCAATTTTTTAATTCTCGATGAACCAACTAATCACTTGGATATTGCCAGTAAGGAAGTATTAAAACAAGCCTTAATTAATTATGAAGGAACGTTTATTATTGTTTCTCACGACCGAGAATTTTTGGATGGCTTGACAAATCGTATTTGGGAGATCTACAACAAGACGTTAAAAATTCATCATTATAGTGTTCAGGAATTCCTTAAAAAGAAAGCGGAAGAGCAACGAGAAAGTAATCAAACTGGAAAAGCAATAAAAGTGGTTGTGCCACCCAAAGAGGAAGTTAAAGAAGTTTCAAAGCCAGTTACACCCACAAACGATAAAGAAATTAAACGCGTTGAGAAAGAAATTTCTGAATTGGAAGCAAAGATCGAAGAAATGAATTTAGTACTTGCTGATTTAGATTACACAGATGAATCCAAGGCTCAAAAAATACTGGGCGAATATGACGAGTTAAAAAGTCATTTGGATGAAAAGGTTCTCTTTTGGGAAAGACTTTTAGAATAACACCTTGAAAAACTATTAATTTTTCCACTATACAGTAAATATAAGTATTAATTTTTCCATTATTAAAGAAAAATACATACTAATAAATCCATTAAATAGTAAATATAAGCATTAATTTTTCCATTATTAAAGAAAAATTAATACATTTGTGTATGGATTATTACTCGAGAATTTGCTTCGGTCAAATAGAAAAATGGTTGTTTCGACGAAAAACACTTGTGTTAGTTGGTGCTCGACAAGTAGGTAAATCCACTTTTTTGAAGGATTTATTAGCTAAATATACTGATGTACAGTTTTTTAATGCAGATGAACAGCGAATCAGGGATTTATTTGAAGATATAAGTATTCCTCAACTCTCTGAAGTGGTTGGTGACAATAAACTGATTGTAATTGATGAAATTCAGCGGATTGCCAACCCCGGTTTGGTATTAAAATTACTGCATGATTCTTTCCCTGAGTTACAAGTAATTGCAACAGGATCTTCGGCGTTGGAAATTGCTGATCGAATATTTGAGCCATTGACAGGCAGACATTTATTATTTTACCTCTATCCGTTTACCCTTCAAGAGATTTATTCTAAGAAATCCGCCCTTGCTGTGCAGGAGAAGATACCGTTTCACATAGTATATGGAATGTATCCTGAAATTTGTAATAATCCTAAAGACGCTCAGGTATTAGTGACAAATCTTGCCAATCAATATTTATATAAAGATGTGTTAATATGGAAAGATATCAGAAGGCCTGATTTGTTGGATAAACTATTGAAGTTACTTGCATATCAAATAGGAAGTGAGGTATCTGTACATGAATTAGCATTACAACTTAAAGTGAAATCTGAAACGGTTGAGAATTATATTGATTTACTTGAGAAATCTTTTGTTATTTTTCGGTTACATGCATTCGGTAACAATCCTAGAAAAGAGGTTTCTAAAATGACGAAAATTTATTTTTGGGATAATGGAATTCGAAATGCAATTATTGAAGATTTTTCATTTACGTCAAACCGTCGCGATATAGGTGCGCTTTGGGAAAATTTTATTATTTCCGAAAGAATGAAGAACAATGCCTTTTTACAGCGAAATGTGAAAAGTTATTTTTGGCGCAATTACAATCAAGCGGAAGTGGATTACATAGAATTAGTTGGAGGTAAAATATCAGCTGTAGAAATAAAATGGAAGCCTATTCGACAGCCAAAAATCACAAAAGCGTTTACTAATTTATATCCAGATGCTAAAACACAAATTATTGACGGACTTAATTTTTTAAAGTTTAGTCAAGTAAAAGATGAATGATTCAATAGCTACCAGGGTGACGTTTTCTCTATTTTGCAATTGATAAACAGCAGTTTTATTGTTTGTGTTAATAGCTATTCAATTCGAAAAGATACAATTTTCTAATCCAAATTAGTATCTTTCAATCTTTTTCGATATCCAGAAAACAATTTTGCTTTTGCGATAAATCCTTCGAAACTTTGCTTTTCTGTTACCGGTAAAATCCAAGCATCACTTTCATCAAATTTACGCATAACATCTTGCATTGTGTCTGAAATTAGAATAATTGTTTCAGGATCTCTCATAATATTAAAAACTTTCAAATCATCATATAAAAGCTCATTAAACATGACTTCCTTTATATCATCCAAGAGAACAATTCCTACCAATATATTTTGATTTTCTATAACTGGAAAAATATTTCTTTTAGACTTAGCAACAACTTTTACTAATTCTCCCAAACTCATCATTGAATTCAAGTGTTCAAAGTCCCTTTCAATATAATCATCTAATTTTATTCCGGATAGAACATTCAAATCCTTATCTGTAGTTAGTGCCTCACCTCTTAGGATTAATTTTTTTGAATCCATCGGAAAAGGATCTAAATATCTCGAAATTATAAAGCTAATTGATGCCACAATCATAAGGGGAATCATTAATCCATATCCTCCCGTGATTTCAGCAATAAGGAAAATGGCTGTTAAGGGAGCGTGGTATAACCCACTGAGTATACCTGCGATTCCCACCATCATAAAATTTGTCCTAGGTAGGTCAATAATTTTTAGCAGGTTAACTAAGCTTGCCAGATAATAACCTAGATAGGCCCCTATAAATAAGGATGGAGCAAAACTACCTCCATTTCCTCCACCTCCTATAGTTACGGCAGTTGCGATTGATTTGAGAAAAACCAATAAACCAATGAAAATTAAAATAATAATTTCATTTGAGTTTTCGTTAAATAAAATTGAGTTATCCATCAAATCTATGGGATTACTTAATGCCAGAATTTTGATGCTTTGATAACCTTCTCCAAAAAGAGGAGGGAAAATAGCAATTAATATAATAAGAAGAAAAGAAGAAATAATCCAACGATTAATTTTTGACTTCACCTTTAAACTAAAAAGCTGCTCTAGTTTTGAGAAAACACGACTATGATAATATGCAATTATACCGCTCAAAATACCCATTAAAACATAGAAAGGAAGATTCCAATAATTAAATGATTCTGTTAAAATAAAGCTTAATAGAATTCCCTCATTTAAAACAATTTTAGAAACAAGAGCTCCAGTGGCTGCCGATATTATCAATAATGTAAATGAATTAATTCCGATATCAACCATTAGCACTTCAAGAGCAAATAAAACACCGGCAATAGGAGCATTGAAAGCTGCCGCTATTCCTGCTGCAATTCCACAGGCTAAAAGTAGTGTACGTTCTTTGTATTTTAATCCATATTTTTTAGCAAAGTTGGAACCAAAACCAGCTCCTGTAACAACAATTGGTGCTTCCAGTCCTGTGCTTCCTCCAAATCCAACAGTGACTGAACTTGTTAAAAATTGATCAAACATATTCCTTCTCGGTAAAAAACTTGAACGTTTGGATAACGAAAAATGTATTTGCCCTAATCCTTTGTGAATCGTATTATTGAAAAATCTTTTTATGATAAATAAAGAAAGTTAAATTCCAATTGCTGGAAGCAGTAAATAAAAAAATCTATAAGAACTAAATCTACTGTGAGTGACCAATTCAAAAATCTCGTGTACAAACAATTTTAACGATACAGCAACGATTCCTGAACTTAGCCCAACCAATATACTTGAAACAAATAAAAATTGTTTTTTTGTTAGCTTTTTTTGAAGTAGTGAAATATTATTTTGAAAACTGAGAAAAAGGTTGCTTATTCGATTCATGAAGTAAATTTAAGAACTAAAAAGCTTTCAGCACTGATTCGGATAATGTTCTTCCCATTTTTTCATCGGATACCAAAGGTTAATTCTTATGGTAAATTCGTGTGATGGAAGTATTCGATTTCCATCGTTTAATACCATACGAATAAAACAATTCACCTATTAAATTCAAGGGTGTATTTAATAACTTAATGCAAGTTTTTAATAAAAATATTTTAATAAAAACTTGCATTAACAATTGAATCTAGGAGTTAAACTGCTTAGATTTGCAGAACCGCTAATCTTTATTAGATTGTGAGGTGCAATAATTCAACTAGGCTAAACAAAACGGTAACTAATTATTTTATCAAAAAAAAGAACAATGTACTCAAACGAATTTCAAGAAATAATCAATTTTAGAAGGTCCAATCGTGTTTTTGATGCCAATATTCCTGTTCCGGAAGAAGTAATGCAAAAAAGTTTGGAACGGGCTGTATTATCTCCCAATAGCAGCAATATGCAATTATGGGAGTTTTATTGGATAAAATCAGAGGAAGAATTGAAAAAATTTATACCTCTTTGTTTGAATCAGCAAGCGGCAAAAACAGCTCAACAAATGGTTGTTTTCGTTACCCGTAAAGATAAATGGAGAGAAAGAGCACAATGGAATTTGAACCGAATCAAAGAAACTATTGTTGGCGAACCCAATAAATTACAAAAAGGCGGAATGGATTATTATGGTAAGGTTATGCCCTTGCTTTACATGAATGATGGTCTTGGAATCATGTCAACAGTTAGGAGATTAATCAGTTTTTTTGTTGGTCTTCGCAAACCGTTTTTTCGAACAGGAGGAAGTTCAAATCAGCGAATTATGGTGCATAAATCGTGTGCTTTGGCCGCTCAAACATTCATGCTTTCAATTGCTGCAGAAGGATTTCATTCTTGCCCGATGGAAGGATTTGATGAGAAACGTGTGAAACGAACCTTGGGATTACCAAGAGGAGCAGAGATTAACATGATCATTTCCGTTGGAAAAGGAACGGAAGAAGGAATTTGGGGGCCGCGATTTAGGCTGCCAAATGAGGAAGTGATTTTTGTGCGATAACAACTGGAACTATTTTGTGCAAAAAAAAAGAGCCAGCTACTGCTGACTCTTTAAAATCTACTTCTTAGTTCAATTATTTTTTAATAATCGGTAAGTTTTGTATTCCATTTTCGTTTGATAAACGTAAAATGTAAGATCCTGAATTTAATGAAGATAAATCGATATTATCATTATTCTTTATCACACCATTTTGTAGTGTTCTACCATTCAAATCAACTAGACTATAGTTCATTGAATTTTTTACTTCAAGCGTTATGAAATTTTCTGTAGGATTTGGAAAAACGGAGATTTTGTTTTCTTGGTTTTCGTTAACTCCAAGAAAAGATGATAGAAGAACTTTATCAATTACATGAACAACTCCATTATCTGCAAGAACATCTGCAGTAGTTACGTTAGCATCGTTAATCTTTACACCACCTGTTAATGTAACAATTACATCATCTCCATTTACTGTTGCAACAGGACCAGCTACTAAGTCAGTGGAAAGTACTGTACCGTCAACAACGTGGTAAGTTAATACATCTGCAAGATTAGGTAATGCAAGGATACCATTTAGATCCGTTCCTAATGCAGTTGCTAATGCATTGAACGCAGCATTTGTCGGAGCAAAAACCGTAAATTCAGAAAAAGGATCCGTCAGAACAGGTAATAATTCAGCAGTTGCAACAGCAGTTACCAATGTACTAAATCCATTATCAATCGCAACATCTACAACAGTTTCGATTGGCAAAACTACAGCATCCAAAACATGAACAACGCCATTGAAAGCTGTTAAATCAACAGTAGTAACCTGTGCTTGATTAACAAATACATCTCCTCCGGCTGTTGCAGTAAGTTTTAAGGTATTAGTTGTACTCAAAGGTTGAACGATTGCACCGTTTGTTACCGCTGAGGAAGGAACTTCTGTTCCCAAAACATGGTAAGTTAAAATGTCAGCTAAGTTAGGTAAAGCAAGTAATCCATTAACAGTTGTTCCAAGATCATCAGCTAAATCAGTAAAAGCTTCATTTGTTGGTGCAAAAACAGTTAAGTTAGCTAGTGGATTAGTCACTGCTGGAAGTAATTCTGCTGTAACAACTGCAGTAACTAAGGTGCTAAATCCGTTATCTATAGCAATGTCAGCAACAGTTTCAACCGGTAAAACAACAGCTCCCAATACGTGTACAATTCCATTATCTGCATTGATATCAACTGAAGTTACTTGCGCTTGATTAACAAAAACATTTCCTGTACTTGTAACAGTTAATTTTAATGTATTAGTTGTACTTAGCGGTTGAACAATTGCTCCGTTTGTAACAGCTGTTGAAGGAACTTCTGTTCCCAAAACGTGATAAGCTAATATATCAGCCAAATTTGGTAATGCTAATAAACCAGTAACTGTTGTTCCCAAAGCAGTTGCTAAATTGTCGAAAGCAGTGTTCGTTGGTGCAAAAACAGTTAAAGCAGATAAAGGATCTGTTAAAGCGGGTAATAACTCTGCAGTAACAACTGCTGTTACAAGCGTTGAAAATCCATTATCAATAGCAACGTCGGCTACAGTTTCAATTGGTAAAAGAACTTTATTCAAAACGTGTACAACACCATTGTTTGCCGTTAGATCAGCAGTACTAACTTGAGCTTGGTTAACAAAAACGTTACCGCTACCAGTTGCTGTTAGTTTTAGCGTATTTGTAGGACTTAATGGTTGAACAATTGCACCATTTGTTACTCCTGAAGCAGGAACAGTTGAACCTAAAACGTGATACAATAAGATATCAGTTAGATTTGGTAAGGCTAGCAAACCAGTAATGTCCGTTCCTAAGGCAGTAGCTAACGATGTGAATGCAGCATCATCTGGAGCAAATACGGTTAATGTAGCTGCTGGATTTTGAAGTGCCGTTGCAAGTCCTTGTTGAATCAAAGCTGCCTCGAGATAATTGTGGTTCGGGCTAGTTGCAATTACGTTATCGAAGACATTGGTCTGGGATATCCCGTTAAAACTGATAAGAAGGGCTCCAAAGAAGCCTACTAATTTAAATTTTTGTTTTTTCATATTTTTTTGTTTAATGAATAATATAAAACATTAAACAAAACCAGTTAAGAAATGTTCAGAGACAAGAAAAAAAAATATAGATTTTGGATCAGCGGACACTAAATTTCACGTCCATCCACAGTTTTAGCGCTTTTTCTTGAGCGCTATTTTTATTTTCATTGGGTTGTACCGCATACGTCACATAAAAATAACGTTGTACTTCAGGAAGTTGTGTACTTATTATTTTTCCTTCGCGAACGAAAGTAATATCTTTTATATTTTCATCAAAATACGTAAGCCAAGATTCGATGTCGTTGTTCAGTATAAATCCATTAACAGCGATAATTTCATCACCAATGCGCATGCCTCCCAATTCTGCTGGACCTCCTGCATACATCCCAGTGACATGAAACGATTTTCCAAGTGGAATTAATTTCATTCCTAATTGACCCTCCGAATAAAGGGATGAAGGTTTGTGTAATAATTCTAAACCTAAATAATGCAAAGATTCAGTAAGAATGGATTCGTAAGGTTGAGTGCCATGGACAAAATCCTTGAAAAAAGATTCAAAAGAAATTCCTGCTACGTTTTCAAGTGTTGACTGATAGTCATTTTCGGTAATTCCTTTTCCTTGCAATGCAAATTCGAAATACAAACGTTTCATTACTTCGTCTAGGCCATATTTATTTTGCGTTGCTTGTCTTATTTTGACATCCGTAACAAAAGCTAATAAACAACCTTCGGTATAGATTGAAACTTTTCTTCCAGGTGCCCCCGGAACATATCCGTCCAACCAGGTATCAAAAGAGGATTGTGCTACCGAATAATTGAATCGAGCAGGATTATCAAAGTGCTTCTGAAGTTGATTGTTGAATTCATTCAAATATTGATCAAGCGAAAAAACACCACTTTTTAACAAGAAAAGATCACCCATGTAGGTTGTTATTCCCTCATAGATGTAGCCTAGCTCGGAATAATTTTCTTTTTTGAAATCATACGGTAACATAACCTGAGGTCGCAAAGCTTTCACATTCCATGTATGGTATAACTCATGGGAAGAAACGCCCAGCAATTCTTTGTATAAGCTTCTGAAAACCTCATAGGTTGGACCTAGCGTAATAACTGTACTTTTGCAATGTTCAACTCCGTGATACGCTTTCGTTGGAAGTATTTGAATTAAAAAATGGTACTCAGATACCGGAAACTCAATGAATTTCTCAATTTGTTTTTTTGAAAAAGCACTAAAATCGTTAATTACTCTTTCCCAATCTGGTTTGATTTCACCATTGAACCAAACATAAAATTTGGTAGTATTTACCTCATAGGTTTCTACTTGAAGATTCGGTGAACAAATAAAGGGGGAATCGGCCAATTCATCAAAATGTGCTGCTTTTCGTTTTGTTCCCATTCCATCCAGCGAAGTTGCTATTTCCCACGTATCTGGAACAAATAATTCTATTTCACAAGGTAAATGTTGACTTTCCTTGCTATAAATACAGCAATTTACGGGATTTACATACAGTTGATTATCTGATAAAAATGTTGACCCGGCATTTAATTCAACTGCATAATACGAATATTCAACGGTAATATACGCTGTGGCATTGGTTTCAACTTCCCACGTGTCTTTATTGATTTTTTGAAATGAAACTGCTTTCTTCTGATCGTTGTAAACACGAAATCGGTTTATGTTTTTCGCGAAATTCCCTAATTCGTAACGTCCTGGTCTCCAGGATGGTAAATAAACAAACGTAAATTCTTTGGAAACTGGAATTTGAACCTTGATTTGAACGTATTGTTTGTTTCGTTCTAGGGCAGAAAAAGTATATTTTACAACAGTTTCCATGCAATTAATTAAACGTATAACTCATCTTGTAATTGACTGATTTTAGCATCGGCCAAATAGTCATCATAAGGCATCATTTTATCGATAATTCCGGTTGGTGTCAATTCAATGATTCGATTAGCGGCAGTGTTAACTAATTCGTGGTCATGAGAAGTAAATAATAGAACACCCGGAAAATCGCGCATGGCATTGTTTAATGCGGTAATTGATTCCAAATCTAGGTGATTTGTTGGTTCGTCCATGATTAATAAGTTCGCCTTTGCTAACATCATTTTGGACATCATGCAACGCACCTTTTCTCCTCCTGACAATACATTTGCTGTTTTTAATGCTTCCTCACCAGTAAACAACATTCTACCTAAAAATGTCCGCAAATAAACCTCTTCTCGTTCCTCGTCGGTTTGAGCATATTGTCTCAACCAATCAATTAGTGCAATCTTATCCTCAAAATACTCGTGATTGTCATTCGGAATATAAGCAGTTGAAATGGTTGTGCCAAAGGTGAATTCTCCCGTGTCAGCCTTCATTCTACCATTTAATATTTCGTAGAACGCAGTTAATGCTACTGAATTTTTTGATATAAAGGCAATCTTATCTCCTTTATTTACGGTGAAATTAACACCGGTAAACAACTGAACACCTTCCTCCGTTTTTTTAGATAAATTTTCAACGGTTAAAATTTGATTACCTGCATCCCTTTCTTGGTGGAAAGTAATCCCTGGATACCTTCTAGATGAAGGTTTTATTTCTTCTAAATCTAAGTTGTCAAGCATTTTTCGTCTACTCGTTGCTTGTTTCGATTTAGCGGCATTGGCAGAAAATCGAGCAATAAACTCCATTAATTCTTTTTTCTTTTCCTCTGCTTTTTTGTTTTTATCAGAACGTTGACGCGAAGCCAATTGAGAAGATTGATACCAAAACGAATAGTTTCCAGTAAATAAGTTCAGTTTACTAAAGTCAATATCTACAACATGGGTACAAACAGTGTCTAGAAAATGCCTATCATGAGATACAACGATAACGGTATTTCTAAAATCCATCAAAAAGTCTTCCAACCAACCAATCGTTTTTAAATCTAAGTCATTTGTTGGCTCATCGAGAATTAATACATCCGGATTACCAAATAATGCTTGAGCAATTAAAACGCGTACTTTGAGTTCGTTGGGCATATCTCCCATCAATGAATTATGATATGCTTCTTTAATTCCCAAGTTACTCAACATGGTTGCTGCATCTGTTTCGGCATTCCATCCTTCAAGATCAGCAAATTCT
>JBILYP010000045.1:0-18503 GCA_044377675.1 Crocinitomicaceae bacterium
CTCGAATTCTCCTTTTTGAAATTGCTTGAGTCTATCTGTATGCTTATTGTTTTTTTATCAACAGTAGGATTGCTTGTGTCTTTTTTGTTTTCCGTTTCGGTGAAATTTGAATTTGGAATTGTTTGGGAATAGCTAATTTCACTTATACAAAACACCAACAGAAACATTACTACTTTTAGTATTTGCATAATTATATTTGGTTCAAAGTTAAAAAAATAAGGCAATAACTATGTATCGAATGAGTTTACCTAACACCATATAAATTGCCACAGGCAGGAGTTTAACCCTCATAAATCCAAGAATAACTAATAATGGATCTCCAATAATGGGAACCCAACTTAGCAGGGCGCACAAACTTCCATATTTCGTGACATATTGCATGAGTTTATTTTGTTTTTTTTCTGCTACTTCACTTTTCTTCATCCAAAGGAACTTACCGAATTTCCCAAAATAATAATTGGTTAATCCCCCAAGACTATTTCCAAGAGTAGCAACGAACACAGAAATAATGGGATCATATCCTGAAGCAATTGCTGCCGCCAATCCTAATTCGGAAGCAAAGGGAAGAATCGTTGCTGATAAAAAGCAACTGGCAAACAGGGAGAGGTAAATCCAATTATCCATAAATAAAAAAGGCCGGAAAAACCGGCCTTAAAAACTATTGAAATCTAATTATTTTTTTATCAATGTTTTAGTAACTACTGAACCATTTGCTTCAAGAGTAACGTAATAAATACCGGCAACTAAATTCGTGGTTTGAATTGTCGCAGTGTTATTTCCTGTTGATAAATTGTTCCATGCAGTTGCAGAAATTGTTTTGCCAGAAATATCTGAAACTGTTATCGTTGCATTTGCGCTTGTCGCTAAATCAAAGCTTACTGTTACATCAGTTGTTGCTGGATTTGGGTAAATGGCAACTTCGTTAATTTCCGAATTAGCCTCAGTTATACTTAACGTTGGATCAAAGTTCAATGAAATGTAGGGAGCTGTTGCCCAGCCAACATAATAATTAACAGCATTACCAGCTCCAAAAGGACCATACCCAACCGTTGATAAATCATCATTTCCTTTAGACGTTGACTTAAATTTAATTTTATCAGTTGCCGTTTGAAAGCATTTAACAATAATTAAGTATAGTTTTCCTGCCTCCAGGGTTACAGGAGAGCTAAATACAATATCCGTTGGAGTAGTCGTGTTTACTGTGGCAGGAATAGTATAAAACGCATCAATTATGAAAACATTATTTGGATCTTGGATTGTTGTTACTACTTCATACAACTCAATTTGTGTTTCAGTATTTGCAGTTGTTCCTGCGCCAAATAAAACTTGAATTCCATTTAATTGTTGGTTTGCAATACACTGATATATGTTCCCCATTCCAACTGTAGCATCTACGGTATTAAACCCAAAAGTCGTGCTTCCTGAAGTTGGATAGTTGTGTCCATAAATATTATCAGTCACTTTGAATTCATCTGAAAGCGAATTATTTGTTTGGACACCTTGGTCCTGAAAATTAACGATTAAAGCATAAGTACCAACTTGGTCTGGAGTGTAGCTATTTACCGTCCAAACAGTATCCAATTGACCAGGAGCTAAATTAACCATCATAGAATCTAAATAAACACTTGTTGCCGCACGCGTCGCTTCAAATTTGATGTATTTAGATACAGGAGCCGCACCCAAATTTTCAACGATTGCACCATAAATCATAGGTGAAACTTGAGTTAATGGGGTTGAATAATAATCGTATGAATTAATAACGTCGTTGGTGAAAGTTTTGGAGATGCTTACTTCATCCAAATAAGGCTCTATCAATTTTACATCATCAACAATCCAACCGTATCCACTTCCAAATTGAGAATCCGATGAATCACTTTTCCAACGAAAGCGAATCCTTGTCAATGCACTTTGATTAACAGGTATTGATTTTAAAACGGTATTTTGTATTGCCGGATCATTAGTTACAATTCCTTCGTTTAATGCATACGACACCCATGTTTGACCTCCATCCTCAGAAATTTCAACCAAAGTAGAATCAAAATTTAAATGTCTAAAACGTTGGTTAAAACTTAGTGTAATGTAATTCAATGGATATAATGATAAATCGATTGTGTCTGAA
This sequence comes from Crocinitomicaceae bacterium, assembly GCA_044377675.1. Classification (GTDB taxonomy): domain Bacteria; phylum Bacteroidota; class Bacteroidia; order Flavobacteriales_D; family Crocinitomicaceae; genus UBA952. The sequence continues at coordinate 2,120 of JBILYP010000045.1, forward strand.
GTCACCCAAGTGTCTTGTGGAGTTACGGTTCCTGCGATCAAATACTGAACACCATTAAAAAAAGCAAATCCGTTACTTGCTGTCGTACCCGTTGTAGACAATGTACCCATATATTGGGTTACATCAGCCATTTGAGGGTGGGAGCTATTCCCGATAATAAATGTTCCCTGACCATTTGTGCCAATTGTCCAATCTTGCGGAACAGAAAAATCATTTTGCCAAATGATATCACCTCCATTTTTAACGGAAGAAATGTTGTTCTCTGTGTTTTTTCCGAACTCCTTATCTGGATGCATAAGTGCTTTTTGAGTTGGATTCACATTGGTCTGAGCAAATGCCCCTGCCGTAAGTGCTACTAGTGCAATACTAAGTACAGATTTTTTCATATCAAATTAATTTTAGACTCAAATATACTGATTTCGAATTATTTTATTGAACAATCTTTCAAAAAAGGAAGGTTTTTTCTAGTATTAATTAATTCAGTTCCCGAAAGGGTACCAAAAACGATTTCTGCTTGGTGGTTTCGTGCCGTAGAAATGCATTGCCCCAGCGCGTCATAAATCACGCTTCCTCCCGAGTATTTCAAGACATTACCGTCTGTTCCTACTCGATTAACGCCTGCCACAAAACACTGATTTTCAATGGCTCTAGCTTTTAATAAAGTTGTCCAATGTTCTATTCTCTTTTCGGGCCAATTGGCAATATAAAGCAATAAATCGTATGCTGCTTTTTCTCCTTCCATTCGATTGCGAATCATTTCCGGAAAGCGTAAATCATAGCAAATTTGCAAATTGATTTTCCAGCCCTTCCATGTAACGATGGTTTCTTTTCCCCCAGCTGTAAAAAACTGATCTTCTCCTCCGAGTCCAAAGGATTTCCGTTTGTCATATTTAGTTATAGCACCATCCGGAAAAACGAAAATACCTCTATTATAAATTTTTTCTTCTTCGTTGATAATTAAGGAGGTATAAATAGCCGACTGAAGTTTGTTTGACCACTGTTTCAGAAATTCAATACCCTCTGATGCTTGCCAGTCTTCAGATAGTTTTTCTGTGTTCATGGTAAAACCTGTTTGAAACATTTCAGGAAGTAGGATTAAATCCACGTCAATTAATTCGTTGAAATAACTTTCATAGAGGGAAAAATTACCCGATTTATCCTCCCAAAGTTGATCTACTTGAATTAAACTAATTTTTAAATCTTGCATAATTTCTCAGCTGCTTGTTGAATGGTATTTTCATCTTTGGCAAAGCAAAAACGAAGCATTTTTCGGTCCTCACCATTTGCATTGAATACAGAAAGAGGTATGGTTGCCACTCCATGTTCTAAAACGAGTCTTTTAGCAAAATCAACATCATTTTCGTCCGAAATTTCCCCATAACTTGCCAATTGAAAATACGTTCCTTCACAAGGTAATAACTCAAAACGACTATTTTTTAGTTGATTACGAAAACCATCTCTTTTTTGTTGATAGAATTGACCTAATTCATGTACATTCACCTGATTCATATATTCGGCCAATGAAGCTTGTGCTAAGCTGTTGACACAAAACACGAGGAACTGATGCACTTTTTTTATTTCATTCATGATCACCTCTGGCGCAACGATATATCCTATTTTCCATCCAGTAATGTGAAACGTTTTACCAAAAGATGAGGTAATAATGGAACGTGCGCGTAGAATTTCGGAATAATTTACGGACAAATGCTTATTTTCAAACGTAATGTATTCATATACTTCGTCCGAAAGAACTAATAATTTCGGATTTTTTTGCACTAGATTCTCCAGTTCAACCATATCCTCCTTCCGCCACATAGTTCCACTTGGATTGTGCGGATTATTGGTGATAATTAATCTGGTTTTATTGGTAACTAAGGAACGAATTCTATTCCAATCTGGAAGAAAGTGCTCATTTAATGGAATTCGAACAGGTTTGGCTCCTGCCAAAATTACGGGCGATTCATAACAATCATAACTTGGATCAAGGATAATTACTTCTTCACCGGTGTGCACCAAAGCTTGAATGGTTGTAAAAATTGCTTGGGTTGCTCCCGCAGTTACCAAAAGTTCCGATTGCGGATCTGTCTTTCGATTGTATTGTTTGTAAACCAAAGCGCTAATCTGATCCAACAATACCAGCAAGCCTGCCATGGGAGCATATTGATGAACGTTTTCGGAAGCCTTTTTTTTGACAATTTCTTCCAGAATTGGGTCAATTGGAAAATTAGGGAATCCTTGCGAAAGGTTAATGGCTTGATGTTCGGTTGCCAATTTAGACATTACCGTAAAAATGGTAGTGCCCACATGAGGTAGTTTGGATTCGAATTTCATAGGTGTAAAATTAAACGAATCTTCAAAATAATTCGAATTTCTTTCTAGAAAGCAGCCATCAGAAAAACAAAAGCCCCAATCCACGAAGGAATTGAGGATTATGCAGCGGGAGAATCGTTATTTTTTACCAAATATCATTTTAAGTAACCACCAAGGCATAATAATACCAAATACTGCTCTTTTAAATCTCGGAATATCATCAATAATTGAAGAATTATTTTTTTCGCCGTTTTTCCAAAGAATCCCATCAAAACTCAAAAATGAATGTAGAAAATTAATTATTGGTTTTGCAAATACAAAAGGAATTATTAATCCAATTGTGTAATATAAAAATTTTCGGATAAAAGGCAAATTATTTTTCTTTGCTTTGCCTTGGTTAAGAGATGAATTAGATCTTAAGACAGAATACGTTCCATCAAGACCACAATTATATTCAGATTTCCAAAAGCCTGTTTTTGTAAGTTCTTCTTTTACTTCCCATTGTCCTGGAAAATCATTAGATGTTTTAACCTTTAATTTCATTCCTTTAGGTATTCTGACACCTGATGATACAAATACCGTTTCATTGAATTCAATTTCAACAACTTTACTCATTTTTTAAACTATTAATTATTACTCATTAACTCTTTTAATTTTCTACCATAAGCCTCAACTGGCATTCCTTGTATTGCAAAATGTGGAGCAACAAATGCGGTAAATGATTTATCTTCAAAATAAATCTTTACCTTCTCAATTTCGTATTCATTTTTTGAGATTTCTCCATTCGTTTTTTGAAGTTTAAACCTATGAACCCTCCTCTCTTTGATATATGGACTTAGAATTAGTGAAAAAACCCTTCCTCCAAAGATCACACAACTCCTCTTTGTTGAACTAATTAAACACAAAATATTTTCAAGGTGTTTTTTCAAAAAATGGGAAGGAATGATATTGTAATCAAAACTTGGTGACCCAAATGGAATAAATTCAATCTGTAATTTTTGGTCAACAACATTTTCTAGGTTTTGAAAAACATCATCATCATTTAAATCAATAATGTCTAATGGCCTAAGAAATCTAATAAGCTTTTGATCAAATTTTGATTTAAATAATTTGGTTGATTTTTTTCCGTAAACAAATTTTCCATAATTAGAATAATAATCTAAATAAAATTCAAAGTCATGAGTTGCTTTTTTGTTGAATTCGGCTCTGTCTCTTTTTGGATTAAGTTGAACCATCACCAATTTAGCATTAATATCTCCCGTAAAAAAATGAGGATTTGCTGTATCAAAAAAAGGCTCACTCATGGCATCATTCAGAGTTACTGCATCAGAACAAGTTCCATTATCTATCCACTCTTGGGTTGTTGCTTGCAAAAAATCAAAAAATCTTTTCATTTCTCATCAAAACTATAAAATCTTATCTCAGCTCCTCATTGCATCTTGTTGCAACTTCATATCACAGTTTTTTGTATATTTATTACTTGTTTATTTACGTATGAAAAAACAACTTTTACTGCCTGAAGAATCCTATTTTCTGAGAGAATTAGGTGGAAAAATTCAGCAAAAGGCAACTGTTTCTGTTTCAGAGTTTTATGATTGCAAAAAGCTCTCAGAAAAAATGGCTGAACAGGGAATAATAATTTCTGCTCATACGCTTGCACGTTTTTTTGGCATATTAAAAAGTGATCATCGTCCTTATGCGTCCACACTTAATCTACTAGCCAACTATGTTGATTATGCCTCATTCAATGAATTCAAAATTAGTGTTAAACATCATTTGGAATATGCTTTAGCAAATCCATTTGGGCAATTTCAAACAGGAGATTTTTCATATACCGCCCTTGAACTTTCCATTCATTCACATGATTGGAAGAGTGTTAAAATTATTTTGGAAAGTTTTCAGTTTATGAATCGTGAATCAAAAAACGACATGACCATGTTTTTGGGTAATTCGGTTAGGCAACACACTGATAAAGAGGGCTTTCTGAAGGCGCTTATTGAAATTGAAAATGGCAGAGCACTTTTCTATGAAAGCTTTGTAGATGAAGATGATCCCGGAAATTATTATTCGGAAGCGCTTTCCAACTATTATGTAAAAACCAAAAATCAGCTGGAAAATTCGATTTTTCATACCTGTTTTGTGAATTCTAAAAAAATATATAAAAATCAACAGGTCCAAAAAATGGATAATAATTTAATTTCGGATACAAACCTTAATTTTCAGCAATTACATTTTCATCAAGTATCTCGAATAATTGAGATGCGAATATTGTTAGATTCTATCAAAGAAAAAAACATACAAAAAATGTATAAACATATTTTAGATGTGCTAACCATCATGCCAAAATACTCAAATTATGAAAAATGCTGGGTCTTAGCACGAACAATTAAAGCATTGGCTTTCACCCAAACTTTGGCTAAAGCAATAGAAATTTCTGAATTTAAACAAGCGATTTTTTCATGCTATCAAAAAATGGATGGAAAAGTATTGTCTATAGCTGAATTAACTATTCAGTTTACTGTTCATGCCCATAGAAATCAATTTCAAGAAAACATGCTTCCACCCTTCACAATTCAGGAGAAGCATTTAAATGAAACCAACGCACGCATTGCTATAGAATCTGCAACGGCCTTGCTCTATGCTGAAGGATCTGTCAAGAAAATGATAGAAAAAAACATGCCTGTTTTCGCACAAAAAACTGGAAATGTTTGGGTTACAAAAATTAGCAATCAAAATATTTAGGTTGTTCAAACTAGATTTACTCTTCAGAAATAATCATTTAATAAAGAAGTGCAATACAAGATTTTCCACCGAATTTTCTTAATTCTGCAAATAGCTCAACGTACCATTTTTCATCTGGTGATATGCTTTCACCAAATAGGCCAATTGTATGCGCATCGTATCAAATGCTTCTTCTGTTTCGGAACTGATTTCCTGCTTCTTGAGGCGCATGAGTAATTTCATATACATGGCATGCAACAATATTTCAACCGTGTTTTTGTCTTGCAAAATAGACTTTACCTTAAATTCCTCAAGGGTGCTCACCGCTTGTTCATTGAGTGTTTTATATTTTTCGTCGTTGTAAACCGTCAATAAGGTGCTGTGCAAATAGGAAAGTTCAATTACAACATCTTGAATATCTGCTAAATGTCCCTTTTGTTCAATGCGTTGTGCTTTCATTTGTCGTATGAGTCCTTCATACCATTTTTTATACTCCGCAATTTCTTGTTCGTTTTGGGTAAGTGGCAATACGGTATGTTGCACAATAGTCTCTAGATCAAACCGAAAAGCGCGGATAATATCCTCAATTTGATACATGTATAACAAGTATTCAGCAATATTTTCTTGTTGTTTTTGCTGGGCTAATATCATCTTATTTTAAGTCTTTAGCAATTTCTGCTTGCTTTTCGTTCAGGTAATTGACAAACTCTTTAGTGACATCCATGTTGGTTTCAATAAATCCAATTTGGCCGCCTTTACCGTGAATTAGTAAAATATCTATTTTATTTTTTTGAGAAAACTCTTTAGCAAATTTCTCCACTTTATTTCCAATTACGGTCATTTTATCAATAGCTTCTTTTTCTAATGCTTGCCCTTGATTTTGTTGATAATCAGCAATTTGTTTTTGCATTGACTGTGCTTTTTGAGAAAGTGCCACTTGCTCATTTTCAGAAAGCAACCCTTGTTTCATCAAGCCTTCATTTTTTGTTATAAATGCCTCAAATTCGCTTTGTTTCCGTTGCATTTCAGCCTCAAACCCTTTTTGTTTAGCATTCATCATGGAATCTTGCTCCTTGAAAAAAATAAACTTCTCTTTTAGAGAATCGCTGTTGTAATAGGCAATTTTAATTCCCTTCATGTCCCGTTTCTCAACTGTGGTTGTGGTTGATGGAGCAGGTTTTTTTTCGGAGCATCCAATAATGGTTAGTGAAACAATTGATGCAAGTACAAGTAATTTATTCATTTTTTATGTTTTTATGTTGAAATGCCATTTCCCAATCTTCACGCATTTGAAGAAACCTACTCAAACAGTTTGAAAGCAATTGGGGAGTTACCATATTTTCTAATTCATCCAACGACATTATATCCGTTTCTCCAATTTTAAACACTTGTTCAAATTGACCCAATTCAATTTTTAGCAAATATTTTGCATTGTAATTGTGCACCGTGATTCGGTAATTGTCGTGAGGAATTTCTTTGATTAATCGCATTAAGACAAAAGTAATGGAAAAACTTAATTCAATCTAACAATCACTTTTATTTCCAACCATGTTTTGAATAGTAAAAATTAATTACTTTTGCTTCGAAAACGTTAAAACATCAATCACGTATGTCAAGTAAATATCAATCAGCTATCGACGCATTTATGGATCGCGTTAAAGCAAAAAATGGAGGAGAGCCTGAGTTTATTCAAGCTGTTCAAGAAGTAGCGGAAGCGGTAATTCCTGTAATAGAGGAAAACCCGAAGTACAAAACGGCTAAAATTTTAGATCGTATTGTTGAGCCGGAAAGAACTATTATTTTCCGAGTTCCTTGGTTGGACGATAACGGAAGTGTTCAAGTAAATCGTGGATACCGTGTTGAATTCAACTCAGCAATCGGACCATATAAAGGTGGATTACGTTTTCACCCAAGTGTTAATTTGTCTATCTTAAAATTCTTAGGATTTGAGCAAATTTTCAAAAACTCGCTTACTACATTGCCTATGGGTGGTGGTAAAGGTGGTTCTGATTTTGATCCAAAAGGTAAGTCAGACAATGAAGTAATGAAATTTTGCCAATCGTTTATGACTGAATTATGTCGCCATATTGGTGCTGATACGGATGTTCCTGCGGGAGATATCGGTGTTGGTGGTCGTGAAATTGGTTACATGTTTGGTCAATACAAACGCGTACGCAACGAATTTACGGGAGTATTAACCGGTAAAGCGCGTAATTGGGGTGGATCATTGATTCGTCCGGAGGCAACGGGTTACGGAACGGTATATTTTGCACAAGAAATGTTGGCTACAAAAGCAGATTCTTTCAACGGTAAAATTGTAGCGGTTTCAGGATCTGGAAACGTGGCACAATATGCATGTGAGAAAGCAACTCATTTGGGAGCAAAAGTAGTTACACTTTCAGATTCTGAAGGATATATCTACGATGCAGATGGAATTACAGCTGAGAAACTGGCTTATGTAATGGAACTTAAAAATAACCGAAGAGGAAGAATTTCTGAATATGCTACTACGTATCCTTCAGCTAAATTTGTAGCAGGAAAACGACCTTGGGAAGTTAAAGTAGATATCGCTTTACCTTGCGCTACTCAAAACGAATTGAATGGTGAGGAAGCAAAAGCATTAATTGCAAACGGAGTAAAATGTGTTGCTGAAGGAGCAAACATGCCTTCTACACCAGAAGCAATTGCAGCATTCCAACATGCAAATGTTCTTTTTGCTCCAGGAAAAGCTTCTAACGCTGGTGGTGTTGCTACATCTGGTTTGGAAATGTCACAAAATTCATTGCGTTTATCGTGGTCTGCTGAAGAAGTGGATCAACGTTTACATGGCATCATGGTTTCTATCCACGAAGCGTGTGTGAAATACGGTAAAGGTGCTGATGGGAACGTAGATTATGTAAGAGGTGCAAACATTGCAGGATTTGTGAAGGTTGCTGATTCTATGATTGATCAAGGATTGGTTTAATTTACCAACTAAGAATATAAGGAAAGCCACTCATTTCGAGTGGCTTTTTTGTTAATTAGAAATTATTTTAATCTCTACGCGGCGATTACCAACACGTTCCTCTTCCGTTTTTTCAGGAATGGGAAAAAGCGGCTGCGAAACACCAAATCCTTTAAAGTTCATACGGGCTGGGTCAACACTATTCTGTATTAAGTATTGATAAACGGTTTGCGCTCTTTCACTAGATAAATTGGCATAATCCTCAGGCGCACAGCAAATATGCCCGTGTATTTCAATGATTAGTTTTTTGTTCTTATTCATGGCCAATAGTAATTCTTTTAGCACGCCTGCCGATTGGGGCAATAAATCAGCAATTCCGGGATAGAAATTTAAGGACTTTAACTGAATTTTCTCACCTACTTTTCCAGCTGTTATTTGTGAAGAAATACTTTCTTTTTTTATAATATTATCATTGTTCGAATTTGAATTGTAGATTATCAACACTTTTCTATTTTCTTTATTTTTTGAAGCAAATAGGAATTCCTCGCCAAATGCATTTTTGTCATCAATTGAATTTGAACCTACGTGTTTTACAACAGAAGCAATACGTTTTTCAGAAAGCCATTTATTATAAACAACGCTACCACACGTGTCGGTGAAACCATGAATTGAACTAATGTTTTTACCTGATTTTTTTAGTGTGCTCAACTGATCACGTGATTTTTTGGTAAGAATATAGCTATCAAAACCAAAGTATATTACGAGGCTGTCTTGTGCGTAAACGGAGAAGTTAAGCGCAATAATAAGCAATACAAGTGTTTGTTTCATTCTCATGTAAATCAATCAAATGGTTACATTATCTATTTTCTTGTAAAAATGCTTTCCATGGTTCAAACTGTTCTTTTTTCATTACCCGAGGAAATTTGGTTTGTGAACCGGATTTACCCAAAATATTAAGGTAGGTATAAAAGCGTGTTGTGTCTAAAACGTGAGGTATCGGATTTTTTAATGTGTATTTTCTTGCGTATTGATAATCATCGTTTAGTTCGCAAAGTTTTTTATCCACTTCTTGCATTAATTGGGCTGCATCAACCTCATTCGGTTTATTTGTTCCGAAAAACCAATTGTGCAAACTATTCGCTTCATCCGCGCCAATAGAAAATTCCGTAATTTCAATATCTAATTCCTGAGAAACTGCTAAAATAGCTTGATTGATATTATCTAAAGTAAGATGCTCACCACATAAACTTAGAAATTGCTTAATGCGCCCTGTGATGATTATTTCTCTTTCCGACACGTCCACAAAACGCACCAAATCTCCAATCATATAACGCCATAATCCAGCGTTTGTGGTAATAACCAAGGCATAATCTATCCCTTGAGTTACTTCACTTAGTGAATAAGCAGTTTGTTTATTTATAAGCACCCCATTTTCGTCGAAAAAATCAGAATTGAAAGGCACAAACTCATAAAAAATCCCCGTGTTTAAGAGAAGTCTCATTCCTTTGCGCTTGGTGGATCCTTGATAAGCAAAATAGCCCTCACTGGCTAAATAGGTATCCAATAGAAATAATTTTTTTGAGCTAATTTTTTCGAGTCGTGCAATGTAGGGCTCCATAAATACTCCTCCATGCACATATACTTGAAAGTTGGGCCAGATATCTTGTATTGAATTCAGTTGATAGTGTTTTACAATTTCTTCTAACAACAAAATACACCAACTTGGTATTCCTACCATGGCACCAATGTTCCATTTAGGAGCTTTTTCAACAATTATTTTCAACCGTTCATTCCAATCTTTTATTCCGGCTATTCTGTTTCCAGGCCGAGTGAATGGAGTTGCAACAATGGATGTATTCCGTTTTAAAATACCACTTAAATCCCCTTCAATATGTGTTTTTTTCTTGATTAATTTAGTGCACCCACCAACGGTTAAAACTTGAGTAGAATAAAAGGTTTCCGGCAAATCAAGTTCATGTAAAATCGATAATTGTCGAATACTTGATTTTTGAAAGGATCGAATAGTTTTATCGGTAACCGGAATGCGTTTGCTGGGTGAACCTGTTGTACCTGAAGATAAAGCATAAAATTTAATTCGACCAGGCCACGTATGATTCTTTTCTCCCGCAATTGATTTAATGAGCCATTTTTCATAAAACTCCTCATAATCTGTAATTGGAACAGCTTGTTGAAATCCTTGCACCAAGTCTTGGTCGGGTAAAAAAGTATGAAAATTATGAACCAATCCAAACTGAGTGTTTTTGGCATACTCTACCAATGCTTGGAGGGTTTCAATTTGAATAGTATATTCCTTTCCCTTGTTCTGGTTTTTTCGGTAACTGATTTCAGTTGATTTCTTAATTAGCTTTCCAATGATTGGCATACGTTCAGGTGGCTCTTATTCGTGACAAAGATAAGTAAAATGCATATGATATTAACACATAGCTGTTTCAGTCTAATCGTAAAGCACCTGAAAAGAAATTAGTATCTTCCGCCTGAAATTTATGCAACTAGACTTTTATAAACGCCCTTTTTTACATGTATGCATTCCTTTTATTATAGGTTTGTTTCTCGTGTTTGCTACCAGCTCTGTGGTTTCTCCGCTCATCCTGTTGGGAGTTGTTCTGTTAGGAGCAATTTTCTTTTTGAGACAAGTGACTACTAATTTTGGTGTTTTTCAATATGGTACTGTATATTTTTTGGGTTTTGTATTAGGATGTTTTGTTGGTTCTCTTTATGAAGAATTCAATCCAAAATTTCAGCACTCTGGTTATGCGAAAGGAGATTTAGTTCAACTGGAAATTACAGAAATAAATCAAGGCTCTGGTGACTGGAATAAAGCAATTGGAAGAGTACATACGATTTTCACCCAAAAAGGAAGTGTGAATGGTAAAAACCACGTTCTTTTATACATAAATAAGGACGCTTCCTATATTCAAAAAGGAGATATATTGCTTGTTGGGGCTGAATTTACACCGATTGAAAACAAAAATAATCCTGGTGAATTTAATGCTGAGTATTATTGGAATTCCCGCGGAATAGACGTTACTGCATTTGCTACAAAGGATGAAATTATTTGGATTAATGAACAAAAACCCTCACTATTTGATCAGTTTTTAAATGGCTTTTCAAGCTATTTACAGTCGGCGCTCCATGAAAATCTAAGCGGAAATGACTTAGCTATTGCGCAGGCATTAATTCTAGGTGACAAATCGCTTTTAGATACAGAAACAAAAAATGCGTTCACAAATACAGGTGCCATGCACATTTTGGCTGTTTCAGGGATGCACGTGGGATTAATTATGTACTTGTTCATAACCGTTTTTGGTTTTTTTCCTCGTTTTATTACTAAAAAACAAGCAACTTGGGTCGTTGTAATTTTTCTGTGGATTTATGCCTTAATAACGGGGTTTTCAGCGAGTGTTGTCCGTGCTGTATTGATGTTTACTTTCGTTGCGCTTTCACAAGTCAGTGCAAAGCAATATGACTCCCTCAATTCCTTGTTTTTGTCCGCCTTTATTTTGTTGGTGCTCAATCCTCTTTATTTAATGGATATTGGATTTCAACTCTCTTACTTGGCCATGGTTGGAATATTCTTGTTCTATCAAAAAATTGAGGGCTTATTGCATTTTCGGCATGCACGCTTGCGGGAATTGTGGCAGGGAACGGCTTTGGGGTTTGCGGCTCAACTCATGACAACGGGTATTTCCTTGTATTATTTTCATCAATTCCCAAATTACTTTGTGCTAACCAACCTAGGTTTAATGTTCTTTTCTGCGATAGTTATGGGGCTCGGGTTTTTGTTGTTTGTTGTTAAATGGATTCCTGTTTTATCGAAGTTTGTTGGTATAATTTTGGGGTTTTCTGTTTATTTGATGTATTGGATTGTACAACAAATAGATGGGTTGCCTGGAGCCGTGGCTTATGGCTTTTCGGTTCCGTTTTGGTTGGTTTTATTGATGATGATACTCTTTATTTACCTGATTTTATATGCCAAAAAACGGAAGCAATTACTAGTAGGTTATTCCCTATATTTTTTATCGGTTCTTTATATTGTTTACGAAAGAAACGCGGCATTGACTAAATCAGAATTATGTGTTTTTAATCACAATCAATTAGTGATAGCACTAAAATATAAAAATCAAATACACTGTTTTTATAAAAGTAAACCAGAACAAGTAGCTAAAATTCATTTACTAATGGAATCATACTCCAAGCTATACCCGGGTGTTATTCATTATCACGCGATTACAAAAAAAGCAATTCAATTTAGTTTCGGTGATCAAGATTTTCAACTGAATGATGCGGGAGAAACCGTGAATATGAAATGGAATCAGAAACGATTTGATGTTTTATACAAACAAGAACCCTCTCAAAACACGGCTATTTATATGCCATGGATTCAAAGTGGTGAAGGTATCCTATTGAAAAATGGCGCCCTCCTGTTAGGTGCTAAATGATGATTGCTGTTCAAGGTATGATTGCAAAATAAGGGTTGCACTCACTTTATCAACCAATTCCTTGCTTTGTCGTTCTTTCTTTCCTTTCCCTGATTGTGAAATGGCATGGGCTGCAATTTTAGAGGTAAATCGCTCATCTACTTGAACTATTTCACATGCTGGAAATTCAGTTTTCAGTAATACGATTAATTGATCAATATTCGCATTTATCTCAAATAAACTATTGTCAAGTCTTTTTGGTTTACCAAGAACAATTGTAGTAATTTTTTCGTGAGGGATTAAGATTTTTAAGGTTGCAATAAGATCCTTACTTTCAACGGTACTATGTCCAAAAGCGAAGATTAGCGCATCGTCTGTTAAAGCAAGGCCAGTTCGTTTCAACCCAAAGTCCAATGCTAATGCTTTCCCCATTTTAGTTGGATTGAATGGATTTGAGCCAATTACCAAGTATTTTCAGAACTTCAGGCTGGATTGTTTGCTCAATGGCTCCATATTCTTGTGGATTTCCGGTTTCACATTCCTGAAATAAGTGATTTAAGTTCGGTAATTCTTTGAAAAACAGGTTTTTACTTGACTTTGGAATATACTTTTGCATAGCTCCTAGATTTTCCTTGGGCGGAACTTGTAAATCTTTACTGCCATTAAGTGCCAGCACATGACAAGTTACTTTTTCTAAATCCGATTTGGGGTTATATTTGATAAAATAAAACATCCAAGGATTACAAATAGTATTAAGAGACTCTTGAATTAGCTGTTCTTTCGAGCTATTTCCTGGCAAATCTTCATCCTTGGTATTTTTTAATGCTTTTCGAATTTCTTTCTCAATAATTGGTTTCGAATCTGTTATACTGGATTGATTAACAACGATTTTATAAATTTTCCCGTTAAATCTTTGTATCGCTTTATTTGTTTTGTCAGGAACCCCATTCGCTTTATTGATTAAATATTGTTGTAATAATAGTAACTCGCTACCTTGAATTCCAGGTCCGGCCAAAAGTGCAATTGAATGAATGTCTTTTCTGCGTGCCGCCAAGATCACCGCAATCATGGCTCCTTCGCTGTGTCCTGCTATGCTAATTTTATCCTTTTTAATTTTTGGGTTGTTTCTCATGAAGTCTATTGCACTTTCAGCATCAGTAGCCAATTCAACAGAAGTTGCTGAAGCAAAATCACCTTTAGATTGACCAGTACCTCGATCATCATAGCGTAATACTGCAAATCCTTGAGAAGTCAAATAATCCGCGATTATCCAAAAGGGTTTATGTCCTAAAATCTCTTCATTTCTATCTTGTGGACCACTACCACTCACTAAAATCACCGCCGGAAATGGCCCATCTCCTTTTGGTAGAGTTAACGTACCTGCTAAGGGAAATTTTTCAATTGAATTTTCAAATGTCACCACGGTTTCCACATAGGAAAATGGCGCTTTTGGTTCTTGAGGTCTGTTGGCTTTTTTTACAAGAACCTCTTCCCTTGTCAATACTAAACTAGTAGTAAAGCTTCCTTGTTGAAACGTTCCAGCTATTGTATCATTTTTAAGTAAGCCAGAATAAGCGACTCCCAGGTTTTTAACTTCAAAAATGAGCGAGCCATTGCTAAACTCCACTTTTGTAGCAGGTATATCCTTTGTTCCTTGATCAGGGCTGTCTAACTTTCCAGAAAAACTACTTCCTTCTTGGGTAATATGAATGTCTAAACGAAGTTTTTTGCCAACATCTAACAACCCGTGCCATGTACCGTTGATGTTTTGGCTGTAAACTGAGCCAATAGACCAAAAAAGAATAATCCAAAAAAGTAGTTTCATGTTTTTTTATCAAAAGTAAGTTCAATTCTGAAATCTATGGCGGTTAGTAAATAATTTTTATATATTCACATCAAAATTAAGTTGTTATGAAAAATATATTGTTTTGTTTAAGTCTGCTACTTATTTCTTATTTGGGTTATTCACAAGTTGTTGTTTGGCAGGATGATTTTGAGTCTCCCTCAAATTGGAATCTAAATCAATCCACAGGGATAAATGGGGTTGATGCCAATTCTTGGTTTATTTCGGATGCAGAAGGTGGCGTTGCGGTTGGAGGTTGCGGGCTTGCCTCTAATGGGAATAAAACACTTCATGTTGGCTGTCAAGGCACCTGGTGTGTTGGAGCAGGCGCAACGTATAACGCCGGTGACGGTGGGCTTGGTTTCATTGATGCTACAACACACAAAAGAGTTGTTTATGCAAACGTTATAAATACGACAAACATTCAAAATTTATTATTGGAGTTTGATTATATTGGTGTTGGTCAATCTGCGGCTGATTTTGCAAAAGTAATCTACAGTATTGATGGGGGTAATACTTGGTTAAATCTGCAAACTATTACTTCTGCAACAACCTGCGGAAATGGCCAGGGTTTATGGTCTTCATTTTCATCCGTTTTGCCATTAGCATGTGCGAATATCCCTAATTTAAAGATTGGTTTTGAATGGGTAAATGACAATGATGGCGCTGGTTCAGACCCTTCATTGGCAATTAATAATGTGCGTATTATTACTCCAGGTCAACCCACTGTGTTTTCTGATTTTACTTTCAGTGCCAATCAATTATGTCAAGGAGGTTGTTTAGCTTTCACCAATTCAAGTACTGGAGCGCAAACGTATGCTTGGGATTTTGGTAATGGTGTAGTTTCCTCTCTTCAAAATCCATCAGCTATGTGCTACGATGCCCCAGGAAATTATGTTGTTCAACTCGTTGCTTGTAATGCAATCACTTCTGACACATCTTCCCAAGTGATTAGCGTTTTACCATCGCCTAATATTGGGTTGGAGTTTCTCAACGGTCAAATTACTTCGTTGCAATCAAACGCTCTATATCAATGGCTTTTGTGTCCATCCTTAACTTTGATTCCAGGTGCTACATCCGTTCAATATACCCCACCAATAAATGGTCAATATGCAGTAATTGTTACTTTGGCAAATGGATGCTCAGACACTTCTGATTGTATCGTAATCGACCAGCTGGGAGTTGAAGAATCTCAATTGGAGATTTCAATTTTTCCAAATCCAGGAAATGGAAGAGTATTAGCTACTAATTTTGAATCAATTGCTGCTACTGACGCTTGTGGAAGAGAAGTAATGTTAATAATTGAGGGAGATTACGTATGTCTTCCAGCATATTGCAATGGTATGTTTTATTTGACAATTAAGGATAAACAAGGAAATAGGCATGTGCTAAAGTATGTAAAAGAGTAGCCTCGATTTTATTCAATTTCATAAACTTCTTGAAAAACAACTCAAGCGAAACAGTAAGGGTATTTTAGGATATTCTTGTAAAATAAGTTAATCAGTTTAAAACGGGAATAAAACAATACTCTTTTCCGTTATATTTGTTTATCAAAAATAATAAAATGAGATCAAACCACGAAATAGATTATTTTATCAAGGGAGAGGAAATGCAATTGGTTGAAATTGAACTCGATCCGCAGGAAACAGCAATAGCTGAGGCTGGAGCATTTATGTATATGGACGATGGTATCCAAATGGAAACTATTTTTGGAGACGGATCGCAACAGCAACAGGGATTCATGGGGAAACTATGGAGCGCAGGAAAACGATTATTGACTGGTGAAAGCTTGTTTATGACCGCGTTTACGCATACGGGTTTTGGTAAAGCGCGCGTAGCATTTGCTTCTCCATATCCAGGAAAAATTATCCCAATTGATTTACAGCAATATAATGGTAAAATAATCTGTCAAAAAGATTCATTTTTGTGCGCTGCTAAAGGGGTTTCTGTTGGTATTGAGTTCCAGCGTAAGCTAGGTACGGGTTTGTTTGGTGGAGAAGGATTTATCATGCAAAAATTGGAAGGTGATGGAATGGCTTTTTGTCACGCAGGAGGACACGTGATGAGTAGAAAATTAAATCATGGCGAAGTGTTGCGCGTTGATACGGGGTGCATTGTGGCTTACAC